>CANRFT010000015.1 GCA_947629955.1 uncultured Oscillospiraceae bacterium
ATACATCTGCACCATCAACGAGGCCAACATGGGCCTCCAGCTTGCGGCCATCGAAAAGCGGTTCCGGCTGATGGCGGAGCAGGCGGCCAAAAAGGCGGCCTCCGGGGCAAAGGCCGCCGAGGGCACGGTGCAGGTGGGCATGAACTTTGAGAAGATGATGGAGAACATGAAGTTCGCCGCCATGGAAAACGCTCGGGCCTTCGGCACCCCTCAGCCCCAGATCTTCGTGTCCTCCCGCACCGCCCACGGGGACGAGCTGGTCATGCGGGCACACCAGGCCGCCAAAGAGGCCGTCAAGGCGGTCTGCCCGCAGGTGAAGGTGGGCCTCACCCTGTCCCTCCATGACCTCCAGGCCCTGCCGGGGGGTGAGCCCTTCGCCGCTGCCGCCTGGGAGGAGGAGTTCGCCCACTACCTGCCCTATATCCGGGACGACGACTTCCTGGGCGTCCAGAACTATACCCGCACCGTCTACGGCCCCCAGGGCCAGCTCCCCGCGCCGGAGGGGGCGGAGCTGACCCAGATGGACTACGAGTTCTACCCCCAGGGGCTGGAGCACGTGATCCGCAAGGTGGCGGAGGGGTTCCACGGCGCGCTGATGGTCACTGAAAACGGCATCGCCACCGCCGACGACAGCCGCCGGGTGGCTTTCATCGACGCCGCCCTGGCCGGGGTGCGGAAGTGCCTTGCCGACGGCCTGCCCGTCAAGGGCTATTTCTACTGGAGCCTGCTGGACAACTTCGAGTGGCAGAAGGGCTTTGCCATGCAGTTCGGCCTCATCGCCGTGGACCGGGCCACCCAGGCCCGCGCTCCCAAAGAGAGCCTGGCCCGCCTGGGCAGCTGCCGCGGCTGAGCGTTAAAGCGCTCTTCCGTATGGGATCGAAGCCCGTATAGGACTGTGAGGTTCTCATCTCCTAAACGGCAGAGGCCGGGGACAGATCGTTTGCCCCCGGCCTCTTTTGCCTCATCCAGCAGGGATCTTGAGACGGCGGCGTTCACCGCGAAGGTTTTTTCGCACAGTACAGGTTTTTGATGGGCGATGCAGGTGCGGATCGGATCCGGGTGCCGGTCCGGGGTGGTGGCGATGGTAGACCCCCTCCACCGCCGGGTCACAGATGGCTTCCTTCACGGTGCCGTACACTGTCCCGCCGTACCGCGCCGCGAATGCCTCCGCGCGGCTGGCGGTGCGGTTCCATAGGGCGGCGATGCGGGTGCTTTCGCACGGTTTGCCGGCGGGATCCCGTCGTGATCCCACTGGCGGGGGAGGGGATCAGGAAAGCAAGGAGCTATCTGCTTGTCGGATACGGCTGCGCATGATCGCCAGATTTCCACAGACAATACATGTGCCGGATCCTATTCATCCGCTGCTCGTATTCGGTTTTACTGATACCAAGCCTGCGACGTACTTCACTCCGGGAATATCCGTCTATGATGAGGGCAAGGATATGTTCATAGCGTGGTGTTAACCTGCTCAGAAAATCGTTGGCAAATATACTGGTAAAGTCAGTAAGCTTGGACGCTATAAACCTGTAGCCGTCGATGGGTTCGCCGTTTTTGCCGATTCCCATTGTGTCCAATGAGATTTTTCCATATCGCAGAGAAGCCATCCCCCGATTTTTCTCTCTCATCTGAAGGTCCAAATCAGCGCAGTAATCCTGCAAAAAATGGCCGGTGTTTAAAGGGAAAGTGCGCAAATCCTCAAGGAATATAAGGCATGCCTCTGCGACCCTGTCCTCATATTCTAAATGGCCCCATCTGCCGACGCACAACCGCCGGATGAGCGGCAGGGCCGCCTCCACGATGCGGGCCTCTGACTCTTCAGCGGCGCTTTTCATTGTTGAGTGCCTCTATAATGTGTTCTTCTGCGGACTTGCTGATACGTTTTGGGGTTTTAGGAACCGGCGGCCGTTTTGCTGACGACGGCCCGCTCTTCTTAGGCTGATCCAATTCGCCGATAAAATAATCATTCTCCTGCCGCAGGATATACCTTGTGGGAAGGATTATCCCGGCAGATTTAATGTGCGCAAGAAGCTTGGGGATCTTCACTCTTCCCCCTTTGGGCATCGTATACCTGGATGTCATATCCTTTTGGACACAGATCACCTTCCCGTCCGCTGAAGCTCCGATCCTGATGTGATCCGGCAGGTTTGCCCGTGCGTTCTGGTTGAACGCAAACCCACCGGATTCGGAAACGTTGACCGCCATAGCCGGCGGCACAGGGCCGAGGTCGAACCACTCAAATGTGCTGAGATCACGCCGTTGTCAAGACTAAATGCGAAAAAATGCGAAAAAAATTTTTCAGTGGGCCAGCAGGGCCATGACCTGCTCCCGGAATAGGTACTCGGAGCAGTAAAAACCGAACATTCTGCGGGGGTACTTGTTGAGCCAGTCCTCGATCCGCTTGACCTCGTCCCGGGGCACTTGGCTGAGGTCGGTGCCCTTCGGGACGAGCCGGCGGGCCATCCCGTTTTGTCGCTCGTTGCTGCCGCGCTCGTTGGGTGTCCGGGGGTGGCAGTAGTAGACCTCGGTGCGCTTGCCCTTGCCGCGCCGCTTTCGCTCGATGCCCTCGGCGTCGGCGAACTCGCTGCCGTTGTCGCAGGTGATGGAGACGAAGATCTTGGGGAATAGGGCGCCGAGCTTGCGCTCGATGCCGTTGAGGGCCCTGACGACGCTGGCGCTGGTCTGGTCTTTCATGGGGATGATGATCTCGTGGCGGGTCATCCGCTCGGTCATCATGAGCCAGACGTCTTTGACGCCCTCGCACGACTCGATACAATCCATCTCCCAGTGTCCGAAGGTGGTGCGGGTGTCGACGATCTGCGGCCGCTCCTCGATGCTCTTGCCCGCCGGCGGCCGGGCCGGGGTGTGGTCGACGTCCTTCTTGGCCGGCTGCCGCTTGCCCTGCTGCGGCAGCATCTCAGGGGTCAGGTCATCGCCGAAAACCTCGTCGCGGATGTAGTTGTAGACGGTGGAGGTGCAGATCCTCACCTTGAACGGCCAGCCAGCCACGACGGCCTCGCCGATGGCAGCCTCTGGGCTGTATCGCTCGTCGCGGATCTTGGTGACGAGGTAGTCGGCCAGCTCGTAGTCGGTGCCGAGCTTGATGGCCGGGCCCTTGGCCTTGAGGTTTTTCCGGTAGAGCCGGTCGGCCTCGTCGGGGTTGTATCTCGTCTCGGTCGTGTAGTCGCTGTTGAGGTGCTCATAGGTGGCCCGCTTGAGCTCCCGGTAGATGGTCGACCGATGGACGCCGAGCTCGATGGCGATCTGCGCGGGCTTCATGCCGGCACGCACGAAGGCGTCGAGCTGGATCCTCTTGGTTTTTGTCAGGTGGCTGAAGTGCTCCCCCATGATCTTGCCCTCCTCGAAAAATGAAAAGCGGGGGACGGCCCGGCGGCCGTCCCCCTTGCGTCGTGTCTCACCTGTTGTAGTCCCTGAGCTGCGCCAGCGTCTCCTCGTCGCTGAGGATGTCGGCCAGACTGCACTCGAGCGCGTTGCACAGCTTGAGGAGCGTGACCAGCTTGGCCCCGTTGAGGTCTCTGACGCCCTGCTCGTACTGCTGAAGCACTTGGACTTTCACGTCGGCGGCCTTTGCAAGCTGTGACTGCGAGAGGCCGGCGGCCTTCCGGGCCCTCTGCAATAGGTTGATGGTGGTGGTCTCCAAAATGCTCCCCCTCTCTGGTTTTGTGTCTCTTATTATATAGCATTTGCTATATAAAGTCAAGCGGAAAAATGGCAGCAGGGCCGTCTGCTGCCATTATTTTTCGAGGCCGATCAGGTGGTAGACGGTGACGTCGAGCGCCCGGGCCAGATGGTCGAGCTCGTAGTCTGCGACGATGCGGTCGCCGGTCTCGATCCGGCTGACGGCCTTCTGCGTGATGTTGAGGCCGCCGAGCTGGAGCTTGGCCGCGAGCTGCTCCTGAGATAGACCGGCAGCCTCCCGGGCCGCCTTGACCTTGAGGCCGGAGACGTTGCACCTGCCGTCTGGTCTGTATATTTTCAAGTGCGCCGCCTCCTTTCCTGCTCTCATTATCCCAAACATGGGTAAAGAATATTACCCAAAAGATGACTAAAACGCAGAAAAAGCCCGCCCGGGGACTCCCGGGCGGGCTGCTGCTTTGGTCGGTGTTCAGATCTTGGCGGTGAAGTCGAGGGCGATCCAGCCGGCGCCGCTCTTGAGCTTGCCCCACTTGTCAGCGCCGGGGCCGTCGCTCTCGGCGACGATGGTGTAGATGCCGCCGTCATTGATGGCGCCGACGATGGCGCTGTTGGTGCCGGCCTCTTTCCTGATGCGCAGCGAGTCGGTGGTGACGCGCACGAGGTAGGGCTTGAACTCGGCCACGGGATACACCTGCTTGCCGGTGCTGTCGTAGACCGCATAGCCGGGGTGGGCGTCGGCGTAGCGCTTGGCGTTGTCCAGCTCCTTGAAGGCGCCGATCTGCGAGGCAGCATGCCGCTTTACTCTTTGTCAATTCTGCCCCGGTAGATCGCCAGGGTCTGCTCCAACCCGGCGGCCAGCTTGTCCGCCCGATCCTCCGGTATGCGGAAGTTGTACTCTGCCCGCCGGCCTCCCGCTGTATTTTGACGACCGCGCCGCCGATCTGCCCGGGGCCCGGGCGGCGGTCAGGGACGCGGACCCTCCGCCGGATCTGGCGTTGGTGGACACCGTCTCGCATCTCTACCGCGTCTCCTCCCGCCATGGGACCCTCCGGCCGGCCGCCGGACGGGCCAGCCGCTCAGTCGAAGATGGAACTCATGGAGGCCACATACAGGCTGTCGATGGTCACGTTCCCCGTGGCGAACAGGTCGATGCCGTGGGAGTCCTTCTCCTCCGTGTAGGCCCGGATGCTGATGGCCTTATAGTCGTTGAAGAAGCCCTCCACCAGGGAGCGGTCGATGTAGATCTCCATGGTGATCTTGCCGTCCTCGTTGGGCAGGGCCCCGGAGACGGTGGCGGACTTACAGCCCTCGCCCTTGTTCTCGGTGCGGCCGTTGATGGTCTCGCCGGCCACGTCATAGCGGAAGGTGGTGCAGTCCCACTTGCCGCCCTGCTTCATGTTGATGCCGAACTCGGAGGCGGCGGACACATCGGCGGTGAGTTTGATATACAGCATATCGTCGTCGATGGCGGCCAGGGCCTGATTGGCGGCGTCCAGAGTCAGGCTGGTCTCGTCGATGTAGGTCTCGTCCTCCAGCGCGTGGAGGGCCTCGGTGGGGGCCATCATCAGGTCGGAGCCGTCGTCCTTCAGCCAGATGCGCCGGGCAAGGCCCACGGTATGGGCCCAGCCGGAGGCTCCCTGCTCGGCGGCGCCCCGCTGATCCTGCATGATGGAGAACATGTAGATGTCGCCGCTCACCGGGTCCACGATGCAGCTGGGACCGGTGAACACGTTTGCGCCGTAGTCCAGCAGGTGGGGCTCGCCCTCGAACTCCGGATCGGGGGTGAATTTGCCGGTGTCCAGGTCAAAGTCCCCCAGCCAGTAGTAGACCTTGTTGTCGGCGATGGAGGCGGGGGCGGGGGAGATGGAGAAGAAGTACTTGGTGATGGTGCCGGCCTCGTTGCTGACGGGCAGGAGGATGGGCAGCTCCCAGGAGGTGCCGTACAGGGCGGACTGGTTCTCCATCTCATAGACGGGGCCCCGGTACTGCCAGTTCTGGTCCACGGTGCCGTCGTCCTTCAGCTCCAGGGTGTCGGTGGTGTAGAGCAGCGCGGAGCCCCCCTGGGAGGAGGCGGAGCCGGAACAGATCAGCATGCACCAGGTGTCCCCTTCCTTCCAGATGGAGGGATCCCGGAACTCGCCGGTGCGGCCCTGGCCCTGCTTCTGGATCACCGCCAGTTCGTCGCAGATGTTCCAGTCGGTCAGCTCGGGGTCGTTCAGGTCGGCGGGGTAGGCCACGCCGATGTTCTGGTTGGAGATGAGGCCTTCATAATCCCGGAAGCCGTCGTTGCCGGCGGTGAAGAACAGCAGAGGCACCCCGTTCTTATCCAGGGTGGCACCGCCGGACCAAACGCCGTCGGGAACCACGGAGTTTTCGGTGGGGGTGATGGCCTCCTTGATGGGCTTCCAGTTCACCATGTCCTCGCTGACGAAGTGGCCCCAGCAGATGTTCCGCCAGTAGGCGCCGGTCATGTTGGCCTGGTAGAACAGGTGGTACACGCCGTTGTAGTACACGGGGGCGTGGGGCTCGTTCATCCAGAACTGATAGGGACCGCCGTGGAACTGGGTGCGGGTGTAGTCGTCCCCCAGGATGTTCTGGAGCCAGATGTCCTCAAATTCGATCTCCGGCACGGTGACGCTGTCGTAGTATTCACCGATCTCTTCGGAGGTGAGGGCGGCGGAGTACAGCTTCACCTCGTCCAGGTAGCCGCTGGCCACGTTGAGGTAGCCGGCGGTGAGGCGCTCCGCGTCGGTGTTGCGGCCCACCACCATGGCGGTGTGATCGGCCCCGGCGATCTCCGCCCCGTCGGGGATGGAGCGGGAGGACACCAGGGTGTCGTTCAGGTACAGGCACATCTCGCCGGCCTCAGCGTCAAAGGTGGCGGTGACCAGGTTCCAGGCGTATTTTTGCAGGTTGTCGCCGTTGGACCAGACGGTGAGCCAGTCGTCGCCGGTGCCCACCTGGAAGCTGAGCCGGCCGAACCGCTCGTAGCCCAGGATGAAGCCCTTGTTGTTGGCCTTGTCCGACTGGCTGATGATGCCGGTGATGGAGTCGGTGCCGTTGTCGGCGGCGTGGGGGTCGTCCCACTCGAACATCCGGGGGGCGATCCACGCCTGGACCGTGAGGGCGGGGCCCTCCACGGTGATGTCGGTGCGCTTATACTGCACATAGGTGCTGGTGCCGTCCAGCAGGATGCATCCGCCGCTGATGCCGTCCTCACGCCACTGGGGGTCCTGGGGGTCCATGTAGGCGGCGTGGGTGAACTGGTAGTCCAGCTCCGTGTCGGGGAGGTGGCCGGAGCTGTCCTTGACGATGGTGCCGCTGCCCTCGTCAAAGGACAGCTGGAGCATCAGGTCGTCCTTGTGGGCGCCGCCCCCGCCGCAGGCGGTCAGGGTCAGTGCCAGGGCGATGGCCAGGACCAGCGCCGCGAGCAGGGAGACGTTCTTCTTCATCGAAACTCCTCCTTTGGAATGGGAAGGGCTGGCCGGGCAGGAATCGCTGCCCGGCCAGCCGGGAGAATGGATGCTTACTTCTGGTTTTCGGCCAGCTGCCAGGGGATCTGGACCTCCGCGCCAGTGCCGCCGTCGGCCACGGTGTCAGCCTGGGAGGCGTAGTCCGGGGCGGTCTCATAGTAGGTGACCACCTCATCGAAGAAGGCGTGGGCCCAGCCCTCGGCCTGCTCGTCGGCCAGGACGAGGTACAGCTCCTGTCCCTTATAGGCGGACAGGTCCATCACATAGGTGCCCATGTCGGCCCAGGAGCCCACGGCCACGCTGGGGAAGCCCTCGTCCTTGAAGCGAGTCTGGGTATAGTAGCCGATCTCGGTGCCGTCGGCCTTGTACACGTGCACCGCCGCGGCGTGGCCGCCCATCCGGACGGAGATGAAGCCGGAGCCGGACAGGGTGAAGTTGGAGGACCGCACCTGCCAGGTGGCCCCCTCATCCAGGCCGTTGTTCCAGCCGTCCAGGTGATAGTCGCCCGCCTGGTTGTAGGGCAGGCCCTCGTCCCAGTAGGACTGGGCGCTGATGACGCCGGCCGCCTGGCCGTCCACCACGCTCCAGCCGTCGGTGAGCACTGTCCAGCCCGCCAGGTTGCCCGACTCGAAGCCGCCGTTGGCCACGCTGTTGTGGTCGGCCATGGCGATGACGGTGAAGGCGGTCTCGGCGGTTTTGCCCTCGTAGGAAGCGGCATAGGTCACCTGATAGGCGCCGGGGGCGCTCATGTCCACGGCGTCAAAGCCAGAAGCGATCTCGGCGCCGTCGGGGCTGGTGACCTTGGTGACGGCGATGTCGGTGACGGCCTCGCCGCCGAAGGAGGCGGCCGCGTCAGCGAGGTAAGCGGTCACATCCACGGTGCCGCAGTCCACCACCTGGTTGGAGGCGTAGGCGGTGAAGGCCAGGGAGTTCAGAGGCACGGGATAGGGATAGTTGTTGTAGTAGTTGAGCAGGGTGGTCAGGTCGTCGTAAGAGGCGGAGGTGTAGGTCTCGTTCTGGATCTTCTCCAGCTGCGCCACCTCCAGCTCAGCCACCTGGTCGGCGGTGAGGGACACCCGGAAGTCGTCCACGTTGACAAAGGCGAAGCCGCCGTTGGAGCCGTCGTTGGCGTCCACCACCTTCAGATAGACCACCTTGCCCACGTAGTCGCTGGCGTCCATGTACATCCTCAGCAGGGTCAGGGCCAGGGCGGGGTCGGAGAAGTAGGTGTTCTCCACCTTGATGAGTTCCTCGTCGGTGTCGCCGTCGCACAGGGCCACATAGGAGCCGCCGTTGCCGCAGCCCATCATGAAGGAGATGTAGCCGTCGCCCCCCAGGGTGAACTTGGTGGAGCGGATGGCGCCGGTGAGGGACTCCTGGGTGGCGCCGTTGTTGGAGCCGTCCAGATAGTACTCCCCGTCGCCGTAGACGGAGCGGTCCTCCCAGTAGTACTGGCTGGTGGGCACCACGTTGGCCACGGTGAGGGCGGTGCCGTCCACCACCAGCCAGCCGGTGGTGTCGCCGGTCTCAAAGCCGCCGTTGACGATGTCGTTGGAGGTCGGGTCCTCCTCAAAGGGCTTCTCGCCGTATTCTTCGATCTGCCTGTCGTGCTCGGCCTGGGCGGCGGCCACCTCGTCGTCGCTCTGGCAGACGTGGAAGGCATCCACGTTCAGATAGGCCAGCGCGTCGCCGTCGTCGTTGTCGGTGACCACGATATAGAGGTTCTTGCCGATGGAGCCGGACAGGTCCACCACCTTGGTGATCAGGTGCTCGGTGATGTAGATGCCGTCGCAGTCGTCGTTGACCACATGGGCGACGGGGGTGTCGTTCCCCTCCTCAAAGAAGTCCACGTAGCACTTCTCCTTGTCCACGCCGGCGCCCATCTTAAAGGTGATGAAGCCGTTGCCGCCCAGTTTGAACACATCGGAGGTCAGGGTGCCCCGCATGACCGGATTGCCGCCCTCAGAGCCGGCGAAGTAGCAGTCGCCGGATTTCTCCATGACCACGCCGTTGATCTTTTCGTCGCTGACCACGCCCCGGGCATTGAAGGCAGCGTCCTCACGGGTCCAGCCCACCCACTTGCCGTCGGCGTTCTCCTCAAAGTCGCCGTTGACGATATCGTCGGCGGCCTGGGTCCCGCTGCCGCCGCCCTGTTGTCCGCAGGCGGCCAGGCTCAAAAGGAGCCCCAGGGCCAGCAAAGCGGCGGTCAGCCGCCGCAGGGTTTTTGAGTTCATCATGATCGCTTCCCCTTTCTTTCATTGGTTTCGGTTGGTTGCGTTGGCGGGAAATGTGCTGTTTGAACAAGAAATAACGTTTCGCCATATCGGTTGGCTTCAGTATAAAACCATGCGCCGCTTTTGTCAATTCTGGCTTTTCATTATGCGAGAAAAACGGCATTTGCAATAAAATAGGGCTGCAAATTTTGTGCAAATTGCGCTTTTTATCGGGAGTAATTCGGCTGGATGACGCTCTTGGCTCGTGTACCGTTTCGTCATTATCTCCAATTTTGGCCTCGTCTTTTCTACATTCAGGCCGAAAACAAGTTCTTGCATACCGCCGCCCGCTGTGTTATCATACAATCAGTACGGGCGGTCCGCCTACTCCACCTCTATAGGCGGGCGGCACCGAAAAAAGGAGGTAATCAAATTTCCGCCTGGCTCGCGGTACGGCAGTGTGGAGACCTGCCGCAATGCGGTCCGCCCCGCAGTGGGCGGCGCGAGGCAGTTGGACGGAGGTCCGGCTGTCAGAGTCGAAAGCATGTCAGAAGTATTGTTGAAGAATCTGAAGAAGGTGTACGATGGCGGCGTCACCGCCGTCCACGATGTGAACCTTGCCATCAAGGACAAGGAATTCATCGTGCTGGTCGGGCCCTCCGGCTGCGGCAAGTCCACCACCCTGCGGATGGTGGCCGGCCTGGAGGAGATCAGTGACGGCGAGTTGTACATCGACGGCAAGCTCTGCAACAACGTGGAGCCCAAGGACCGGGACATCGCCATGGTCTTCCAGTCCTATGCCCTGTACCCCCACATGTCCGTGTACGACAACATGGCCTTCGCCCTGAAACTCAAAAAGGTCCCCAAGGATGAGATCGACAAGAAGGTCAAAGAGGTCGCCGCCATCCTGGACATCACCCAGTACCTGAACCGCAAGCCCAAGGCCCTGTCCGGCGGCCAGCGGCAGCGTGTGGCCATCGGCCGCGCCATGGTCCGCGACCCCAAGGTGTTCCTGATGGACGAGCCCCTGTCCAACCTGGACGCCAAGCTCCGCAACCAGATGCGGGCCGAGATCATCAAGCTCCGCCAGCGCATCAACACCACCTTCATGTATGTCACCCATGACCAGACCGAGGCCATGACCCTGGGCGACCGGATCGTCATCATGAAGGACGGCTTCGTGAACCAGATCGGCACCCCGGTGGAGGTGTTCGACAAGCCCGTGAACCTGTTCGTGGCCGGCTTCATCGGTATGCCCGTCATGAACTTCTTCGACAACTGTAAGCTGCTCTATGAGAACGACGTTTACTACGCCCAGATCCGCAACGCCAAGATCAAGCTGGACGACTTCCAGCAGAAGGCCCTGAAGCAGAACCACCAGCCCGCCTGCGACATCGTATGCGGCATCCGTCCCCAGCACATCAGCGTGGGCAGCGGCGATCTGACCGCCACCATCGAGGTCAACGAGATGATGGGCTCCGAGGTCCATCTCCACGCCCGCAGCGAGACGGACGAGGTGGTCATGGTGATCCCCACCGTGGACCTGGCCGTGGACGTGTCCCAGGGCGCCACGGTGAAGTTCACCACCCAGCCCAAGCTGATCCAGCTGTTTGACAAGGAGAGCGGCAACAACCTGGTGTGGTATGACAAGGAGTCCGCCGACGCCTGCGCCCCCGTCTGCAAGAGCTACGATTTCTGATATCTTCTACCTCCCACTTTTCCCAAAAGCGCTCAGGCGGCCCGTTTCGGGCCGCCTGAGCGCTTTTTTGCGTGAAAAGCGGGCGGTTCTACAAACCGCCCGCCCGCATCATTTTTTCCGTTTCCGATCTTTGTAAACCAGCCAGAACGCGTAGGCAAAGCTGGCGGCCGCCAGGATCAGGATCGGGATCTCAGCCACGATGACCCGGCGTTCCGCGTACAGAACGACAGCTGCCAACAGCCACAGGCAGCCGCACACGGTGTAGAAGATGGGGGAGTCCCTCAGCATCCGCCCGTCACCTCCTCCAGGGTGGGCATGGCGGGGATGGCCCCGTGGCGGCTGGTGGTGATGCTGGCGGCCCTGTTGGCAAAGGCCGCGATCCGCTCCAGCTCGGGGACGGTCAGTTCGTCCAGACTGTCCAGCTTCGCCAGCTGGGACAGGGCCGCCCCGAAGAAGGTGTCCCCCGCGCCGTTGGTGTCCCCCACCTTACAGGGCACGCCGGGCACATGGCCGGTCTGCCCCCGGAAGCGGTAGAACACCCCGTTGGGGCCCAGGGTGACAAAAATCAGCGAGATCCCCTTGTCCGCCAGCAGGGCGGTGCCCTGCTCCAGATCGTCCGTGCCGGTGAGGAGAGGCAGTTCCTCGTCGGACACTTTCAGCACGTCTGCCAAGGGCAGGGGCTCCAGCATCCGCGCCACGGCGGTCTGCTCGTCCGGCCAGAGGCTGGCGCGGTAGTTGGGGTCATAGCTGACGACGGCGCCATGCTCCCTGGCCGTCCTGGCCGCATAGAGGGTGGCGCTCCGGGCCGGCTCGGCGGTGAGGCTCACGCTGCCGAAGTGGAGGAATCTCGTGTGCTCCAGCAGCTCCTCCGGCACATCCTCCGGGGACAGGTCCACGTCGGCGCTGGGGTCCCGGTAGAAGCTGAAATGCCGTTCCCCGGTGGGGTCCACCGTCACCACTGCCAGGGTGGTGTGCTGGACCGGGTCCACCGACAGGCCGGACACATCCACCCCGTTGGCCGCCAGCGTGTCCCGGAGGAAATCGCCGAAGCTATCCCGCCCCACTTTCCCGACGAAAGCGGTCTTCGCCCCCAGACGGGCGGCCGCCACCGCCAGGTTGGCCGGCGCGCCGCCGGGATTGGCGGCGAATTGGGGGATGCCCTGTTCGTTAGATCCGTTTTGGGTCAGGTCGATCAAGATCTCGCCCACCGCAGTGATGTCCGTCATATCGATCGCTCCTTTACTCGTCTTCATCCGCGCCGTCCAGCGCGGCCCGGTATTGTTCGATCAGTTCCCGCACAAGGTCCTCGCCGCCCATCACAAAGCCGTTCCGGTCCAGCAGGACCCCTTTTTTATCGGTGCTGAGGAGGATCAGCAGGTGTTCAGAGGACAGGAACCGCTCCACATCCTCATAGGGGATGGTGACCTCCGCCCCGGCGCCGTCGATCTCCAGCCGGTCCTCATAGAACCGGGTGATCCGTTCCAGATCGGTCCCGCAGCGGTCCTCCAGCGCCCGCCAGCCCCGGCGGGCCTTGCTTTTAGGGAAGAAGACGTTCAGCCAGACGCCCACCAAGGCGATGACCACCAGCTCGATCAGGACGAACACGGCGCTGCCCCGTGAGAGCAGGGTGGCCGCCGCCAGCACCGCCCAGGCCGCGGCCAGCGCCAGCGTCGCCTTTTTGGCGAAGGGGCCGAAGCTCTCCCGGGTGACCCGCAGCGTGCCCTCGTAATACAGCTCCTTGGTGATGGTAAAACGGTTTTCCACCAGAGGTTCCATGGTCACTCCTCCGTCTCGTCGTCATAGTCGGGGATCTGCTCGGGGAATTTCTGGCTGATCTGCTCCTCGATCCGGAAGGCCGCGTCCAGCCGGTCGTACAGCAGAAACACCGCCAGGAACAGGATGTACCACACCCCCAGCACCGGCACCGCGAAGCCCGACCAGGGCAGCAGGAGGAACATGAGCAGCCAGAACCCCGCCTGGAGGGCGGCCGTCCCCAGCACGAGGGGAAAGTTCTGAAGGGTGAACAGGGCACAGTTCTTCAACCGGATGACGGTGCGCTGCTCAAAGAGGACCACCTGGGGCCACCAGACGGAAAAGATCATGCAGAATATGACGACCGAGGCGCACAGGATGGCGATGGTGCCCAGGGAAAGGGTGCCGCCCCACCAGATCAGGGCTCCGGTGAACACCAGGAAGCCCAGAAACAGCCCCTCCAAAGCTCCGGGCAGCAGGGCGGCGCGCCAGTTCTGCCGCAGGGATCTCTTGAAGGCCACCCACCAGTCGTCCATGGTGTCCCGCATCCGGCGGAGGATCAGATCGTACATGGCGGCGAGGCCCTGTCCCGCGATCATCCCGCCGATAAGGGACACGGGGATCAGCACCAGCACGCTGCTGGACAGCACCGCGTAGCCGATCCCCAGCCCCAGCGGGATGAAGGAGGCCAGCGCCAGCAGATTGGTCAGGTAAAACTGCTTGAAATCCCGGCCCAGGATCTCCCGGTAGCGGGCAAAGCCCTTTTTCCGGCCGGGGGGCAGATGGTCGTCATCCATGGGGAAAAACAGGCCCATAGCGCATCCTCCTTATCCGTCGTTGCAGTGGAAGCCGTCCAGGAAGTCCCCCAGGAGGACCTGGGCGTCCCCGTCAAAGCTGTCCCGGCACAGCAGCTCCACGCAGATGGCCCAGCCGCCCTCATGGAGGGCGAAGGCCGCCGCCCCGCGGGCGTAGGGGTTGTCCTCCGCCCCCTTCAGCAGGGGGAGGACGGTGAACTCCTGCCCGGCGTGGGTCTCGGTGACCGCCTCGCCGGCCTCATAGTTCTCCCGCTCCCGGTTCTGCCAGCTTCCCAGCTCCGGCACAGCTTTGGCATCCTCTTTGAACTGCTGGAACAGGAGGTAGATCTGGGCGTCGTACAGGATGGCCTCGCCGTCTTCGTCGTTGGTGACGGTCTCGCCCTCCCCGGCGGTCCAGGTGGCGTAGTACAGCCCCGCCACCCCCAGGGCGTCCATATTTTCACTGGGGGAAAAGCCCTCCATGGGCTCCACCCCAAGCAGGTTGCCCACCCGGACCCAGGTGCGCTCCCAGCCCGGAGGCAGGGTAGACTCCGCGGAGGGCCCGGCGCAGCCGGCCAGCAGCAGGGCGCACAGCGCTGCCAGCGCGGTGATACGTTTCATATTTTTCACGAAAAAATCGCCCCCTCGGTCAGGATGGACCAAAGTTCTCCGTCCGCCGTGTGTTCGGCGGCCTGTTTTTCATAATAGAAGCCTCGGCGGGCCAGATACAGCCCGGACAGCAGCTCCTGGCAGTCCCCGGTGACGGTGCCGCCGCCCAGTGTGTCCTCTTCGTAACCGCCCAGGTCCAGGCCGGCCAGCGCCGGGCAGTCGGTCCACAGCACGGCCTTGTCCCCCACGCTGTCGTCCCCCTCCAGGGGCAGCTCGCCGTCCGGACCCGCCAGGATCTGATAGCCGGCCTGAAACCCCTCCGGGTTCTCCAGCAGGAAGAAGTAGCTCTCCCCCTCGTTGAGGTCGGCCATCAGGGTGACGCCGGAGGCATAGCCGTAGGTCACGGCGGTGTCCGGATCGCTCATCCCGCCGCCGGTGGGATACTGCCGCAGCTCTACCACGGTGTGGCCGTCCCCGTTCGCGTCCCGGCCCAGGGCGGCCAGCTCCCGCTCCAGGGCGGTCACGCAGTCCTCCGGCAGGGCATCCTCTCCCACATAGGCAAAGACATAGTCCGGCCGCACCTTCCCGATGCCCAGCACGTCCCACAGGATGCCGATCAGGATGGCGGCGAGCACCACGCCTCCCACCAGCCACCACTTATAATAGTAGAACCAGTTGTCGAGCTTCTCTTTTTTCGTCAGTTCCCGGGGCGGCCCATCCGGCTTCACGTCCCGGTATTTCCATTTCAGATACTCGCTGGCCATAGCTCCTCACCCTTTGGTGGTGCCGCCCTGGGCGTAGCTCACCGGCAGGCACACCAGCGCCGGCAGCCGGGAGCGGTCCTTCTCCAGCACCATCTCCACACACTGGGCGGCGATCTCCTCCACCGGCTGGACGACGGTGGAGCAGGTGTACTCCAGATCGCCGAAGCTGCGGATGCCGTCGAACCCGATGACCTGCACGTCCTCCGGCACCCGCAGGCCCATGGTCCGCAGGGAGCCGATGATCAGGTGGGCCAGGGAATCAGTGACGCAGAAGATGCCGTCGAAATCCAGCTTTCCGCCGTGGAAGTGCTCCCGGAGGAAGTCCTCGAACTCGGAGTAGGGGGTACCGTCGTCCACGATCTTCATGGAGTAGGGGATCCCCAGGGACTCACAGCCGTTGATGAAGCCGTCCCGGCGCTTGTTGGGCTCGTTGGTGAGGACGGAGCCGATGCGCAGGAAGGCCAGGTTTTTACAGCCGTTCTCCACCAGCTTCTCCGCCGCCAGCCGTCCGCCGCCGTAGTTGTCGCTGGCCACGCAGGGGATCTTGGCGCCGAAGTACCGGTCGATGGAGATGAGCGGCACGTCCTCCGACACCTCCAGGTCCGGGTTGTAGCTCAGGCAGATGATGCCGTCCACCTTCTGCTGTTCGGCGTTGATCACATATTTCTGCTCCTGCTCCGGGTCGAACTCAGTAGAGCACAGGAGCATCTTGTACCCCCGGGCCGCCAGTTCCTTGTTGATGCAGTAGACGACCCGGCAGAAATAGGGGTTGATCAGGTTGGGCACCATCACCGCGATGATGAAGGTCTGCCCGCCCTTGAGACCGCGGGCGTAGTTGTTCACCCGGTAGTTCAGGGCCTTGACGGCCTCCTCCACCCGGACCCGGTAGCTCTCTCCCACCGGCAGGCCGTTGATGACCTTGGACACGGTGCCCAGGGCCACCCCCGCCTCCCGGGCCACATCCTTCATGGTGGGGGCGGAGCTCTGTCGTCTTGACATAGGTTCACATCCTTCTGTTCTGTGGAGTATTCGTGAAATTCATCGCTCTGTTTCACATTATAGCGGATGAATCGCTATTTGTAAAGGGGCTTGTAAAGATTTTTTTGATTTTCCCATGAAACGTTTGGCCGGCGGATATTTCGTCAAAATGGCTATTTTAGCCGGCTATACTTTGTGCAGATTGCGAAAAATTCACACTTCATTCAAAATTTGCAGAAATTTTTGTTGACTTGAACGTTTCACTGTGCTACTCTTTGCCTTGAACAAGAAATAACGTTTCGCACAGGCGATCGTCCCGCGTTTCCGGCACAGGTTGGTGACCCGGCCGGCAGAACGCGGGGCCCGGGCGGGAGAGCGATTTGATCCGCTCTCCCGCGCCCCAAACGGCAATCCAAATTTAAAGGAGGGAGTCCCCGCGTGAGCAAAAATGCTTCCGCTGCCTCCGGACAGAAGCCGGCCCAGATCAGGACCGTGGCCGGCAAGTCCCTGGGCAGACGCATCCGGGAGAACTGGCAGTTATATCTGCTGCTGGTCATCCCCGTCGTTATCACCGTGATCTACAAGTACATCCCCATGGTGGGCATCCAGATCGCTTTCCGCGATTATGTCCCAAGCCGCGGCTTCTTCGGCAGCGAATGGGTGGGCTTCGACTGGTTCGAACGGTTCTTCACCGCTCCCAACTTCCAGCGGATGATCCGCAATACCATCCTGCTGAGCCTGTTCAGCCTGCTGTGGAGCTTCCCGGTGCCCATCATCCTGTCCCTGGCCATCAACCAGCTCCGCTTCAAGCGCTTCAAGCGGGTGGTGCAGACCGTTCTCTACGCCCCCCACTTCATCTCCATCATGGTGGTCTGCGGTATGATCCGCATCTTCCTCTCCCCCTACGGCGGCCTCATCAATCTGCTGCTGGGGTCTCAGGTGGACTTCCTGACCGTGCCGGAGGCATTCCGAACCATTTACATCGCCTCGGGCATCTGGCAGGACGCCGGCTGGGGCACCATCATCTACCTTGCCACCCTGTCCGCCGTGGACCCCGGCCTCTATGAGGCGGCCAAGATCGACGGCGCGTCCATGTTCCAGCGCATCATGAACATCGATGTGCCCGAGTTGACTCCCATGATCATCCTCCAGCTCATCATGAGCGCCAGCGGCCTGATGAGCGTCGGCTTCGAGAAGGTCTTCCTGCTCCAGACCCAGCTGAACAAGGCCACCAGCGACGTCATCGCGGTGTACGTCTACGAACAGGGTATCGTCCAACACGCCTACAGCCTGTCCACCGCCGTCGGTCTGTTCAACACGGTCATCAACATCATCCTGCTGGTGGTCGTCAACCAGATCGCCAAGAAGGCTGCCGACGTCAGCTTCGTGTAAGGAGGTGCGGACAATGACTAAAAAAACTGGCCTCTCTGACCGCACCAGCGACATCATCCTGGTGGTCCTCTGCTGCGTGATCCTGCTGATCATCGCCTATCCTCTGTACTATGTCGTCATCGCCTCCGTCTCCGACCCCTATGACGTGTACGCCGGCAAGACCTTCCTGCTGCCCAGCCAGTTCACTCTGGAGGGCTACGCCTCGGTGTTCGCCCGGTCCGATCTGCTCCGGGGCTTCCTGAACTCGGTGAAATACACCGTCATCGGCACCATCTACTCGGTGGTGATGGTCTACATCG
Organism: uncultured Oscillospiraceae bacterium; assembly: GCA_947629955.1. Lineage (GTDB taxonomy): Bacteria > Bacillota > Clostridia > Oscillospirales > Oscillospiraceae > Enterenecus. The sequence continues at coordinate 17,628 of CANRFT010000015.1, forward strand.
TGGCCTTCCCCCTGAGCCGGAAGGACCTGCCCGGCCGGAAGTGGATCTCCATCTTCTTCATCATCACCATGTACTTCGGCGGCGGCCTGATCCCCACCTACATCGTGGTCCGGGACACCGGCCTGCTGAACAACATGTGGGCCCTGTTCCTCCCCGGCGGCGTGGCCATGGGCAACGTCATCATCGTGCGGAACTTCTTTGAGAACAACATCCCCAGGGACATGATCGAGGCCGCCCAGATCGACGGGGCCGACAACATGACCATCTTCCTGCGGGTGGTCATCCCCCTGAGCCGCTCCATCATGGCGGTGATGGTGGTGTTCTCCATGGTGGCCTACTGGAACGACTGGTTCACCGCCCTGATCTATTTCAGCGACCACGATATGGACCCCTTTCCCCTGGTGCTGCGCGGCATCCTGATCAACGCCTCCGCCAACATCAACTCCGGGGACGGCGGCTACGCCGAACAGAACCGCATCGCCGAGCTGATCAAGTTCGCCTCCATCGTGGTGGCGGCGGTGCCCATGCTGGTCATCTACCCCTTCGTGCAGAAGTACTTCGAGCAGGGCTTCATGTCCGGCGCTGTGAAGGGCTGATATGCAATATCTGAAATCTGTGATAAGGAGAATCGCTATGAAAAAGAACATCTTCGTCAAGGCAATGTGCCTGATGCTGAGCGCCGCCCTCCTGTGCGGTCTGCTGGCCGGCTGCGGCGGCGGCGGGGCCCAGGCCTCCGCCGACCCCAACCAGACCGACTTCTACATCGTGGGCGGAAACTCCCCCCTGAGCTCCGGCTATGACTCCAACCCCGTTATGATCCAGATGGCGGAGACCGCCGGCGTGGAGATCGAGTGGGACCTGATGAGCGACTCCCTGGGTGAGCGCGTGGGCACCCTCATCGGCGGCAACCAGCTGCCCGACGCCTTCATCGCCGTGGGCTTCAGCCAGAACGACATCAACAAGTACGGCAACGACGGCACCTTCATCGACCTGACCCCCTACATTACCCCTGAGATCATGCCCAACCTGTCCAAGATCCTGGACGAGCACCCCGAGTACCGCTCCGCCATCACCATGGCCGACGGCAAGATCTACGGTCTGCCCCAGGGCGAGGTCATGGGCACCGCCGCCATCGGCGCGGACAAGAACATCCCCATCCACTCCATCCCCGAGTTCTCCATGATCAACAAGACCTGGCTGGACGAACTGAATCTGCCCGTGCCCACCAACCTCACCGAACTGCACGACGCGCTGAAGGCCTTCAAGGACAACGATATGGCCACCCGCAGCGGCAACGCCGCCGGCTCCACCATCCCCATGTCCACCGGCTATGACCAGTGGTGCTGGGGCCAGGAGATCTTCTACGCCGGCTTCGGCTTCACCAATTTCACCAGCGACGTGTGCAACGACCTGCTGGCCCATGACGACGGCACCGTGGAGTTCGTCTGCGTCAGCGACGCCTATCGTGACGCCGTCAGCTACTTCTCCGACTGGTACAAGGAGGGCCTGATGGACCTGGAGATGTTCTCCCAGGACACCAGCCAACTGATCGCCAAGGTCTCCCAGGGCCGCGTGGGCGTCACCACCTGGTGGTACATCGACGAGATCGCCGGCGACAAGGCCGATGACTTCGTGTTCCTGCCACCCATGTACGGTCCCGAGGGCACCCAGTACGCCGAGACCCGCAACGTCACCATGCGATCCGCCCCCGCCGTCACCTCCGGTCACCTGAACATCACCAGCGCCTGCGGCAACCCGGAGCTGCTGTGCAGGTACTTCGACCAGTGGTATGATCCCGAGATCACTATGCAGCTGCAGTACGGCCCCATCGACGTCTACTTCACCGGCAAGGACGACGCCGGCATGTGGAAGTCCATCACCGACGACGAAGCCCGGGAGAAGTACGGCAAGTCCGCCGGCGAGCTGAAAAGCCAGTATCAGGCCCTTGGCCCCATCCTGGTGCTCCCCGAGTACTACAACAACGTGTTCGAGATGGAGGACCGCGCCAAGGAGCGCCTGGAGGACCTGACCGAGTTCTGGATGCCCTATGTGAGCTCCTCCGCCGCCTACCCCAACGACGTGACCTTCACCGCCGAGGAGCTTGAGGTCATCGACCGCTACAAGGCCGACTTCACCAGCCAGGTCTCCGAGAAGGAGGGCAACTGGCTGAAGAACGGCGGCCCCACCGACGACGAGTGGAACGCCTACAAGACCATGCTGGAGGACAGCTGCGGCATGAGCAGGCTGCTGGAGGTCTATCAGAACGCCTACACCCGCTATCTGGAGGCCCAGTGACCCGTCTGCGGGATAACCGATGATGCAAAGTGTATGGCCGCATCCCGCGGGATGCGGCCATACTTGAATCCAAATCTGTGGGAGGAAGCTCCATGACCAGTGAAGCACTGCAAAAAGCCCGGGACTATGAGGAGAACTTTGGCGCGAACATCCCGAAGGAGGAACGCCCCGCGTTTCATCTGACTCCCCGGGTGGGCTGGATGAACGACCCCAACGGCTTCTCCTTTTACAAAGGACAGTATCACCTGTTCTACCAGTACCACCCCTACAGCATCCAATGGGGCCCCATGCACTGGGGCCACGCGGTGAGCCGGGATCTGCTCCACTGGGAGTATCTTCCCGCCGCCATTGCCCCGGACACGGACTACGACGACGCGGGCTGCTTCTCCGGCTCTGCCGTGGACCTGCCCGACGGCCGCCAGCTCCTCATGTACACCGGCGTGCGCCGCCAGCTCCGGGCGGACGGGGCGCGGCAGGACCTCCAGACCCAGTGCCTCGCCATCGGGGACGGGCTGAACTACGAGAAGTGGAGAGCCAACCCCGTGCTGGGTGACCCGGACCTGCCGGCCGGATTCAGCCGCTATGACTTCCGGGACCCCAAGATGTTCCGGAACGACGACGGCACCTACGGCTGCGTGGTGGGCTGCCGCACAGAGGACGACAGCGGCGCCATCCTCCTGTTCGAGAGCGAAAACGGGCTGGACTGGCATTATGTCACCGTGCTGGACCGCTGCTATAACGAGTTCGGCCGCATGTGGGAGTGCCCCGACTTTTTCCCCCTGGATGGCCGGCAGATCCTCATGTGCAGCCCCCAGGACATGAGCGCCGTGGGCATGGAGTTCCACAACGGCGACTGCACCATGTTCCTTCTGGGCCACTACGACCCCAGATCGCACCGCTTTGAGCGGGACGGCGTGCAGGCGGTGGACTACGGCCTGGATTTCTACGCGCCCCAGACCCTGCTGGCCCCGGACGGGCGGCGGATCATGGTGGCCTGGATGCAGAACTGGGACACCTGCGTGGGCGGCCAGCCCCGCGGCGCCAGCTGGTTCGGCCAGACCACGCTGCCCCGGGAGCTGTCCATCCGGGACGGGCGGGTCATCCAGACCCCTATTCGGGAGCTGAGCGGTCTCCATGGCCGCCGGGTGGCCTACACCGACATCCCGGTGCAGGAGGAGACCGCCCTGCGGGGGATCTTCGGCCGGACCATCGATATGACGGTGACGGTGCGGCCCCTGGCCGACTGCAAATACACCCAGTTCCGCATGAAGGTGGCCTCGGGCAGCCAGCACTACACCTCCATCACCTATACCCCCCAGACCTCTGTCCTGCGGATCAGCCGGGAGCACTCCGGGGTGGAGCGGGACTTCGTCCATGTGCGGGAGTGCTTCGTCCGGGACCGGGGCGGGGCGGTGAAGCTGCGGGTGATCCTGGACCGGTTCAGCGCCGAGGTGTTCGTCAACGACGGCGAGCAGGTCCTGAGCATGACCTTCTACACCCCCCAATCCGCCGACGGCATCTCCTTCCAGTGCCTGGGCAAGGCGCTGATGAGCGTGGAAAAATACGATATCGTGATGTAAAAGGACGGGCCTGCTCCCTCACTGGGGAGCAGGCCCGCCGTTTGGCGTCTTGGGGGAGGGACCGCCGCCCAGCCTGCGCCACAGGGTCGTCTTGCTGATATTCAGGTACCGGCACAGCTTGTCCCGGTCATTTCCGAAATACTGCAACAGGTAGGAGATGTAATCCGACTCCAGCCGCTTCAGGTCATTGGTCAGAGGCATGGAAAAGGTCCTCTTTTTCGGCCCCGTCGTGTGCTTGAGCTGCATCAGGGAGCGGATCAGCTCCCGGGTCAGCTTATAGCTGTCTGCCAGCAGCACCACCCGCTCGGCAAAGTTGCGCAGCTCGCGGATATTTCCGGGCCAGTCATAGAGCAGCAGATCGGCAAATACGGAGTCGTTCTCCCAATAGAGCAAACGCTGCTCCTTATCCGAGTTTTCCCGCAAAAACGCTTTGAACAGCGGGATGATGTCCTTTGGCCGGTCCCGCAGGGAGGGGATCACCAGTTCCAATACGGACAGCCGGTAATAGAGGTCCTCGCGGAATGAGCCGCTTTCCACCATCTGACACAGGGATTTATTTGTGGCCACGATGATCCGGACGTCGATGGGGATGATGCGGTCGCCGCCGATCCGCCGGATCTCCCTCTCCTGGAGGACTCTGAGGAATTTTGCCTGGACGCTCATGGGCAGGTCCGCCACCTCGTCCAGGAAAATGGTGCCCCGGTGCGCGAGCTCGAACAGACCTTTTTTCCCGCCGGGGAGGGCGCCTGTGAAGGCGCCTTTTTCATATCCGAACAGCTCGCTCTCGATAAGAGTCTCCGTAAATGTGGCGCAGTTGATGGCTACGAATGGCCCGTCCCTCCGCGTGCTCGCGTTGTGGATGCTGGAGGCCAGCACCTCTTTGCCGGTGCCTGTGGCGCCGCAGATCATGATCGTCGCGGAGGACCGGGCGTATTTCTTTGCCTGCTCCACGACCTCTGCCATGTGTTCGTCCTGATAGACCATATCCTCGAAGCGGGTCTTGGCGACCAGATTGTTCCCTTTGCTGGAGATACGGACGGACAGCTCCATTCCCTCGATATCGGTGACGTTATTGAGCATCACCGCATACCGCTGTCCTCCGTCCAGAATGACCGGGATGAGATTGACCACGCAGCGTTTTCCGCGAATATCCAAAACGTGGTTGGCGGGCAGCCTCAGGATCTCCTCCTTGGGCATCCCAAAGAGTTCGGAGATGCTGCCGCACGCGGCCTCCGCGGGGAGCAGCTTTTCTGCCGCTTGATTGTACTTCATGATGGCGCCGCTCTCGTCGATCACCACGATGGCCTCCGGGACCAGATTGGTGATATCCTCGATGAACGCGCTCTTTGACTTTTCCATGGCCAGGGCGCTGGTGGCGAGCAGGGCCTTCTCGATGGTGTTCCTGTAACAATTGTCGTCGATTTGGATGACGGCGGAGGGGATCCCGTATTCGTTCGCGATGGCGCACGGGTCCACATCCCCGATGACGAAATCGATCCCCCGCTCTTTCAGCTCGAGGATAGACTCCCGAAGGCCCTGTGTGTCGTATGCCTTTCTGTAGGTATAGCATATCTCCCCGATATCCAGCTCCGAACACAGCGCGTCCCGCGCGTTCCATTCGTCTTTCCACAGATCGGCAGTCTGGTTCATCTCGCTGATGCCGCAGCCGATCTCCAGGAGGGCGATCCTCCGATACCCCTTTTCGGTGTAGGACCTCAGCAGCTCCATGATGTTGAACAGGTCATATTCCAGCTGGAAGATAGGGAGCTTTACCTTGGAGCTGTATAAGTACCGGGCCAGGCTGCCGCGGGTGACTATCCCGGCGACCGGAGTCTGGGCCGCGGCCTCCTCGATCTGCGCCAGCAGGGATTCGCAGGGCTTTGAAACGATGAACTGCGCGACATACTGCGCGATATCAGCGCAGCACCGGATCTGCGCGATAAACTTTTCCTCGGGCACGACGACTAAAAAACGAACGGCCGCCTCTTCCGCCATAGGATCACTTCCTGTCTCAGTTCCGTATTGCGCCGCAAGCGCTGCTTGCCGGCAAAGCCATTGTACCACAACAGTCTCAAAAATGAAATATAAATTTCAGAACTGAAACAGCTTTTTGTTGCAAATGCCTGAAAAATGCCCAGCGCGGCCCTCAAAAGTTGGCACGCATTTTGCTTTATATATTGTTCAGAGAAGGAGGTGAATCTATGGTCCATCAGGTATTGTTCAAGCTGGCCCCCGGTTTTTCCGCCGATACCATGCGGGAGCTGTACAATGTGACATACGTCCATTTGCCCGAGGAGATCCCGGAGGTCGAACACACCGCGTTTTACTGCAACTGTGTCGACAGGGACTGCAATATGGACGTCATGATCCGGGTAGACCTCACATGTAAGGATGGGCTGGAGAAATACCTGAACCACCCGCTGCATCAGCGATTTGTCAAGGAGACGCAGGCACACATTATGGAGCGTGTTTCATTTGACTGGAAAGAGGGGAGTCACACATGATCAACGCAATTCTGTTACACAAAAACGATGATGTGGTCACTGTTACTATGCCGATCGCGGCAGGCGGGCAGGCTGTCTATCTGTTGGACGGGCAGCAGCTTCAGGTCACTGCTGTGCAGGATATCCCACAGTTCCACAAGGTCGCCATCAAGGCGGTGAAGGCCGGCAGCGATGTCATCAAGTACGGTGAGCGCATCGGCTACGCGACCCAGGATATCTGTGTAGGCCAGCATGTTCACACGCACAATCTCGACGATCAGGCCAGAGAGGAGGGACAGGCATGAAATTCAACGGTTACAGGCGGTCTGACGGTAGCGTGGGCATCCGCAACCACGTGCTCGTCCTTCCGGGGGTCATCTGCTCCGCCGGCGCCGCGCGCAAGATCGCCGAAAAGGCCGAAGGCTCCACTTACCTTTATAATCCCAACGGCTGCGCGCAGAACTCCGAGGATACGGCCCTTACGCTGGAGATCATCTCCGGCATGGTCGCCAACGGGAACGTCTATGGGGCCTTGATCGTCGGCCTCGGCTGCGAGATCGTCCAGAAGGAACGCTATATGGCGGCGATCCGCGCGAAAACGGACAAGCCGGTCTATTACATCAGCATCCAGGAGGAGGGCGGCATCGCCAAAACGGTGGAGCGGGGTGTCGCGATCGTCCGGAAGATGCTGGAGGAGGCCAAGCTCTGCGAGCGGGAGGAGTGCGATATCTCCGAGCTGATCCTGGGCATGGAGTGCGGCGGTTCCGATCCGTCCTCCGGCTTCTCTGCCAACACCGTCCTGGGCAACACCTCTGACCGCATCGTCGACCTGGGCGGCACCACTGTGCTGTCTGAGACGCCGGAGGCCATCGGCGCGGAGGATATCCTGAAGCGCCGCGGCATCACACCGGAGATCGGCCAGAAGCTGTATGACACGGTGAAGAAGTGCGAGTAGCTCTATCTGGACGCCGGAGAGGACATCCGCAACGCCAATCCCTCCCCGGGCAACAAGGCGGGCGGCATCACCACCCTGGAGGAGAAGTCCATCGGCTGTATCCACAAGAGCGGCACCCGCCCCTTCACGGACGTCATCTCCTATGGGCAGAAGATCACCCAGAAGGGGCTCCTGTTCATGGACAGCACCGCTTACGATGTGGCCTCCACGGTGGCAAAGATCGCCGGCGGCGCCCAGGTGATCGCGTTCACCACCGGCCGTGGCACCCCTGTGGGCAACGCCGTGGCCCCTGTCATTAAGATCACCGGCAACCGGGATACGTTCAACCGGCTCAATGATATGATGGATTATGACACCAGTTCCAGCTATATCGAGGGGGTCTCCATCGAGGAGCTCGGCGGTGACCTGCTGAACTATATCCTGGAGGTCTGCAACGGCAGGCTGGTAAAGGCAGAGGAGAACGACATCTCTGACATGGCCATCAACCAGCTCCACAGCTATTGTTGATAAAAGGCAACGTCCTTTTAAATCAAAACGAGAGAAAGAGGGAAAAAACATGAAGATCCTAAAAACCGTGCAAAAGATTCCCGGCGGCCTTATGGTCGTCCCCCTGTTCCTCGGGGCCATCGTCAACCTGATCTGCCCCCAGGTCCTGGCCATCGGCGGAATGACCACCGCCACCTTCCGTGACGGCGCCTCCGCCTTCATCGGCGCCAGCCTGATGTGCGTCGGCTCCCAGATCACGGTCACCAAGATCGGTGAGCCGCTGAAGCGCGGCGCCGTGCTGCTGATCGCGAAATTCCTGGCCGGCTTTGTGCCGACCCTCATCGTGTCCGCCATCTTTGGCCCCACCGGCGTTCTGGGTATCACCCCGCTGATGCTGCTGGCCGCTGTCACCAACAGCAACGGCGGTATGTATCTGGGCCTGATGACCAACTTCGGCGATGAAAACGATCTGGGCGCTCAGTCGCTGCTCGGCATCAACGACGGTCCCTTCCTGACCCTTATCGGCATGGGACTCGCCGGCCTGGCCAAGTTCGACTATATGGCCCTGCTCGGTTCTGTCGGCACTCTGATCGTAGGCATCATCCTGGGCAATATCGACCATGACATCCGTGAATTCCTGAAGCCCGGCATCATGTTCACCCTGCCGTTCCTGGCCTTCTGCCTGGGCACCGGCCTGAATCTGAAGAACATCGTCACCGGCGGTCTCACCGGTATCCTGCTGGGCGTGCTCGTGGTAGTGCTGACCGGCCTCTTCACCATCCCCGCGGACAAGTTCATCCTGAAGCGCCCGGGCTATGCGGGCGCCGCCATCTGCACGACGGCCGGAAACGCTGTGGCTGTCCCCGCGATCCTTGCCGAGGCGTCTCCCAACCTGGCCGACCAGGTGGAGGCCGCTACCGCCGCTGTTGCCACCGCCGTCATCGTCACCGCTATCCTCTGCCCCGTTGTTACGAGCTTCATCGCGAAAAAGTTCGGCTGCCCGCGGGATGAAAAGCTTGCCCAGGGCTCTGCGGACGCCTGATCTCCGAAGCGTATTTCCTCTCATGCTTCAGCGGCCTGCCGGGAAACCGGCAGGCCGCTGTGTTTAAGAAGACTGTGTACTGTCCGCTTCGGATTCAGCTCTTTTTCCGCCCGCCGGCGGCGGGGATGCCCAGCTCCTCCCGATACTTGGCCACGGTCCGCCGGGAGATCGCGATGCCCTGACTTGCCAGCAGTCCGCACAGCTTCTGATCGGACAGGGGCTTGCGGCGGTCCTCGTTCTGGATGAGGCCGCGGAGGGCGGCCTTTGCCTGCTCCGAGGACAGGCCGCTTTCCGTGTCAGAGAGGGCCCGGGAGAAGAAGCATTTCAGGGGGAACACCCCGTAGGCGCACTGGAGGTATTTGTCCTGCACCGCCCGGCTGACAGTGGACTCATGAACCCCCACATCTTCCGCGATATCCGTGAGCGTCATGGGTCTCAGGTGCCCCGGGCCCCGGTGGAAGAAGTCCGCCTGACGGGCGGCCATGGCCTTTGCGCAGGACAGCAGCGTGGACCTCCGCTGTTCGACGGCCCGGACCACCCACTGGGCCTGGCGGGTGCGCTCGGTCAGATAGTCCCGGACCTCCTGGTCGTCGCTGGTGGCCATCAGGGAGCGGTAATAGCCGCTGACCCGGAGGGAGGGGATGAAGGTGTCGTTCAGCACCACCTCAAAGCCCTCGCCGGATGGAAGGACAGCCAGATCGGGAATGAGGAATCTGGCCTCCTCCCGGGGGGCAAAGGCGGCGCCGGGGTGCGGGTCCAGAGAGCGGATCAGGCTGCATATCCTGCGCACCTCCGCCTGGGTGATGCCGGTCTGTTTTGCGATATGGTTATAATGGCTCTGGGCCAGTTCCTCCAGATAGTTCCCGGCGATCGTCAGGGCCGGGCCGGTCTCGCCCCGGCGGCGGAGCTGGAGGAGCAGGCACTCCGACAGGCTCCGGGCCGCCACGCCGGCGGGCTCCAGGCTCTGCACCAGCTGGACGGCCTCCTGGATCGTCGTGCAGGTCACATGGGCGTGAGCGGCCAGGTCCTCCAGCGGCTCGTCCAGACGGCCCGCGCCGTTGAGGCTCTGCAAAACGCACTCCACCGCCGCCGCCAGAGCCGACGGGAGCCCGTGAAAATCGATTTGGGCGCGGAGATGGTCGTAAAGGCTCTCCTCCCAGAGAACGGCCCCGCCGCGGTTCTCGATGGGATCGCAGGCGTCATCCTGATAATAGGAGCGGTTCTGTGCGTCCCCGGTGCACAGCCACTCCAGCTTCTGGGACAGGTCTCCGCGGTCGTCCGCATGTTCGGGGCGGCGCTCCTCGCTCTCCAGGACCGGATTCTCCTCCAACTGCTCCCGGATATATTCCCGCAGTTCCACCGCGCCCATCTGGAGCAGCCTGACCGACTGTATCATCTGAGGCGACAGGGTCTGGTTCTGCCGCAATGTTTGGTTCAGTTCCATGACAGCACCCGCCCCGCAGTTTTTTGCGCGATACGGTCCGTTCCTACAGGACGTTCCCGTTTATCCTATTGTAACGCCGGACGCCCGGAGTGTCAATGCCGCCGCCTGCCGCCGGAGGCCGGAGGCCCGCCTTTTACCGTTCGGGTCCGGCTGTCAGAATTTGCGCCGAAAGCACCCTTTTTTGTGAAAATCGTGATATACTGGATTCATAAAATACAAAGGAGGTTTTGCCCATGCTTCACAGACCAGTGATCCTTCGCCGCCTGCTGCCGGCGCTTCTGTGCGTCCTCATGCTGTGCCAGCCGGCCCTGGCCGCCGGAGTCTCCTATATGCCCGGCGTGACGGCTGAGATGTCAGACCCGGCCTTCTGGTCCTCCCGGCAGGAGGATCCCCGAGAGGTCATCCTCACCCAGGAGGAGATCCAGGCGGTAAACGCCGGGATCATTGAAAAGAGCGGCACCATGGTGATGGATCTGAAGTCCGCGCCCGAGACCTTCAACGGGCCCGCCCAGAACGAGGCCATCCGCACCTCCGCCACCGCCGACGCCCAGTATTACTCCGGCTGGACCTACGGCGCCGACGGGAAGAAGATCGAGTGGTCCGGATTCCAGGCCATGATCGACAACTGCATCGACCCCCGGGCCACCGCCGATATGCCGGTGCGCTACGGCGTGGCGGTGAAGCGCACCGTTTTGCAGGTGTTCCCCTCGGACTGCCCCCTGATGGATGACCCCGCCGACCCGGATTTCGACTATCAGTCCCTCAGCGCGGTCTGCGTCAACGACCCGGTGCTGATCTACCTGACCTCCGCCGACGGGAAGTACTACATGGCCCGCAGCCGGGACTGCTCGGGCTGGCTCCCCGTGGAGGACGTGGCCCTCTGCGCCGATAAGGCCGAGTGGCTCTCCGCCTGGGACCTGCCCTCGGAGAAGCTGCTGGTGGTCTATGGGAACAAGACGTATACCGACACCTCCAACACCCACCCGGAGACCGCCCGCCGGATGCTGACCCAGGGCACGGCTCTGGAGCTGGTGGAGGGTCTGGAACCGGATCAGCTGGTGAACAACCGCTCCCCCTACCACAACTATGTGGTCTGGCTTCCGGTGCGCCGCGACGACGGCAGTTATGAGAAGCAGATGGCCCTGATCCCCGAGACCGCCAAGGTCAATGTGGGGTATCTGCCCCTGACCACGGAGAACATTGCCAAGGTGTCCCTGGCCTGCCTGGGCGACGTCTACGGCTGGGGCGGCATGCTGGACGGGGAGGACTGCTCCGGCATGGTCCGCACGGTCTACTCCTGCTTCGGCCTGCACATCGGCCGCAACGGCAACTGGCAGTGGCCGGCGGATATGGAGAAGATCGATATGACCAATATGTCCGTGGAGGAAAAGCGGCTGATCCTGGACGGGCTGCCCCTTGGGGCCGCCCTGTGCTTCTCAGGCCATGAGATGATCTATCTGGGCAAGGTGGACGGGAATTACTACGTGGTCAGCACGGTCAGCAGCATCATGAGTCCCGACACCGGCAAGCTGCTGCGCACCCGCGGCGTGATGATCAATATGCTGGACGTCAAACGGGCCAGCGGCCTGACCTGGCTGGGGGCCCTCAACAAGGCATTCATGCCCTGCTACGCGAAGCTGGAGGGAAGGACCTATGACTTTCCCTCCCTCCAGTGGTATCATGACGGCGTGACCTGGAGCATGGCCAACAAGGTCCTGCCTGCCCTGGATATCGACGGCACGTTCGGCATCGGCCGGACCGTCTCCCGGGGAGAGCTGGCCCAGGCCATGTGGAATCTGGCCGGACAGCCGGCGGCAGGGGCCCCGTGCGATTTTATCGATGTACCTGAGGATCACTCTGCCCGGGATGCCATCTCCTGGGCAGTGGGGGCCGGCGTCATGGTGGGCGCCGGCGACGGGACCTTTGCGCCGGAGGCCGCCCTCACCCGGCAGCAGGCGGCCACCGCCCTGCTGCGGTTCGCCCGGAGCCAGGGGGCCGCTGTCGGAGATGGCATCGATTTGGATGGCTTCCGTGACGCCGCCGGCGTCAGCGACTACGCCCGCGAGGCCATGGAATGGGCCTGCGGCCAGGGGCTGATCGCCGGCAGCGGCGGATATCTGCTCCCCGACGGGACACTCACCCGGGAGCAGCTGGCCACGGTCCTGCTGCGGTACAGCAAGCTGTCCGCCCAATGAACTGAATCACACGCAAAGCGCCCGCCGGGGAGCAGAACGCTCCCGGGCGGGCGCTTTTTCATTTCCGGATCCCGGTCACGGCTGGCCCGCCGGGGCGGGCGGGTTCTGCTGGTTGGCCTGCGCGGCGCCGCGGCGGGCGTTTCTCTTCTGTATCTCCAGCTGTGCCGCGTCTTTGTTGAACGTGCGCCAGGTGAATTTGTATACCTCCTTGGCCAGATCCGAGGCGTTTTTCCCGTGGGCGTATACGTCGGCCATGAGCTCGGCAAACGCCTCATCGGGCGTTACGGCGCCGTACCGGGAGAGCTGCCCCATGTAGTAGAGATCCATCTTCGCCGCGTCCGCCTTACTCATCTGCTTGGTGCCGGTCCCCGGGTCCACGCTGAAACCCCGTTCATTGACACGCGTATCCTTGATCGCTTGGTTCAGGAGCAATTTATCCTCGGCGTTCTTATAGGGATCATACGCATTCTCTTGCGAATCCCGGCTCCCGCCAAAGTCGACCATGCCGTTTTTGACGTTGCCGTTTTGCGCTTGGATCAGCAGGAAATCGCTGAATCTATGGTCCGCATTGGGATCATTTTTCAACTTTTTCTTTTCTTTTTCGGACAGCTTGCGGATGGCCTTGTTGAGAATGATGTTAATCGTCTGGGAGTTTTTGCGGTCCTTTGACCAATCCTTTTCCTCCCGGCCCAGTTTGATAAGAGCGTCAGTGAGCACATGCCCCAGTTCGTGGGCGCCGTCGAATCTGCTGTCGGCGGCATTGAACCGCACCGTATCATCCAGCTCTTTCTTCATTGCCTCCGCTGGTTCGGTCGGAGCCTCGTTAGAGGACTTGGCCGGGTTCCAATTGATTATGTTTGGCAACAGCACTTTTGCCGGCGAAGAGGCGCTCATGACCGCGCCTTTGTCGGGCTTGATCGCTCCAAAGCCCCCGATCCAGCGCCTCAGGATGGAGAAATCTCCCACCATTCGGGTCATGATGCCTAGCCGCTCCCGAACTCCTTTTGTGTCGCTGCCGGCGGGAAGCTCTCCGGACAGCTTTCCGGAGGTCATCATCCCCTGGAACGCGTTAAACAGGCCGGACAGATTCTTGGCCTGGGGGCCGTTCTGAGGACCCAGCGTGTCCAGTTCCTTCTGCAGTTCGGCGTTTCCGGTGGGGTTTTCGGCGTTCTGCGCCAGGGCGGCCGGGTCGATTTTCCAGGCCCGGGTCGCATACATTCTTTCGAGCTGCTTCGCGTGGGCTTCGGCCTCGGCCCTCTGCCGTTGGGCCTCGTTCTGCCGTTTCTCCTCCTCAGCCGCTTCTTTCGCCGCCCGCCGGTCCGCGAACCACTTTTTGATGCGGGCAAAGAAGCCGTCCCCCTGCATGGGGGCCTGGGCCGCCGGGGCGGGGGAAAAGGACCCCAGCCCGCCGGACAGTCCGCCGCCCATGGCCCGGGAGGCGATGGCGTTGGCCCCCGCCTCCGCGCCGGAGTCGTACAGGGGCAGGCCGGCCTGGCCGCCCATGCCCCCGCCCCGGCTCTGCTGGACCACGTGGCCCAGCTCATGGGACAGCAGTCGCGCTCCGGCCTCGGTCCCCGGCTGGAAGGCGCCGGGGGCGAAGCGGATCAGATCGCCCTGGGCGACGGCCCTGGCGCCCAACTGCCCGGGCAGGTCGGACTGGACCAGCCGGACCCGGGAGACGCCGGGGCCGAAGTGGGACTCCATCCGCTCCCGCATGGCGCCATCCAGGTCGATGGGGCTGGTGTGCTCCCGCTCCACCGCCGCCTGGACAGACCGGACGGCCTCCGCCATCGGCGCGTCGGAGGGCAGGGACCGGGGGCGGTCCGCCCTGACGCGTTCCTTTTCCGCCCACTGATGCACGATGGTCCCTCCCTTCCCGAACGGTCTGCCGCAGCGTATAACTTTACAATTACGATAGTACAGAACCGGAGCGGGAATGTCAACGAAACCGGCGCGGACTGTGCGAAAGCGTACCAAACGGCGGGAGCGGGCGGAGGGCAAATCCATTCAGGGTAAATGGGAGGATTTCACGCCGGATTCGTTGAGAAATCCGCCCGGCGCGGTATACTGTATGCTGTAAAATACTGTGGGGAGGGGAGTTTACGATGCTGCAGTGGACGGTGAAAAAGCGGACCGAGACGCAGGCGGCCCCGGCAGCCCGGAGACCCCAGACCGACGCCTCCGGCCCCTCTCTTGCGGAGCTGGCCGCGGGAGCCATGCCCAGCGCGGAGCAGATGGGCCGGCGGGTGGAGCTGCCCGGCGCCGTGCGGGAGAAGATGGAGGCCTCCTTCGGGGCGGACTTCTCCGGGGTGAAGCTCTATGAATCCCAGACGGTGGCCGACGCGGGGGCGAAGGCCATGACCATGGGGAGCAATATCGCCTTCGCGCCGGGGCGGCTGGATCTGGCCAGCACCTCCGGGCAGGCGCTGCTGGGCCACGAGCTGTCCCATGTGGTCAGCCAGGCCCGGGGCGAGAGCGCGGGCCGTGGGTTCCTGGCCGACGCGGGGCTGGAGGCCCAGGCGGACCGGCAGGGGGCGCTGGCCGCCCAGGGGGAGAGCGTCTATTCCGGCCCGGTGACCCCTCTCAGCGCCGGCGGGGTGCCCGCCTCCGCCGCGGGGCCCATGCAGGCCGATAAGGAGACGAGCTATAACCCGGGGCCGGAGCCGGACGACAAGCAGATGGACCGCCTGATCCGTATGCGCCCCTGGAAACGGGATGTGAGCCAGGGCTGGGCCGAGAACAACAACGTCGAAGGGGAGCGGGACCTGTTCTACATGGATCCCGACAAGCTCCTGCCCCCCGTGGACAAAACGCAGACCGACGACGAGAACCTCGAAAACCTCCAGGATGCCTTCAGCGTCATCGTGGGCCACAAGGTGAAGGGGCATATCCCCTCCGGCCTGGACCCCCACGGCGTCCGGGAGCGCCTTGTGGAGATGCTCCGGATGCAGCAGAGCGTGCCCCAGCTGCGCCACCGCATCACCAGCTTTGAGACCTTAAAAGGCGAGGGCTCCATGTCCACCTCCTTCATGGAGTCCTCGGGGAAATCCGAGTCGTTTCCGCTCCGGTTCAGCGCTGACAGAATGCAATCGGTCAACGACTGGAAATATATCGACCCGCAACGCTTGCAGGACCCCGCCAACAATCCGAAGGGGCTCAACGCGGAGCAGGTGAAAGAAAACAATGAAACCTGGTACTGGAAGCGGTATGCCGATGACTGGGGCTGGAGTACGGCGGACGTGCGCTTTTCCGGCACCCATGAGCAGGGGCACATGGTGAGCAGTATCGTGCACAACATCATCGCGGATAAGTTTGACAAACAGGAAGGAAATAACCACGGGGGTCATTTCAGCAGGGAGGGCTACAGCCAAGAAATGTATGCCGGGGGTTCGGTCGCGAGCTACCTCCTCACCCAGGCGCTGGCGAAGGCGGCGCAAAAAGAACAGAAGCAAAATCCCAATGGGCCGCCCGGCCCCTACCAGACCCTGTACAACCAACTCAAACTCCAAACCACCGAGGAAAAGCCAAACATCTATTTCGGGGCGCCGGGGCGCGACAATAGTCTGCCGCTGGAGTACGAGGTGCAGGAGCCAGACGGGAAGGGCGGCACGAGGACGGTCATGAGGCGGAACAAGAAAACCGGCAAGATGAAGAAGGTCAAGAGACGGCGGAGAACGGATATGGAAGTGACCGAAAAGGTCAAGGAGGGGTTCCGGCGGGAGGCCGCCGACAACCCGGACTCCGACATGGGGAAATTTCTCCATGACAATCCGCACCACGCTCGGGCGAGAAAACTCGCCGCGGATGACAGTGATCTCGCCCCGATGACACAGGGGCAGCAGAACCTGTACGCGCTGTATCAGATCGGCGCCATCTCCCGGTACGGGGCTACCAACCCCGAGGAGGCGGTCGCGGAGGCCATCGCCGACGTCTCCGCCCACGGGAAGGACGCCAGGCTTTACAGCAAGGTCATCTACAAAATCTATTGGGACAATCTCAATAAAAGTGCCGCCGATGAGGCGCATCGGAGGCACCAGGTGCGGAATGGCCTGCCGGTGGATCGGCCGGCGTCCCCGCCGGCACCGGCCGGGACGCCCTGACGGGCCAGGAGCCGCCGCGCTGACGCCGCGCCGTGAGCGATACTGCGAAAAGGAGCGTATTCGATGGAGATACAGATGCGCGTATTGGACAGGCGGGAACTGCCCGGCTTCCGCTCCTACCTGCTCCCCGCGGCCGCCGCGGCCCTTCAGCGAGAGGACAGCTCCCTTCTGGCCCTGGGCGCGGTATCCGGGCGGTACGCCCTGGGGGCCATCGCCGCGCGGCTGACGGAGAACGGAGAGGCCGTCCTGACCGACCTGTTTGTGGACGAGGCGGCCCGGCGGCAGGGTGTGGGCAGCCGCCTGCTGGAGGAGCTCTTTCAGCGGCTGCGCGAGCGGGACGTCGACGTGGTGAACGCCGATTACGCGCTGAAGGCCGGGGAAGTGGCCGCCATGGACGCGCTGCTGATGAAGGCGGGGGCCCCGCCGCCCCAGTTCCGGGCCCTGAGCTTCCGGGCCGACTCCCGGGACTATCACGATCACCACCTCCTGGGCGTCTGCCTCACCCCCCAGTACAGGACGCCGGAGGGGGTCGTCCCCTTCTTCCAGCTCTCCCGGGAGGCGCTGGCCGAGCTGGAGGGAGCGGAGGACATCCCCTATGTGCTGTCCTGGTCTCTGCTGAAGGACAGGGCGGTCCCCGACCTGTCGGTGGCCATGGTCCGGGAGGGACGGGTGTCCTCCTATCTGTTGGCGGAGGAGAGCACCGACGGCGGCTTCGTGCTGCTGTCCGCCGTCCGGCGGGAGGGCTCCAAAGGCTCCGACTTCATGAAGCTGATGCGGGAGCTGGGCAACCGCTGCTGGTACTGGAAGGGCGGGGACTTCCCCTTTTACTTCTCCGCCGCCAACGAGCACACGGCGCAGCTGGGCCTGGCCCTGATGGGGGACAAGTGCGAGGTGTACGAGGAGCATATCTGCATCTTTTTCCTGGACGACGAGGACTGAGCGAGCGCGGCCCGCGAGAGGAGGAGAGACTATGTCCCAGATCTATCAGGCACGCCTGAGGGCGCAGGACGCCCCGGCGGAGAAATATCAAACCAGCGTCCCCGGCCCCTCTATGCAGGAGCTGGCGGCGGGGGCCATGCCCTCAGCTCAGCAGATGGGCCATCGGGTGGATTTGCCCGACGCCATCCGGGAGAAGATGGAGACGTCCTTCGGGGCGGACTTCTCCGGGGTAAAGCTCTACGAGAGCCAGACGGTGGCGGACGCGGGTGCCCAGGCCATGACCATGGGGTCGAATATCGCCTTCGACCCGGGACAGTTGGACCTTTCCAGCACCGCCGGCCAGGCTCTGCTGGGGCACGAG
Source organism: uncultured Oscillospiraceae bacterium (assembly GCA_947629955.1). GTDB lineage: Bacteria > Bacillota > Clostridia > Oscillospirales > Oscillospiraceae > Enterenecus. The sequence goes on from CANRFT010000015.1 coordinate 35,508, forward strand.
CTGTCCCACGTAGTCTCCCAGGCCAGGGGCGAGAGTGCGGGCCGGGGGTTCCTGGCCGACGCGGGGCTGGAGGCCCAGGCGGACCGGCAGGGGATGCTGGCCGCCCAGGGGGAGAGCGTCTACACCGGCCTGGTGGCGCCGCTGAGCGCCAGCGGGGTGCCCGCCTCCGCCGGGGGGCCCATGCAGGCTGCGAAGCACACCGATGAAGAGGAAGCGCGGGCCGCGGAAGCGGCTAACAAGTATGGCGAAGGCCTTCCCTCCAAGTTTTGGCATCCCTTCAAGCGGAGCCAGGCCATCGACCAATGGCTGAACTTTGAACCTGCTCCTATCAAAGCGATTGATGATTACGATGATGTCTATTGAGGATAATGATGGCGGCGACTTCTTCTCCCTGCCAGCGGGCAGCTGGTAGGTACAGCGAAAGGCGGGATACGAATGTCACAGATCTATCAGGCGCGCCGGAGGAGGCAGGACGCCCCGGCGGCAAAAGAATTTCAAACCAGCGTCCCCGGCCCCTCCATGCGGGAGCTGGCGGCCGGCGCTATGCCCTCTACCGAGCAGATGGGCCGGCGGGTGGATTTGCCCGACGCCGTCCGGGAGAAGATGGAGGCCTCCTTCGGGGCGGACTTCTCCGAGATGAAGCTCTACGAGAGCCAGACGGTGGCCGACGCAGGGGCGGAGGCCATGACCATGGGGTCGAATATCGCCTTCGCGCCGGGGCAGCTGGATCTGACCAGCACCGCCGGCCAGGCGCTGCTGGGCCACGAGCTGAGCCATGTGGTGAGCCAGGCAAAGGGCGAGAGCGCGGGCCGGGGCTTTCTGGCCGACGCGGGGCTGGAGGCCCAGGCGGATCGGCAGGGGATGCTGGCCGCCCAGGGAGAGAGCGCCTACGGCGGGCCGGTGGCCCCCCTCAGCGCCAGCGCGGTGCCCGCCGCCGCTGCGGGAGTGGCCCAGGCCAAGAAGAAAAGCGAGATCGCGAGAGAGGCCCATAATAAGGACTATGAAGCGGATCTCTCGAGGCCGAGCATGTGGCTGCGCGGGGGGCGCGATTCAGATCGAGAGAAAGCGCTCAGCCTGATGCCGGCCGGGGGCGAGCACATAGACGAGCTCGCGCAGTCGGGCTATCTGGACCTGGCAACGTTCAAAATGAACCAGACGCAGGATGCGGACGAGCGGCAGGGGATTCTGGACCTCTTTCTGGGCGGCGACCAGGACCGGATCAACGCCTATATCAAGAACGACTCGACGGGGGTGCTCCAGGAGATGAGGGCCGCTTCGAACGACCTGATCCAGGAGAATTTCCAGACCCGGGCCGACGCCTATGGACGGTCGGCAGCGACCAACAATCACCTGCTGGCGCTGGAAAAGGCCGGCCTCGCCAATCTGCTGGACGAGAATGAGCGGGCCGAGTTCCAGGGCGCAAGTGAAAACTTCAGGCAGGACCGCCGCCAGCAGTTCGGCAGCCTGGCCACCGCAATGGGCTGGAAGGGCCATCGGGAAATGCGGGACGAGCGGAAGAAGTACCGGAACAAGCGCAGGCGCGGGATGACCGCCGCCGAGATGGCCGCGCGAAGGGCGGAGAAAGCGAGAATCAGAGATGAGCAGAGTCAGGCGGAGTCGGGTACTACAGTGAGAACCCTCACTCCAGAAGAAATACGCGAGATGCTGGGCGGCTATTATTGAGTACATTCCGCCGGAAGGAGGAAACACGGTATGTCCCAGACCTATCAGGCCCGCCGCAGGGCGCGGGACGTCCCGGCGGCAAAGGAATATCAAACCAGCGTCCCCGGCCCCTCCATGGGGGAGCTGGCGGCGGGGGCCATGCCGTCCACCGAGCAGATGGGCCGCCGGGTGGAGCTGCCCGACGCCATCCGGGAGAAGATGGAGGCCTCCTTCGGGGCGGACTTCTCCGGGGTGAAGCTCTACGAGAGCCAGACGGTGGCCGACGCGGGGGCGGAGGCCATGACCATGGGCTCCAACGTGGCCTTCGCACCGGGGCAGCTGGACCTGGTCAGTACCTCCGGCCAGGCGCTGCTGGGGCACGAGCTGAGCCATGTGGTCAGCCAGGCCAGGGGCGAGAGCGCGGGCCGGGGCTTTCTGGCCGACGCGGGGCTGGAGGCCCAGGCGGACCGGCAGGGGGCTCTGGCCGCCCAGGGGGAGAGCGTATACACCGGGCCGGTGGCGCCGCTGAGCGCCAGCGCGGTGCCCGCCTCTGCCGCCGGGCCCATGCAGGCGGCGAAGCAGTCCACCGTGGAGGCGGAGAAGGAGGCCGCCCTGCGCGGCGAACAGCTGCCCAGCCATCTGCACTTCATCCAGCGCAGCCGGGCCAAGCAGAACTATCTGGATATGCGGGCCAAGCGCATACGGATGGGCGAGCTGGCCGGGGAGGTCCTCAGCGAGGTAAACAATCAGAACGACGAGCTCACAAACTACGCCGCCGTCGTCATGAGTGTATACATGAACACCATCGGCAGGCACGGCGATAGCTTCGAGCACGATTACAGCAGATACCCGACCAGATACCTGGAGAGCGGCCTGAAGGGCAAGTCCGTGAAGGAGCAGAAGGCCATGATGGATGCCTTCGGCAGGGATGGCGGGCGCGACGAGGATCTCGCCCCCTTCCTCATCCAGGATATCCGCAGATTCGCCGGGAATGACTCGGGCGGCGTCCTGGACGAGGACGACGAGAAGGTCATGGCCGCCTACAGGAGAGACGCGCAGGCCAATTTGCATCAGGCGAACGTATACGATCTGCTGTCCAGACACCATTTCGACAAAAGCACGCTGGTGGGCCCGGGAAAGCTGTCCCAAAAGGAACTGGACGACTTTATGTCGAACCCGTTCCCGAGTGATGTAAACAAAGCCGCCGGTCTGATTGAAACGATCCGGCTGATGGGCTCCGACAGCACCTACAGGGCCGGCAAAGAGATATATGATAACTCTCTCCCGGTCCGGGAGGCAGACCGGGCCGAGTGGCGCAGGTGGCTCGAGAGACGGAACGCGCCGGACCCCGGCCCGGCCGCGGCGGCCGCGGTCAGCACCCAGGTGACGGCGCCGCCCCCGGATCAAGAGCCCGCGTCCACCGGCGAGGGAGCGGGGGCGGCTGACCAGCCCGGCAAGAAACACCGCCGCAAACGCTCCACGTCCGGCAAGAAACACCGCCACAAGCATTCCGCGTCCGGCGGCGAGGGGTCGAATGAGACCTCAAACGAACTCCAGATCGACGTGAGCCCCGAACAGGTCGCCCGACTCGTGGGCCCCGCGGACGAGAGAGGGCAGGCCATCGAGGCCTACCTGCGGGGCGGCATGGGCGTTCACTCCCAGGAGGAGCGGGAGCAGATGTACGCGGACCTCCACCCCGGCGGGCAGGGGGAGAACAGCCAGGAAAAGTTGCTCCAATATGTGGCCGGGGACATCAGGACCTTCCTCGATACGGACATCCGCGGCCTGAACGATGAGGATGACGAAGTAGTAAAAAACGCCCATGGAGCGTTGTCGGGGATCGGCGGCATGATGGAGGGCATCCAGGCGGTGCTGCCGTATCTCCCGGAGAAGGAGCTGAGGAAGGCTCTGGGCGCGGCAAAGGGCGGGAACCGGCTGGACAAATTCAACAGAAAGGCCGGCCGTTTCCGCACGGCGATGGCGGGCGCGGACGCGACCCTGAATCTCTATCTGGCCAGGGACCGCGGGAGAGCGTACGAGGCCGAGTTGCGCGCGGAGCAGGCGGCAAGGAAGGAACGGCGCAAAACAGCGAAAAAAAAGAACTTCAGAAAGGGTTGAGGCCCCTTGCCCGGCGGTCTCTTCCGGCTGAGACAAAAAACGACCCTGCCCTCCCGATCGGGAGGGCAGGGATTTTTCTGCGGCGGCAGGCGCCGGCCATCTTCACAGGGAAAAGAGACCCTGGTCACTGAAGTCGTCATCGTAGTCATCGTCGTCATCATCCGGGGCAGGGAGCTGAGAGATGGGAGAAGTGGCGTCAGAGAGCGAGCCCCCGGCGTCCAGGTCCTCCAGCTCAAGGCCGTCATCCTCGCCGTCCTCCACCGAGACAGGAGACTGAGAGAAGGGGGAAGCGCGGTTAGAGAGCAGATTCTCGGCATCGTTCCCGATGATCGCCTGTTCCTCATTGCCGCCTTCGCCGACGGGGACCGGGCTGCCGTTTTCGTCCACGAGGACCAGATCACCGTTCTCGTCGGCGACCAAATCATCGGTATCGTTCGCGCCGATGATCACTTCTTCCTCATTGCCGCCGTCATCCAGGACGGGAGGCGCCGCCGGTGCGGCGGGAGTTTCCTCGACTGCCGGAGCGGCGGCTTCCACCGCCGGGGCAGCGGACGCTGGGGCCTCTTCCACCGGGGCGGGCGCGGGGGCCGCCTGAGCTGCCCGGGCTGCCCGCCTCGCCGCCTGCGCGGCCCGGCGTTCCGCCTTTGCGGCCCGGTACGCGGCCCGGCGTTCCGCCCGGCGCTGCAGGGCGATGTTCCGCAGGACGTCGAACTGGTGTCCGCCCTGATACTCCTCCTCGCCGTCCTCCGCGGCGGGGGCGCTCCACTGGGCAAAGCGCTGTTTCAGCCCGCCCAGCATGCCGCCGAACCACTGACCAATGCCCGCCAGCGCTCTGGGACGCGAATCGTTCCCAAACACATTCCCGATGTCCGGGCCGGCCACGTCGCTGCCGCCTTCACCGCTGCCGTTCTCCTCCATGGCAGCGGGCGGCGGGGCGGGGATATCGTCGTCAAGGATCAGGCCGTCGTTGATGATCCCTTCCTCATAGTCATCCTCATCGTCCAAGACGGCGGGCTGAGGGGCGGGGGAGGTGTCGTTGGAGGGCAGATCCTCGGCATCCAGGTCGTCCAGTTTGAAGCCGTCGGAGCGGGACCTGAAGAGTGACCATCCCAGCTTTTTCGCCCTGCCGCTGATCCAGCTGGTGAAGCGGTTGCCCTCCATGGGGGCCTGGGCGGCGGGGACGGGGGAGAAGGAGCGGACCGGTCCGGCGGACAGGCCGCCGCTGGCGGCCTGGAAGGCCATATCGTCGGCGGCGTGCTCGGCGATGGGGTCGTAGAAGGGCAGTCCGGCCCGGGCGGCGGGGTCTATGCCCCGGCTCTGGCGGACCAGGTGGCCCAGCTCGTGGGAGAGCAGCCGCTCCCCCTCCGGGGTGTCGGGCCGGTAGGCGCCGGGGGCGAAGCGGATCACATCGCCCTGGGCCACCGCGTCGGCCCCCAGGCGGCCGGGCAGGGAGGACTCCTCCAGCCGCACGGCGGAGAAGTCCAGACCGAACTGCTGCTCCATCCGCTCCCGCATGGCGGCGTCCAGGTCCAGGGGCCGGCGGTTGTCCCCGGCGGAGGCGGCCTGGACGATCTGGCCCAGCTGGGCCGCCGCCGTCTCAGGCTGGTCGGGGGCCTTCTGGGCCTCCGTGTGCTCCGGGACCTGCTTTTCCATCTGCGTCCACATCCGCTCTTCCCCCTCTCCGGCGATCCCCGCATTTTTTATCCAATAAGACAAGCCTACTCTATCAGCCCCGTCCCGGAAAAGCAAGGAAAGCGGCACGGATGCCGGCAAACGCGCTTAAACTGCCGTCCCGGTCCCTCCGCCCGGAGGAGAGGATGCACTTCGGGTAGGTTTCCCGGCGTTCACGCCGGATTCCTTGAAATGGGGACCGGAGGCAGATATGATATCCTCGTCCCAACGGGTGTTCCGGAAAGGCGGTTCGGAGAAACGGCGAAGGCGGCGGAGGGAGACGAGATGCACATCGCGGTCTGCGACAGCGTCCGGCAGGACGCCGAACACATGGAGCGGTGGATCAGGGAGTACTGCGCGCTCTATCAGCTCCCGGTGTCGCTGCGGGTTTTTCACGACCCGGAGGAATTCAACGCCTGCCAGGACCGCTTCGATCTGTCCTACATCTGTTTCGGAGGCAGCACGGGATTTTTGCGGGCCCGCCTGCTGCGGGAGCGGGACAAAAACTGCCGCATCGTCCTGGTGGACGACACGCGGGAGTTCGCCGTGGCCAGTATGCGCATCCACTGCACCGATTTCATCCTGCGGCCGGTGACCTTTTCCCACATCGTGCGGAGCATGGGCCTGGCCGGAGTGGGAGGGAAGTCATGAGCCGCGTCCAGACGAAAAAGCGCCTGGACCCTCTCCCCCGCCAGAAGGCCCAGTTGGAGAAGACCCTGCTGCATCAGTCCGCCTGGGCGGCGGGGACCGAGTTCTTCCAGTACCGCGACCCGGTGTACCACATCACCGAGAGCTTTCAGCAGACCTTCGACGCCATGGGCCGCAAGCACACCGGTGATCTGACCAGGGCCCAGGGCGGTCAGGAGGGGGCGCAGGCCCCCCGGACCGGCGAGGCGCTCCAGGGCGCGGAGCAGACGCATATCAGCGCCCCGGAGAGCTTTTACAGCGCCCAGAGGGATGGGCAGCAGGTTCCGGATCCCACCTCCAGCCGATCCTTCTACCAGATGAAGAACGAGGGGGATCAGGACCAGCTCCGCCGGTTTTCCGAGACCGCCTTTCAGAGGGGCACCCTCTCGGCGGCGGTCCTCCAGGGCACCGGGCGGATGATGCTGTTTTCCTGCATGAAAAAGACCATCGGTCAATCCCAGCCCGTCAAGGAGCAGCAGCGACGGCTCTTTGACAACGCCTCCCCGGTGCGCAATATGCCCGGCCAGATCCCTAACCAGGTGGTGTTCAACCGCACCTTCACCGACAGCGCCGTGGGCGTGGTGGTGGATACCCTCCGGGACGCCCGCCGCACGGTGGAGAGCATGCAGGACCTGGTGTCCGGCAAGCTGAACAGGACCGAGGCGGGCAAGTATGGGGCGGACACCCTGTGGAACATGTATCCGTTTTTGGATGACAGCCGGGAGAAGGCCCTGCTGGAGCAGTATCTGGCACAGCTGAACGGCCCGAAGGACCTGAGCGCCGACGAGCGGGGCCTGATCCAGAGCGCCGTGGACCGGGTGCGGACCCTGCTGGACAAAAAGGCCAGGATGCGGGTGGAATTTATCAACAAGCTGCGCTTTCTCTCCGACCGGGCCAACGAGGCTCTGGCTGAGTTCGAGGAGCCGGACTTCACTGCCGCCCTGGACGAGGCCCTGCGGGAGGCCCTGGGGGCCGAACAGCCCCCGCCGGAGGGGGACGGCGAGATCCCTCCGGAGGAGGAGCCCTTCGGCGGAGAGGAGGGGGAGCCCCTTGGAACAGCAGAACCAGTCCCGGACGGCCCGGACGGAACAGCGCCAGGAGCAGAGAGTGCCGGAGCGCCAGCCCCGGAGGGCTGAGCGGGACCAGCTGACCCAGGCCGGCCTGCTGGCCCAGGCGGCCCTGGAGGGGATGCCCCTGCTGGACGCGCCGCCCCAGACCCTGGAGGAATTGGCGGGTTGGGTGGGCAATACCGCCATGCAGGCCCTGCTGGACGCCCAGACGCCACAGCCGGAGGAATTCTTCTTTTCCCTGCCGGAGGGGGAGCCGGACACGGCCCCCATCCAGGTCCCGGCCATGGAGCCCGCGCTGGTCCGGCCCGATGGGCTGAGCGCCGCCTCGGACATGGGCGGGATACCGGCAGCGCAGGGAGGAGTGACCGCCGATGGACCCGCGATTTGAAGTTCCCGTGGACGCAGCAGGGGAGATGGAGGCCCTGCTGGAGCGCAGCGGGGCGGACTTCCGCCGGGAGGGGGACCGGTTCCGGCTCCGGTTCGCCGCCGGAGGCTGCCGCTGGCAGGCGGTGTGCCAGTGCCGGGGAGATCTGGCCATGATCTACCACCTCCATCCGGCGAAGGTGGAGGATACGGAAAAGGCCCTGGAGCTGTGCTCCCGCCTCAATGCCCGGGTGATCCGGGGGAGCTTCTTTCTTCGGGAGGGGACCATCGTCTTCCGGGACGGCGCGGAGCTGACCGAGCACTGGGATGCCCAGGACCGGCTGGCCCGGGCTGTGGAGTACGGAACGGCGGTGTTCGTCAGATTCTGGGAGGCACTGTCCGCCGCGGCGGACGGCCTCCTGCTGGACTGTGAGTGAGTCCGAATTACGCGGAAGACCCGCGTTTTGGAATATCAGCGCAAAAAATAAATTTATTGACAGAAAGGAGGGCGCTTCACGTCCTGTGTACCTAAGAAAACTGGCGTGAAGCAACGAAACATGGCAGAGTATCTATCCCCGGGTGTCTATGTGGAGGAGTACGATTCCGGCGCGACACCCATGCAGGGCGTGAGCACCAGCACGGCCGGCTTTGTCGGTCTGGCGGAGCGGGGGCCGGCCATCGGCCAGCCCCAGCTGGTCACCAGCTTTGCCGACTACAAGCGGATGTACGGAGGTTATCTCAGCGAGGCCGCCTACGGCAGCAACCGCTTCCTGCCCTACGCGGTGGAGCAGTTCTTCGCCAACGGCGGTTCCCGGGCCTATATCATGCGGGCGGTGCCCAGCGACGCCAAGGCGGCCTCTATCACCGCCGGCGTGCTGAAGATCACCGCCGCCAGCCCCGGCGCCTGGGCGGAGGATCTGCGGGTGACCATCGCCCCCGCCTCCAAGGCAAAGACCCAGGTGCTGGCCGTCAACGGGGCCGACCTGACCCTGAAGAACGCCGACGGCTTCAACCCCGGCGACGTGGTGGAGCTGTTCGACGGCAAGAATACCGCCTACGCCTCCGTCAAGAGCGCCCTGGACAAGGTGGTCACTCTGGACGCCCCCTGCACCCTGGACGTGGCCGACGCCAAGGTGGGCACCGCCAAGTACATCAAGACCTGTGAGATCACCATCACCGCCCGCCTGGGCGACGCGGTGGAGACCTATGAGAACCTGTCCCTCAAGGACGGCGCTCTGAACAACGCCGCCGTCAGAACCGTCAGGAGCGACCTCATCAGGGTGGGGATCGCCCCCGCCAAGGCCCCCGCCCCCGCCAAGGACAAGGACGGCAAGGAGGTCCCCGCCCCCAAGACGGCGGCCCCCACCCCCTTCAAGCAGTGCGGCGGCGACAAGGAGCCCCTGGTCCTGGTCCTCCAGGGCGGCAGCGACGGCTCCGTGCTCACCGCCACCGCCGACGCCTTCCTGGGCGTGGACGACGGCCCGGGCAAGCGCACCGGCCTGCAGGCCTTCCTGGAGAACGGGAACGTGTCCATTATGGCCATCCCCGGCGTCACCGCGCCCGAGGTCCAGGCGGCCCTCATCGGCTTCTGCGAGGCCAAGAAGAGCTGCTTCGCCCTGCTGGACGTGCCCATGGACCTGTGCAAGACCGACGAAGTGGCCAACTTCCGGGATATGTACGACTCCACCTACGCCGCCATGTATCACCCCTGGCTGGAGATGTACGACGCCGG
>CANRFT010000016.1 GCA_947629955.1 uncultured Oscillospiraceae bacterium
ACAAGGTCTCCGGCTTCTGCCCCGGCTGTATGCACTCCACCGTCATCAAGCTGATCGGCGAGGCGCTGGACGAACTGAACCTGGTGGACAAGGCCGTCTGCGTCCAGGGCATCGGCTGCTGCGGCCTCCACATGGACTACATCGCCTACGACGACATCACCGCCCCCCATGGCCGCGCCTGCGCCGTGGCCACCGGCATCAAGCGCACCAGCCCCGGCTCTCTGGTGTTCACCTATCAGGGCGACGGCGACTTCGCCTCCATCGGCCTGGCAGAGTCCGTCTCCGCCGCCAACCGGGGCGAGAACTTCACCGTCATCTTCATCAACAACGGCATCTACGGCATGACCGGCGGCCAGATGGCCCCCACCACCCTGCTGGGCATGAAGGCCACCACCGCCCCCAAGGGCCGCATCGCCGAGGAGCACGGCTATCCCATGCACGTGTGCGAACTGCTCAACCAACTCACCGCCCCCCACTATCTGGAGCGGGTGAGCTGCAACACCCCCCAGAACGTCATCAAGACCAAGAACGCCATCAAGAAGGCGTTCCAGTACCAGATGGAGGGCAAGGGCTTCTCCCTGGTGGAGATCGTCACCAGCTGCCCCACCAACTGGGGCCTGGACCCCCTGGACGCGCTGGACTTCATCGAGCAGAAGATGCTGCCCGAGTATCCCCTGGGCGTCGTCCGGGACAAGAAGTGAGGAGGGCTGGATATGGAAACCAATCTGTGCGTAGCCGGCTTCGGCGGGCAGGGCGTCATGTCCTTGGGCAAGTTCCTGGCCCAGGCCACCTGTGACTCCACCGACAAGAACGTGACCTTCTTCCCCTCTTACGGCGCGGAGCAGCGGGGCGGCACCGCCAACTGCTTCGTGGTCATCTCCGACGGGCTCATCGGCGCCCCCCTGGGGGACGTGATGGACGATTTGATCGTGATGAACGGCCCCTCTCTGGCCAAGTTCCTGCCCACCCTGAAGCAGGGCGGCACCCTGTTCATCAACAGTTCCATCGTGGACGAGAAGGACGTGGACCGCTCCGACGTGAAGCTGGTCAAGGCCCCCGTCACCGAGATGGCGCTGGAGATGGGCAACGCCAAGGTGCTGAACGTGATCATGCTGGGCGTGTACGTGGGCTATACCGAGGTGGTCCCCCCCGACGTGGTGTGGAGCACCATCGAGCACAAGCTGGGCTCCAAGCCCAAGCTGCTCCCCCTGAACAAGCAGGCTTTCGAGAAGGGCCTGGAGATTGGGCGGAGCCAGAAGTAATCATATTCTTTCGCAGGGGCGGCCTTTCGGCCGCCCCTCTCTTTTGTCCGCACCTTGCGCGTCCGCCTTTCCTCTGCTATAATTTTGAAATGTAAACCCCCGGTTGACGAAAAACCATCCCCCGGTTGGTGGAATTGGAGCGGGGTTTCCGATATATTAGGGCCGAAAGGAGGCGGACGCCATGACCGTAGGACAGCGTATCGCGCAGAAACGGAAGGAGCTGGGCCTGTCCCAGGAGGAACTGGGAGAGCGGCTGGGCGTCTCCCGGCAGGCCATCTATAAATGGGAGGCGGATCAGACCCTCCCCGAGATCGAGAAATTAGTGAATCTGAGCAAGCTGTTCTCCGTCCCGGTGGGGTGGCTGCTGGGGGTGGAGGAGGAGCCCTCCCCGGAAAACGGCGGCGAGCTCACCGAGGAACAGCTGAAATTGGCGGAGGAGATCGCCCGGCGGTACATCGACGCCATCCCCCAGCCAGAGCCGGCCCCCGCGCCGCCCAAAAGGCGGCGAAAGTGGCCCTTTGTGGCGGCGGCGCTGGTGCTGATCGCGGTGTTCTGGCACCTGTTTGGCCGGCTGGACGGGCTGGACAACCAATATGACAACCTGCAATCCTCCATCGGCAATATATCTGACTCGGTGAACCGGCAGATCGACGGCATCGCCAGCCGGGTGGAGTCCATCCTGGAGGCCCAGAACACTCTGGTGGCCGACTGGAACGCCGACCGCGCCCCCGACTACCGGGCTAACGAGATCACCTTCACCCTCCGGGCGGTGCCCAGGACCTATGAGGAGGGCATGACCGCCATCTTCGTGCTGGAGAGCGCCGGGGAGCGGTCCGAGACCCCGGTGGAGCCGGGGGCGGACCACGCCTTTTCCGGAGATGTCACCTGTCCTCTCACCGACGACATCCGGCTGTCGGTGGTGTTCGTGTCCGCCGACGGCACCCGCCAGACCCAGCTGCTGGAACAGTACCCCTATCTGTACAGCGGCAGCTTTTCCGACGCATATATCGTGGGCTCTCCTCTATGGGTGGATATGCGCGGGGGCGACACGCTCCCCGCGAATGATCACATCCTCTACTCCGTTACCGCGACCAAGTGCGTCGCGGCGGACATTCGCTGCGGCCTCTTCCGGGACAACCAGCTGGTGACGTGGTATGAACCCGCCAACAGCGGGGCGCCCGCTCAGGTGTCCGTCTTCCGCCGCCCGCAGATGACCCTGGAGCGGGGCCATCTCTACTGCGAGGCCCTGGTAGTCACCGACGAGTACGGCCGGGAGCGGGTCTACCCCAACGTCCCCCTCATCGCCTGGGACGACACTATGCAGAAGTGGGACATTTACGCCTCCGGCGGCGTGATCTCTGTTGACAACGACCCGACCAGCTGGAGCTATTAAAATAACACCGCGCCCCCGGACTTTCCGTCCGGGGGTTTTCCCTGTTTTAAGAAAACTTAATATTTTCCCTCTTGACATTTGCGCCCTCCGTGGTATATTAACTGTGTTAATACGCTTAATACAGTTGACCGAGGAGGACTGCGCGATGCCCATTTTAAAAGTGGAACATGTGAAGAAGATCTACTCCACCCGGTTCGGCGGCCAGAAGGTCCAGGCTTTGGCCGATGTGTCCTTTGCCGTGGAGAAGGGGGAGTATGTGGCCATCATGGGGGAGTCGGGCTCCGGCAAGACCACCCTGCTGAACATCCTGGCGGCGCTGGACCGGCCCACCGCCGGCTCGGTGGTGCTGGACGGGATGGACCTGTCCAAAGTGAAGGAGGGCAGCATGGCCGCCTTCCGTCGGGACAACCTGGGCTTCGTGTTCCAGGACTTCTCCCTGCTGGACACCTTCTCCCTCCGGGACAACATCCTGCTGCCCCTGGTGCTGGCGGGGAAGAAGTACCCGGAGATGGAGGCGCGGCTGAAGCCCCTGGCGGCGGAACTGGAGATCGGCGGGCTGCTGGACAAGTACCCCTACGAGGTGTCCGGCGGCCAGAAGCAGCGGTGCGCGGTGGCCCGGGCCCTCATCACGGGGCCCAAGCTGGTGCTGGCCGACGAGCCCACCGGCGCGCTGGACTCCCGCTCGTCGGAGGCGCTGATGGACCTGTTCGTGCGGATCAACAAAGCCGGCCAGACCGTGCTGATGGTGACCCACTCTACGGCGGCGGCCAGCCGGGCGGGGCGGGTGCTGTTCATCCGGGACGGGCTGGTGTACCATCAGCTGTCCCGCCAGGGCCGCGCCGACGGGGAGATGTATCGCCTCATCACCGACGCGCTGACCCGCCTGTCCGCCGGAGGTGATCAGAGTGCGTAAACTTTACCCCCGGCTGGCCCTGAACGGCATGAAGAGCAACCGCCGGTTCTTCGTGCCCTATCTGCTGGCGCTGACGGGGCTGTCCGCCGCGTTCTACGTGATGGCCGCCCTGGCCACCGACCCCGGCCGGAACGAGATGCGCGGGGCGGAGTACGTCAGCATGATGATGACCATCGGCATGTTCGTGGCGGCGGTCTTTATCGCCGTGCTGGTGCTGTACATCAACAGCTTTTTGATGAAGCAGCGGAAAAAGGAACTGGGTCTCTACAACATCCTGGGCATGGGCAAGGGCAGCATCGCCGCCCTGCTGTGCTGGGAGAGCCTGTTCACCGCGATCATCGGCGTGGGCTGCGGCCTCCTGGCGGGGATGGCGCTTCATGTGCTGGCGGTGTCGGTGCTGGGGCTGCTCATCCCCCTGGGGCTGGTGTTCCATCTGGGGCTGTCCCTGCCGGCGGCCGTCATGACCTGCGCCCTGTTCGCCGCCCTGCTCCTTCTGGCCCTGCTGCTGAACCTGGGGCGGGTGTCCCTGTCCCGGCCCGTGGAACTGCTGCGGGGCGGCAATGTGGGCGAAAAGGAGCCCAAGACCCGCTTCCTCATGGCGGCCCTGGGGGTCATCGCCCTGGGCGCGGGATACGGCATCGCCATCTGGGCGGCCGACCCGGTTTCCGCTCTGGCGTTTTACTTCCTGGCGGTGATTTTGGTCATCATCGGCACCTATTTCCTGTTCACCGCCGGCAGCATCGCCCTGTTGAAGCTTCTGCGGAGGAATAAGAACTTCTACTACCGGCCCGGCCCCTTCATCGGGGTGTCCGGGATGCTCTACCGCATGAAGCGCAACGCGGTGGGCCTTGCCAGCATCTGCATCCTGTCCACCATGGTGATGGTGATGGCCTCCGGCACGGTGTCCCTGTACCGGGGCATGAGCCGCATCGTGGAGGCCCAGTACCCCGCCGACGTGAGCGTCTCCGCCCAATACGACCCCGACGGCGAATCGGAGGCCGACCTGCTCAGCGCGGAGGAGGAGTTCGTCCCCTTCGACCCCGCCGCCCTGGAGGCCGTCCTCCGGGACGCGGCGGCGGAGGCGGGGCAGGAGGTGGAGGAGCTGCGCTCCTTCGGCAACGTCCATGTGGACGCCCTGCCCACAGGTGACGGCTGGCAGATCGGGGAGGGGCTGTCCGCCTCCATGAGCAAGATGCGGACCCTCCACTTCCTGACGGCGGCGGACTACGAGGCCCTCACCGGCAAAACCGCCCCGGAACTTGGGGATGGAGAGGCCGCCCTCTGCGGGGAGGGGCCCACGGGGGAACTCACCCTGGTTGGGGTGGAGGTGGACGAGGACCACGACGCCCACCCCACCGGCTCCGCCCTCACCCTGAACATCACCCGGCAGATCGGAGCCGTCCCCTACTTCACCGACACGAACGATCCCTACAAGCCCGTGTGCCTCATCCTGCCGGACGAGGGCGCCCTGGCGGATGTCCGGGACTTCCTGCGGCCCCTGGAGCGGTCGGGCAGCATGTGGCGGCTCAACACCTGGACGGTGCTGCTGGACGTGACCGGCAGCGGAGACGACGTCATCGACGCCTGGTGGAGCGGTATCGCCGGCGGCGACACGGGGTTCGGCTCCTACTACTCCCTGTCCTACACCAGCCGGGAGGACTCCGCAGACCAGATCTACGCGGCGGCGGGCTCCTTCCTGTTCCTGGGAATCGTCCTGGGGGCCATCTTCCTGGCGGCCACCGCCCTCATCCTCTACTACAAGCAGGTGTCCGAGGGGTACGAGGACCAGGAGCGCTTCGCCATCATGCGCCGGGTGGGGCTGACCCCGGAGCAGGTCCGGGGCACCATCCGGACCCAGGTGCTTATCGTGTTCTTCCTGCCGGTGGCGGCCGCCGCCGTCCACCTGCTGTTCGACTTCAACCTGGTGGCCCAGATGCTCCAGCTGTTCCACGTGCGGGATCTGTCGGTGGCCCTCATCTCCACGGGGGCGACCCTGGCGGCCTTCCTCATCGTGTATCTGGTGATGTATCTGCTCACCGCCCGGACCTACTACAAGATCGTGAGATGACCCGGAGGGGCGGCGCCGCGCCGCCCCTTCTGTTCTTGACCGGGGGCCCGGGCTGTGGTATACTGGCGGACGTGCGAAAACAGAGCGGGCGCAGACGCGCCCTGGCCATAGAGAGGAGCGAGCCATACCATGTGGGCCGATGAGAGCGTATTCTATCAGATCTATCCCCTGGGGTTCTGCGGCGCGCCGCAGGAGAACGACGGGGTCACCGTCAACCGCATTTCAAAAATCGGCGATTGGGCGGAGCATATCTCCAGGCTGGGGGCCAACGCCGTCTACCTCTGCCCTATCTTTGACAGCGACCGCCACGGCTACGACACCCGGGACTACCGCCGCCTGGATCCCCGGCTGGGCACCAACGAGGACTTCGCGGCGGTGTGCCGCACCCTCCATGAGCACGGCATCAAGGTGGTGCTGGACGGGGTGTTCAACCATGTGGGCCGGGGCTTCTGGGCCTTCCGGGACGTGCAGGAGAGGAAGTGGGACTCCCCCTACAAGGACTGGTTTCACATCGACTTCGACGGCAATTCCAACTACAACGACGGCTTCTGGTACCAGGGCTGGGAGGGCCACTACGAGCTGGTGAAGCTGAACCTCCGCAACCCGGCAGTGGTGGACTATCTGCTGGACACCATTCGCTTTTGGGTGGAGCAGTTCGACATCGACGGGCTGCGGCTGGACGTGGCCTACTGCCTGGAGCCCGACTTCCTCCGCCGGCTGCGGGACTTCGCCAACCACATCAAGCCCGAGTTCTTCCTGGTGGGCGAGACCCTCCACGGGGACTACAACCGCTGGGTGGGAGACGACCTGCTCCACAGCTGCACCAACTACGAGTGCTACAAGGGCCTGTGGTCCAGCCTCAACAGCAACAACCTGTTCGAGATCGTCCACAGCCTGAAACGGCAGTTCAGCCCGGAGAACTGGACCCTCTACAAGGGGAAGCACCTGATGTGCTTCGCCGACAACCACGACGTGACCCGGGCGGCCTCCGTCCTGACTGATCCCGCCCACCTGCCCCTGCTGTACGGCCTGGTGTTCGGCATGCCCGGCATCCCCTGCGTCTACTATGGCAGCGAGTGGGGAGCGGAGGGTCACAAGTCCCAGGGGGACGCCGCCCTGCGGCCCTGCTTCGACGCCCCTCAGTGGAACTCCCTCACCGACGCCATCGCCGCCATGGCCAAGGCCCACCGGGAGAGCGAGGCGCTGTGTTACGGCGACTTCCAGGACGTGCTCCTCACCAACCGGCAGACGGTGTTCCAGCGGCGGACGGACTCTGAGCGGGTGCTGGTGGCGATCAACGCCGACAGTCAGCCCTACACCGCCCACTTCGACGCCGGCTGCGGCCGGGCGGTGGACCTGCTCACCGGGCAGACCCACGACTTCGGCGGCGGCAGCGAGCTGCCCCCGTACAGTGTGGCCTACTGGAAGTGCGAGCGGTAGACAGATATGGAAAATCCCGGAAACGCCACGTTTCCGGGATTTTTCTTATGCGTTTTCCAGAGGGGCGTCGTCCGGCAGCCGTCCCAACGGGCGGTACACGGTGAAGTACATGGTGATGAAGCAGGCCAGCCCGCCCACCAGCTGGGACACGGCCTCCGCCGCGAACACGCCGGTGGTGCCCATCCCCCACAGGGGCAGCAGCACGGTGAGCGGGGCGTTGATGATGGCCTTGCGCAGCAAGGAGAAGAACACCGCCTGCCGGGAGCGGCCCAGGCCGGTGAACACCCCCTGTCCCGCCAGCTGTAGGGACATGAACAGGAACATCCCGAAGTAGATGCGCAGGGCGGGCACCCCGATGGTCAGAATATCCGGGGAGTCGTTGAACACCCGGATGAGCAGGCCGGGAAAGGCCATGGCAACGGCCCAGAACAGGGCGGAGTAGACCACCGTGATCCCCACGCTGAACCGGATGGACTCCCGGACCCGCTCATACTTGCGAGCGCCGTAGTTGTAGCCCTCCACCGGCTGGGAGCCGTTGGTGAGGCCGTGGACCGGCATGATGAACACCTCCCGCAGGGAGTTGATGATGGTCATCACGCCCACATAGGGGTCGCCGCCGTATGCCTTGAGGGTGGCGTTGCACACCACCTGCACCAGGCTGTTGGTGAGGTTCACAAAGAAGCCGGACAGGCCCAGGGCCACGATGCGCTTCACCCGCCGCAGCTCCAGACGGAGGCAGGGGAGCTTCAGCCGCAGAATGGCCTTTTTGCCGGTGAGGAAGGCCAGCACCCAGGCGGCGGACAGCCCCTGAGAGAGGATAGTGGCCAGGGCGGCCCCCTTGGCCCCCAGGCCCAGGCCAAAGTCGAAGATGAACAGCGGGTCCTGCACGATATTGGCTATCGCTCCCAGCAAAACGGTCATCATCCCGACGCGGCCGAAGCCCTGGGCGTTGATAAAGGGGTTCATCCCCAGGCTGATCATCACAAACAGGGTGCCGCAGAGGTAGATGGTCATGTAGCCGTCGGCGTAGGGGAAGGTGGCGTCGCTCGCCCCGAACAGGTAGAGAATAGGCTCCTTCAGCGCCAGAAAAAACGCGGTGACCGCCACCCCGAAGATCAGCAGCAGGGTGAAGGAATTGCCCATGACGCGCTCGGCCTCCTGGTCGTCCCCTTCTCCCCGGCTGATGGAGCACAGGGGCGCGCCGCCGGTGCCGCACAGGTTGGCGAAGCCCATGATGATAGAGATGATGGGCATGGCCACCCCGATGCCGGTGAGGGCCAGATGGTCGCTCTCCGGCAGGTGACCTAAGTAGATGCGGTCCACCACACTGTACAGCACGTTCACTAACTGGGCCGCCGTCATGGGCAAGGCCAGCTTCATGATGTTGCCGGGGATGCTCCCCTGTGAAAAATCGTTTTGCCGGTCTGACAAAGGCTCACCCCCCCTTTTTTCAGCGTTCGGGGGGGATTATATCACCTTTTCACTCCAAAAGGAAGGGGCAAAGCGCACAAAACGCCCGGCGCGCCGGGCGCCGGGCGTCTCGTTTCACTGGGGCAGGTAGTCTCTGGGGTCCACCGCTTTGTTGTCCTTGTACATGGCGAAGTGCAGATGGTTGGCCTGGCCGCTCTCGGCGGCGGCGGTGGTCCCCACCGAGCCGATCACATCGCCGGTCATCACGCTGTCCCCCTCCTTCACGGTGGGGACGGCCGCCAGATTGGCGTACTCACTGACAAGGCCGTTGCCGTGGTCGATGGTCAGCACCGTGCCCATAAGGTCGTCCTCCTCAATGGACTTCACCGTGCCGGCGGCGGTGGCCTTTACCTTGGTGCCCACATCCACCGCCAGGTCCAGGCCGGGATGGGTCCGCCAGTCCCCCATGGTCACGTCATAGGCCAGGGCGTCCACCGAGAAATCAGCCACCACTCTGCCGTTCACCGGCCATGTAAAGACCAGGGCGGCGGCGGTGGGAGCGGGGGTCGCGGCGGGCGGCGCTGTGGGCTTCGCCGTGGGGACCGTTGTGGGCGCCGCGGTGGCGGTGGGAGCTGTGGGCCTGGCGGTGGGCGCCGCGGACGGCTTCGCCGTGGGAGCGGCGCTGGGCCGGATGGTGGGGGCGGCGCTCTCGACGATGTGCGCCGTGACCGACACGGGCTGGTCGTCCGTATTGCCCATGGTGCCCCGGATGCCCTGTACCAGATAGAAGCCGGACAGGGCGATGGCCGCCACACACACCAGCACCACCAGATAGAATCCCTTGCCGGTGACAAAGTCGCTGAATCTCTCCAGCCAGCTGCGTTTCTTGTTCATAATAACACCTCCGGCCCTATTGTGGACAGGCGGGAGGCAGTTTATACCATATCCAATAAAAAGCCCTCGCCGGAAAAATAAAAATTGCCCTTCTCCCCTCCTTCTGCTATAATAGTGGCACTACACACGAAGGACTGATCTCATGCTGTCTCCCAGCCAACAACTGGATTTCTGCAAGGCGCGGCGGGCCGCCATCGCCCTGAACTACAAAGATCTGAACCCCGAGCAGCGCAAGGCCGTTCTGGCCACCGAGGGCCCCCTCCTGCTGCTGGCGGGGGCGGGCTCGGGCAAGACCACGGTGCTCATCCATCGGGTGGCAAACCTGATCCGGTACGGTCGGGGCTCTGACTGCGAGGAGGTCCCCGACTGGGTGACGGAGGACGACCTGGCCTTTCTGAAAGACTATGCCGCCCACCCGGACAGGTCCCAGAAGGACCTGGCCGACCGGCTGTGCGCCGTGGACCCGGCACCCCCCTGGACCATCATCGCCATCACCTTCACCAACAAGGCGGCGGGGGAGCTGAAGGAGCGGCTTGGGAAGATGCTGGGCCCCTCGGCGAACGACGTGTGGGCCTCCACCTTCCACTCCGCCTGCGTGCGCATTTTGCGCCGGGACATCGAGAAGCTGGGCTTTCCCTCCTCCTTTACCATCTATGACACCGACGACTCAATCCGAGTGATGAAGGACTGTTTGAAGGAGCTGGGCGTAGACGACAAGCAGTTCCCGCCCCGCTCGGTGCTGGGAACCATCTCCAAGGCCAAGGATAAGCTCCAGCTCTCCAGGGACTTTGCCGCCGACGCGGACAAGTCCGGCGATTACCGGCTCCAGCGCATCGCACGGCTTTACGCCGCCTATGAGAAGCGGCTGTGGGAGGCCGGGGCCCTGGATTTCGACGACATCATCCTTCACACGGTGCGGCTGCTCCAGGAACACGATGACGTGCGGGAGTATTATCAGCGAAAATTCCATTATGTATTGATCGACGAGTACCAGGACACCAACAATCTCCAGTACCTGCTGGCCTCCCTGCTGGCGGGGGGGCGGAAGAACATCTGCGTGGTGGGGGACGACGACCAGTCCATCTACCGGTTCCGGGGGGCCACCATCGAAAACATCCTGTCCTTCGAGGGGCAGTATAAAAACTGCCGCACCATCCGGCTGGAGCAGAACTACCGCTCCACAAAAAACATCCTGGCGGCGGCCAACGCGGTCATCCAGAACAACCGGGGCCGCAAGGGCAAGGAGCTGTGGACGGCGGGCAAGGAGGGGGACAAAGTCACCCTCTATACCGCCATGAACGAAAACGACGAGGCCCGGTATGTGGCGGGCCAAATCATGGACGGCTACCGAAACGGCCGCAGGTGGAAGGATTTCGCCATCCTCTACCGGATGAACGCCCAGTCCAACCAGCTGGAGGTGGCCCTGAAGGGGAACAACATCCCTTACCGGGTCATCGGCGGCACGAAATTCTTCGACCGGGCGGAGGTAAAGGACATGCTGTCCTACCTCTGCGTGATTCACAACCACGCCGACGATCTGCGGCTTGGCCGGATCATCAACAACCCGCCCAGGGGCATCGGGGACACCACCGTGGAAAAGGCCCGGGCCATCGCGGCGGAGCGGGACCTGCCCCTGTGGGAGGTCATCTCCCACGCCGCCGACTGGCCGGAGCTGCAAAAGCCCGCCGCCCGGCTGGGCCAGTTCGTGAAGCTCATCGGGGAGCTGACCGCCCTGTCCCAAACCATGGACCTGCCCGCCTTTTATGACGAGGTGGTCAACCGCACCGGCTACGCGGCGATGCTCCAGATGAAGAACGACATCGAGAGCCGCACCCGGCTGGAGAACGTGCGGGAGCTGCTGACCTCCATCAACGGCTACATGGAAAACGCCGAGGAGCCCACCCTGGCGGGCTTTCTGGACGAAATCGCCCTCTATACCGACATCGACAGCCACGACCCCGGTGAGGACGCGGTGGTGCTGATGACCATGCACTCGGCCAAGGGGCTGGAGTTCCCGGTGGTGTTCGTGGTGGGCATGGAGGAGGGCATCTTCCCCGGCCTTCGCGCCATCGGCGAGCAGGAGGAGATGGAGGAGGAGCGCCGGCTGTGCTATGTGGCCCTGACCCGGGCCAAGGAGCGGCTGGTGCTCACCTGTGCGGCCCAGCGGATGCTCTTCGGCCACACCAACAACAACCGGCCCTCCCGGTTTACCGGGGAGATCCCGGCGGAGCTCATCGAGGCCTCCGGGCGCTCCTACTTAGACCCCTATGCGTCCCGTAGCCGGGACTGGGACGACTTCGACCAGATCCCCCGCCCCTCCTATCGGAGCCCCTATGGGCGCGAGGGCCGCGCAGCCGGTGGCTGGCCTGTCCGGGAGCGGAGCACGGGGAGCTATACCGGCGGCTATCCCCGGCGGCCCGAGGCGGCCTCCGCCCATCCCAGACCGGGGACCGTGCCGTCCAAGTCCCCCCGGCCCTCCGCTGCGGGGAGTGGGGCGGCAAAGCCCCCTGTCTCCCTGCCCAGCATCCAGCCGGGAGACGCGGTGGAGCACAAGGCCTTTGGCCGGGGGATGGTGACCTCCGCCCAGAAGATCGGCGGCGACGTGCTGCTGGAGATCGCCTTCGACGGGGTGGGCACCAAGCGGTTGATGCTCAAGTCCGCCGCCCAATACCTGAAAAAACTGTAGAGGGCGGCCTCTGCGCCGCCCCGCTGGAAAGGGGCTTTATTATGCGCTATTTCGTCTGTATCGCCGCGATCCTGTTCGCCCTGCTGCACCTGCTGGCCGGGGCCGTGCAGTGGAAGCGGCAGCCAGAGGCCCGGGGCCGCGCCCTCGTCATGCTGTGTGGCGCGGCCGCCGCCCTCATCTCATCCGCCGTGAAGCTGGCCGGGGGCGGTCTCTCCTGTGTGCCCATCCTGTTCTGCGGCCTGCTGCTGATCTGCGCAATGGCCATCCTCAACGGCCGGGCCGCCGGAAAGATCAACCCGGCCCACCACGCCGTCCGCATCGCCGCAGCGGTCCTGCTGGTTTTGGGATTCATATTCTTCTGAGAAAGGCGGTTCCCGTTATGCGATTGGACAAGTGGTTGAAGGTCTCCCGGCTCATCAAGCGCCGCACGGTGGCCAACGAAGCCTGCGACAACGGCCGTATCCTGGCGAACGGCCGGGAGGCCCGCGCCTCCTACGACGTGAAGATCGGCGACGTGCTGGAGCTGAAATTCGGCGACAAGGCCGTAAGGGTAGAAGTCCTCTCGGTGGCCGAGATCGTGGGCAAGGCCGACGCCGGGGCCATGTATAAACAATTGTAAGGAGGGTCCTCCATGAAGCGTTTGAACGATTTTGTGCTGGCGGTGCTGGCGGGAATGGCCATCTCCATCGGCGGGGCGGTGTTCCTGGCGCTGGACGACAAGGTGCTGGGGGCGGTTTTCTTCTGCGTGGGACTGTTCATGGTGTGCACCCTGGGGCTGAACCTGTTCACCGGCAAGGTGTGCGCCCTGCCCAGCCAGCCCACCCCCGCCTATCTGGGCTTTCTGGCCCTGGTGTGGCTGGGCAACCTGGCGGGGGCGGAGATGGCCGCTCTGCTCCTCCGCGCCACCCGCGCGGGGGCCGCCATGGCGGAGAAGGCCGCCGGCATGGCCGCCACGAAAACGGGGGACTCCCTCCCCTCTCTGTTCGTTTTGGGTATCTTCTGCAATATCCTGATCTATCTGGCGGTGGAGAGCTACCAGAAGAACCCCCACCCCATAGGCAAGTACCTGGGGTTGTGCTTCGGGGTGACGGTGTTCATCCTGGCGGGGTTCGAGCACTGCGTGGCCGATATGTTCTACTTCGCCGTGGCCGGGGCCTGGAGTCCCCGAACGCTGCTGTGCCTGGTGGTCATCACCCTGGGCAACGCGGTGGGGGGCGTCCTGTTCCCCCTGTGCTTCAAATTGCGGGAAAGGGTAACGGCCGGCCCCTGACAGAAAAAAGACGTCTCCCGACGGGAGACGTCTTTTTCGCGCTCATTGGGGATTTACTTCGCCACGGCGTCCTTCAAAGCCTTGCCGGGCTTGAATACCGGCACCTTGCCGGCGGGAACGGGCATGGGCTCCTTGGTCCGGGGGTTGCGGCCCATACGGGCGGCGCGGTGCTTCACCTCAAAGGAACCGAAACCGACCAGCTGCACCTTCTCGCCCTGGGACAGGGCCTCGGTGACAGAGGCGACAACGGCGGCGATGGCGGTGTCAGCGTCCTTCTTGGACAGGCCGGCCTTCTCGGCAACGGCAGCGATGAGTTCGGTTTTATTCATGATGATACCTCCAAAATATTTTCTTAGGGTGCGCGTGCGGTCCTCCCGCTATACTTAAAGCGCGTACACGCTGTTAAGCCATAGTCTCCGCTTGCTTTACCTCGTTCCAGAGGGAATCCATCTCCTCCAGGGAGAGCTTGTCCAGTGTCTGCCCTCTCTGCTTCGCCAACTCCTCCACCCGGCGGAACCGGGCGGCGAATTTGTCGCTGGCGGCCTGGAGGACATCCTCCGGGTCCGCTTTCAAAAAACGGGCTGTGTTCACCGCCGCGAACAGCAGGTCGCCCAACTCCTCCGCCGGGTCGCCGTCCCCGGCGACGGCTGCCTTCAACTCCGCCGTCTCCTCCGACAGCTTGTCCAGCGCGCCGGTGATGTCAGGCCAGTCAAAGCCCACCTTGGCGGCTTTCTTCTGGACCTTCTCCGCCCGCCACAGGGCCGGAAGGGTCCTGGCAACCGCGTCCACCGCGTCGGCCTGAGAGGCCTGGCCCTTCTCCTTCTTCTTGAGCTCCTCCCAGTTGGCGAGGACCTCGCCGGTGGAGCCCACCGTCACGTCCCCGAACACATGGGGGTGGCGGTAGATGAGCTTGCGGCACTCCCCGTCGGCCACGTCGTCCAGGTCGTAACGCCCGGCGTCCTCCTCGATGGAGGCGTGGAAAACGACCTGCAGGAGAACGTCCCCCAGCTCCTCCTTCATGTGGTCGGGGGAGTTCTCGTCGATGGCCTCGGCCAGCTCGTAGGACTCCTCCAGCAGGCCCCGCCGGATAGACTGGTGGGTCTGCTCCATATCCCAGGGGCAGCCCCCCGGAGCGCGGAGGATACGGACGATCTCGATCAGGTCATTCAGGTCATAGTGTTCTTTCTCCAAGAAATTTATCATACTTCTTCTCCTAATGCAAGTATTTTCACGTGCAAATCGTGAAGAAACACAAAATTTTAACATTTCACCCAAACAGTTCCGAATATTCCCAGCCCTGGAAAAGCATTTTTCGGCTTTCTGCCCCGTCAGCGCAGTCGGAGCAGCCTGGCGATCTTGTCCCCCTTGGGCATCAGGGAGAGGTCGTCCTTGGAGATGGCGCGGGTCAGCAGCACCAGGGCAAAGTAGATCACCACGCCCACCCCCACGGCGATGACCACGCAGACGGCGTTGCCCAGGCCGGAGAGGGCTCCCGCGTCCCCAAAGGGCCCGATCCCGACCAGGCAGCGGGAGGCCAGGCCGTACACCGCCCAGACGGCGAGGCCCATCACCGCGGAGTTGAGCACCGGCTTGACGAATACCCGCGCATAGCTCAGGGACTTGGGCAGGATCAGCTTGATAATGACCAGCTCCAGCAGGGCGATGAAGCCAAAGCAGGACAGGGTGCTGAACGCGGCGCCCCAGATGTTGATGTCCGGATCGCCCACCAGTACGTAGTTGATAACGATCTTCAGCACGCAGCCCACCAGGGTGGCGATCATGGGGATGCCGGCGTGCTTATGGGCCTGGAGAATGGCGTTGCACACCAGCATCAGGCACACAAAGATGGCCGCGTAGCCTAAGATGGTCAGGGTCCAGCCGGCCAGCTTCACATCGGTGGCGGGATAGAGCAGCCGGATGATGGGCTCCGCCAACACAGACAAGCCCACCCCGGCGGGGATGGCCAGCAGGGCGGTGGTGCGCAGGGCGGTCTCGCTGACCAGGGCGCCCTGCCGATAGTCCTTCATGGCCTGGGCGGCGGACACCGCCGGAATGACGCTGGCGGTGAGGGGCACCATGAACTGAGTGGGCAGGTTGTAGATGGTGACCGCCTTGTCGTAGATGCCCTTCAGGGCCCGGGCCACCTCCTCGGTGAAGCCGGCGGCGTCCTGCAGCCGGCCCAGCACCAGCTTGGTGTCGATGAGGTTGGCCACCGCCATCACCGAGGAGCCCAGCGTGATGGGGATGGCCAGCGCCATCAGGGTGCGGAAGATCTCTCCGGACCGCTCCGGGGTGTCGCTGTATCCGGGAGCATGGGCCCGGAAGCCCCGGTAGACGACCAGCATATACACCGCGGCCAGGCCGCAACCGATGGTGACCCCCACGATGGCGCCGCCGGCGGCCATGGACTCATCCAGCCCCTGCCGGACCATGAGCCAGGCCAGGGACAGGCCGAACAGCAGCTTGCACATGGCCTCGATGATCTGGGAGACGGCGGTGGGCGCCATGAGGGAGTGACCCTGGAAATAGCCCCGCAGAGCGGACAGGGGGCAGATGAAAAACAGGGCCGGAGCCAGGGCCAGGATGCTGTAGTAGCTGCGGCTGTTGTTCATGAAATCGGCCAGCTGGCGGGGAAAGAAGAACATGAACGCGAAGGTGATGGTGCCCAGGATACAGAACGTCACCATAGAGATGCGGAACACTTTCTGGACCTGATTGCCCCTTTCGGTGGCGTGGGCCTCCGACACCATTTTGGACAGGGCCACCGGCAGGCCGCCGGTCGAGATGACGATGAGCAGGGAATAGATATTATAGGCGGTGTTGAAGTCGGCAAAGGCGGCGTCGCTCAGGATCCAACCCAAGGGGATCTTGTACAGGGCGCCGATGACCTTGACGATGATGATGCCGCCAGCCAGGATGGCCGCGCCGCCGAAGAATGAGTTCTTTTTGGGTTGGGAACCAGCCATATTTTCAACGCTCCTTACACGTTTGACAGAATCGCGGGCGGATATACGCCCTGTCTGGGTATATGCCCGTCCTCCCCGCCGTATGCACTGCCGGGGCCTCTCAGCGCTGTCAGCCATATAGTGTATACCTGTTCCGGGAAAAAATCAATGAAAATGGTGTAAATTCCGCAATTCTCCGCGGCCGCGGGCGGTCTGCGCGCAAATGGCGGGAAACGGTTGAAATGGCGAAAAAAATTTGCTATAATGATAAAATCTATAAATGTTGCCTCCGGCCCGCAAAGGGCCCCGGAGGCAGAGAGGACCGTTCGTTTTGAGGGATACACTATGAAATACGAATACTGGACGCTGAAGCCGGCCCCCACCGCGGCCGATACGGCGGCGCTCGGCCGGATAGGGCTATCCCCCCTGTCCGCCGCCGTGCTGTGCGCCCGGGGGCACACCCGGCCGGACGAGGCCGCCCGCTTCCTCTCCTGCGGAAAGGATCGGCTCCGTGACCCCCTTTTGATGAAGGATATGGACCGGGCCGCCGCCCGGGTGCGCGCCGCCCTGGACCAGAACGAGATCATCGCCGTCTACGGCGACTACGATGTGGACGGCATCACCGCCACCGCCCTGCTGACCGACTTTCTCACGAAGCGGGGTGGCGCAGTCATCAGCTATATCCCCGACCGGGAGGGAGAGGGCTACGGCCTCAACCGGGACGCTATCGACCGGCTGAAGCGGCAGGGGGTATCCCTGATCGTCACGGTGGACTGCGGCATCACCGCCGCCGCCGAGGTGGACTACGCCCGCTCTCTGGGGCTGGACGTGGTCATCACCGACCATCACCACTGCACGAGCGAACTGCCCCGGGCCTCCGCCGTAGTGGACCCCCGCCGGGAGGACTGCTCCTATCCCTTCAAGGAGCTGTGCGGCGTGGGCCTGGCCCTGAAGCTGGCGCTGGCCCTCACTCCCCAGGGGGAGCGGGACGGGGTGTTCCGCCAATATGGCGAGCTGGCCGCCATCGGCACCGTGGCCGACGTGATGAGCCTCACCGACGAGAACCGCGCCATCGTCCACCAGGGGCTGGAACTGCTCCGCCGCACCAGGCGGCCCGGTCTCCGGGCCCTGCTGCGGGAGGCGGGCTGCGCCGATATGCCCCTCACCACCGTCAATGTGGGGTACGGTCTGGCCCCCCGCATCAACGCCGCCGGCCGAATGGGCAGGGCCGCGGTGGCCCTGGAACTGCTGCTCACCGACATCCCTGCCCACGGAGAGGAGCTGGCCCAGACCCTGTGCAAAATGAACCGGGACCGGCAGACCATCGAGCAGGCCATCGACCAGGAGTGCGAGGCCTATCTGGACCAGCACCCCGATGAGACCGCCCCCGCCATCATTCTGGCAGGCGAGAGCTGGCACCAGGGGGTGGTAGGCATCGTGGCCTCCCGCCTGGCGGAGAAGTATGCCTGCCCCGCCATCATGATCTCTCTGGACAAGGGGATCGGCAAGGGCTCCTGCCGCTCCTTCGGCGGGTTCCACCTGTTCCGGGCGCTGGAGAAGTGCGCCCCCCTGCTGGTGGAGTACGGAGGCCACCATCTGGCGGCCGGCTTCACCATCCGGGAGGAGAACATCCCCGCCCTGCGGGAGTCCATCCTCCGGCAGGTCACCGAGTACACCGGCGGAAAGCCCATGGCTGCGGAGATCGATGTGGACCTGGAGATCGAACACTGCGGCGCACTCACCCTCCGGGAGGCGGAATCCCT
This sequence comes from uncultured Oscillospiraceae bacterium, assembly GCA_947629955.1. GTDB lineage: Bacteria > Bacillota > Clostridia > Oscillospirales > Oscillospiraceae > Enterenecus. The sequence continues at coordinate 18,045 of CANRFT010000016.1, forward strand.
GTCCGCTCTGGAGCCCTTCGGCACCGGCAATCCCAAGCCCGTGTTCCTGCTGCGCTCCGTCTCGGTGGTCTCCTGCTGCGACGTGGGGAACGGCAAGCATCTGAAAATGAAGCTCCGGCGGGACGGCGTCACCCTGGACGCCATCTTCTTCTCCGCCAACACCGCCGCCTGCGGAGTGTCCGCCGGCGACAGGCTGGACGTGATCTTCACGCTGCAGGTCAACGAATTTCGGGGGGAGCGCGCCGTCCAACTCCAGCTGTGCGACCTGCGCCCCGCCCCCGCCCGGGCCCAGTTGGAGCAGGAGCTGTACGTCCGTCTCCGGGAGGGGGAGGCCCTCTCCCGCTGGGAGGCAGGGCTGCTTCTCCCCGCCCGGGTGGACTTCGCCCGGCTGTGGCGGCTGCTGGAGCAGCTGTGCGCCTCCGGCCCCATCCAGGCCGGTCCCGCCTGGATCAGGCAGGCCGCCCGGGACCCCTCCGGCCGGTGCTGCTACGGTCGGACCCTGGTCTGCCTCCATGTGATGGACGACCGTGGGCTCATCCGCTGGGAGCGGACCGGCGGAGAGGACACGGTGACCATCTGCCGGCCGGAGCATAAGGTAGACCTGGAACAGGCCGCCCTCATGCGGCGGCTCCGGGCCCTGCTGGAGTGACCCTGTTCCGCCGATCATCCTTGGAAAGTGAGGTGCCGCTATGGATATCGCTCACGAGCGCTACACCCAACTGGTAAAACACATCCCGGCCTCCACCAGCATGGCCGATATGGAGCGCATCCGCGCCGCCTTTGAATACGCCAACGCCCACCACGGCGACCAGCTCCGCAAGAGCGGCGAGCCCTATATCATCCACCCCATCGCCGTGGCCGAGATCGTCAACGAGCTGGAGCTGGACCCCGACTCCATCATCGCCGCCCTGCTCCACGACTGTCTGGAGGACACCGACGCCACCTACGACGAGATCGCCCACCTGTTTGGGCAGCAGGTGGCCAATCTGGTAGACGGAGTCTCCAAACTGACCCGCATCCAGTACACCTCCAAAGAGGACGAACAGATGGAGAACCTGCGCAAGATGTTCATGGCCATGGCCAGAGACGTGCGGGTCATCCTCATCAAGCTGTGCGACCGGCTCCACAACATGCGCACCCTCCAGTACCAGTCCACCCCAAAGCAGAAGGAGAAGGCCCTGGAGACCATGGAGATCTACGCCCCCATCGCCCACCGGCTGGGAATGCAGAAGATCAAGTGGGAGCTGGAGGACCTGTCCCTCCAGTACCTGGACCCGGTGGCCTATGACGAGGTGGAAAAGGAGTTGGAGGAACTCACCTCCGCCCACGCGGAGTTCCTGTCCAGCATGCAGAAGCGCATCGAGAAGCGGCTGGCCGAGGAGGGCATCCAGTGTCAGGTCTACGGCCGGGTGAAGCACATCTACTCCATCTACCGGAAGATGTACGCCCAGAACAAGACCATCAAGGAGATCTTCGACCTGTACGCCTTCCGGGTCATCGTCAGCGATATCCCCACCTGCTACAACGTGCTGGGCTGCATCCACGATATGTTCAATCCGGTCCTGGGCCGGTTCAAGGACTATATCGGCACCCCCAAGCCCAACGGCTACCAGTCCCTCCACACCACCGTCATCGGCCGGGAGGGCATCCCCTTTGAGGTGCAGATCCGCACCTGGGAGATGCACCAGACGGCGGAGTACGGCGTGGCCGCCCACTGGAAGTACAAGCAGGGCATGGCCAACAGGCAGCTGGGCAGCGAGCAGGAGTTCGAGTGGGTCCGCAAGCTGCTGGAGAGCCAGCAGGACGCCGACCCGGACGAGTTCGTCCACACTCTGCGGGTGGATATGTTCGCCGACGAGGTGTTCGTCTTCACCCCCAACGGGGACGTGAAATCCCTCCCCGCCGGGGCCACCCCCATCGACTTCGCCTATTCCATCCACTCCGCCGTGGGCAACCACATGACGGGAGCAAGGGTCAACGGGCGGCTGGTCACCTTCGACACCCCCCTGACCAACGGGGACATCGTGGAGATCATCACCTCCCGGTCCGCCAAAGGCCCCAGCCGGGACTGGATGAAGATCTGCAAATCCAACGAGGCCCGCAACAAGATCCGCCAGTGGTTCAAAAAGGAGCGCCGGGAGGAGAACATCGCCACCGGCCGGACCATGTTCGAGTCCGAACTGAAGCACGCCGGCCTGACTCTGGCCGCCGTCACCGCCTCCGCCGAGGTGCTGGACACCCTGCTGAAGCAGCTGCGCTTCGGCTCCCTGGATGAGCTGTATGCCGCCATCGGCTACGGCGGCATGTCCGCCCAGAAGGCCGCCGGCCGTATCAAGGAGGAGCTGACCCGCCAAGGCCGTCTGGAGCGCCAGCGGGCGGAGCAGGAGGCCCTCCAGGCCGCCGCGGCCGCCGCCGGGGAGGCCATCTTCCCCGCCTCCGCCAAGGCCCCCCAGCCCACCGCTCAGGGCAAGACCGCCAGCGGCATCATCGTGGAGGGGCTGGACAACTGCATGGTCAAGTTCTCCAAGTGCTGCACCCCCGTCCCCGGTGACCCGGTGGTGGGGTTCATCACCAGGGGCTACGGGGTCTCCATCCACCGGCAGGACTGCCCCAACGCCGACCCCGCCCGCCGCAAGCCAGACGAGCGCGGCCGCTGGGTGAAGGTCGCCTGGGCGGACACCGCCGACACCGCCTACCGGACCTCCTTGGACATCTCCGCCAAGGACCGGGACGGCCTGGCTCTGGACATCGCCACCGTGCTGTCCGCCCAGAAGGTGAAGGTGAACAATCTGTCCGCCCGCAGCCAGCCCGACGGCTACGCCGTGGTGTTCCTGGAGCTGTCGGTGAAAGACCGGGCTGAGATCACCGCCGTGGTCAACAAGCTGTCCCAGATCCCCGGCGTGTTCCTGGTGCGGCGGGCCGGCAGCCAAACTTCAAATTGACAAAGGAGCCTGATCGTCATGTCCACCCCCGCGATCCAGCCGCTGCTGTTCGGCGGCGATATCAACGTATACAGCGTCGCCCGCGCCTTTCACGAGGCCTACGGGGTCAAGAGCATCGCCTACGGCATCTTCCCCGCCCCCTTCCCCTGTGTGCCCAGCGCCATCCTGGATTACCGCTGCTGCCCGGAAAATGAGGACCCCGCCGCCTTCCTCCGCAACGTCAAGGCCGTGGCGGCAGAGCATCCGGACAAGACGGTGCTGGTGATGGGCTGCGGCGACAGCTATGTGAAGCTCGCCGCCCACCTGAAGGACCAGTTCCCCGCCAACGCCAGGTGCAATTATATCGACGCGGACATGCTGGACAGGCTCATCAACAAGGAATACTTCTATCAGTTGTGCGACAAATACGGCATCGACCACCCGGCCACCTTTATCTACGAGGGCTCCATGGGCCACGACTTCTCCCTGCCCTGGGGGGCCCCCTATGTGGCCAAGCCCGCCGACGGGGTGGCCTACCGGGCCACCGGCCATCATGAATTGAACAAGGCCTACATCTGTCAGAGCTGGGAGGAGCTGCTCGCCGCCCTGGACCTGGTCTACGCCGCCGGCTATCCGGGCAAAATGATCCTCCAGGAGTTCATCCCCGGAGACGACACCTATATGCGGGTGCTCACCAACTACTCCGACACCCACGGAAAGGTGAAGCTCATGTGCCTGGGCCACACCCTGCTGGAGGAGCACTCCCCCCACGGCATCGGCAACCACGCGGTCATCATCACCGAGTACGACAAGGACCTGACCGACAGGATCCGGGGGATGCTGGAGGATCTCCACTATGTGGGCTTCTCCAATTTCGACATTAAGTACGATCAGCGGGACGGCAAATACAAGGTCTTCGAGATCAACTGCCGCCAGGGCCGAAGCAATTACTATGTCACCGGGTCGGGCCAAAATATCGCGAAGTATCTGGTGGGCGACCTGGTGGAGGGGAAAGACCTGCCCCTCACCGTTACGAAGAACCAGTCCCTGTGGCGGATGATCCCCCTGTTCGCGGCCTATAAATTCATCCCCAAGCGCTATCATGCCCAGATGAAGGCCCTGGCAAAGGCCGGGGCGGATCACCACTCGGTGGTCTATCCCGCTGACAACGGGTTCGACCGGACCTGGCGGGTGTGGAAGAACCACATCGGCAACTACGTCCGCTTCAGCAAATACTGCAAAAAGCCGGAGGACTGATATGGAGAAGAAGAGCGCCAGGCTGGGCATCCTGGGCGGCATGGGCCCCCAGGCCTCCCAGACCTTCTACCAGTTCGTGCTGGACCGCACCGACGCGGCCAGGGACCAGGACCACGTCCCCACCCTGATCCTGTCCGACACCACCATCCCCGACCGCACCTCCGCCATCCTGTCCGGCAGGACGGAGGAGGTGGCAAAGCATCTGCTGGACGACGCCAGGCTGCTGGAAAACTGCGGCTGCACCGTCCTGGCCATCCCCTGCAACACCTCCCACTACTTCGTGGACGACCTGCAAAAGGAGATCGGCGTGCCCATCCTCCACATGATCCGGGAGGCCGCCGCCGCGGTCTATGCCCAGGGGAAGCGCCGCCCCGGCATCCTGGGGACCGACGGCACCATCCGGACCGGCCTCTATCAGAAGGAGTTCGCCGCCCTGGGCCTGGAGGCCGTGGCCCCCGACCCGGACACCCAGAAGCTGGTCATGTCCATCATCTACGACGAGATCAAACAGGGAGAAAAGGGCAGCCGGGACAAATTCGCCCACATCGATAAGGCCATCCGCCGGGCGGGGTGCGACTGCGCTATCCTGGCCTGCACCGAGCTGTCGGTGTTCTCCACCTACCATCCCTTGCCCCCCTTCTACATCGACGCCATGATGGTGCTGGCCGAGCGGGCCGTCACCGCCTGCGGCTATCCCCTGCGCACCATCTGACCGGCACAAAAGACTTGCGGGAGGTCACCCTATGGACTTGACCCTGTATTCTCTGAGTGAATACTGCGCCCTGCTGGAGCAAAGCGGCCTGTTGGCCGCCCCTCTGCCCGCGGAGCTGGAGCCCGGCCGCACGGTGGAGTTGGTGTCCTGCGACTCCAAGGAAGTGGTCCCCGGCGCCCTGTTCCTCTGCAAGGGGGCCCATTTCAAGCCGGAATACCTGGCTGAGGCCGCCCGGCGGGGCGCCTTCGCCTATGTGAGCGAGACAGCCTATCCCCAGGTGGAGCTGCCCTGCATCCTGGTGACCGAGATCCGCCGGGCCATGGCACTGCTGGCGGTGAATTACTACAACGACCCCGCCGGAAAGCTCAAGGTCATCGGCATTACTGGCACCAAGGGCAAATCCACCGCCGCCTACTACCTGAAGTCCATCCTGGACGGCTGGCTGGCCCCTGCGGGCGGCTCCTGCGGCCTCATCTCCTCCATCGAGACCTGGGACGGTGCGGAGCGCTTCCCCTCCCGCATGACCACCCCGGAGCCTCTGGAGCTGCAACGCCACCTGGCCAACGCCCTGGCCGCCGGCATGGAGTACGTGGTGATGGAGGCGTCCTCCCAGGCGCTGAAATACCACCGCACCCTGGGCGTCCGGTTCGCCGCCGCCGTCTTTCTCAACATCGGCCTGGATCACATCTCCCCGGCGGAGCACCCGGATTTCGCCGACTACCTCCGCTCCAAGCTGCGTATCTTCTCCCAGGCGGAGGTCTCCTTCGTGAACCTGGACAGCGACCGCGCCGGCGAGATCCTCTCCGCCGCCCGCCGGAACTGTCCGAAGGTGATCACCTTCTCCCGGAGGGACCCCTCCGCCGATGTATTCGCCGAGAGCATCCGCAAGGAGGGGAACGCCATCGCCTTCCGGGTGGATGGCCGGGAACTGCGCCTCACCATGCCGGGGCTGTTCAACGTGGAAAACGCCCTGGCCGCCGCCGCGGTGTGCCGGGAGCTGGGCGTACCCGCCGTCTGCGTGGCCACCGGCCTGGAGCGCGCCCGCGTCCCCGGCCGGATGGAAATCTACTCCAGCGCCGACGGAAACGTGGCCGCCATCGTGGACTTCGCCCACAACAAGATGTCCTTCGAGGCGCTGTTCCGCTCGGTGCGGGAGGAATACCCCGGCCGCCGGGTGGTCACCGTGTTCGGCTGCCCCGGCGGCAAGGCCCTGGATCGCCGGCAGGAAATGGGCGCGGTGGCCGGCCGCTGGTCCGACGCCGTCCTCCTCACCGAGGACGACCCCGGCGAGGAGGATCCCGCCGCCATCTGCGCGGAGATCGCCGTCCACGTCCGCGCCCAGAACTGCCCCTATCGGGTGGAACTCAACCGGGGCGAGGCCATCCGCCAGGCCATCCTGGGGTGCGACTCCCCCTCCGTGGTGGTCATCGCCGGCAAGGGCGTGGAGCGCTACCAGAAGCGGGGCCTGGAGTACGTGGACACCCCCCTTGACGCCGACTACGCCCTGGCCTTCCTCCGGGAGTACGACGCCCGCCGCCGCGCCGGGGAGTCCGCCGGGCCGGAGCCCCTGGGCAAGATCGGCTGAATCCTGAGAAAAACGGTCTCTCCCATCCCGGGAGGGACCGTTTTCGCGTCCGGCTCATACGATGGGGCAGTCTGAACAAAGGGGGAACTCCCATGAAGCTGTCCCAGCTGCTCTCCGCCCTCCGCCTCCCCTGCCCCGCCGATGTGGAGATCTCCTCCCTGGCCTGCGATTCCAGGGAGGTCAGCCCCGGCGCGCTGTTCGTCGCCCTCCCCGGCGCGCGGGAGGACGGCCATGCCCATATCAGGGAGGCCGTCCGGAGGGGGGCCGCCGCCGTCCTCTGCGCCCCGCCCCTGCCGGAGGGCGTCCCCGCCGCGGCCGTGGACGACCCCCGTGCCGCCCTGGGACCCCTGGCCGCCCGGTTCTACGGCTGGCCCGCCCGGCAGATGACCCTTCTCGCCGTCACCGGCACCAAGGGCAAGACCACCACCGCCCATATGCTCCGCGCCATCCTCGCCCGGGCCGGCCATACCTGCGGCATGATCGGCACCCTGGGCGCTTTCATCGGCGATGACCTCATCGCCCCCGCCGCCAACACCACCCCGGAGCCCATCGCCCTCCACCGGACCCTCCGCCGGATGGCCGGCGCCCGCTGCTCCCACGTGGTCATGGAGGTCTCCTCCCAGGCCATGAAGCTCCGCCGGGTGGACGGCATCCGCTTCGCCGCCGGTCTGTTCCTCAACCTCTCCCCCGACCACATCGGCCCCTTCGAGCACGCCTCCTTCGCCGAGTACCGCGCCTGCAAGGCCGCCCTCTTCCGCCAGTGTGCCCGGGCCGCCGGCTGCCTGGACGACCCCTCCTGGCCCGCCATGGCCGCCCAGCTCCCCCCCGGAGCCCCCGTCCTCACCTTCGGGATGTGCCCCGGCGCCGATGTGCGCGGCGTCTCCGTCACCCCGGACGGCCTCTCCTCCCTGCTCACCCTGGCCGGCTCACCGGAGCCCTACCGGATCTCCATGCCGGGGGAGTTCAACGCCCGCAACGCCCTGGCCGCCATCGCCCTCTGCCGCGCCCTCGGCGTGGACGACGACGCCCTCCGCCGGGGTCTCGCCTCCGTCTCCGTGCCGGGACGGGCCCAGCCCTTCCCCGCCCCAGCCCCCTATTCCGTCCTCATCGACTACGCCCACAACGGCGAGAGTATGCGCGCCCTCCTCTCCGCCCTCCGCCCCCACGTCCGGGGCCGGATCATCGCCCTGTTCGGCGCCGGAGGCGACCGGCCCCCTCTCCGCCGCGCCGATATGGCCTCCGCCGCCGCCCGGTACGCCGACTTCGCCGTCCTCACCGAGGACAATCCCCGGTCCGAGGACCCCGCCGCCATCTGCGCCCAGATCGCCGCCGCCATCGGCGGCGCCATCCCCCACATCACCGTACCCGACCGCCGCCAGGCCATCTTCGCCGCCCTGGATATGGCCCGCCCCGGCGACCTGGTGGCCCTCCTGGGCAAGGGGCACGAGGACTACATCGAGCGGAACGGCCTCCGGCGGCATTTCTCCGAGTGGGAGGTGCTGGAGGAGTACTTCGGGGCATAAAAAAGCCTTCCACCCGCAGGGGGGGAAGGCTCTTAGAGGATGATGATTGGATCGGGGCGGGTTCAAGGGCAACGTTGACTTTCGGGGTTTTAAAGGGCGGAGAAAATCCCCCGCCTCGCTGCGCTCGGCACCCCCTTTTGCGAAAGGGGGCTTGGTACCTCTGAGGCAACGTTGACTTTCGGGGGCGAATGTGGTAGAATACCGTCGAGGGCCGCCGCGGAGTTACGGCGCCCCGACGCGACGGCGGTTTAGCCACCACCTTCCGAAAGGAGGTGTGTGTATGCCTATTACCATTACGTTTCATATCGGTATCTTTACCGTGACGATTCGGGTAAAAAGCGGAAACCGCCACCCTGCCCGGTGACGGTTTCTATTTATAGAAATTTGATCCTAAGGGGCTAAACCGCTGTTGGGGTGTTTCCGCGGCGGCCCTCTCTATTCTCATTATAGCCCCGTTGAGGTCGTTTGTCAAGCGGAAACCGCCACCCTGCACGGTGACGGTTTCTGATACCTATTAGAAATCCAAACCCAAAGGGCTAAACCGCTGTTGGGGCGTTTCCACGGCGGCCCTCTTTATGTTTATTATAACACACTCGCTTCGTTTGTCAAGCGCTAAAGGCTTATGTAAAGAGAAAATCCCCCGCCTCGCTGCGCTCGGCACCCCCTTTTGCGAAAGGGGGTTGGCACTCCTACCGCAACGTGGCAATAGGAGTACCAAGCTCCCTTCGCAAAGGGAGCTGGCACGGCGAAGCCGTGACTGAGGGTTTTCTCTTTAAAATAAGAGGGTTTTCTCTAAAATAACCCCCCCTCACCTCACCGCCAGATACCACTCCGTCTCCCCGGCCTTGTTGTGGCACAGCTCGCCTGTGCACTGGAAGCCCCGCTCCGTCAGCTTCAGCGAGCCCGACGCCCCCGAGACCCCGCTGGTGTTGTAATACAGCCGCGTCTCCGTCAGGATAGCGATCGACGGCTTGCTGTACGACACCCCTACCAGCAGCACCAGCCGGGGCTTGAACCCCAGGTCGATCTCCTGCCCCGTGCCGTTCCCCGTGTAGGTGCCGATGACCGGCGCCTGGTCCCACAGCGCCGTCTCCAGCTTCCGGGCGTTCTCGTTGAAGGGCTCCGGGCCCAGCGGGTCCCCCGTCTCCACAATGTTCAGTTCGTACTTTTCTGTTTGTTGCATAAAGCATCCCTCCCGTTACCGGGAGGGATGCCTTCGCTTGTTGCACCTTTCGGTGGAACTCTTGTGATTCTAATTACTCGGCCTCGGTGTGAGCCACCACGAACACGACCTTAAGGTCGAGGCTGTTAGCCGCGGTCCGCACGCCGTAGATGTCGCACTTGTCGGCCTCCAACTTGGTCACGCCGCCCACGTAAACCACGGTGGCGCCGCCGATGTTGAAGGTGCCGTCGGTGTCCACGGTGATGGTGTCGGTGCCGACCACGGCGGTGACCTTCTTGCCGCTCACCATAAGGGTGGTATCGGGCTGAGTGCCGCTCAGGGTGTTGTCCGGGTTGGTCTTATAGATGCCGGCCTTCACGTCCTTACCACCATTCATGGTGGTCTTGGTGCCGTCCATCAGGTACACGTCGTAGGTGTAGACAGGCTCGCCGTCCACGATGCTCTGGCTGTAGGTGCCGGGCACGAAGGCCAGGTCCTCGGTGGCGGTTGGGGCACTGGTCTTGAATGCGATGTTGGCAATCACGTAGGCCGCCACGTAGACCGCGTCCTTGTCCTCACCGGCCTTGGTGGCGGTGGTGATGATGTACACGTCCTGCTTGCTGGCCGCCTGGATCGTGGTGGCGCCCAGTTCGGTACGGGTCTTCACCACGTAGCCGTCTTTGCCGTCGCTCAGGATGAACTTGGTGTTGCCGTTGATCACGGCGGTGACTTTACTCGAATCTTCAACCACAGCCACAGAGGTGTCGCCGTTCTTGATGGCCGTGCTGGGCTTGCCGGTATCCAGCTTATTGGCGTAAGTGCCGGCTTTGTCCGTGCTCTTATCCTTGGCGTCCTTCAGAGCGGTCTCCAGGGTGATGGCGCCGTCCTTGGTGGTGTAGGGATACACGCCCGTCAGAACCTTGGTGATGGCACCCTTCACGGTATCCGTGTTACTCTCCTCGTCCGTCACGCCATCCAGCTTCGTGGCGACGCCGCCGATCATGACATAGTAGCTCCCCACACCAATCTGCACTTCGCCGACCTTTTCAGCGGTAGCCTTCGCGATGGGCAGGTTGTAGATCGCCACATCGCCGGCGGAGGTCAGGACCTTTACCTGCGCGGTGAAGCCGGTGGCGGGCCAGGTCGCCTTGGTCACGTTGGCGTCCAGGACGATCGCGTAGTCCGTAGAGGCCGCGGCGGTCTTCTCGCCCTCATAAGCCACGATGGTGTTGCCGATCACATAGAAGGTGTGCTCCTTACCGTCCAGCAGCGCCTTGACATCGTCCTGAGCATCGGCCTTCTTGGCTGCGGTGTCGTCGCCGGTGCTGCTGATGATCTGGGCGTCGGACAGGGTGTAGTCCTTGCCGCCGATGGTGTACACGGTGTCAGCGGCGGAGCTGAACTTCTCCATGGTGCCGGTCACGGCCTCGGCCTTGGCGATATCCAGGGCCACGGTCTTGCCGTTGGCAACGCCGCAGGTGTAGGTGATCACGTCGTCCTTGGCATAGGCGGTGGTCTCCACGTCGATGGTCGCCTTGCCCGGGCCGGGAATCGTGATGGTGCCCTTGTCGGCGTCGATGTCGTCCCCGGTCAGCTTGTAGGCATAGGTGGTGATGACGACCACGCTGGTGATGGTCTTGCCGTCAGCGCCGGTGTAGATCTCCACCTTGTTGTTGTTCACGCTGGTCAGGTAAGCGATGACGGTCTTGTCCCCAACCTTGTTGGTGGTCTGGATGTTCTTGGTCAGCTCCTGGTTCAGCTTGCCGTTCACATAGACCTCGGTGCCGCCGGTATAGTCGTAGTTAGGAGCCGCGCCGTAACCGCCGTCCGTGTCGATCTCATAGTTCTCCACAGCCTTGTCGGCGTCGGCCATGGGGCCGGTCAGGGTGACGGTCTCAGCGGGGGCATCGGCATAGACGGTCGTGGTGCCATTCTTCCAGACACCGGCGTTGGCGCGGCCGTACACGTCGGTGGCGTCCGCGGCGGTGATCTTACCGTCAACGCCGTCCTGGTTGCCAGTCCTGGGATCGTCCGTGGCATAGTAGGCCAGACCCTTGTAGTTGATGGTGCGGAAGATGTCGCCCTCATTCCTCACCGCGTTGACCACGATGGAGGTGCCGTCGGACAGGGTGACGTTGGTGCCGCCCTGATAGGTGACGGTGTTGGCCTTGATGGTGTTGAAGGCCATCTGGGCGGCCTCCTCACGGGTCAGCTCCTTGGACAGGTCGATGGTGGAGTCAGCGGTCAGATCGGCCTCTTTCAGGGCGATGGCGGCCACGTTGATCTCCCAGCCGGTCTTGGTGAACTGCTCGATGTCGCTCTTATAGCCCAGCACGCCCAGCATCAGCTTGGCGAACTGGTAGCCGTTCACGTTGAGGGTGGGATAGAAGTGACCCTGGCCGTCGCCGTCGATGAGGCCGGCGTTGGCGCAGTAGGCGATGGAGCCGGCGGCCCAGCTGTCGGCCTTCACATCGTCAAAGGGGTCGGTGGGAGTGCCCAGCTTGTTAGCGGCGTCCTTGCCCAGGATCATGTAGGTGACGAGCTTGGCGGCCTGCTCACGGGTCAGAGTGCCCGCGGGGTTGAACGCGCCCTTCTCATCGCCCTCGATGACGCCGACGGCGCTCATCACGGCCACGGCCTCATCGTAGTTGATGTCGGCCTGGTCGGTGTAGTCCTTCGCGGAGACGGTGACCATCACGGAGACGACCATCATCAGGGCCAGGACCAGCGCGAGGAACTTCTTCAAGTTTCTCATGGTAGGTGTTTCCTCCTTAACAAAATTTTCCTGACGCGAGGGGTCCCCGGGCTGACTGGGAGGATAAGCCATCCTCTCAATCGCCCGGAAAAAGTGACGGAAAACCCGTGGTTTGTGGAGGAGACGGGAAGATTTTTCGTTGTAAAAGAAAAATAGGAAACGACTATTCTCTCTTTTGGGTCAAAAAAGTTCCGAAATTTTAATTGATGCAAAAATATGATAAAAACAGCGAAAAACCGCCTAAAAAAGGCGGTTTTTCGACGCAAAAGTTGCACAAATTTTGGGTGGATTTTCCAATTAGAACGTATGTTTCACGTGAAACATCAATCCCTGGGGCGGTCGGGGCTGACGTAGGTCTTGGCCTGTTCCTCGCCCCGGAGGACCCGCAGGCCGCCCAAAGCGAGGGACTGCATCTCGTCCTCGCCGGCGTAGATGACCACGGGGGCGATCCAGTCCACGTAGTCGGTGACGGCCTGGGTGAAGTACTTGGAGTAGGCGATACCGCCGGTGAGGATGATGGCGTCCACTTTGCCCTTGACGCCGGGGGCGCACTTGGCGATATTTTTGGCCACGTTGAGGGCCATAGCGTCATAGATGAGCTTGGCGTGCTCGTCGCCGGCGGCGATCATCTTCTCGACCTCGCGGCTGTCGGTGGTGCCCAGGTGGGCCATAAGGCCGCCGCGGCTCTTTACGGTCTTCATCACGTCCTTCTGGGTAGCGCCGGGGGCGAAGCACCTGGCGATGACGTCGAACATAGGCAGGCCGCCGGCCCGCTCGGGGGAGAAGGGGCCCTCCTCGTCGTTGATGAAGTCCTCGATCTTTCCGTTGTGGTGGAGGTTGACGGAGATACCGCCGCCCAGGTGTGCCACGATGACGGTGATGTCCTGATAGGGCTTGCCCTGTTCCCGGGCGTAGCGCATAGCGGCGGCGCGGGTATTGAGGTTGTGGCCCATGCCTTTGCGGAACATATCGGGCAGGCCGGTGATCTTATTGATGGGGGTGAGCTCCTCCACGGTGACGCCGTCGTAGATGTAGGCGGGGATGCCCAGCTCCTTGCTGATGGCGTCGGCGATCATGGCGCCCACGTTGGAGGCGTGCTCATTGCGGGGCTTATTGCGGAGCTGCCAGACCATATCGTCGTTGACGGCGTAGGCGCCGGCCTCGATGGCGGTGAGCAGCCCGCCCCGGGAGACGATGCCGTTGAGGGACCCCAGGGGGATGTCGTGGGCGGCCAGGGTCTTGAGGACCAGCTCCTTGCGGAACTCGTACTGGTCGGCGACCTTGTCGAAGGGGGCCAGCTCCTCGGGGGAGTGGGTGACGGACTCCACGAACAGGGCCTTCTCGTCGTCGAACACGGCCAGCTTGGTAGAGGTGGAGCCGGGGTTGAGGATGAGCAGACGCATGATGCAGACCTCCTTATTTCTGGGCGGCCACCGCGCTGATGACGATGGACAGGTACTTCTCCTCGGGGGAGGAGCCGCGGCTGGTCATGACGATGGGGCACTTGGCGCCCACGATGAAGCCGGCCATCTTGGCCTTGCAGGTGACGGTGAGCATCTTGCCCATGATGTTGCCGGCGTGGATATTGGGGGCGACGAGGACATCGCAGTCGCCGGCGCAGGGGCTGTTGAAGCCCTTGAAGTCGGCGATCTCCTTGGACACGGCGCAGTCGTAGGAGATGGGGCCCTCCACGATACAGCCGGGGATCTCGCCCCGCTGGTTCATCTGCTTGAGGGCGTCGCCCTCCACGGTCTCGGGCATCTTGGGGTTGAGCTTCTCCACGCAGGCGAGGACGCCCACCTTGGGCATATCGTAGCCCATGGCGCGGAGGGTGTCCACGGTGTTCATGATGATGTCCTTCTTCTGCTCCAGGGTGGGATAGGTCACCATGCCGCCGTCCACAGGCACCAGCAGCTTGTGGTAGGTGGGGATCTCAAAGGCGGTGAAGTGGCTCATGGTGCGGCCCTGGCCCAGGCCGTTCTCCTTGTTGACCACGGCCTTGAGCAGCACGGAGGTGTCCAGCTTGCCCTTCATCAGGAAGTCGGCCTTGCCCTCCCGGACCAGGGCGACGGCTTTCCGGGCGGACTCGGCCAGGTCGGGCACGTCGTAGATGTCCTCCTCGGGGACGGTGGCGTTGAACTCAGCCAGCGCGGCGTCGATGGCGGCTTTGTCGCCCACCAGCACGGGGATGGCGATGCCCTCCTCCCGTGCCTTCAGGACGGCTTCGATGGTATGGGGGTCGCCGGCAGCGGCGACGGCCATGCGGGCGGTAGAGGGCTTGCTCTTTGCGGCGTGGATGAGTTCTTCAAACGTTTTGAAAACCATGTTGGACTTCCCCTTTCCTATGTTGCAAATCATATATCTTGCAAGATTTATTACACTATTTAGGATACTACTATTTTACCAAAAGTCAAGCGGAATTGGGGCTGGAATTTTGCACAAAAGTACAGGCCGGAATCCGTCACTTTCGACGATAATCCGGTTCCCGCTTGCATTTCCTCCGGTTATCTGTTATTTATATATATTGCAAGAAATAAGATTTGAGGGGGTGTCCCCGTGGCCGTCATCAAAAAGCGTTCCCTGGTAGACCAGGTCTATGACCGGCTCCGCACCGACATCGTCACCCTGCGCGTCCCTCTGGGCAGCCGGGTCAACGTCAACGAGCTCCAGGACACCCTGGGCGTGTCCTGCACCCCCATCCGGGAGGCCATCAACCGCCTCCAACAGGAGGGGCTCATCGAATACGAGAACAACATCGGCGCCCGGGTCATCGCCCTCACCCCCAAGGACGTGGAGGACATCCAGCAGCTGGCGGTGACCCTCCACTGCGCCGCGGCGGAACTGGCTTTGGAGCGGGGCGACCGGGCCGTGATGGCGGAGCAGATCGCCCGGCGCATCGCCGAATTTGTGGCCGCCTCCACCCCCCAGGGGCAGGTGTCCGCCGTCCACCAACTGGTGGGGGTGTTCTACGCCCACTGCGGCAACAGCCGGCTGGACCGCTCCATGCTGGCCATCCAGGGCCAGCAACTGCTGCTGCGCTCCCTCTACGCCGCCGGCGGAGCCGACACGAAGCATGACCTGGCCGACTTCCGCCGCATCCTCTCCGGTGTGGAGGCCGGCGACGCCGCCGCCGTCTGCGCCGCCCTCCGGGAAAACGCGGAGCGGATCGAGCGCACGGTGTCCGCCGCGCTGAAATGAAGTCACGATACCCCACCGCCACAAAATAACAGTGGAAGAACCATTTCCCGTGTGTTATAATAATAATTGCAAATATCTTTGCACGGAGGGGGCCCATATGCCGGAACTATGCCGTTTTTACAATATCGTCATCAAAATGATCTATTCTGACCAGGGTCAGCACAACAAGCCCCATTTTCACGTCTACTTTGCGGAATTTGAGGCATCGGTAGGCGTAGACGGCGAACTCTTGGCGGGCAGCCTACCGATCAAACAGCTGAAGCTGGTCCAAGCCTGGGCGGCCATCCATGAGGAGGAACTTTACGCCGCATGGAATAAGGCCGTGCGGAACGAACCTTTTGGCAAAATTGAACCTTTGCGGTAAGGAGGACAGAGGATGTATATTCGTGATGGTATCGCATACGCGGGGGAACCCGCGCCCGTCATCAAGGTCAGCGGCGTTCGCCCTCTGGAAAATCATCGGCTATGGGTCCGGTTCAACACCGGCGAGGTCAAAATTTTTGACTTCACTTCCCTGCTCGGCCAAACCGCTTTCGCCCCTCTTGCGGACGAGGAGATTTTCCGCCAGGTCTACATCGACTACGGCGTAACCGTCTGGCTGGACGGAAACATCGACATCGCACCGGAGGCGCTCTATGCACAGGGCAAGGCCGTCGATGAGAAGATCAGCGCGTAATAGGCGCCAACACGTGACAGGCTTTTTTTGCAAACTGAGGCCCCGGACTTTCGTCCGGGGCCCCTCTTGTCTCTGTTTACGCCGATGTCTTATCCTTGAAGACCGTAAGGCTGAAGAACCGAACGATCAACCCACAGATGACCGCGGCGATGACCGTCCCCTCCCGGACGCCCTCCAGCCGGCCCATGAGCGCGAAGGAAAGCACCGCGGCGGCGGCCACCATCACGCAGTCCACGATGGTCTTGACCACGTCGAAGTCCCTGCCGCTCACCTGGGCGATGGCCTTGTTCATGCCGTCCAGCGGCAGGTACAGCACGTCCACATACACCTCCAGGGCGATGGAGAAGCCCTGCACCACACACCCCGCCAGCAGCATCAGCAGTTTGGCCCAGTAGGCGTCCAGCGGCACCGGCCCGAAAACAGCCAAAAACGCATCGATAAAATAACTCAGCACCACGGCGGGTACCATCTGCAGGATCTGGACCGGCGGGAAATCCCGGCGCAGCAGAGCCGCCTGGATCAGCAGCTGCACCACGCTGATGGCAAGGGTAAAGGTCCCGATACTGGGGGCAAAGGCGATGCCCAGCACATTTGGTATGCTGGTGGCGGGAATGGTGCCCAGAGCGGTGACGGTGATCATCGCCGTGCCCAGGGCGTTGAGGATCACGCTGACGATCAGCCAGACGAACCGGGTCACCTTGCTTTTCCGCATCCAGTCCATCGGATCACTCCTCATCCAGCTTGAGTACCGCCATGAACGCCTCGGTGGGCATCTGCACGGTGCCCAGGGAGCGCATCTTCTTCTTGCCCTCTTTCTGCTTCTCCAGCAGTTTCTTCTTCCGGGTGATGTCGCCGCCGTAGCACTTGGCCAGCACGTCCTTGCGGAGGGCCTTGAGGGTCTCCCTGGCGATGATCTTGCCGCCGATGGCGGCCTGGATAGGCACCTCGAACATCTGCCGGGGGATGTTCTCCTTCAGCTTCTCGCACATGCGGCGCGCCCGCTTATAGGCCTTGTCCCGGTGGGCGATAAAGGACAGGGCGTCCACCTGGTCGCCGTTGAGCAGCAGGTCCACCTTCACCAGGTCAGAGGGGCGGTAGCTCTCGATCTCGTAGTCCAGGGAGGCATAGCCCCGGGTCTTGGCCTTGAGGGTGTCGAAGAAGTCATAGATGATCTCATTCAGGGGCATGAGGTAGTGGATCTCCACCAGATTGGTGTCCAGGTACTCCATGTTCCGGTACTCCCCCCGCCGGTCCTGACACATGGGCATGATGCTGCCCACGTACTCCGGCGGGGTGATGACAGACACCTTGGCGTAGGGCTCTCTGGCCTCCCGGATGGAGCCGGGGTCGGGGTAATTGTGGGGATTGTCCACCCGCACCACAGTCCCGTCGGTTTTCGTCACCTCATAAATAACTGAGGGTAATGTAGTGACCAGGTCCAGGTCGAACTCCCGCTCCAGCCGCTCCTGAATGATCTCCATGTGGAGCATCCCCAGAAAGCCGCACCGGAAGCCGAAGCCCAGGGCGATGGAGGACTCGGGCTCGAAGGACAGGGACGCGTCGTTGAGCTGGAGCTTCTCCAAAGCGTCCCGCAGGTCGGAGTACTTGGAGCCGTCCTCGGTGTAGACGCCGCAGTAGACCATGGACTGGGCGGGCCGGTAGCCGGGCAGGGGCTCGGCGGTGGGATCCTCCACGCCAGTGATGGTGTCGCCCACCCGGGTGTCCTTCACGTTCTTGATGGAGGCGGTGAACCAGCCCACCTCCCCGGCGGACAGGGAGGGCGCGGAGTCCATGCCGATGGGCCGCAGATAGCCGCAGTCCAGCACGGTGTACTGGGCCCCGGAGGCCATCAGGCGTACCGCCATGCCGGGTTTGATGGTGCCCTCCATCACCCGGAACAGCACGATGACTCCCAGATAGGGGTCGTACTGGCTGTCGAAGATGAGGGCTTTCAGCGGCGCGTCGGGGTCGCCGGTGGGGGCGGGGATGCTGTGGACGATGTCCTCCAGCACCGCCTCCACGTTGATCCCCAGCTTGGCGGAGATCTCGGGGGCGTCCTCGGCGGGAAGGGCCAGGATGTTCTCGATCTCCTCCTTGACCCGCCTGGGGTCGGCGGCGGGCAGGTCGATCTTGTTCACCACCGGTCTGATCTCCAGGTCGTGCTCCATGGCCAGATAGGTGTTGGCCAGCGTCTGGGCCTCGATGCCCTGGGAGGCGTCCACCACCAGCACGGCGCCCTCGCAGGCGGCAAGAGACCGGGAGACCTCGTAGTTGAAGTCCACATGGCCGGGGGTGTCGATGAGGTTCAGACAGTAGGTCTCGCCGTCCCTGGCCTTGTAGTCCATGCGGACCGCTCGGGCTTTGATGGTGATGCCGTGCTCCCGCTCCAGGTCCATGTTATCCAGCAGCTGGTTCTCCATCTGCCGCTGTTCTACCGCGCCGCAGATCTCGATCATCCGATCAGACAGGGTGGACTTGCCGTGGTCGATGTGGGCGATGATGGAGAAGTTTCGGATCTTCGATTGATCGGTCATGCTCTCACCTCAAATCAGGGAGCCGGCTGCGGGAGGACCCTCACCTGGTCCGCTCCAGGTAACTGTTCATCTCGCCGTTGAGCCGCTCGCCGCAGGAGTGGACGATCTGGAGCAGGGACTGGTAGGTGCCGGGGTATGTCTCCTTCATGGCGCTGTGGTCCATGGCGGGGAACTGGGCGTCCCTCCCCGGATTGGCCAGGGCGGCCAGATACTCGGCCTCGGTCATGATCAGGTCGGCCCGGGGCAGGCCGGCCAGGAACTGGGTCTCGGGTACGGAGAAAAAGTCCTCGTTGCTGTCGGGACTGGCCATGTGCAGATGCCGATACAGGATGTACACGGTGGTGGTCAGGTAGTCGGTGGCCGCCTTGATGGCGTTCCTGCTGCCCAGGCGGCTGAGCAGGTCGAACAGCAGCCCCACCGAGTTGATGACCAGCTTTTTGGACAGGGTGGCCATCACCGAGCCCTTCATCACATTGTCCCGCTCGCTGGACACATCGTACAGGGTGTCGGCATCGAGGATGGTGGTGCCGTCCCGGCTGAGGGTGCGCCCCAGCAGGAAGTCGGCGGAAACGCCGTAGAAATCGCAGGCCTTGGTGACGAACATCAGGCCCGGCTCACGCACGCCGTTCTCGTAGTGTGACAGCAGCGCCTGGGAGATCCCGAGCTCTTTTGCTGCCTGCCGTTGGGAGATGCCCTTCTCCTGCCGCAGCAGGGACAGGGACCGGGAAAAATGCGGATTCATCATGGGTACTTCTCTCCTTCTGCCGCCGGTCATCGCCGGCGCGTGCACAGTGGGTATAGTATATCGAAAAGAATACCGATTGTAAAGAGTATTCCCGCCGAAAACACGCCCAAAAAAATGCCCCGATTTTTATTGATTTTTATCCCCCTCCCCTTGCAAATCTTCCGGAACAGTGGTAATTTATAACCACCGAAGTTCTCTTTAAACCATATTTTGGAGGTTCATGCATTATGTTTGACAAACTTATCAACAAACTGAAGGCCGCCCCCAAGCGCATCGTGTTCACCGAGGGCACCGACGCCCGCATCCTGGAGGCCTCCGCGCGGCTGCTGTCCGACAGCTTCCTCACTCCCGTGCTGGTGGGCAATGAGGACGAGGTCCGCGCCGCAGCCGGGAAGGCCGGCTTCGACATCCAGGGCGCCGAGATCATCGACCCCGCCTCCTATCCCAAAATGGAGGAGATGGTGGCGACCATGGTCCAGCTCCGCAAGGGTAAGATGACTGAGGACGAGTGCCGCGCCGCTCTGAAAAAGGGCAACTACTTCGGCACCATGCTGGTGAAGATGGGCGTGGCCGACTGCCTGCTGGGCGGCGCCACCTACTCCACCGCCGACACCGTCCGCCCCGCCCTCCAGCTGGTCAAGACCAAACCGGGCGCCCACCTGGTGTCCTCCTGCTTCATCATGAAGCGGGACACCGGCGACGAGGCCCTGCGGACGCTCTGCATGGGCGACTGTGCCATCAACATCTCCTATGAGGACTCTCTGGACAAAGAGGGCAACGTCACCCTCCCCGCCGCCCAGAAGCTGGCCGAAGTGGCCGTGGAGTGCGCGAAGACCGCCCAGACCTTTGGCATCGACCCCAAGGTAGCCATGCTGTCCTTCTCCACCAAGGGCTCCGGCAAGGGCTCCACCGTGCCCCTCAGCGCCGCCGCCACCAAGCTCGCCCAGGAGATGGCCCCGGATCTGGCCATCGACGGCGAGATGCAGTTCGACGCAGCCGTCTCCCCCACCGTGGGCCAGCTGAAGTTCCCCGGCTCCAAGGTGGCCGGCTACGCCAACACCTTCATCTTCCCCAACATCGAGTCCGGCAACATCGGCTACAAGATCGCCCAGCGCCTGGGCGGATATGACGCCTACGGTCCCATCCTGCTGGGGCTGAACGCCCCCATCAACGACCTGTCCCGGGGCTGCAACGCCGAGGAGGTCTACTCCATGGCCATCATCACCGCCGCCCTGGCCTGAACCAAAACCTACATCGGCCCCCATCCTGCCGGGATGGGGGCCTTTTGCGCGCAAAAAACCGCCTGCCTGCCGGCAGACGGCTCTTTTTGCGGTTCACGCCAGTTTGTTGAGCTTCAGGGTCATGGCGCTCTTCTTATTGGCGGCATTGTTCTTATGCAGCAGACCCTTGGCAGCGGCCTGGTCCACAGCCTTGACGGCCACCTTGTAAGCGGCATCGGCCTCGCTGCGGCTGCCACCGGCTACCGCGGCCTGGAACTTCTTCAGGTCGGTCTTCAGAGCGGACTTCTGAGCCTTGTTCTGGGCGGCCTTGGCGGCATTCACCAGAACGCGCTTCTTGGCAGACTTGATATTGGGCAAACCAAACACCTCCTCCGATTGCCTCGTTGATCTCATCACGGTTTCCCGTCGCGGATATGTATTCTACCATGAAATATCGGAAATTGCAACACTTATTTTTGATTTTTTGGATAGAAACTTTTCTGCCGCAAAAAATAGGTGTACGCCGTACATCCGGCCACAATACCTTGTGTGCAAAGGGGGAGTCCTCATGGCGCAGCGCCGTACAGACCTGGCGGTGGAGGCCCATCAGCTCTGGCGGGAGGGAGCGGGCGAGGCCGCCTCCCTCCCCGGCGTCCGCTCGGAGGAGGCGGAACGGGAAGGCTTTGCCGTCACCACCGTCACTGTGACCGATGAAAAGGCCGGGGAGGCCATCGGCAAGGCCCCCGGCGTGTATATCACCCTGGAGCTGGAGGGCCTGCTCCGCCGGGAGGAGGACGCCTTCCGCCGGGCGGTCCGGGCCATCGCGGACGAGCTGTCCCCTCTGCTGCCGGATGGCCCCGCCCTGGCGGCGGGCCTGGGCAACCGGGCGGTCACCCCGGACGTGATCGGTCCCCTGGCCGTCGACCACCTGCTGGTCACCCGCCATCTGGTGGAGCGGGCGCCGGAGCATTTCAGCCGGCTGCGGCCGGTGGCGGCCGTCTCCCCCGGCGTGCTGGCCTCCACCGGGGTGGAGAGCGCCGCAGCCGTCTCCGCCCTGGTGAAGGAGCTCCGCCCTGCCTGCGTCATCGTGATAGACGCTTTGGCCGCCCGGTCCCTGGAGCGGCTGTGCCGCACGGTGCAGCTGTCCGATACGGGCATCGTCCCCGGCTCCGGCGTGGGCAACCACCGGCAGGCCCTGGACAGGGACACCCTGGGCGTCCCCGTGTTCTCCGTTGGGGTCCCCACGGTGGTGGACGGCGCCACCCTGGCCCTGGACCTGCTGGAGGGGGCCGGCATCCGCGCCCCTGACCGGGACGCCCTGAAGGGCGGGGTGGACCTGTTCGTCACCCCTCGGGACATCGACAGCAGGGCGGCGGAGCTGTCCAAGGCTCTGGGCTACGGCCTGAGCCTGGCCCTCAATCCCTCCCTGTCGGTGGAGGACCTGACAATGCTGTTGGAATAGGGCGAAAAAATATGGTTGTCCTTTTGTCTCCCCTCTGCTATAATTCATGAAGAATTGCTTAAGAGAGGAGGCCGCCCATGAAGGGACCCATGCGCTTTGCCCCGTTCCGCTTCCTGGCGGAGATGGTGGATTTGTATTTCTCCAAGCGGGTGGCACGCTCCTCCGCCGAGCTGTCCTACTGGCTGACGCTGACCTTCTTCCCCATCATCATCTGCGTGTCCGCCTTTCTGGATGTGCTCAACATCAACTTCGACCACCTCATCGACCAGGTGCAGGACTTCCTGCCCCAGAGCGTGCTGGTGATCTTCCGGGAATATGTGCGCTATATCTCCACCAACCAGTCCACCGCCATGTTCATCGGCGGGCTGTTCCTCACCCTGCTGTTCGCCTCCGCCGCCGTCCGCGCCCTGATGAACATCATGCAGGACATCTACGGCCGGGCCACCTTCTGGGGCCTGCGGCGCTTTTCGGCCAGCGTGGTCTTTGCCCTGCTGCTACTGGTGGTCATCTATCTGTCCCTGGCGGTGGTGGTGTCCGGCAACTGGTTCTTCCACACGGTGGGCAATCTGCTGGGACTGGAGGACCTGCTGTCCCGGTTCGCCCTGTGGCAGTGGCTGAAATACGTCCTGCTGCTGGGGATCGTGTTTCTGTTCATCCTGCTGCTGTACCGGTTCTCCGCCCCTCTGGACCACCCACGGCCCCCGGTGGTGCTGGGGGCTCTGCTGGCCTCCCTGGCCCTGGCGGGGGCCTCTATGATCTTCTCCTTCCTGGTGGGCAGCTCCACCCAGTACTCCCTGGTGTACGGTTCCCTGGCCTCGGTGATCATCATGCTGGTGTGGCTGTACCTCTGCGGCAACGTGCTGATCCTGGGCTCGGTGTTCAACTACGTCCTCTACCGCTGGCACAAGGAGAAGCAGAACAAAGACGGCTGACAGCCCGCCGGACACCGGCGGGCTTTTCCGTATAAAGGTCCCCTCCCCGCGGCAAACTAACCGGGAACTGCTTAGAAAAAGAGGGGGCGGCCGCCATGTGGCAGATCGGCGTATGGGAGCGGGACGAGGGGCTGGCCCACCGGGTGAGCCGCCTGGCGGAGGGCCGGCCGGCCCTGGTGCGGGCCTGCCGCCATCCGGCCCTGCTGGCGGGGCTGCGGCTGGATCTGCTGGTGGTGTCCCCCGGCGCGGCGGGCTGGGCGGGGGCGTCGGCCCTCACATGCCGCACCGCGCTGCTCCCCGGCGGGCTGTCCGCCCTCACCCGGGACCTCCCCGCCGACACGGTGGTCAGCTACGGCGCCTCCCCCCGAAATACCCTCACCCTGTCCAGCCTGGAGGGAGAGCAGGCGGCGGTGGCCGTCCAGCGGGAGTTCATCTCCCTGGAGGGCAGGGCGGTGGAGCGGCAGGAGCTGGTGCTGCCCTACGACGGGCGGACGCCGGAGTTATTTCTGGCAGAGACGGGGGCCGCCCTGCTGCTGGGCTGTCTGCCGGCGGACGGAACATAGATCACGGGACGCGAAAGCGTCCCGTTTTTCACGTCAAGATACGCCGAACGCAAATCACCCCTTGACGCAATGAAAATCATGTGATATGATTTCCTAAACCAGATTTGGAGGTGGCCCTATGGAGGAACTCACACAACTGAAACAGCGCCTGGCCGAGGTGCGCCCCGACTCCTTTGAGCGCCTGCCCGACATCCCGCTGTACATGGACCAGGTGGTGTCCTATCTGGCCCGTCAGTCCGTCTCCCTGGACGCGGGTGACAGCCTCACCCCGGCTATGATCAACAACTATATCAAGGACGGCCTGCTCCATCGGGCACACGGCAAAAAATATGACCAGGAGCATCTGGGACTGCTCACCGCCATCAGCGCGCTCAAGCAGGTGCTCTCCGTCCGGGAGATGAAGGTCCTCACCGCCGTGGGGCGCGAGGGCTGGGACTCCAAGAAGCAGTACGACTACTTCTGCAAGTATTTAGACGAGTCCATGAGCTCCGTGGCCGATCAGCTGGACCCGGAGACCTCGGACTACGACCTGCCCAAGCTGGTACTGAAACTGGCCATGCAGAGCTACGCCAGCGGTCTGGCCTGCCGGCAGGTCCTGTCCATCCTGGCCAGACACACCGGCCACGAGGATATGCTGGAAAAAAATAAGTGATCCCGGGGCGGAGCGCCCCGCGCCGCCCCATCAACAAACTAACGGAGGTCCACTGCCATGAGCGATTTTGTCATCATCACCGATTCTTCCTGCGATACCCCCAACCAATACGTTCAGGAGCTTCATCTGGGGATCCTGCCCCTCTCCTTTATCATTGACGGGAAGACCTATCACAACTACCCGGACAACCGGGAGATGTCCCCCACTGATTTTTACGGCAAACTGAAGGCCGGCTCTCTAGCCACCACCAACGCCGTCAACGTCCAGCAGGCGCTGGAAGAGCTGGAGGCCAATCTGAAGGCCGGACACGACGTGCTGGTGCTGGCCTTCTCCTCCGGCCTGTCTGCCACCTGCTCCTCCTTCCAGATGGCCGCCGCCGAGCTGGCCCCCCAATACCCCGACCGGAAGCTGTATGTGGTGGACACCCTGGCGGCCACCGGCGGGCAGTCCATCCTGGTGCTCACCGCCGGCAGGATGCGGGCCGAGGGCAAGTCCATCGAGGAGGTCCGGGACTGGGTGGAGGCCAATAAGTGCCGGGTGAACACCTGGTTCACCGTCAACGACCTGTTCTTCCTCAAAAAAGGCGGCCGGGTCTCCGCCGCCACCGCTATCGTGGGCACCATGCTCCAGATCAAGCCCGTCCTGCGGATGGACGAAAACGGAAAGCTGGCCACCATGCAGAAGGCCCGGGGCCGCAAGGCGGCTCTGGACACGCTGGTGAAGCTGGCGGAGGAGCGGGGCGAGGAACTGGACAAATTCCCCGTGTTCGTCAGTCACAGCGACTGCATGGCCGACGCGGAATGGGTTGCCGGGCAGCTCAAAGCCCGGTGCGGCGCGGCCAACGTCATCATCCACGATATCGGCCCCGTCATCGGCGCCCACACCGGCCCCGGCGCCGTGGTGGTCAACTTCATCGGCAGGAACACCGCCCAGGTGTGATCTTGATCCCTCCTCTATACGTCAGAAAACAGTCCAGAACGCACCACCCTGACCCCGCCCGGCGCGAAGCCGGCTGCATCGAACACGGCAAAGGCCGGACCCTTTCGGGCCCGGCCTTTGCCGTTTGGAAAAGTAGGAGAAACACGTGAATATCACGGTTTTAGCGGTTTTGTGCGGGAGCTCCGGTCAGTTGGCCTTCTTCTCCTTCATCCAGCGGCGCACGATGGCGACCACGCCCCAGATGGTGAGGCCGCCGGCCACCACCCACAGTCCGATGAGGATGAAGTAGTAGTTGGCGAAGGGCAGCCCGCCCACGATGATGCCGTGGGCCACGCCGTTCATGGCGTTGGAGTTCACGGTGGTGTAGAGGATGTGCTTGATGGCCTGCCGGGAGAAGTACCGGGAGGCGGGATTGTTGGCGGTGTCCAGCGGCGCGTCCACGGTGAAGCCGGTGAGCTTCA
>CANRFT010000017.1 GCA_947629955.1 uncultured Oscillospiraceae bacterium
CGGGTCTGCTCGGCGGTGCGCTGGGCGGTGACGTCGTGGATGAGCACCAGCACGCCGCCCTGGTTGGCCCGGGCGAAGGGGGCCAGCAGCAGCTCCAGATACCGCCCGTCCACGGTGCGCTCAGCGGCCAGATGGCTGGCGGCGCTCTCCACCTCGCGGAAGGGGAACAGGTCCCCGAACAGGGGACCGTAGCTGTCCCGGTCGGTGAACTCCCGCCCCAACAGCTGGGCGGCGGCGGGGTTGGAGTGGATGACCCGCTCCTCCCGGTCGAAGGCCACCACGCCGTCGGCCATGTGGAGGAACAGGGTGTCCAGCTTGTTCCGCTCGTTCTCCACCGCGGCGATGGTGGTCTGGAGCTGGCCCGCCATGGCGTTGAAGCTCTCGGTGAGCTGGCCGATCTCGTCACCGCTGGTGACCTCCAGCTCCTTGGAGAAGTCCCCCTCCGCCACGTCCTCGATGGCGTTGGTGAGCCGCTGAAGGGGGGCCACCATGGTCTTGGACAGCAGGAAGGACAGCAGCACCGAGATCACCAGGCCCAGCACCAGCGCCTCCAAGATCAGGGAGAACATCTCCCCGTTCAGGGAGCGGGCGGTGGCCCGGTTGTCCAGGATATAGACGATGTAGTTCACCCCGCCCCGGGTGATGGGGACGGCGGCGTCCATGTAATCGGCGGCGGCGCTGCTGTCAAAGCCCGGCTTCCCCAGCAGGGCGGTGGTGATGTTGGGGGTGATGGCCAGGCCGCCCGCCGGCTTGGGGGCGGAGCCCGCCAGATATTTGCCGGTGGTCCCGTCCAACACGTAGTAGTTGCGGTTGCGGCCATCCACGCCCAGCGTGCCGCCATAGGCCCGCAGGACCGCCTCCACCATGGCGGCGCCGTCGGTCTCGTCCTTGGTGGGCCTCTGGAGATCCCGGATGAAGTCCACGTTGTCCTGGCCGAAGGCGGCGGCCATCTGCTCGTAAAAGTCGTCGATATAATATCTCGTGACGGAGTTCATCAGGAACGCGCCCACCACCACCATCAGCGACACGATGAGCAGTATCATGATGAGCATCAGTTTCAGGTGCAGGCTGCGGCGCATGGGCGCACCCCCTTTCGATCAGATCAGCCGGGCTGGCAGAACGCGTAGCCCAGACCCCGGCGGGTGAGAACAAACTCCGGAGCGGCGGGGTCATCCTCCAGCTTCTCCCGAAGGCGGCGGATGGCCACGTCCACGGCCCGGACATCCCCCACATAGCCCTCGTAATTCCACACCTTTTCCATCAGCAGCTCCCGGGAGAACACCTGCCCCGGCTTGGAGGAGAGCAGGCGTACCAGCTCATACTCCCGCTGGGTCAGGTCCACAGGCGCGCCGTCCTTGTACACCATCATGGCGTCCAGGTCGATCCGCAGCCGGCCGATCTCCACCTGGTTGGGATTCGCGGCGGGCTGGGACTGCATTTCAGTGCGGCGGATGTTGCTTTTGACTCTTGCCAGCAGCTCCCGCATGGAGAAGGGCTTGGTGATATAGTCGTCCGCACCCAGCTCCAGGCCCAGCACCTTGTCGGTCTCCTCCTCACGGGCGGTGAGCATGATGATGGGCGTGGCCTTCCCCGCCTCCCGGAGGCGGCGGCACACCTCGAAGCCGTCCATCTTGGGCAGCATCAGGTCCAGCAGGATCAGATCCGGGTCCTTCTCCATGGCCAGCTGGAAGCCCAGGGCCCCGTCCAGGGCCTCCAGGGTGCTGTACCCCTCTCTGGCCAGATTGAAGGCCAGGATGTCCACGATGTTGCGCTCATCCTCCACGATCAGGATCTTTTTAGCCATCCTGTTCCCTCCTCATGATCCGCTCCGCCCGGTACAGGGCGGCGATGGTCTTGCAGTCCTGGATGCGCCCGTCGGCGGCCATGTCCAGCGCCTCCTCAAAAGGCACCCTGAACACGTCCAAGAACTCGTCCTCGTCCAGATGCCTGTCCCCAAAGGTGAGACCCCGGGCCAGATACACGTGCTGGAGCTCGTCGCAGTAGCCGGGGGTCGGCAGCATCTCCCCCGCCCTCTCCCAGCGGGACGCCTCGGCGCCGATCTCCTCTTTCAGCTCCCGCCTGCAGGCGTCGTCGGGGTCCTCCCCCCACTCCAGCTTGCCGGCGGGCACTTCGATGATCACCCGGTCGTAGGGATAGCGGAACTGCCGCTCCAGATAGACGTTCCCCTCGTCGTCCACCGGGACCATCACCACCGCGCCGGGGTGGCGGATGACCTCACGCCAGGAGGTCTTGCCGTTGACCAGCTCCACCGTATCGTAGTATACCTTCAGCAGTCCGCCGTCGTACACCAGCTTGCTGGTGAGGGTCTTTTCGTTCAGGTCCATGAAAACCGCCTCCGGGCCATAAAAATTCAAGTTATTATATCACACTCCGCGGGAAATAGAAAGATAAAAATCGACTGCTTTATTTGGATGTTGTAAAAAAGCGCGGAGTCTGGTAGAATGTCACTATCGAAAAACGAGGTGATCGCCGTGAATTTCAAAATGCTGCTGTCCGCTCTGCGGGGCGTGAGCGCCTATAAGGATATCCTGGACACCCATGTGATGGAGGCCGCCCTGCGGCTGACCTCCTGCGCCGTGTACGGGGATGGGCTGGGCGGACTGGACGCCTATACCGATTTGTTTTACCGTCTACACGCCGAGGGCTTCGACGGATTGGGCGCCTGGCTGGACGGCGCCCTCGCCCGCTCGGAGGGGCCCTATCCCCGGCTGGCGGAGCGGGAGGCCCGGGACCCGGCCCTGGAGCAGGCCGCCCGGCGGGACATCGCCACCTTTGATCTGCTGGCCAACGTGGACTGTGACAAGTGGATCGCCCGGCTCACCGAGCTGCTGGACAGTGACTACCAGGGAGTCCTCACCGCCCTGCCCCGGTGGCGGGTGGGCCGCCGCCTGAGTTTTGAGGACTACACCGCCCTCTACCGGAGGGGAGCGGGCATTTTCACCTATCGGGCCTTCGTGTGGGAGGAAGGAGAGCTCATCCCGGTGCCCCATCCCGACTGCCCCGGCGCGGACGACCTGCTGGGCTACCAGCGCCAGCGGGACCAGGTCATCCGCAACACCCGGCGGCTGCTGGCGGGGCAGTACGTGAACAACGTGCTGCTCTACGGGGAGAGCGGCACCGGCAAGTCGGCTACGGTGAAGAACCTGCTGACCCTGGACGGCATGGAGGACCTCCGCATCATCGAGGCGGACAAGGAGAACCTGGGCGGCCTGCCCGCCCTCATCCGCCAGCTGGAGGGCAGGCCCCAGAAGTTCATCATCTTCATCGATGATCTGACCTTCGACCGGGACGACGCCACCTACTCCGTCCTCAAGACCATTTTGGAGGGCGGGCTGGAGCGCCGGCCCCAAAACGTGGCGGTCTATGCCACCTCCAATCGCCGCCATCTGGTGCGGCAGACCATCTCCGAGCGGGCGGGGGACGAGATCGACCGGTCCGAGACCATCCAGGAGAAGACCTCCCTGGCCGACCGGTTCGGCCTGCGGGTGCTGTTCCAGGGGCTCACCAAGCAGGAGTACCTGGACATGGTGGACTATCTGGCCCGCCGCGCCGGGATCGACATGCCCCCGGAGGAGCTCCACGAGCGGGCCGTTACATGGGAGCGCCGGGGCGGCTCCAGGACCCCCCGGACGGCAAGGCAGTTCATATTGTCGCTGTAATGACAAAAGACCGCCGGGGAGGCGTTTCCCGTCAAACGCCTCCCCGTTTTTTCATAATCCAACACAAAGAGGCCGCCGTGTCGTTCCCTTCGCATGGAGCATCCGGTATTCTGATATTGCCAAAACAAAAGGAGGTAATATCACATGAACACCGACAGGATCTATGCCGAGGCCATCGCCAACGAGTACTCCAAAAAGAGCGCTTCCAAAGTCGTGGCGCTGAAAAAGCTGGACCGGAGGGCCAAGCTGCCGGCCCGGCTGTTCGCCTGGATCTTCGGAACAGTCTGCACCCTGCTGGCCGGCACCGGCATGTGCCTGGTCATGGGGGTCATCGGCGGGGAGGGCGCCGTCTTTATGGCGCTGGGCGTCGTGACCGGCGTCATCGGCTTTGTGGGGATGGGGGTGAACTACCCCATCTACCGGCGGCTTTTGCGGCGGAGTAAGGACAAGTACGCCGGCGACATCATCCGTCTGGCCGGGGAGATCACCGGCGGCGAGGAATAAGGCCAGCGGGGGCGAAAGGGGGTGGAGCGGTTGAACCGATCGGAGAGCAGATATTTCAACACCGCCGTCCGGATGGACGCGGCGCTGATCGAACTGCTGGAAAAAAAGAGCTTTGAATACATCACGGTCAAAGAGATCTGCCAGAAGGCCGGGGTCAACCGCTCCACCTTCTATCTGCACTACGAGACCATGGCCGACCTGCTGAACGAGTGCGCCGAGTACGCCAACCGGAAGTGCTTTGACCGGTACGGCAAGGAGTACGCGGATATGTCCAAACGGCTGTCGTCGGCGGACCTGAAGGAGTTGATCTTCATCACGCCGGACTATCTCCGGCCCTATTTTGAGTTTGTGAAGGAGAACCGGCGGCTGATGAAGGTGGTGCTGTCCCATCCGGCGGCGCTGAACATGGAAAACACCTTCAACTCGCTGTTTCAGCGCATCTTCTCCCCGGTACTGGGCCGGTTCCGCTTCCGCGAGGAGGACAAGCCCTATATCATCCGCTTCTATCTCTCGGGCATCATGGCCATTGTCGCGGAGTGGATCAAGGACGACTGCCGCATGCCCGTGGATCGGATCATCGGGCTCTGTACGCAGTGCATCCTGCCCGACGGGGCGGAGACCCGTCTGTCCCGGTTCGGCGCGCAGGCGGAGGAGCAGCCGGTATGATGGGAGAAGGGCTGAAAAAGGCCGCCGCCGCGCTCCATAAGGATGCCCGCGTCCGGGACAGGGTTCTCCTGTACGTCAGTCTCGCGGTCAGCTGCGGCTACGCCTGCCTCAACGCGGTGGGGGGCGTGATGCTCCGCTCCCCCTGGCTGGGCACGCTGGCCTTTTACTATATCATGCTGAGCCTGCTCCGGTTCAGCCTGGCCCGCGGCTACCGGCAGGAGAGCGTCGCGGACAAATGGAAGCGCTACCGTCTCACCGCCGTGCTGATGCTGCTCCTGACCGTCGCCCTGTTCGGCATCTTCTGCATGACGATCTACTCCGGCCACATCATCGCCTATCCCGGCTATTTGATTTACGCTGTGGCCGCCTACACCTTCTACGCGGTCATCAGCGCCGTGCGGAACATCATCGTCTGCCGCAGATACGATGACCCGATCCTCTCGGCCAGCAAGGCCCTCAAGCTGGTGGCGGCGGTCATCTCCGTCTACTCCCTGCAATCCGCCCTGATCTCTGCCTTTGGCGACGACGAGGCGTTCCGGGCCGCCATGGGCCGATGGGTCGGCGGCGGGGCGTTTCTGATCATCGCGGGCGTCTCGGTGCATATGATCGTCAAAAGCTCCCTGGCGCTCCGGCGCGTATAGGGCTGGCAGTTCGTGCTGTCGCTGTGAATATGGAAAACCTCCCCGGACCAACAGGTTTCGGGGAGGTTTTTATACGGGGAAAATGCGGCGAAGGTTCGCTCAGGGAGACAAACGGGAACTTGCTTATATCTTTTTGATTGGATGCCGAATAACGGTTTTCCATTTTTCGGGGGCAACCTTTCTCGCATCTGACATATAGATCTCATGGTGCAATCTTGCAGTCGTTATATCATTCACATATCCGTTTTCAGCCAAATACTCATCCATCAAAGCGACTGTGGCGGGCTCGTCATCAAAAGGCCCCAAGTGCATGATCTGAACACACAGCCCCTCGTCGATGGTCATAAACTCCGCTGACGAACAATCCAGCTTTTTCTTTTTGGTCGCTGTTTCGACCGCCCATTCAAAATCCCTTTTCGTTACGAAATCAGGCAATCGAATGACAGAAATCCAATTGAATGAGGACTTATCTGTATAATTGATACCTCCCTCATGATCTTGCCACCAAAAGCCCTCAAGAGGCGGTACAACATATTCAAAAAAGCCCTCGATTTTGTAATCTGCTTTATAGCTCATTTTCAAGGTGTACGCAACCGCGTATAACACACTGATTGCCTGCTGATACGCGCCGCCGGCCTCGTTTGGGTCGCCTTTTCCTCTGACCGCAATATAATTTGCCTCCGGTACGTTTACAATTTCGGGTTTATTCTTCGGCAAATAATATTCTTTATACTCTCTCTTAAAATCAAAAGCCATAATTACCTCCACAAAATCCCGATTGGTTTCTTCCGCTCACTTCCCGCCGATGGTCCGGCGTATCTCCTCCTCCGTCTGCCTCAGCTCAAACTCCAGCTCGGCGGCGGGCACCCGCACCGCCCCGTGGCCCAGGATGATGAGCTGTTCCAGCCCGTCGGAGGTGGCCACCCGCACCCGGTGGTCCTTTTTCTCCCTCCCCAGGGCGTAGGTGACCTTCTCGATATACATGTCCGCCGTCTCCGCCTCTTTGGTGTAGATCACGGACACCTCCCCGTCCCGCTCCACCGAGCCGGGGCTGCCCTTCACCTTGTAGGCGTCGAACACCACGATGACGTTGCACTTCTTCCAGCCCTGATAGTTTTTCAGCCGGTCCACCAGCCGCTGGCGGGCACCGTCCAAATCGGTCTGGGACAGCTTTCGCAGCTCGTCCCAGGCGTGGATGATGTTGTAGCCGTCCACCAGCAGGTAGTCCTCCCCGTCCCGGAGCTTCAGGCCCTTCCAGGGCCGCTCTTTTTTGGAGGCGGACAGCTTGGGCGCGGGTCGGAAGGCCCTGGGCTTTACCGGACCGTACACCTTGGCGAAGATGGCCTCCAGCTCCTTGTCCAGGGCCTGCTGGGACTCGTAGCTCATCCGCCGGGGGGCTGGCGCGGGCTCGTCCGCGATCTGCCCCGCCTCGGCCCGCCAGCCGGAGTCCAGATGGGCGTGGCCCTTCACCTCGTCCCAGGGCACGTTGTACCCCGCCCCGTGGGCGCAGAACACCGAGCCGGGCGGATTGGCCAGGTCGGCCTCCGGGTCGTAGCCCATGGAGGCCACCACCTCGTCCTGGTCGTGGCAGGGCCGGTAGCCGTCCACCGTGCAGGACAGCCGGCCCCGGCCGGCGGTGTAGGCGGCCACTTCCGTCCAGTAGCCGCCGAACTCGGACACGGGCACCGCCCCGGTGAGGACAGCGGTCTCCCCTGACGATTCCGGCGGGTCCATAGTCCCGCCCATCCGCTGGAGGTCGGTCATGGCCCGGCCCAGGCAGTTCGCCGGCAACTCCAGCCGGAAGGAATACCAGGGCTCCAGCAGGACGCTCTGGGCGCACATGAGCCCCTGCCGCACCGCCCGGTAGGTGGCCTGCCGGAAGTCGCCCCCCTCGGTGTGCTTCAAGTGGGCCCGGCCGGTGAGCAGGGTCAGCTTCATATCGGTGATGGGAGAGCCGGTGAGCACCCCCAGATGGGTCTTTTCGATGAGGTGGGTGAGGATGAGCCGCTGCCAGTGTCCGCTGAGCACGTCCTCGGGGCAGGCGGTGGCGATCTCCAGCCCCGCGCCCCGCTCCAGGGGCTCCAGCAGCAGATGTACCTCCGCGTAGTGGCGGAGGGGCTCGAAGTGGCCCACCCCCTCCACCGGGGCGGCGATGGTCTCCAGGTAGATGATGCTCCCCGGCCCGAAGGTGACCTCGGTGCCAAACCGCTGGGCCATCACCCGGGACAGGATTTCCAACTGGACCTCCCCCATCAGGCGGACGTGGATCTCTCCAAGCTCCTCTTTCCACTCGACGCGCAGTTGGGGGTCCTCCTCCTCCAGGATGCGGAGCTGGGAGAGCAGGGTGTGGACGTCCATGCCCTCCGGGGGCAGCACCTGCCAGGTGAGCACCGGCTCCAGCTCGGGGCCCTCCCAATCCTCCTCCGCCCCCAGGCCCTGGCCGGCCCTGGTTTGGGACAGGCCGGTGACGGCGCACACGGTGCCCGCCGGGGCCTCGTCTACGGGGGTAAATTTGGTACCGGAGTAGAGGCGGATCTGGGTCACCTTCTCCTCCCAGTCCTCCGCTTTCAGCGGTTCCCGAACCCTGAGGGCTCCGCCAGTGACCTTCATCCAGGTGAGCCGTTCCCCCTTCTCGTCCCGGGTGATCTTGAACACCCGGGCGGCAAAGTCGGAAGGCCAGTCGGGCTCCAGGGTGAACCGCTCCAGCCCGTCCAGCAGCCCGTCCACGCCCTCCACCTTCAAAGCGGAGCCGAAGAACACCGGGAACAGTTTTCTTTGGGCGATGAGGGCGGCCAAATCGAAGTCAGACAGGGCCCCCGTCTCCAGGTAGCGCTCCATGAGGGCCTCGTCGCAGAGGGCCGCGTGTTCCAGCGCGTCCTCCCAGGGGCCGGAGAAGTCCACGCAGTCGCCGGACAGCCGCGCCCGAAGCCGCTCCATGAGGGCGTCCTCGTCGGTGTCGGGCTGGTCCATCTTGTTGACAAACAGGAAAGTGGGCACCCCGTGCCGCGCCAGCAGCCGCCACAGGGTCTCGGTGTGGCCCTGGACGCCGTCGGCGGCGCTCACCAGCAGCACGGCGTAGTCCAGCACTTGAAGCGTCCGCTCCATCTCGGCGGAGAAGTCCACGTGGCCGGGGGTGTCGACCAACGTCAGCTCCAGCTCCCCCCGCCGCAGGATGGCCTGTTTGGAGAAGATGGTGATGCCCCGCTCCCGCTCCAGCGCGTCGGTGTCCAGAAAGGCGTCCCCGTGGTCCACCCTTCCCAGTTTCCGCACGCTGCCCGCCCGGTACAGCATGGCCTCGGTGAGGGTGGTCTTGCCCGAGTCCACATGGGCCAGCATACCCACAGCTAACCGTTTCATTGGGACGCCTCCTCTCGTAAAAAATCAGTTGAACAGCTCCGCGTTCTCCTCAAACAGGCGCTGAATTTGGGCTTTCAAGGGCTTGTGCTCCGGCCTGGACAGGTCCGGGTCGGCAGCGATGAGCCCGTCGGCGGCCCCCTTGGCCTCCTTCAGCAGCTCCATGTCCGAGGCGAAGTCGGCCACCTTCAGCTGGGGCAGGCCGTGCTGCCGCTTGCCGAAGAAGTCGCCGGGGCCCCGCAGTCTTAAATCTTCCTCGGCGATCTGGAACCCGTCGTTGGTGGCGCAGAGGGCTCTCAGCCGCTCCCGGGCGGTGTCGCTCTTGGATGCCGACACCAGCACACAATAGCTCTGGTGCCGTCCCCGGCCCACCCGGCCCCGGAGTTGGTGGAGCTGGGACAGGCCGAACCGCTCCGCGTTCTCCACCACCATCAGGGAGGCGTTGGGCACGTCCACCCCCACCTCGATGACGGTGGTGGACACCAGCACCTGGGTCTTGCCGGACACGAAGTCCGCCATGGCGGCCTCCTTGTCTTTGGGCTTCATCTTGCCGTGGACCAGGCCCACGGTCAAATCGGGGAGCACCCTCTCCCGCAAGTCCTTTGCGTAGGTGGTGACGGCTTTCATGTCCATGGGCGGGGCGTACAGGTCGTTCCAGGCGGGCAGGTCCTCCGTCTCCTCCACCGCAGGGCAGACGATGTACACCTGCCGCCCCTCTTTCACCTGCTTGCGGACGAAACCGTACATCCGGGCCCGCTTGTCCTCCCCCACGGCGAAGGTCTGCACCGGCGTGCGGCCGGGGGGCAGCTCGTCGATGACGGACACGTCCAAATCGCCGTAGATGATGAGCGCCAGCGTCCTGGGGATGGGGGTGGCGGACATGACCAGCACATGGGGCGGCATTTTTTCCCCCTTCTCAGCCAGCGCCGCCCGCTGGGCCACGCCGAAGCGGTGCTGCTCGTCGGCCACCACCAGCCCCAGGTCCTTGTAGGCCACTCCCTCGGAGAACAGGGCGTGGGTGCCTACCACCAGGTCGATCTCCCCCTCCGCCAGGGCGTTCAGCAGGGCCTTTCTGGGCTTCCCCTTCACTGAGCTGGTGAGAAGGGCCACCCGCACCCCGGCCGGGGCCAATAGGGCGTCCAGCGTTTTGGCGTGCTGCTCGGCCAGCAGCTCGGTGGGGGCCATCAGGGCACACTGGCAGCCGTTTTTTGCCGCCGCCCAGGCCCCGAAGGCGGCCACCGCCGTCTTGCCGGAACCCACGTCCCCCTGGACCAGCCGGTTCATCACCCGGCCGGAGGCAAAATCCGCCGCCATGTCCTCCATGGCCCGTTTCTGCGCGCCTGTCGGTGTAAAGGGCAGGAGCTTTGCGAACTTTTCCGGGTCCGAGGCCAACACACGGCCCACACCCCGCTCCCGGCGCTCCTTCAGCAGGGAGAGGCCGCAGGTGAGCGTGAACAGCTCCTCGAACACCAGCCGCCGCCGGGCGATGGCCAGCTCCTCCCAGTTGGGTGGGAAGTGGATATTCTTCCGGGCGTACTGGACCTGGCACAGGGCGTGGTCCAGCCGCACCTGCTCCGGCAGGAACTCCGGCAGGCCCTCCAGGCAGTCGTCCACCGCCCGCCGGGCGAGGCCGGCGAGCAGATTGTTGGAGATGCCCGCCGTCAGCGGGTACACCGGCATGATGAGGCCGGTGACCCGACCCGCGCCCTCCTTCTCAAACACCGGGTTGGTCATGGACCGGCCGCGGCCCTGGCGCTCCGCCGTGCCGTAGAACACATAGGTCTCCCCCGGCTTCAATGCAGTTCGGATGTAGGTCTGGTTGAAGAAGGTGAGGTGCAGCACGCCGAAGCTGTCCACCGCCTTCACCTTCACCAGCTCCAGGCCCTTGCGGACGCGGCTCACCGTGGGAGTAGAGGCCACCATGGCCGCCACACAGCAGGGCCGGTCCTCCGGCGCGTCCCGGAGGTTGAAGCACTCCCGCCGGTCCTCGTACCGCTGGGGCAGATGGTACAGCAGGTCCCCCGCTGTGCGGAGGCCCAGCTTCTCCAGCTTTTTCGCCCGTGCGGGGCCCACCCCCGGCAGATCGGTCAGCGGGGTCTCCCGTGTCAACGCCATGGTCTCACCTCCTGAAAAACATCGGAAATGATTATATCATATTCTCAGCGGAAATACAGCCTTTTTTGAAAGGGGAAGGCAGCGCGGCGGCGGACGATCGCACGGGGAAGACCGCTCCCTCCGCCTTATCGGGCGCGATACACCAAATGGGAGAATAATAAGAACTAAAAATAAACTAAAATCGGTTGAATTTTTATTTCATCGGTTATCGTTGTAGTAGAAAACAGGAGGCTGTGCCTATGAAACCCAACACCAAGACCTTTCTCAGCATCCGCATGAACAAAGAGCTCCATGACAAGTTCCAGTACATTGCCGCCTATGACGGCCGCTCCATGAGCGGTGAGATCATCTACCTGCTGAACAATTGCGTCCGCGAGTTCGAGAAGGAGCACGGTCCCATCCGGCTGGAGGATCAATGAACGCTCTGCGCACCCTGTATGAACTGATTTTCCCGCCCAAGTGTCCGTTTTGCGGCAAGGTGCTGGAAAAATGGGAGGGCGGCATCTGCGCCCTGTGCGGGAAATCCCTGCCCCGCACGGCCCCGGAGGACATCCGGCAGATAGAGGGCTGCTGCGTCTGCCTGTCTCCGCTGTGGTACCGGGACGGGGTAGTGAACGCCGTTCACCGCTGCAAATTCCAGGGGGCCAGGGGCTATGCCGGGGTCTTGGGCGGACTGATGGCGGACTGTCTCACCGAGCGCCGACAGGAGCCCGCGGACCTCATCACCTGGGCACCTCTGTCGGCCAAGCGGCGGAAGAAACGGGGCTATGATCAGGCGGAGCTTCTGGCCCGCCGGGTAGGGGAGCTCACCGGGATCCCCGCCCTGCCCGCGCTGGAGAAGACCCGTCAGGCAGGGGTCCAGTCCCGCATCGGGGACGACGAGGCGCGCCGGGCCAACGTGTCCGGGGTGTATCGGGTCCTCCCCGGCGCGGACATAAAGGGGAAGCGGATCGTGCTGGTGGACGACATCGTCACCAGTGGGGCCACGCTGGCGGAGTGCGCCGCCTGTCTCCGGGACGCGGGGGCGGGTTCTGTCGTCGCGCTCACCCTCGCCAGGGCCAGATAGGGCCTCCTTTTATGGGCGGCCCCTCTGCCCTTGACTTTCCCTCGCTAAAGGCGTAAACTGTCCTGGATGTTCGGGAAGGAGCTGCCGCCTCATGGAGACAAAGAAAAAGGACAAAAAGAAGATCATTATTATCGTCGTCGCGGTGATCCTGGTACTGTTGGCGTGTGCGCTGCTGTTCGCCGGCAATTTCCTGTTCGAGTTCGCCCTGTACCCCGGGGCCTCCTTCACCATGAACGATTTGTTCCAGCGGGGGAACGTGGAGGGCATCGGCGACGGACCGGTCGTTGAATTGTCCCCCGAGCGGCAGGAGTGGCGGGACTACGCCGTCGGCGCCTATGAGTGGTTCCAGACCGAGGGCGAGGCGGTGGAGCTCCAACGGCCCGACGGGGTCCGCCGGGGAAAGTGGTTCCAGCAGGAGGGCCACAGATACGGTATCTTCTGCCACGGCTATTACAGCAGCTCCGTCTCCGAGGCCCCCTACGCCAAAAAGTTCTATGACATGGGCTGGTCGGTCCTGATCCCCGACGCCCTGGCCCACGGGGAGAGCGACGGCACCTTCATCGGCATGGGCTGGCTGGAGCGGCCCGACGTGCTGGGGTGGATCGGCACCATCATTCAGAAGGACCCGGAGGCGGAGATCATTCTCCACGGGGTATCCATGGGGGGCGCCACGGTGATGATGGTCTCCGGCGAGGACCTGCCCGACAACGTGAAGTGCATCGTGGAGGACTGCGGCTACTCCTCCGTGTGGGACGAGTTCAGCCTCCAGCTGAAAAACCTGTTCCACCTGCCCACGTTCCCCATCCTGAACGTGACCTCCATGTTCTCCAAGCTGCGGGCGGGGTACTCCTTCGAGGAGGCGTCCGCCGTCGACCAGTTGAAAAAAGCCACGGTACCCATGCTGTTCATCCACGGGGACGCAGACACCTTCGTGCCCTTTGAGATGCTGGACGTGGTGTACGACGCCTGCGCCAGCGCGGAGAAGGAAAAATTGGTAGTTCCCGGCGCGGCCCACGGCGAGGCGGCAAGCACCGAGCCCACCCTCTACTGGGACACCGTGACCGTTTTTGTGGGCAGGTACGTAGATTGAGGTTGCTTTTTTCGCCGGAACATAGTAAAATAGCGGCGTTACGGCAAACTACCACCGACAGGAGTGAACACACATGGCGGAAGAACTGAACGTCCCCATGAGCCAGAATTTTATCCATGATTTCATCGACGAGGATATCGCGCAGGGCGGGCAGTTCGCGGGCATGACCGTCCACACCCGCTTCCCGCCCGAGCCCAACGGCTATCTCCACATCGGCCACTGCAAGGCCCTGACCATCGACTTCGGCACCGCCGAGAAGTACGGCGGTCTGTGCAACCTCCGCTTTGACGACACCAACCCCGCCAAAGAGGACACCGAGTTCGTAGACGCCATCCAGGAGGACATCCACTGGCTGGGCTTCGACTGGGGAGACCGGATGTTCTACGGCTCCGACTACTTCGAGCAGACCTACCAGTACGCCGTCGAACTCATCAAAAAGGGCCTGGCCTATGTGTGCGAGCTGACCCCGGAGCAGTTCAGGGAGTACCGGGGGGACACCGCCACCCCCGCCCGCTCCCCCTGGCGGGACCGGCCCATTGAGGAGTCCCTGGACCTGTTTGCCCGGATGCGGGCCGGGGAGTTCCCCGAGGGCAAGTATACCCTTCGGGCGAAGATCGACCTGGCCAGCGGCAACTTCAACATGCGGGATCCGGTGCTGTACCGCATCCGCTATATCGAGCACCACCGGCAGGGCACTAAATGGTGCATCTTCCCCATGTACGACTTCGCCCATCCCATCCAGGACGCTTTGGAGGGAATCACCCACTCCCTCTGCTCCCTGGAGTATGAGGACCACCGGCCCCTCTACGACTGGGTGGTGTCCAACGTGTCCATCCCCTACCACAAGCCCCGGCAGATCGAGTTCGCCCGCTTAGGGATAGACCACACCGTCATGTCCAAGCGGAAACTGCGGAAGCTGGTGGAGGAGGGCTACGTGTCCGGCTGGGACGACCCCCGTATGCCCACCCTGTGCGGTCTGCGGCGGAGAGGGTACACGCCGAAGTCCATCCGCAACTTCTGCGAGCGCATCGGCGTGGCGAAAAACACCAACACCATCGAGTACGCCTTTTTGGAGTACTGCCTCCGGGAGGACCTGAATGAGACCGCTCGCCGGGTGATGGCGGTGCTCCGGCCGGTAAAACTGGTCATCACCAACTATCCCGCCGGCCAGTCCGAGACCTTCCAGGTGGAGAACAACCCCAACCGGCCCGAGGACGGGACCCGGACCGTCACCTTCTCCCGGGAACTGTGGGTGGAGGCGGAGGACTTCCTGCCTGAGCCGGTGCCCAAGTACAAGCGGCTCTACCCCAACGGCCCGGAGTGCCGGCTGAAGGGGGCCTATCTCATCAAGTGCGTGGGCTATGAGACCGACGAGGCGGGCAATATCACAGAAATCGCCGCCGAGTACGACCCGGATTCCAAGGGCGGCAACCCCGCCGATGGCCGGAAGGTGAAGGGGGCCACCATCCACTGGGTGGACGCCGCCACCGCCGTGGACGCGGAGGTCCGGCTGTACGACAACCTGTTTGATGACCCGGAGCCCGACGCGGCGGGAAAGGACTTCCTCCAGTGTCTGAACCCCAACTCTCTGGAGGTGCTGCCCCACGCCAAGGTGGAGGCGGGGCTGGGCCACGCCGACGTGACAGAGCGGTTCCAGTTCCTGCGGCAGGGGTACTTCTGCCCGGACAAGGACAGCACGCCGGAGCACCCGGTGTTCAACCAGAGCGTGTCGCTGAAGGACAGCTTCAAGCGATAAACAGGCCAACGCCGCCCGTTCCGGGCGGCGCGCCCTTTTACAAACGGAGCCAATGGGAACAGGGGGCGATGGGGATGAGAAAACAGGCGGAGGTGGTCGCGGCCTGCGGCGTGGCCGCCGCGCTGGGCGTCGTCCTCATGCTGCTGGGCTCCTTCCTGGGACTGGGTATGTACGTGTCCCCCATGCTGACGGGGCTGTGTCTGGCCCCCATCGGGAGGAGATGGGGGACGAAATATCAGCTCGTCCTGTGGGTCGCTGTCAGCCTGGTCTGCCTGATGGTGGTGCCGGACGTGGAGGAAAATCTGATGTTTGCCGGGTTCTTCGGCTGGTATCCGGCGGCCAGACCGAAGCTGGAGCGGCTGCCGCCGGTCTGGCGCTGGCCGGCAAAGCTGGCGGTCTTCAACGGGCCGGTGATCGCGCTGGAGCTGCTTGTAGTGCTGGCGCTGGTCCCGGAGCGCATCGGGCTGCTATCGGGCCTCGCGCTGCTGGCGCTGGGAAACGCCGTCTTTATCCTCTACGACAAGGCGATCCCGCATATCGAAATGCTTATGAGCGCATATCTCAAAAAGCTGCGCCCGAAGTGACCGGCCGCGGCCATACGGCAACAGAACGCCCCCGATGGAGGTCCATCGGGGGCGTTCTCATTCTCATACTTCCGTGATAACAGGCAGGATCATGGGATTCCGCTTGGTCTTCTTATAGAGGTAGTTGGACAGGTCGCCCTTGATGGCGCTCTTGATGGAGGACCAGTCCCGGATGTTGTTGTCCTCGCAGTCGTAGAGAGCGTCCTGGGCCACCTGGCGCAGCTCCTCCATCAGCTCCTCAGACTCCTTCACATAGACGAACCCCCGGGTGATGATGTCCGGCCCGGAGATGATCTGGCCATCCTCGGCGGAGATGACGGTGGCCACCACGATCATGCCGTCCTGGGCCAGGTGCTGGCGGTCCCGGAGGACCACCGCCCCCACGTCGCCCACGCCGTAGCCGTCCACGAACACCCGCCCGGCGGGAACGGTACCGTTGACCTTGATGGAGCTGCGGCTCACCTCAATGATGTGGCCGATGTCGCTGATAACGATGTTTTTGGGGTCCATGCCCATGTCCCGGGCCAGCTTGGCATGGGTCTTCAGGTGCCGCTGCTCCCCGTGGACGGGGATGAAGAACCTGGGCCGCACCAGGGCGTGGATGATCTTCAGCTCCTCCTGGCAGGCGTGGCCCGACACGTGGAGGGGCAGCTCCCGCTCGTTGACCACCTCAGC
Organism: uncultured Oscillospiraceae bacterium; assembly: GCA_947629955.1. GTDB lineage: Bacteria > Bacillota > Clostridia > Oscillospirales > Oscillospiraceae > Enterenecus. The sequence continues at coordinate 16,132 of CANRFT010000017.1, forward strand.
GTCCCGGCGGTAGAGCTCGTTGACCACGCTGTCCACCGCGTTCTCGTTGCCGGGGATAGCGCTGGCGGAGATGATGACCCGGTCCCCCGGCTGGATGTCCACCTGCCGGTGGGTGTTGAAGGCCATCCGGGTCAGGGCGGACATGGTCTCCCCCTGGCTGCCGGTGGTGATGATGCACACCTTGTCCTTTGGCAGGCTCTTGATCTGGTTGATGTCCACCATGGTACCCGCCGGGGGCGTCATATAGCCCAGCTCGGTGGACACCTTCAGGGCGTTCTCCATGGACCGGCCGGTGACGGCCACCTTGCGGCCGTACTTGGCGGCCACGTCGATGATCTGCTGGATGCGGTCGATGTTGGAGGAGAAGGTGGTAACGATGATCCGCTGGTCGCAGCCCCGGAACAGCGCCTCGAAGGAGGCGCCCACGCTCCGCTCGCTCTTGGTGTAGCCGGGCCGCTCCACATTGGTGGAGTCGCACAGCAGGCACAGGACCCCCTCGTTGCCCAGCTGGCCCAGCCGGGTCAGGTCGATCATGCCGCCCTGGATGGGGGTGGAGTCGATCTTGAAATCGCCGGTGTGGACGCATACGCCGATGGGAGTGCGGATGGCGAAGGCCACCGCGTCGGAGATGGAGTGGTTCACGTGGATGAACTCCACGGAGAAGCACCCCGCCTTGACCACGTCCCCCGCCTCGCAGGTGACGAGCTTGACCTTGTTCTCCAGCCTGTGCTCCTCCAGCTTCAGCTTGATGAGCCCGGCGGACATGCGTGTGGCGTAGATGGGGGCGTTCACGTCCCGCATGAGATAGGGGATGGCCCCGATGTGGTCCTCGTGTCCGTGGGTGATAAAGATGGCCCGGATACGGTCCCTGTTCTGGACGAGATATGTGAAATCGGGGATGACCACGTCGATGCCGTACATATCGTTGTCAGGGAAGCCCATGCCCACGTCCACCAGAATGATGTCGTTCCCGTACTCGTACACAGTGAGGTTCTTGCCGATCTCATTGAGGCCGCCAAGGGAGATGATTTTCAGTTTTTCTGCCATAATTGCTCCTTTCCAGGTGAAAATAGCGGGGTTTTTGCGCAGGACGACACAGCCGGTCCTCATTGCCCGGCTTTTCGTCCTATATGTATGGTACATATCAAAAGCGCACTCTCTGGCGCTTTACGCCTCAGCAAACACGCTCGGCCCTTTTCGGGGAGCGGTCCCGGCCATGCCGCGATACAGGGCGGACAGCCGCATTGCGGCTATTTTACCACGGGCCGCCCGCGTTGTAAAGGGTTTTTTGACGAAGGGTTCCTGTCCGCACGCAAAAGGAGCTGCCGGCTCAACGCCGACAGCTCCTCTCGTATTTTCTCTTGCTCGGAACGGCTCTTTGTCACGGGATGGCGTCGATCAAGTCGATCAGCTGCGCCGGGGTCAGCCGGTCGCTCCAGATGTTGAGATACACATCCCCACTGGAGAAGGTGACCAGCAATCGCGTCTCCGTCTGCCCCGCCAGGTAGTCCGTCAGGGTTTCCCGGGTGTAGATCTCCCGGCCTTCCACCCGTGGCCGGTGGTCGTACACCATCACGCACAGGCTCTCTCCGTACTCCATAGAGCCGTCCGGCGTGGGGAACAGATGGTCCTCCAGGGCATAGGACCCCCGCAGCATATTGTATTCCGTGCCGTCCTTCATGGTGGTGTGGTAGAGGTCCGCCCTGTTCAGGAAGAAGCCCCCCGGTAACCGGTCAGGCAGGTGCGTCCCCAGTTCGCCCAAATCGTCCAGCGCCAGGTCGATGAACTCCGCATCGGCCACATCCCGGATGTCCTCAGTAGCCGGGAACTGGGCGACGCTGGCGATCCCCGGGTCCACGCCCTCCGGCAACATATTGTCGCCGGGCACATCGACGCCGCCGGGCACATCGACGCCGCCGGGCGCTTCAACGCCGCCGCCGGGCACTCCGGCGCCGCCGCCCTCGGGCCGGCTCCACCGCCACACCAGCACGCCGCCCGCCACCAGACACAGGCAGGCCGCCAGCGCGGCCCATCTCACCCAGGTCCGGCGCTTTTTCTGATACTCCACGGCCTCGGTGACGTACTCGTCCCGGACGTCCCCCAGGGCCGCCCACAGCTTCTCTCCGCTCATGCGAATACCCCCCGTTCCGTCAGATAGGTTTTAAGACGCTTCCGCACCCGCGCCAGCCGGACGGACACGTTCTTCTCCGACAGACCGGTCCGCTCCGCGATGAGAGCGTAAGGGTCGCAGAACCAGTACCGCCGCAGGAAGATCACCCGATCCAACCGGTCCAGCCCCTCTAAAAAGCGGTCCAGCAGGCGGGTCAGCTCCTCCGTCTCCGCCGCGTCCTCCACCGAGGCGGCAGAGGGCAGGCACTCCGCCAGCTCCTCCAGGGGCACATCCCCTGTCCCATCCCGTTTCTGTGCCGTGTTGGCCCGCCAGCGGGAGACGGAGATATGGCGGACAAGTTTACATAAAAACGTCAGCAGCGGATGGGGCCGCGCCGGCGGGATGGCGTTCCAGGCACCCAGGTACGCGTCGTTGACACACTCCTCCGCGTCCCGCCGGTCCCCCACGATCTGCCGGGACAGCGCCCAGCAGGCGGGGCCGTACTTGGCGTCCGTCTCCTGGATGGCCCGCTCCGACCGGGCGAAATACAGTTCGATGATGGCCTCGTCGTCCACGCCGCTCCCCCCTTTTTTTGTCCTCTCACCTCTATACTCGCGATTTGGCGGGAGATACTACACCGATTTGAATCTTTTTCACAGCGCCAGCGGCACCGGTCTGGTCATGGTCAGGCTGTCCGGGGTCACGTCACACTCCACCGCCAGCACCTCCACCCCGGCGGCATACGCCTCCCGGAGGGCCTGCCCGAATGCCGGGTGGGTAGCGTCGTTGGGGGAAAAGGACTTCATGCCCGCCATCTGGATCACAAAGCACACGGCGGCCTCGTACCCCTGTTTTTTGGCCTCGACCAGCTCCCGGAGGTGCTTCACCCCCCGCTCGGTGGGGGCGTCGGGAAAATAGGCGTGGCCGTCCACCTCCAGGGTGACTCCCTTCACCTCCACGAAGCCCCTCCGCTCCCCCGCCTCAAAATAGAAGTCGAACCGGGAACTGCCCCATTTCGTCTCCGGGCGGAGCAGGGTCAGATTGTCCGCAAAATGGCCCGCCTCCGCCCACTCCGCAAAGACTTTGTTGGGGGCCTGGGCATCCATGTTCACCAGCAGGCCGTCCTTGTCCACGGCCACCAGGTCATATTTCGTCTTCCGGGCGGGATTTTCGCCTCCCTCCAGCCAGACGGTCCGGCCGGGGAGCAGCAGCTCCCGGCACCGCCCCGTGTTCTTCACGTGGACGATCTCCACCCCGCCGTTCAGCCCCACCCTCGCGATGAACCGGTTGGGCCGGGCCAGGAATTTCGCGGGCAGAATATGGTCATAAGTCACAGGGATCACCCCTTTTTTGATATTTTATCACAAAAAACGCCCTCCGTCAAATTGTACAAAATTTAACCGGATAAAGTGTGACCCATCCACCCTTTGTGCGCCGGCCCCCATTCGATTTGGCACATCTTGTGGTCCCGTCAGAATTTGTCGAATTTTGTCGAAACTTTTCTCTTGCGGCGGGCGATCCATTCGACAATAATGGGGGCCAAAGGAGGTCGAACTGCTATGCGTGAACTATTTTTACAGACCCTGGAACTGCCGGACGAGCAGGGCGTTCTCAGACAGTACGACTATTCCATCCTCATCGGCGAGATGGATGTGGGCCGCTTCTTCTGCGAGAGCTACGGCGTCAAGGTGGCCCAGCGGGACGGCCCGGATGCCTCCGTGCCCAATGTGACGTGCAGCATCCAGCGCATCGACGAGCTGTCCACCCTGCTACTGCGCCACGGCGTCACCCCCGCGACGCTGGCCGATGTGGTCCAGGACTGGCTTTAGCGCTGTCGGAAAATAACGGGGGCCGCCGCCGGCAAAACCGGCAGCGACCCCCGTTATGTCAACCGTTATCTTTCTTTATGTCAACTCAAAATGTCCTCGGCCACCCGGTCGGCCACCTGGCCCACCCCGTCGAAGTCTACATAGGGGTGATACAGGCCCTCCAGCTTATCATGGGCCTCCTTGGCCTGGGTGAGATCGGCCATGCCGTCGTCCATGAGGGCGCCCGCCACCCGCCTGGTGAAGCGGAGCCTGGGCCGGCTGATCCGGTACAGGTCGGGGTCCACCATGGCGTCCACCCGGATGCGCCGGTAGGGGTGCTTCGGCCAGGGGCTCTCGGTTGTGGAGGTGACAAAGGCCAGCCCCAGCTCCGGCAGGATCACATGGAGCAGCTTGTTGGGGGCCATGGGATCGGGGCAGGCCACCGCGTCGTGGCCCGCGGCCAGCGCCGCCGTCAAAACGGGGGCCAGCAGATGATGGCTCAGGCCGCAGCTGTCCGCCAGCTCATACACCCGGTCCGCCTGGGCGGTGACGGTGTCCCACAGGGCCACCCGCCCCTGGCAGGAGATGGCGTTCAGGAACCGCTGGTCGCAGCGGCCCTCGCCGGAGCCGTGCTTCTTGATCTCCCGGCTGATGATGCCCGCGGCCCGCTTGGCCATCTTGTGCTGGAGGGTCCCGGTATCCAGCAGCTCGCTCATGTCCTGCCGCAGCTCCCCCGCCGCCCCCAGGCAGCGGTAGGCACGCTTGTAGTGGCCCTTGTACTCGGCGAAGGCGGCCAGGATGTCGTCCTTCAGGGGCTGGAGCCCCGCCCGGTCATAATAGTCGCTGAGATCTAAGTATCGGTCGATGACACCGGGGCACTCCGGCTCGATGATGTGGGGGGACGTGCCGTCCACCACCGCCGCCCCCAGGGCGGGGATGATCACCGCGTCCAGGGAGTCCGGGTCGCCGGAGCAGAGGATCTCCTCCACGTCGTATCCCGCCGTCTGGGCGTGGCGGCCCACCCGCCGCATAAGGGTGGACTTGCCGCTCCCCGGCCCGCTCTTGATGACATATACCTGTTTGAATTTATCGGGATCGGACAGCTCATGGTAGAGGGAATAGAATCCGGAGGGCGTATTGGCCCCCAGGAAGTATCGCGTGTTGGGCATAGCGTAAGGCCTCCTCCAAACTGGGCCGCCGTCCAAAACGGCGGTCCCTCGATTTCCATACCAGACTATGCCCTTTTCGCCGGAGAGGTGCCCCCTTTCCGCAGACGCGAAACGCCGCCCTCCCCATGTCCCGGGGAGGGCGGCGCTGGTTAATTATCGGCCTTGCAAACTCACGGCACAGGGAGTATAATAACGGCTCAAAGACGACAGCAGCGCGGATACCGCCCAGAAAGAAAGGATCGCTCCCATGGCCCCTCATGAACAACCCGGCCGCTCCGCGGCAGATCCCCGGAAGGTGCAGCTCTTTGAGCAGACGCCCATTCCCAGGGCGGTGATGACCCTCGCCGTCCCCACCATCCTCAGCTCGCTGGTGATGGTGCTCTACAATCTTGCCGACACCTATTTCGTAGGGATGCTGAACGACCCCATTCAGAACTCCGCGGTGACCCTGGCGGCGCCGGTGCTGCTGGCCTTCAACGCGGTGAACAACCTGTTCGGCGTGGGCTCCTCCAGCATGATGAGCCGGGCGCTGGGGCGACGGGACTACGAGACGGTCCGCCGCAGCTCCGCCTTCGGGTTCTACTGCGCCCTGCTTTCCGCCGGGCTGTTCTCCCTTCTCTACACGGTGTTCCGGGGGTCCTTTCTGGTTATTCTCGGCGCTGACGACACCACCGCGCAGGCCACCGCCGCCTATCTGCTCTGGACCGTCTCCTGCGGGGCCGTCCCGTCCATTCTGAACGTGGTGCTGGCCTATCTGGTGCGGGCCGAGGGCTCCTCCCTCCACGCCAGCATCGGCACCATGAGCGGCTGTCTGCTGAATATCGCGTTGGACCCCTTTTTCATCCTGCCCTGGGGACTGAACATGGGTGCGGCGGGCGCGGGCCTGGCCACCTTTTTGTCCAACTGCGCCGCCTGCGGATATTTTTTCGTGCTGCTCTTCCTTAAGCGGGGGCGGACCTATGTCTGCGTCGATCCCTCCAAGCTGAGATTCGATTGGGACGTGATCGCCGGGGTCTGCTCGGTGGGGATTCCCGCCGCCATCCAGAACCTGCTGAACGTGGTGGGGATGACGGTGCTGAACAACTTCACCTCCTCCTTCAGCCCGGACGCGGTGGCGGCCATGGGCATCGCCCAGAAGATCCAGATCGTGCCCGTGCAGATCGCCATGGGCTTTTCCCAGGGTATCATGCCCCTGGTGGGGTATAACTACGCCTCGGGCGACGTCAAACGCATGAAGAAGACCATCCTGTTTACGGGAGGGATCATGGCCGTCTTCCTTGTGGCCGTGGCCGGCGGGTGCTGGGCAGGAGCCGGCTGGTTGTCCGGGCTGTTCATGAAAAAGCCCTCTGTGGTCGCCTACAGCGCCAGCTTCCTGCGGGGGCTGTGTCTGGCCATCCCCCCGCTCTGCGTGGACTTTTTGGGCGTGGGCGTGTTTCAGTCCTGCGGGCTGGGCCGCAACGCCCTCCTGTTCGCCGTTCTGCGGAAGATCGTGCTGGAGATCCCCGCCCTGTGCGTCCTGAACACGCTCTTCCCCCTGTATGGGCTGGCATACGCCCAGTTCTGCGCCGAGATCGTCCTGGCCATTGCGGCGGTGATCGTGCTCCGGCGGCTGATCCGGAAACTGGAGAGCGCCTGAGCCGGCGGCCGGGCGGATCGGCCCGGACCGTCTGGCCGCCCCGAAAACTGTCATATCTTTTCCGGCGACACAATAGCCGGTCAAACAGAGAGGATGGAGCGCTATGGCACGGACCCTGGAGAAATATCAGCTGATCGAGCGGAGCATCATCAAAAAATACCGCAAGGCGCTGTGGAATCCATTTGCCTACGCGGTAAAAAAGTACGAGCTCATCCAGCCGGGGGATAAGATCGCGGTGTGCGTCTCCGGCGGCAAGGACTCCATGCTCATGGCCAAGCTGATGCAGGAGCTCCACCGCCACAGCGACGTGCCCTTCGATCTGGTGTTTCTGGTGATGGATCCCGGCTACAATGAGGTCAACCGGCAGAAAATCGAGTCCAACGCCGCCCTGCTCCGGGTGCCGGTGGAGATCTTCGAGAGCAGCATCTTTGACATCGCCAACCACGCGGGGGGAAGTCCCTGTTACCTCTGCGCCCGGATGCGCCGGGGGCACCTCTACGCCAAGGCCAGAGAACTGGGCTGCAACAAGATCGCCCTGGGCCACCATTTCAACGACGTGATCGAGACCACCGTGCTGGGACTGTTCTACGGCTCCCAGCTCCAGGGGATGATGCCCAAGCTCCACAGCACGAATTTTCCCGGCATGGAGCTCATCCGGCCCCTGTACTGCGTCCATGAGGAGGACATCATCGCCTGGGCCCGGTACAACGGCCTGGAGTTTTTGCAGTGCGCCTGCCGGTTCACCCAGGACGCCGCCGACCGGGCCGGGGCGTCCAAACGGCTGGAGATCAAGACGCTGCTGAAGCGGCTCCGGAAGGACAGCCCCGACATCGAAAAGAGCATCTTCAACGCCGTCCACGCCGTCATGCTGGACACCTTCCCCTGCTACAAGACCGGCGGCAGCTATCACTCGTTCCTGGAGGACTACGCGGAACACCCGGCCGGCGGCGGCGAATGGATCGGGCCCGCGGCTCGCGAAAACCCACATCCTGATCCGGCCGGTCCCCGGAAAATCAATGGTGCCTGACAGCAAAACGCAGGGGCAGGTCTTTTCAGACCTGCCCCTGTTCCGTTTGCGTTTCTCTCACAAAAACTCCACCGAGCCGTCCTCCAGATGATAGACCGCGCCGCGGACCGGCACACCCAGCCGCGCCCGGATCGTCTCCACACTGTGGTCCACATTGAGGCAGCAGGCCCGGTATTCGTCCCGCTCATCGCCGATGGCCTTCCTGATCTCGTCGGTGATGGTCCTGATAAAGCCCTCCGCCTCGCGGCCCAGAGCGGCCCCGACGGCTCCGCAGTGATCGTGGCCCATCACCACCGTCAGGGGGCATCCCAGATGCCCGGCGGCGTACTGGATACTGCCCAGCTCGTAGTCCCCGATGACATTGCCCGCCACCCGGATGACAAACAGCTCCCCGATGCCGGCAGAAAACACATGCTCCGGGATCACCCTGGAGTCCGAGCAGGTCACAATGATCGCATAGGGGGCCTGGCCCTGCTCACAGCTTCTCCGGCGGGCAGCCGGAGAGACGTCTCCGAGCCCTCTCTCCGCAGACAGATAGCGCTGATTGCCCGCTTTCAGGCGCTCCAGCGCCTCCTGGGCGGTACACACGGCGGTCTTGCTCATTGGCTGACGCTCCTTTCAGCGGTTCGTTCTTTTCACCACACCAGGGTGGCGAAGTAGTCGTCTGGGGTCTCCGCCCGGCGGATCAGCTCCACCGAGCCGTCCTCCTTCAGCAGCAGCTCGGCGGAACGGAGCTTGCCGTTGTAGTTGTAGCCCATGGAGAAGCCGTGGGCCCCGGTATCGTGGATGACCAGGATGTCCCCCATGTCGATCCTGGGCAGGGGCCGGTCGATGGCGAATTTGTCGCTGTTCTCGCAGAGAGAGCCCACCACGTCGTACACGTGGTCGCAGGGCTCGTTTTCCTTGCCCAGCACGGTGATGTGGTGGTAGGCACCGTAGATGGCGGGGCGCATCAGGTTGGCGGCGCAGGCGTCCACCCCGATATACTCCTTCCAGATGTGCTTCTCGTGGACGGCAGTGGTGACCAGGTGGCCGTTGGGGGCCAGCATGAACCGCCCCAGTTCGGTGAAGATGGCGGCCTCCCCCAGGCCGGCGGGGACCATGATCTCCTCGAAGGCTTTCCGCACCCCCTCGCCGATGACGGCGATGTCGTTGGCGCTCTGGTCCGGGCGGTAGGGGATGCCCACCCCGCCGGACAGGTTGATGAAGGCGATCTCACAGCCCGTTTTGGCGGACACGTCGGCGGCCAGCTGGAACAGGATGCGGGCCAGGGCGGGATAGTAGTCGTTGGAGATGCTGTTGGAGGCCAAAAAGGCGTGGATGCCGAACCGCTTGGCCCCCAGCGCTTTGAGCCGTTTGAATGCCTCCAGCAGCTGGTCCGGGGTCATGCCGTACTTGGCCTGGCCGGGGTTGTCCATCACCTGGAAGCCCTCTTTGCTCTCCCCCAGGGTGAAGGTGCCGCCGGGGTTGAAACGGCAGCACACCGTCTCGGGCACATGGCCCAGGGCGTCATAGAGGAAGTCCACATGGGTCAGGTCGTCCAGATTGATGATGGCCCCCAGCCTGTCCGCCAGCAGGAACTCCTCCGCCGGGGTCTCGTTGGAGGAAAACATGATCTCGTGGCCGGAGAAGCCGCAGCGGTCAGACATCATCAGCTCGGTGAGGGAGGAGCAGTCCACGCCGCAGCCCTCCTCCCGCAGTATTTTAAGGATGGCCGGGTTGGGGGTGGCTTTGACGGCGAAATATTCCTTAAACCCCTTGTTCCAGGCAAAAGCGGCGTTCAGGGCCCGGGCGGTGGCCCGGATGCCCTTTTCGTCGTAGATGTGGAACGGGGTGGGATACTTCTCTTTGATGGCTCTGGCCTGGGCCAGGGTGAGGAAGGGCTTTTTCATCTCTCTGTCTCCTCCTGATGAGGTTTTGTAACATGATAAAACAGCACGGGGCCTTTGTCAATCACTTGTGATAATCAGAGCCCTCCTGTATTTTGAACGCCCGGTAGAGCTGCTCCAGCACCATCACCCTTGCCAGGTGGTGGGGGAAGGTCATCTCCGACATGGACAGCCGCAGGTCGGCCCGCTGCTTCACCAGGGGGGACAGGCCGTAGGAGCCGCCGATGATCAGCGTCAGGGAGGACATCCCCCCTACCGTCCAGGTCCCGACGGTACGGGCCAGGTCCTCGCTGGACAGGGGCGTTCCTTCCACGCACAGGGCCACCACCCGGCCGGACTGGGGCAGTTTGGCCAGAATGGCCTCCCCCTCCCTGTCCAGCGCCGCCTGGATGGAGCCCAGCGTGGGTCTGGCGGGCAGTTTCTGCTCCGCCAGCTCCACGATGTTCAGCTTACAGTGGGCGGACAGGCGTTTGGCGTACTCCGCCGCGGCGTCCTTGTAAAACTTCTCTTTCAGCTTGCCCACGCAGAGAAGGGTCACATTCAGCACGGGTCACACCTCCATCCAGCGGTCGCATTCGCTCCGGGGGGCAACGGAGAGGAGCACGTCCTCCCCCACCTTCGTGCCCAGCGCCTCCAGCGCCTTTTTTGAAGCCGCCAGGGCCAGGGCCGGGGTGTTGTTCTCCTGGGACAGGTGGGCCAGCACGACGCGCCGGGCCCCGCCCCGGACGGCGAACGCCGCCAGCTCCGCCCCTGCCTCGTTGGACAGGTGGCCCCGGTCCCCCAGGATGCGCTCCTTCAAATAGGCGGGATAGGGCCCGGAGCGGAGCATATCCACATCGTGGTTGCTCTCGCAGATGAGCAGGTGGCAGCCCCGCACGGCGGCCGCCGCCTCCTGGGTAACGTACCCGGTGTCGGTACACAAAACCAGCTTCCGGCCGCCCCCCTCGATGGCGTAGCCCACCGGACAGGCGGCGTCGTGGCTGTTGGCGAAGGGGTGGATCACCAGACCGCCGATGGCGAACCGCTCCCCCGGCTCGAACACCTGGAAGCGGCCCTCCATCCCCGCCCGCCGGTAGCAGATCTGCCGGGCGGTGCCCTCGGCGGTGTAGAGGTCCGCCCCCGTCTGCCGACACAGCACGTCCAGGCCGCTGATGTGGTCGGAGTGCTCGTGGGTGATGAGCACCCCCGCCAGCCGAGAGGGCTCGATGCCCAGCCGCCGCAGGCCGGCGGTGATCCGCCGGGCGGAGATGCCCGCGTCGATGAGGATATGTACGGTCCCGTCGCTCACCACGGCGCAGTTGCCGCTGGAGCCGCTGGCCAGGGTAGCCGCTCGAAGCATAGTGTTCCCTCCATGAAAAGAGGGCGGCAGAGCCGCCCTCTTGCTGATCTTTTGCGTTACGCGGTGGCCGGGACCCGGTCCGGGTCGGGAACGTCCACCACCCGGATGTCGGCGCCCACACCGGACAGCTTGCCGATCAGGTTCTCGTAGCCCCGCTCGATGTGGCCGATGTTGGATACCTCGCTGGTGCCTTTGGCGGCCAGCCCCGCGATGACCATAGCCGCGCCGGCCCGCAAATCGCAGGCCTCCATGGGCGCGCCGGTGAGGTGGTCCACCCCCTCGATGACAGCGATCTTGCCCTCCACCTGGATCCTGGCGCCCAGCCGGCGAAATTCCTCCACGTAGCGGTAGCGGTTGCCCCAAACGCCCTCGGTGAGAACGCTGGTGCCCTGGGCGATGGACAGCACCGCCGCGATCTGGGGCTGCATATCGGTGGGGAAGCCGGGATAGGGCATGGTCTTCACGTTGGTGCGCTGAAGAGGGCCGCTGCGGCGGACGATGAGACTGTCGCCCTCCTCCTCCACCTCCACGCCCATCTCCATGAGCTTGGCGGTGATGCACTCCATGTGCTTGGGGATCACATTGCACACCCGGACCTCGCCGCCGGCGGCGGCCACGGCAGCCATATAGGTGCCCGCCTCGATCTGGTCGGGGATGATGGAGTATTCCCCGCCCCGGAGCTTTTCCACGCCCCGGATCTTGATGACGTCGGTGCCGGCACCGGCGATATCCGCCCCCATGGAGTTGAGGAAGTTGGCCACGTCCACGATATGGGGCTCCTTAGCGGCGTTCTCGATAACGGTGAGGCCTTCGGCCAGAGTGGCGGCCAGCATGATGTTGATGGTGGCCCCTACGGAGGCGATGTCAAGATAGATCTGGGCGCCCCTCAGCCGGCCGCCGTCAGGCACCTTGGCAAAGACGTAGCCCTGGCGGGTATCCACCTGGGCTCCCAGAGCGGTGAGTCCCTTGATATGCAGGTCGATGGGCCGCCCGCCCAGGTCGCACCCGCCGGGGAGGGGCACCTCTGCCCAGCCGTACCGGCCCAGGAGGGCTCCGATGAGATAGTAACTGGCACGGATCTTCCGGCCGTCCTCATAGGGGATCCGCCTGTTGACGATATGGGTGCAGTCCACATCCATGGTGGTGCGGTTGAAGGTGCGGATGTTGGCGCCCAGAGACTGGAGCATGTTCAGGATCAGGTCGACATCGCTGATCTGAGGGATATTGTCGATGCGGCAGACCCCGTCCACCATCAGCGCGGCGGGGATGATGCCCACGGCGGCGTTTTTCGCGCCGCTGATCTCGATCCGGCCATAAAGGGGCCGTCCGCCATGAATCACATATTTTTTCAAGGCTGCACCTCGAACCTCCGGCAAGCCGGGTTGATAGCGCCCAAACAGGCGAAAACAGTTAACATAAAACCGGCGCTGCGCATGGTCTCACATTTTCACATGGTATTATAGCACCGTCTGAAAAGAAAGGCAATCTAAAGTTTCCCATAACGGGCAAAAATATCGCGTTCTTCTGCGTATTATCCAATTTATGGCAGCTATAGTTTGCCCCCGCCCGGCCGGTCCCATGCAGGGAAATTGTGAATTTTCCGTGAAAGGGCTTGCAATCGGCGCGAAATAGGATTATCATAGGTTAGCACTCAAAGTTATCGAGTGCTAAAATCTGTTTTCAAAAAATTTTCACATACAGAGGAGCGACCAAGCATGGCAAAGAAGCAGTTCAAAGCGGAGTCCAAGCGGCTGATGGATCTGATGATCAACTCCATCTACACCCACAAGGAGATCTTTCTGCGGGAGATCATCTCCAACGCCAGCGACGCCATCGACAAGCTGGCCTATCTGGGCCTCACCGACGACACCGTCAAGACCAAGCGGAGCGACTTCCGCATCACCGTCACCCCGGACAAGGGGGCCAGGACCCTCACCGTGTCCGACAACGGCGTGGGCATGACCGCCGACGAGCTGGAGAAGAACCTGGGCACCATCGCCCGCAGCGGCTCCCTCCAGTTCAAGCAGGAGATGGAGAAGGGGGACACGTCCGACATCATCGGCCAGTTCGGCGTGGGCTTCTACTCCGCCTTCATGGTGGCCGACAAGGTCACCGTGGTCACCCGCCGTCACGGGGAGGAGACCGGCCACGTCTGGCAGTCCGAGGGGGCCGACGGCTACACCATCTCCGACTGCGAGAAGGACGGCGACGGCACCGACGTCATCATGCACCTGAAACCGGACACCGACGACGAGAAGTACGGCGAGTATCTGGAGACCCACCGCCTCCAGGAACTCATCAAGAAGTACTCCGACTACATCCGCCACCCCATCCGCATGGTGGTGGAGGACTACCGGCAGAAGGAGAAGCCCGCCGACGCGGGCGACGACTACAAGCCCGAGTGGGAGACCGTCCAGGAGGAAAAGACCATCAACTCCATGGTCCCCCTGTGGCAGCGGCCCCGCTCCAAGGTAAAGCAGGAGGAGTACGACCGGTTCTATCAGGAGAAGTTCGGCGACTGGCAGGCCCCCCTGGCCACCATCACCACCTCCTCCGAGGGCACCGTCACCTTCAAGTCCCTGCTGTTCGTCCCCTCCGCCACCCCCTACGACTTCTACACCCGGGAGTACGAGAAGGGCCTCCAGCTCTACTCCAGCGGCGTGCTCATCATGGACAAGTGCGCCGATCTGCTGCCCGACTGCTTCCGCTTCGTCCGGGGCGTGGTGGACTCCCCCGACTTCTCCCTGAACATCTCCCGTGAGATGCTCCAGCACACCCGGGAGCTGAAAGTCATCGCCGGGGCCGTTGAGAAGAAGATCAAGAACGAACTGGTCAAGCTCATGAAGGACGACCGGGAGAAGTACGAGAAGTTCTGGGCCGCCTTTGGCCGCCAGCTCAAGTACAGCGTGGTGGAGGGCTACGGCGCCAAGAAAGACCTGCTCCAGGACCTGCTGCTGTTCACCTCCTCCAAGGAGGGCAAGCTGACCTCGCTGGCTGAGTATGTGGACCGCATGGCGGAGGGCCAGGAGTTCATCTACTACGTCTGCGCCGACGACGCCGCCCAGGCCGCCAAGCTGCCCCAGGTGGAGCGGGTGGCCGACAAGGGCTACGAGATCTTCTATCTCACCGGGGAGGAGGACCAGTTCGTGGTCAACACCCTGAGCGAGGTCTCCGGCAAGAAGCTGAAATCGGTGGCCGACCCCGACGCCCTCCCCGAGAGCGACGAGGAGAAGGCCGCCCAGGAGAAGCAGGCCGAGGACGCCAAGCCGGTGCTGGACTTTGTGAAGGAGACCCTGGGGGACCGCATCCACGAGGCGCGGGTGTCCAAGATCTTAAAGAGCGCCCCGGTGTGCATGACTGCCGACGGGCCCATGACCCTGGAGATGGAGAAATACTTCTCCAAAATGGAGGCCAACCCCATGATGGGCCCCATGAAGGCCCAGCGGGTGCTGGAGGTGAACCCCAACGCCGCCCCCTTCGCCGCCCTGAAAAACGCCCTGGACGCCGGCGACAAGGAGAAAGCCGCCAAGTTCACGGAGATCCTGTACCACCAGGCCCTGCTCATCGCCGGGCTGCCCATCGAGGACGCGGCGGCCTACACCGAGCTGGTGTGCTCGCTGATGGCGTAAGTCAGCCTTCTTTTCAGTCCCCCGCGCGGCGCGCGGGGGACTTTTTTCAGATTTCCCGCAACCAAACCGTTCAAATCCCACTCTATATAGTCGGAGACCGGTTTCCAGTCTGAGGAGGTGACGCCATGACCGACCAGGAGCTCATCGACCTGTTCTTCGCCCGGTCGGAACAGGCGGTGTCCGCCCTCCAGGCCCAATACGGCCCCTACTGCCGCGCCGTCGCCGGAAACCTGCTGTCCGACATCCGGGATGTGGACGAGTGCCTGAACGACTGCTGGCTGGCGGTGTGGCGGGCCATCCCCCCCGCCAGGCCGGAGCATTTCAAGGGCTGGCTGGGGGCCGTCGTCCGAAACCGGGCCCTGGCCATCGGCCGGGAGAACGGCCGCCGTCCGGCTACCGTGGGCGACAGCGCCCTGGAGCTGGCCGCCGCCCTGTCCGGCGCGGCGGACCCCCACAGCGAGGCGGAATACCGGGAACTGGCCGCCGCCGTCTCCCGGTTTTTGTGGACGGAGCGGCCGGAGATCCGCGCCGCCTTCCTCCGCCGGTACTGGTACGCCGACAGCGTGGAGGACACCGCCGCCCGCATGGGCTGGTCGGTGAGCAAGACCAAAAGCGCCCTGTTCCGGGTCAGGAACAGGCTGCGGGACTATCTGAAAAAGGAGCGGTTATTATGACAGAACACGCTATCTTAGAAGTCATGGACCACCTGGACCCCGCTCTCATCGAGCAGGCCGATGTCAAAAAAGTGAGGAAGCCATCCCGGCCGGCGAGAGTTGCCGTGATCGCCGCCTGTATGTGCCTGCTCGTGGTCGGCGCGGCCTTTGCCGCCTCCGCCGGGATGCGGTACGGCATGTGGGCCCGCGCGGTCTCCGAGATCGACGGCGTGAAGTTCCCCAAACAGCTCGGCGAGTTTTCTCTGGCGGGTACCCGCGAGTTTTATGTGGTGCCTGACGGCGTCTCCTTCGACGATGCCCCCTTGTCCGCCGTTTACCGGCCCGCGGAGTTTTCCTATGTCAGCGGCGGCGGTCTCCCGGACGGACGCCGCCTCACCGTGGATGTGGGGAAAACGGACCCGGCGTATTGGTCTGTCTATTTCAGCTTTGACCCGGAGACGCTGGAGTTCATCCCGGGCGAGAATGACCGGGATCTCCGCGCCGTTGAGACGCGGGGGCGCACGGTCTATTTGTACGACTCCGAATATCCGGACGGGGAGCTTGTGACGCACAGCGCCGTCTGGCTGGAGCCGGAGCGCGGCCTGTGCATCTCCCTGTCGCTGCAAGGCGGCCCGGAGGCTCTGCCTGACGGCGTGATGCCCTGCGTGGAACTGGTGATGGATCTTTTCCGGTGAGCGTTTCCCCGAAGCCGCAAAAAGTCCGGCCCGCGTGGGCCGGACTTTTTATGGCTTCTTGCGCAGAGGCGTCGGCTTGTTGGTCAGCCCCGCAATGTAGTCGATAGACACGTTATACAGCTTTGCTAACTTGACGATGAGCTCAAAAGGCGGTTCCCGCTTTCCCTGCTCGTAGTTGGTGTAGGTGGTCTTGTGCATCCCCAGCAGCTTTACCAGCTCCGTTTGGGTCAAATCGGCATCTTCGCGCAAATCCCGCAGCCGTGGATAATAGGCCACACCAACACCCCCTTTGGCATTAGTGTGCCACAATACAACATATGTAGTTGACAAAATACATCGTTTGTTGTATTTTCTTGATAAAGGAGGCGTTGCAAATGTCCGATCTATACCAACAGCTCTATTCCTACCTGGTGGGCCAGGTGGACGACACCCTGCAGTACATGACCCAAATGGTCCTGGTGGACCACACCGTGGACCGGGACCACGTGGTCCGCGCCATGGAGATGCTGAGAGACGCTCTGCAGACGGCGGAGGAACGGTATATTGAGGCCGGGGAGGCCGAAACGTGAGGTTTTTCTTGACAAACCTCACGTTTTCCTTTATACTATGCGCCGTAAAAGGCGCAGAGGGGAAGCAGTACCCGCAAGTCCCGTCTCAGAGAGCGGCCGGTTTGGTGCGAGGCCGCGTCGGGACCCGGCGAAGTCGTCCCGGAGCTCCGCCCCCGAACTTAGTAAGGGGCGGCGGGCCCTCCCGTTACAGAGGCAACGAGTGTCCCCCCTGGGGGAAATTCAGGTGGTACCGCGGTTTTATAAATCGCCCTGAGCAAACTATGCTTGGGGCGGTTTTTTACGCCCCAAAAGGAGTGGATTTCCCATGCGCAAAGAACTGCCCAAAGTGTACGATCCCCGGGAGGTGGAGCCCCAGATCTATGAGATGTGGGAGAAGAACGGCTGCTTCCGGGGCCACCGGGACCCGGACAAGAAGCCCTTCACCATCGTCATGCCGCCCCCCAACGTGACCGGCCAGCTCCACATCGGCCACGCTATGGACGACACCCTCCAGGACATCCTGACCCGCTTCAAGCGGATGGAGGGCTACGCCGCCCTCTACCTCCCCGGCACCGACCACGCCGGCATCGCCACCCAGATCAAGGTGGAGGAGGACCTGCGGGTCAACGAGGGCAAGACCCGCCACGACCTGGGCCGGGAGAAGTTTCTGGAGCGGGTGTGGGCCTGGAAGGAGAAGTTCGGCGGCCGCATCGTGGCCCAGCAGAAGAAGCTGGGCGTCTCCGCCGACTGGGAGCGCTCCCGGTTCACCATGGACGAGGGCTGCTCCAAGGCCGTCCGGGAGGTGTTCGTGTCCCTCTATGAGAAGGGCCTCATCTACAAGGGCAGCCGGATCGTCAACTGGTGCCCCCACTGCGTCACCGCCCTGTCCGACGCCGAGGTGGAGTATCAGGACAAGCCCGGCCACCTGTGGCACATCCGCTATCCGCTGACCGACGGCACCGGCGAGCTGGTGGTGGCCACCACCCGGCCCGAGACCATGCTGGGCGACACCGGCGTGGCTGTCAACCCCGCCGACGAGCGGTACAAGGACATCGTGGGCAAGACCTGCACCCTGCCCCTGGTGGGCCGGAAAATGCCCATCGTGGCCGACGAGTATGTGGAGCTGGACTTCGGCACCGGCTGCGTGAAGATGACCCCCGCCCACGACCCCAACGACTTTGAGGTGGGCCTCCGCCACCACCTGGAGACCATCCGGGTGCTGGACGACAACGGCAAAGTGGTGGAGGGCTACGGCAAATACTCCGGCATGGACCGGTACGAGGCCCGGGAGGCCATCGTGGCCGACCTGGAGGAGCAGGGGTATCTGGTGAAGGTGGAGCCCTACTCCCACAACGTGGGCACCTGCTACCGCTGCCACAAGGACGTGGAGCCCATCATCTCCGCCCAGTGGTTCGTGAAGATGGAGCCTTTGGCCCGCGAGGCCCTGCGGGTGGTCAACGACGGGGAGGTCAAATTCGTCCCCGAGCGGTTCGCCAAGACCTACACCAACTGGATGGAGAACGTCCACGACTGGTGCATCTCCCGGCAGCTGTGGTGGGGCCACCAGATCCCCGTGTGGTACTGCGCCGACTGCGGCCACATGACCGTGAGCCGCCAGGACGCGACCTGCTGCGAAAAGTGCGGCTCCAAGAACATCGAGCGGGACCCCGACGTGCTGGACACCTGGTTCTCTTCCGCCCTGTGGCCCTTCTCCACCCTGGGCTGGCCGGACGACACCGAGGACCTGCGCTACTTCTACCCCACCGACGTGCTGGTCACCGGGTACGACATCATCTTCTTCTGGGTGGCCCGGATGATCTTCTCCGCCTGCGAGCACACCAAACAGCCCCCCTTCCACACGGTACTGATCCACGGCCTGGTCCGGGACGACAAGGGCCGCAAGATGTCCAAGTCCCTAGGCAACGGCATCGACCCGCTGGAGATGGCGGACAGGTACGGCGCCGACGCCCTGCGCTTCAACCTCATCACCGGCAACGCCCCCGGCAACGACACCCGCTTCTTTGTGGAGAAGTGCGAGGCCATGCGGAACTTCGCCAACAAGATCTGGAACGCCAGCCGGTTCGTGATGATGAACCTGACCACCGACAAGCTGGGCCTGCCGGGGACGCTGGAGCAGGAGGACAAATGGATCCTGTGCCGCCTGGGCGAGGTCATCCGCGAGGTGACGGAGAACATGGAGGCCTACGAGCTGGGGGTGGCCTCCGCCAAAATCTATGACTTCATCTGGAGCGACTTCTGCGACTGGTATATCGAGCTGACCAAGGCCCGCCTCCAGGGGGAGGACGAAGCCGCCAAGGAGAACGCCCAGCGGGTGCTGGTGTACGTCCTCACCGAGACGCTGAAGCTGCTGCACCCCTTCATGCCCTTCATCACCGAGGAGATCTGGCAGGCCCTGCCCCACGAGGGGGACTTCCTGATGCTCCAGTCCTGGCCCAAGGCCGACCCCGCCTGGGCGGACGTGGAGGCCAAAGAGTCCATGGAGGCGGTGATGGACGTCATCAAGGCCGTCCGGGCCCGCCGGGCGGAGATGAACGTGCCCCCGTCCAAAAAGGCCGCCCTCATCGTGCACACCTACGAGAAGGACATCTTCGAGGCGGGCCGTGCCCATCTGATGCGGCTGGCCTGGGCCTCCTCGGTAGACATCCGCGCGGAGGACCTGACCGACGCCGCCGGCATGGTGTGCGACATCACCCACATGGCAAAGGTCTATATGCCCCTGGCCGAGCTGGTGGACATCGAGAAGGAAAAGGCCCGGCTCACCAAGGACCTGGGCAAGAAGCAGGGCGAGCTGAAGAGCCTGGAGGCCAAGCTCAGCAACCCCGGCTTCCTGAACAAGGCCCCGGAGGCGGTGGTGGCCGCCGAGAAGGACCGGGCGGAGAAGCTGAAAATGCTGATCGCCAAGATCGAGGAGCAGCTGGCGGCCATGGGCTGACGGCGAAGGGGGTACAGAGAATGGCGGAAAAGAAGTACCGGCTCATCGGCGAGGCCGGGATGCCCTTCGACTTCCCGCCGGAGGGACCTCTCTGGTGGGCCAAGATGGCCTTTGTGGACTACCTCCGGGACGAGGCCGGCCAGGTGTGCGGCGTGAAGCTGACGGCCGAACTGGGCCGCGGTTACGGATTCAATTACGGCTGGCAGGAATTCACCCTCCGCCCCGGTGAGGAATTTCAGTTCTATCATCACTACACCGACACCACGGACGGCACCTGGGAGAACGACTTTTTCCCCGTGACGGTCCGGCTGGTGGAGGACCCGTGAGAGGGTAAATTTTATCACGCCCCTCCCCTTCAACAAAATCTGACCCCAACTCAATACTATAATAAGCGCGATATGGGACATTCTCCCATACCGCGCTTATTTTTTTACCCAAAGGAAGTGGACAAGCCATGCCCATCACCGTCACCCACCGGGACGGGGCCCTCATTGCCGCCCTGTCCGGGGAGATCGACCACCACGGCGCCCGGGCCATGATGGACGAGCTGGGAGAGCTCATCGCCGCCCGCCTGCCCCAGCGTCTGGTGCTGGATCTGTCCGGCGTCACCTTTATGGACAGCTCGGGCATCGCCGTGCTGCTGCGGGCCCTGCGGGAGATGAAACGGCTGGGGGGCTCCCTGCGGGTGACCAACATCCCGACCCAGGCAAGGCGCGTACTGGACGCCGCCGGCGTGGGCCGCCTCATCACATTGGACTGACCGGGAAAGGAGGTTTACATAATGAAACTGGAGCTGCTGGATCAGACCACCATCGTGTTCTCGTCCCGCTCGGCCAACGAGGGCTTCGCCCGGGCCGCCGCCGCCTGCTTTGCCGCCCGGCTGGACCCCACCCTGGACGAGCTGGCTGACGTAAAGACCGCCGTGTCCGAGGCGGTGACCAACGCCATCGTCCACGCCTACCCGGACAAGCTGGGGAAGGTGACCATGCGTCTGCGCCTCTACACCGGCAATGTGCTGGAGGTGCAGATCAAGGATTCCGGCGTGGGCATCCCCGACGTGGAAAAGGCCAAAGAGCCCCTCTACACCACCGGCAACGAGGAGCGCTCCGGCATGGGCTTCACCATCATGGAGAGCTTCATGGATTCGCTGAAGGTGCGCTCCGCGGTGGGCAAGGGCACAACCGTCACCATGCGGAAGCGGTTCTCCCGCCGGGCCGGGGCCCCCGCGTGATGCGGGGACTGGACGCCCCCGCCCTGCTGGACGCGGCCAGGGCCGGGGACAACGACGCCTGCGAGCGGCTGCTCATCGACAACAGCGGCCTCATCTGGTCGGTGGCACGGCGGTACTATGGCCGGGGGGTGGATCCGGAGGACCTGTACCAACTGGGCTGTCTGGGCTTTTTGAAGGCCGTCCGGGGGTTCGACCCCGCCTACGGCACCCAGTTCTCCACCTACGCGGTACCCAAGATCGCGGGCGAGATCCGCCGGTTCCTCCGGGACGACGGGGCGGTGAAGATCAGCCGGGGCGTGAAGGAGCGGGCCCAGGACCTGCGGCTCAAGCGGCAGGAGCTGTGCCAGCGGCTGGGCCGGGAGCCCACCGTGTCCGAACTGGCCGGCGCTGCGGGGCTGGAGATCGAGGACGTGGCCGCCGCCGAGACCGCCGCCCTGTCGGTGGCCTCCCTCCAGGAGGAGACGGGAGAGGGCGGCTTGTCCCTGGAGACCGCCCTGGGGGATGAGGGCATCGAGGACGAGCTGGTGGAGCGCCTCACCCTCCGCCAGGCCATCGACGCGCTGCCGGAGCGGGAGCGGACGGTGATCTTTCTGCGCTACTACAAAAATCTCACCCAGGACCGGGTGTCCCGGGTGCTGGGGGTCAGCCAGGTGCAGGTGTCCCGCATCGAGCGAAGGGCGGTAGAGCATCTGCGGGAGGCGCTGACCTGATTTACAAAGGCCCCGTTCGGGGCCTTTACTTTTTTTCGTTTTCGTATTAGAATACGGTATCGGCAAGATTGTAAACATTTTGTGACTACTGTTGACATCTAATATTATATGCTGTATAGTATCAAACAGAAAGGGGCGAGTCCATGACGCCCAGACCCAACACATTATACGTCGTTGTGCCCTGCTATAACGAGGAGGCCGTCCTCCCCGAGACCGCAAAGCGCCTCCGCGCCAAGCTCCGGGCCCTCATCAAGGCGGGGACCGTCAGCCCTAAGAGCCGAGTGCTTTTTGTGAACGACGGCTCCAGGGACGCCACCTGGGAGATCATCTCCAAACTCCATGAGGTGGACCCCATCTTCTGCGGGGCGGACCTGTCCCGGAATAGGGGCCACCAGAACGCCCTGCTGGCGGGGCTGATGACCGCCAAGGACCGGGCGGACCTGGTCATCTCCATGGACGCCGACCTCCAGGACGACGTGGAGGCGGTGGACGCCATGGTGGAGAAGTACATGGCCGGGGCCGACGTGGTCTACGGGGTGCGCTCCTCAAGGAAGAAGGACAGCTTCTTTAAGCGGTTCACCGCCGAGAGCTTCTACCGGCTGATGGACGCCCTGGGGGCGGAGACGGTGTTCAACCACGCCGACTACCGGCTCCTGTCCAAACGGGCCTTGGAAGGACTGGCCGAGTTCAAGGAGGTCAACCTGTTCCTCCGGGGCATCGTGCCCATGGTGGGGTTCAAGTCCGACACGGTGGAGTACGAGCGGGGAGAGCGGTTCGCCGGGGAGAGCAAATATCCCCTGAAAAAGATGCTGTCCTTCGCCCTGGAGGGGGTCACCTCCCTGTCGGTGAAGCCCATCCGCATGATCACCGCCCTGGGGTTCCTGGTGTTCCTCATCTCTCTGGGGATGATCGTCTACAACATCGTCCGCTGGGCCACCGGCAACACGGTGGCGGGCTGGGCCTCCCTGTCCTGCTCGGTGTGGCTCATCGGCGGGCTGATCCTCCTCTCCCTGGGGGTGGTAGGGGAGTACATCGGCAAGATCTACCTGGAGACCAAGGGCCGGCCCCGGTTCCTCATCCGGGAACTGCTGATAGACGGTGACCAGGACTGAATCCCCGCTTCGGAAATAACTTCATGATTTGTCAGAAAAAACTTGCATTTTCCCCAATAATAGCATACAATACCATATACGTACCCAACGGGCGGAACGCCTGGAAAACACATAAACAATATTCAAGGAGGATATCAACATGGCCATCGATTTTGAAAGCCTGAAGGACAGCGTCATCGCCGCGGTGCAGAGCGGCGCCACCAAGGCCAAGGAGCTGGCCGGTACCGGCGTCTCCAAAGCCAAAGAGCTGGCGGGCACCGGCGTCTCCAAGGCCAAGGAACTCAGTGAGATCAGCAAGCTGAAGGTGCAGAACTCCGTGGAGCAGGACGCCATCCGCAAGGCCTATGCCGAGCTGGGCAAGCTCTACTATGCCGAGCACGGCGCTGACCCCGATCCCGCCTGCGCCGACCTGTGCCAGAAGATCACCGATTCCATGAGCAAGATCTCCTATAACAACGAGCGCATCGCCGATATGAAGGCCGCCGGCGCCCCCGATCCGGAGGAAATGGTGGAGAACGCCGCGGAGAAGGTGGAGGACGCCGTCGAGACCGCCGAGGCCGTGGTCGAGGAGAAGGTGGAGGAGATCAAGGACGCCATCCACGACGCCGCCGACGATAAGAAGGACGAGTAAGCCCCCGGCATCAGCCAATTCACATATAATAAAGCGAGCCGCCCTCCCCAGGATATGGGGAGGGCGGCTCGCTTGTTCCGCTTTGATCTACTCGGCGGAGATCATATAGTAGTAGACGGGCTGTCCGCCGGACAGCAGGGTGATCTCGGCGTTGGGGCAGGCCGCCTGGAAGACGGCCAGGGCCTCGTTCCCCTGCTCCTCGGTCACGTCCTCGCCGTAGAAGATGCTGATGAACTCGGCCTCCCGGCAGGTCTTGGACTGGGCCAGCCGCTCCAGCAGGGTGTCGACGGTCTTGTCAGTGCCGAACAGCTGTCCGTCGGCCAGGGCCATGTAATCCCCGGCGTGGATCTCGAAGCCGTCGAAATCGGAGTCCCGGGCGGCGTAGGTGATCTCAGCGGTGCGGACGTTCTTCATGGCGGCGGTCATGGTCTCCCGGTTGGTCTCCACCTCGGCATCGGGGTCCATGTTCAGCAGAGCGGTGATCCCCTGGGGCACCGTTTTGGAGGGCAGCACGATGACCTCCCGGCCCTCGATGAGGCCCACACACTGCTCGGCGGCCATGATGATGTTCT
Organism: uncultured Oscillospiraceae bacterium; assembly: GCA_947629955.1. Taxonomy (GTDB): domain Bacteria; phylum Bacillota; class Clostridia; order Oscillospirales; family Oscillospiraceae; genus Enterenecus. Next base: position 39,844 of record CANRFT010000017.1, read on the forward strand.
TGTTGTTGGGCAGCACGAACACCACCTCGGCGGGGGTGCGGGCGATCTC
>CANRFT010000018.1 GCA_947629955.1 uncultured Oscillospiraceae bacterium
TGGCCACGGCGTAGCCCATCTTGCCGGTGGAGCGGTTGGTGAGATACCGCACCGGGTCCAGCGGCTCCCGGGTGGGGCCGGCGGTGACCAGCACCCGCCTGCCCGCCAGATCCTTCTCGTGGGCCAGGGTGTGGAGGCACACCTCCAGCAGCCGGTCCGGCTCGGGCAGCCGACCCTTTCCCACCGCGCCGCAGGCCAGCCGGCCCTCCGCCGGCTCCACGATCTCCCAGCCGTACCGCCGGAGGGTGGCCAGATTGTCCTGGGTCACGGGGTTTTCATACATCCCGGTGTTCATGGCGGGGGCGGCGGCCTTGGGGCACCGGCAGGCCAGCACGGTGGTGGTGAGCATATCGTCGGCGATGCCGTGGGCCAGCTTGGCCAGCACGTTGGCGGTGGCCGGGGCGATCAGCACAAAGTCGGCCCGGTCCGCCACGGCGATGTGCTCCACACTGTGGGTGAAATTTCGGTCGAAGGTGTCCACCAGCGCCCTGTTCCCGGTGAGCTGCTCAAAGGTGAGCGGGGTGACGAACCGGGTGGCGTTGGCGGTCATGAGCACCTGCACATCGGCGTGCTGCTTCACCAGCATGGAGGCCAGCGCCGCCGCCTTGAAGCAGGCGATGCCGCCGGTGACGCCCAGCACCACGGTCTTTCCCGTCAGCACAGCGCTCCCCCCCTCTTCGCGTTCTTCTCGTACAGCAGCCGCAGACCCAGCAGGAGCAGGTCGGGCTGGAGCTCAAACCTCCGTTTGCAGTGGGGGGCGATGGCCGGGGCCAGCCCCCCTGTGAGAACGGCGGTCACCGGCCGGCCCAGCTCCTCCTCCACCCGGTCTACCAGGCCGTCCATCATGGCGGCGCAGCCGTAGATGGCTCCCGCCTGCATACAGTCCACCGTGTTTTTGCCGATGAGGGCCCTGGGCGGACCGAAGCTGATGTGGGGCAGCTGGGCGGTCCTGCTGGACAGGGAGTCCACCGCCACCCGCAGGCCGGGGATGATCATGCCGCCCAGATAGGCACCGTCCTCCCCAATGACGGAGAGCGTGGTGGCGGTGCCCATATCCAGCACCACGATGGGGGCGGGGCAGAGGCTCTTGGCCGCCACCGCGTCCACGATCAGGTCGCTGCCCACCTGGGAGGGGGTGTCCACCCGCATCTCCAGGCCGGTGTCCACGTCCTGTCCCACCACCAGCATGGTCCTGCCGGTGAGCAGCTCCACCGCTCGGGAGAGGGTGGAGCGCAGAACAGGCACTACCGAGGACAGGATGCCGCCGGCTATGTCTCCCGGCTCCACCCCGTGCATGGCCAGGATCCCCCGAAACAGCAGGGCGTACTCATCCTCCGTCTTGTCCGGGTCGGTGGCGCACCGGGCGGAGAAGACCAGCTCCTCCCCCCGGAACGCCCCCAGCACGATATTGGTATTGCCAACATCCACAGCGAGGATCATCTGTCCCACCTCATTTCATCACATCTTCAGGGCGTGGGCCACCGCCTTGGTCACGATCCCGCCGATGACGAGGCCCGTCAGGGCCTCCACCAGCCCCTGGACGCCCACGGACAAAAGCACGAACATCAGCGGCCCGGAGGCCCCCAGGGCCACCAGCCGCTCCTGGACGTAGTCGGTTTGGTAGAACACCAGCACGATGTAGCCCATGAACAGGATGGTGTTGAGCAGCGGCGCGGCGAGGCCGCCCGCAAAGTAGCAGACGGTGTCGGTCCTGTCGACCTTTTTCAGACCCATAAACAGCAGCCCCGTCAGCACACCCACCAGAATGCGCATTCCCACGCACAGGATAAAGGTATGGACGGGACTGATCTGGAAGAAAATGCCCGTCATCACAGAGCCGCCGGAGACGGCGTCGTAAAAGCTGGTGAAGCCGTAGAGCATCCCCAGCACGCCGCCGCCCACGGGTCCCAGGAGCATGGCGCCGATGGCGATGGGCACCATGGTGAAGGTCATGTTCAGCGGCCCCACAGGGATGCTGGAGATACCGGTCAGCTTCATCACCAGAATGATGGCTACCAGCAGCGCCAGCTGCGCCAGTCTCAGGACATTTTCGCGTTTCATTGTCGCTTCCATATTCAATTTCCTCCTTGCTGTCGTTCCGCCCCGGCGGATACAACGCATGTGCCTTTCTCAGGCTCCGCTATCATAACAGAATACGGCGCATTTTGCAAGGGGTCCCGGGCGATTTTTCAAACCGTGTGGTCCGGCGGCAAAAAGAGAGGGCCGGCGCTCCGCCGGCCCTCCATGGCTCAATTCAGTTTCTCCAGTCCCAGCCGCAGCCGGCGAAGGGTCTCGTCTTTGCCCAGGATGCGGCAGATTTCCACCGCCCCGCCGGGGGTGACCGCCTTGCCGGCGGCGGCGATGCGCACCGGCCACATGAGGGTGGCGTTCTTCACCCCCAAAGACTCGGCCAGCGAGATCAGCCCGTCGTGGATGGGGTCCTGGGCCCAGTCCGCCAGCCCCTCCAGCATGGGGATGGCCGCCTCCAGCATCCGTTTGGACACCTCGGCATTGGTCTTGGACTTCTTGTTGGTGAACAATTCCGCGTCATACTCCGGCAGTTTGTCGAAGAAATCCACCTTTTCCGGGATGTCGGACAGCTTTTCACACCGGGCCTGGAGCAGGGCGGCGATGTCCGCCGGGTCGTAGGCGGGGTTCTTGACCGTCTGCCTGATCCAGGGCTCGGCGGCGGCGGCGAAGTCCTCCGGGGCCATGGCGCGCAGATAGGAGGCGTTGAAGTAGGTGAGCTTTGCCATATCGAAGGCGGCGGGGGACTTGGACACCCCCTCGATGTCGAACACGGCGGCCAGCTCGTCCAGAGTGAAGAACTCCCGCTCGGCCAGCTCTCCCCGGGGGGCCCAGCCCAGCAGGGAGACGTAGTTCACCACCGCCTCGTTGAGATAGCCCTGGGCCATCAGGTCCTCGTAGGAGGGGTCCCCGTGGCGCTTGGACATCTTGCGGACCGCTCCCGTCTCGGAGTCGTTGATCATGATGGAGGAGCAGTGGACATAGGTGGGGATGTCCCAGCCGAAGGCCCGGTACAGCAGGTCATACTTGGGGGCCGAGGACAGGTACTCCGCCCCGCGCACCACATGGGTGATGCCCATGAGATGGTCGTCCACCACGTTGGCGAAATTATAGGTGGGCAGGCCGTCCCGCTTCAGCAAAATCTGGTCGTCCAGCTCCCCGTTCTCCACGGTGATGTCTCCGTAGACCGCGTCGTGGAAGGTGGTGCTGCCCTCGTGGGGGATGCGCTGGCGGATGACGTAGGGCTCGCCGGCCTCTACCCGGGCTTTCGCCTCGGCGGGGTCCAGGGTGCGGCAGGGGTCGTCGGAGCGCTCGAACTGGCCGCTATCCTCCTTGGACTCGGCCTTCTCGCAGAAGCAGTAGTAGGCCGCCCCCTTCTCCACCAGCAGCTCCGCGTACTTCTTGTAGAGGGGCCGCCGCTCGGTCTGGATGTAGGGGCCCACCGGGCCGCCCAGGTCGGGGCCCTCGTCCCAGGTGAGGCCGCAGCGGCGCATGGTGGCGTAGATCACGTCCACCGCACCCTCCACCAGCCGGCTCTGGTCGGTGTCCTCGATGCGGAGCAGGAACTTGCCCCCGGCATGCCGGGCGATGAGCCAGGTGTACAGCGCCGTGCGCAGATTCCCCACGTGCATATACCCCGTGGGGGAGGGGGCGAACCGGGTGCGCACCTCCCCGTGGGGGATGCGGGCCTCCATATCGTCGAACCACTGCTTGTCCATGATAAAACCTCCGTAAACGCCCGCGCGGGGCGGGCGGGTCATAATTCGGGAACATTATACCGGGCGCGGCGGGGATTTGCAAGAGCAAAAGGCCGGGCCGCCGGAGAAGGGAACAGACCGGACGCTTTTTGCGCGCCGGACGTCACATCACCATGAGCAGGGTCCCCGCGCCGATGAGGATACAGCCGACGAGAGATTTCGGGGTCACCTTTTCACGCAGGAACACAAAGGCCAGCACCAGCGTGATCACAACGCTCAGCTTGTCGATGGGCACGACTTTTGACGCCTCGCCCATCTGCAGCGCCTTGTAATAGCACAGCCAGGAGGCGCCGGTGGCCAGGCCGGACAGGATCAGGAAGATCCAGCTCTTTCTGCTGATATTGGCGAGGCCGCTCTGCGCGTCCGTCAGGAACACCATGCCCCAGGCCAGCAGCACGACCACCACCGTCCTGATGGCGGTGGCCAGATTGGAGTTTACGCCGTCGATGCCGACCTTCGCCAGGATCGAGGTGAGGGCCGCAAAGACCGCGGACAACAGCGCAAGGATCAACCACATCGTTTCTTCCTCCGCAAATACCCGATTTGACTGTATTATAGCACAGTCCCCTCACCCCTACAAGGCAAAAACAAAACCGCCTTCCGGCGGTTTTGGGCGTATCGTCACTTCACCGAGTAGGGTCCCCGCACCAGCAGCTTGACGGTGCCGGCGGTGGCAGTGACGGAGCGGGTGTCGATGGTGACCATGTACAGGTGGTTGGTGACCAGGGCGCCGCCGCTGTTGAGGGTGGAGCCGGCGGTGGTGTCGATGAGGCCGGGATTGCCGTTTGCCACTGTGGCGGAACCGACGCGGAGCATGATCTCACAGCCCACCTTGCCGGTGAGGGTCTGGTCTTTGCTCAGGGTGACCACCGCAAAGGTGGAGGTCCCAGCGCGCTCATCGACGGCGTCGTTCAGGGCGTCCTGGAGCTCGCTCTTGTGGGCGGCCACGGTGTCCTCCGCCATCTGCTCTACCTGAGGCTGAAAGATGTTTTCCAGGTAGCTGAGGGTGACCAGGGGGTCTCCCTGGCTGCCCGCTGCGGCGGCGGTGGCGGCGTAGGCTGCGGTGACGCCCAGCAGCAGCACCGCCAGGACCGCGCAGGCGATCTTCCACTTTTTCATATGTATCCCTCCGTTGTGGTGGAGCGCCGGCCGGATGACCGGCGCCCCGTCTCTCTGAGGTAAATTCAGACCAGCCGCTCGGGACTGAGGCCGAAGCTGACGGCGATGGCGCTGTCCACCCGCCGCATGACCTGGTCGTCCACCCGGCCCATGTGCTCCCGCAGCCGCCTCTTGTCCAGGGTCCTGATCTGCTCCAGCAGGACCACCGAGTCTTTGGGCAGGCCGGAGCTGTGGGCGGCCAGGGTGATATGGGTGGGCAGACGGGCCTTCCCCATCTGAGAGGTGATGGCCGCGGCGATCACCGTGGGGCTGTGCTTGTTGCCGGTGTCGTTCTGCACGATGAGCACCGGGCGGACGCCGCCCTGCTCGCTGCCCACCACCGGGCTCAGGTCCGCGTAAAAAATGTCGCCTCGCTTGACGCTGTTGTCCACAGGAACTTCACACTCCGCCGGATATAGTGCCCGGCCACGCCTATGTAGACCGGGTACTATCATTCTCCCACGGGGCGGAGGTTTTTATACCGCTGAGAGACCGCGGAATGAAAACCTCCGCGGCTCGCCGCCGGAAATGTCGGCGGGCTCCCCTGCTATCCTATGCGGCGGGGCGAAAAAGGTCAATCGAGATAGAGGCGGGGCACACGGGGGGCCACCGCGCACAGCAGTTCATAGGAGATGGTGCCGGCGAACCCGGCGTTCACCTCGATGGGCAGGCGTTCCCCGAAGATCTCGGCCACGTCGCCGGGCCTGACGTCCGCGGCGGCGTCCAGGCCGATCATGCACATATCCATGCACACCCGGCCCATGATGGGGCGGGGCTGTCCGCCCAGCCACACGGAGCCCGCGTTGGACAGGGCCCGGTGGAGGCCGTCGGCGTAGCCGATGGGCAGCACCGCCGTCCGTCCGCCGCCACAGCCGAATTGGGCGGTGCGGCCGTAGCTCACCGGGGTGTCCGCCGGGAAATCCCGGACGGCGGCGACACGGCTTTTCAGGGTCATGACGGGCCGCAGACCGGGGCCGTCCAGCCCCTGGCAGCAGGGGTCGGGGTAGCAGCCGTAGAGGGCGATGCCCGGGCGGACCATGTCCAGATGGGTACAGGGGTATTGTAGCACAGCGCCGCTGTTGGCGCAATGGCGGATCGCAAATTCCAGACCGTGATCTGACTTGCACCGGTCCAGGGTGTCCAGGAACCGGGTGAACTGGAGCATGGTGTAGTCCTCGCTGTCCTCCCCCGGCTCGTCGGACACGGCGAAGTGGGTGAACACCCCCTCCACATCCAGATGTGGGCAGGCGGCCAGGGCGGCCAGTTCGCCGGCAGCCTGGATGGGATCCTGACAGAGGACGCCCAGGCGGCTCATGCCGGTGTCGCATTTCAGGTGGACTCTGGCGGTCTTATTCTGCGCGCCTGCCGCGTCGGAGAGGGCCTTTGCCAGCTCTTTCGTGAATACCGTCTGGGTCAGATCCAGGGCCACCACGTCCGCCGCCTGCTCCGGGGGCGTCAGGCCCAGAATGAGGACGGGGGCGGTGATGCCGGCCTCCCGAAGCTCCCGACCCTCGGCCAGACAGGCCACCGCCAGGTAGTCCGCTCCCAGCGCCTCCAGCTTTTTCGCCACGGGCACCGCCCCGTGGCCGTAGGCGTTGGCCTTCACCGTACCCAGAAATTTGCTGTCGGACGCGCAGGCCCGGAGGGCGCGGTAGTTGTGTTCCAGGCTGGACAGGCTGATCTCAGCCCAGGTCCTTGCCGTCTCCTGTGTCATCGTTGGTCACCTCCAAAAAGGTAAAATCGCTGAACTGGGCGATAAGCATCCGCACCCCGTCCCGGCTCATCTCCGCCCGGATGGGGGCAAAGGTCTCCCGGTCAAAGAGCATCAGAAACTCCGCCCCGGTCCCCTCCTTCGCATTCGGGTCCCGGCAGAGGACCTGCAACTGGGTCCGCCCCTCGTCCGCCCAGGCGCATTCGGCCATCCAGCCCATGGCGGCCTGCCGGAACAGCTCCGGGATGGCGGACACAGGGGTGAGCCCCTCCCCGTCCAGGTCCCCCAGGGAGAGGGCGGCCCCGTCATACTCCAGTACGGTCTCTCCTTCGGTCAGCCGGGCGGTGATCCCGGCAATCAGCTCCGGGGCGGTGACGGTCAGCACCGTCTCACCGTCTTTCCGGCAGAGGGCATACACCGTGAAGTCGTAGACCTTGTCGCCGTACTCCGCCGTCAGGTCCACGGTGGCGGAAAAGCCCGCCGAGGCGCGATAGTGTTCCTGTAAATGGAAGGCGACGTCCTCCGGGGTCTCTCCCGCCGGGGCGCAGGCCGCCAGCAGGGTCATCATCAGTACACAGGCGAAAAGTCTGCGCACTTATTCTCGTTCCTCCGTTTTCAGATGGTCTGGTCCCGCTCCGTGTGATCCCGCAGCACTCCGGGCAGTTCATCCAGCAGGTCGGAGGGGGTCATGCCGTACTCCCCCAGCTTTTTCGCCGCCCGATCCCCGGCCTCGCCGTGGTAACACACCCCGGCGGCGGCCAGCTCCGCCGCGTCGGTATGGGGGCCGTTCAGGGGCTTCTGAGCCAGCAGGGCGGCGAGGATGCCCGCCAGCACGTCCCCGGAGCCCCCCTTGGCCATGCCGGGGTTGCCGGTGGTGTTGATCCGGCACAGTTCTTCCGGCGACGCGGTGACGGTGCCGTGGCCCTTGAGGACCAGCACGCAGTTGTGGGCTTTGGCGAAGTCTCGGGCGGCGGACAGGCGGTCACGGATGGGCAGATCACACCCGGTGAGCCGCCGGAACTCACCGTCGTGGGGGGTAAGTAGCGTGGGGGCGGAGCGGTTGTCCAGAACATCTATATGCCCGGACACCGCGTTTATGCCGTCGGCGTCCAGCACCACCGGTTTTTCCAGGTCGGCCAGCAGGCAGAGGACAAGCTGTTGCGTCTCAGGGGCGCGGCCCAGGCCGGGGCCGATGAGGGCCACGTCGCAGCTTTTCGCTCTCTCCAGAATGGCGGCATAATCATCCGGCAGGGGGAAGGGCATGGCCTCGGTGCATTTTACGGCGGCGATGGGGTAGATGTCCCTGGGCACCCCCAGGTACACCAGTCCCGCGCCGGCCCGGACGGCGGCGCTGGCCGCCAGCACCGGGGCGCCGGTGTAGCCCACGCTGCCCGCCAGGATGAACACCTTGCCGAAGTCCCCCTTGTGGGCGGCCCGGGGGCGGCGGGGAAGCTGGAACTCGCCCGCCTGGACGGCCTCTACCCGCTCCGGGGCCCGGTGGATGAGGCGGAACTCCAAATCGTGGGGGATTCCGATGTCGACAACCCGCACCTCGCCGGCGTGGGCGGCCCCCTCGCCCAGGTACAGCCCCGGCTTGCCGCAGGTGAAGGTCACCGTCACAGTGGCGTTTACCGCCTCCCCCAGCACCTCCCCGGTGTCGGTGTGGACGCCGGAGGGGATGTCGCAGGCCACCACGGGGAACCGGGGGCCCATACGGTTCAGGTATTGGATGGCGGAGCGGTACAGGCCCTCCACCGGCCGGGACAGGCCCACCCCGAACAGGGCGTCCACCGCGCAGTCGCAGGTGGACAGCCAGGCCAGTTGAAGCTGGGTATCATTGTCCAGGGCCTCCGGGTGGTCCAGGTCCAGGCGGAAGGGCTCGATTTTGGGATTGCCGCCGCAGCACTCCAGCCGCTGGGCGTTGACATTAGCGTCGTGGGTCATCTTGGCCCGGTCGCCAATGAAGTATGTGTGGACCCGATAGCCCGCCTGAAGCAGCAGCCGGGCGGCGGCGAAGCCGTCCCCGCCGTTGTTGCCGGGGCCGCAGAACACGGCGATCCGGGGGGAGGGGTCGGTGTTCTTGGACTCCACGATGGCCCGGATGGCCGCCGCCTGCCGTTTGTCCTCGTCGGAGGGCTCTCCCTCCCCGGTGACAAAGGCCACGGTGGTGAAGATGCTGGCAGCGGGGCCGTTACTCCCCGCCCGCTCGGGCAGGGGGACCAGGTCCATCACCGCCTCGGCCACGGCCCGGGCGGCGTTCTCCATCAGATTCAGGGAGGGGATGCCTCTCTCCTGGATGGCGGCGCGGTCCAGCTCTTTCATCTGCGCGGATGTGGCGACAGGTTGCATGGGCGGGGCCTCCTTTTTAATCAAGAAATTCCTCTAAAAGCCTTCCCCTCTGGGGAAGGTGGCACCGCCGCAAGGCGGTGACGGATGAGGCCGGCCGACAGCTGGCCTCTCCGCCCCCTCATCCGCCCCCTTCGGGGGCACCTTCCCCCCTGTGGGTGGAAGGCTTGAAGGGCGCATATTCAATATGCCTCTCATTATACTGAAATTCCCCTTGCGTTTCAACTCTTTTTATGTTACAATGCGCAGAGTAAATGCGAGGAACGGGAAAATGGCGAGTTTGCGCGTCCAAGAGAGGGGCGGTCACCGGCTGAGAGCCGCCCCGAGGCGTGTCGCCTGTTCGCCCGGGAGCGGCCCGCGAGAGCGGGACGGCGGCCCGCCGTTACGGGGTTTTGAGTGCGCGCTCTGCGGCGCGAATGCGGGTGGTACCGCGGAAGGTTTGCCTTTCGTCCCGGTTTTCGGGAGAAAGGCGTTTTTTATTGCCGGAAGGGAGACTGACATGGTAGAGTTTCGTCCGGTGAGGCCGGAGGAGCGGACCCGGCTGTGGAACCTGTTCCAGAAATTCCTCTATGAGATGACCAATTACTACGACAACCCCATCGACGAGGACGGCAACATCCAATACGGCTGGTTCGACAGCTATTTTGAGAACAGCAGCCGGCTGGCGCTGTTCCTGGAATCGGAGGGCAAGACGGTGGGCTTCGCCCTGCTGAACCAACACTCCCACCTGGGAGAGGAGCTGGACCACGCCATGGCGGAGTTCACCATTTTTCCCGCCTTCCGCCGGCGGGGGCTGGGGCTGGAGGCCGCCCGGCTGCTGTTCACCCGCTGGCCCGGCCGGTGGGAAGTGAAGTACCACGAGAAGAACGCCGCCGCCAAAGCCCTGTGGACCACTGCCGCGGCCCCCTGGCGGCCCAGGGTGACACCTTATACCGAGTTTGAGACGGTGCTGTCCTTCCGGACCGGTCCGGAAGGGGACCGGATGGAGGGAAACCCATGAGACGAGCAGACCGGGAAGTGACCGATTTTGACGGCATCGTGGCCATCATGGAGCGGTGCGACGTGTGTCGGCTGGCCCTGAACGGCGACGGTTATCCTTACATCCTGCCCCTTAACTTCGGCATGACGGTGGAGGACGGCCGGGTCACGCTGTACTTCCACGGCGCCATGGAGGGCACCAAATACGCCCTGATGGAGCGGGACAGCCGGGCCAGCTTTGAGATGGACTGCGCCCACGAGCTGATTCTGGATGACGAACATGGAAACTGCACCATGGCGTATCAGAGCGTCATGGGCCGGGGGCACATCGAGCCGGTGCCTGACGGGGAGAAGGAGAATGCCCTGCGCCTGCTCATGGCCCACTACCGCCGGGGGGACTTCCCCTTTGGCCGGGGGGCCGTGCCCCACACCAGGGTATTCAAACTGGCGGTAGAGTCCATGACCGGAAAGATCAGGCCAAAAAAGTGACAGATACACTCAACGCAAAGGAGTTTTGAACATGAGAGAACAACTGGCAAAGATCCGCGCGGCGGCCCTTTCCGCCTTCGAGGGGGCCCAGTCCAAGGTGGACCTGGACGCCCTGCGGGTGCAGTACCTGGGCAAGAAGGGCGAGCTGACGGCGGTGCTCAAGCAGATGGGCAGGCTGTCCGCCGAGGAGCGCCCCGCCATGGGCCAGCTGGCCAACGAGGTCCGCGCCGCCCTGGAGAGCGCCCTGGACACCGCCTCCAAAAAGCTGGAGGAGGCCGCCCTGGAGCACAAGCTGAAGGCCGAGGCGGTGGACGTGACCATTCCCGGCAAGGCCCCCGCCATCGGCCACCGGCACCCCATGTATATCGCCCTGGACGAGATGAAGGAGATCTTCATCGGCATGGGCTTCACCGTGCTGGATGGGCCGGAGATCGAGCTGGGCGAGCTGAACTTCGACCGGCTCAACGCCGAGCCGGGCCACCCCAGTCGGGACTGGTCGGACACCTTCTACTTCGATGAGGACGAGCGGGTGATGCTCCGCTCCCAGACCTCCCCCATGCAGGTGCGGGCCATGGACTCCATGCCCCTGCCCATCCGCATCATCGCCCCCGGCCGGGTGTACCGCAAGGACGAGGTAGACGCCACCCACTCCCCCATGTTCCACCAGGTGGAGGGCATGGTCATCGACAAAGGAGTCACCATGGCCGATCTGAAGGGCACCCTCAACGCCGTCATCAAAAAGATGTACGGGGAGAACACCCAGACCCGCTTCCGCCCCCACCACTTTCCCTTCACCGAGCCCTCCTGCGAGGTGGACGTGCAGTGCCACAAGTGCGGCGGCGCGGGCTGCCCCACCTGCAAGGGCGAGGGCTGGATCGAGCTGCTGGGGGCCGGGATGATCCACCCCCACGTGCTGGAGATGGCGGGCATCGACCCGGAGGTCTACTCCGGCTGGGCCTTCGGCTTCGGTCTGGAGCGCACCGCCATGCGCCGGTTCAAGATCGACGATCTGCGGCTGATCTTCGAGAACGACGTGCGGTTCCTGGAGCAGTTCTGATCCTGTAGGGGCCGCCGCCTTCGGCGGCCCGCGTCCCCAGAGGCGGGGCGGCGAGGGCGCCGCCCCCTACATTCCGATAAAGGAGTTTTATATATGAATCTATCCCGAAAATGGTTGAATGAATTTGTCCGGGTGGACGTCCCCGACCGGGAGTTCGCCGAGGCCATGACCCTCTCCGGCTCCAAGGTGGAGGGCACCACCGATCTGGGCGCGGAAATCTCCAACGTAGTCGTGGGCAGGATCCTGTCCATGGAGAAGCACCCCAACTCCGACCACATGTGGGTGTGCCAGGTGGACGTGGGGGCAGAGGAGCCGGTGCAGATCGTCACCGGAGCCTGGAACATCCACGAGGGAGACCTGGTCCCCGTGGCCAAGGACAACTCGTATCTTCCCGGCGGGGTCCACATCACCCGGGGCAACCTGCGGGGAATCAAGTCCAAGGGGATGCTCTGTTCCCTGCGGGAGCTGAACCTGGACGAGCGGGACTTTCCCTATGGGGTCATCACCGCCGCCGCCCTGCTGAACGACTATCACCCCATCGACCCGGACAAGCCCTCCATCCCCGCCGACGTGCAGCCGGGGCACAAGATCTACGGCCCCGTGGTGGCCGCCTCCGTGGAGGGGGTCAAGTCCGCCGGGAATGGCCGCTGGACCTGCGTGCTCACCTACAACCACAAGGACGGCCCCACCGGCGCCATCGTCACCACCCTCTGCCAGAACCTCCACGCCGGCGACATGGTGGCCTTCAACACCAGCACCGCCGCCATCTGCACCCTGGCCGACCTCCACGCGGAGCAGCGGGAGTTCCCCCACTGCATCCCCGACGGCATCTTCGTCCTCCAGGAGGACGGCATCGCCCCCGGCGACGACATCAAGCCCGTGATCAACGCCGACGACCGGGTGGTGGAGTTCGAGATCACCCCCAACCGGCCTGACTGCCTCAGCGTCATCGGCCTGGCCCGTGAGGCGGCGGCCACCTTCGGCAAGCCCCTGCGGCTCCACGAGCCGGTGGTACGGGGCGGGGCGGAGGGCAGCCTCGCGGAGCTGCTGGACGTGGAGACCCCCGACGCCGACCTGGTGCCCCGGTACACCGCCCGGATGGTGCGCAACGTGAAGATCGGCCCCTCCCCCAAGTGGATGCGGGAGCGGCTGCGGGCCATGGGGGTGCGGCCCATCAGCAACATCGTGGACATCACCAACTACGTGATGCTGGAGTACGGCCAGCCCATGCACGCTTTCGACTACCGGTACGTCAACGGCGGGAAGATCATCGTCCGCCGGGCGGCCGAGGGGGAAGAACTCACCACCCTGGACGGCAAGGTCCACACCCTCACCCACGACCACCTGGTCATCGCCGACGAGGGCCGGGCCGTGGGTCTGGCGGGCATCATGGGCGGGCTCAACTCGGAGATCGTGGCCGACACCGCCGACGTGGTGTTCGAGTCCGCCTGTTTCGACGGCACCTGCATCCGCAAGGGCGCTCTGGCCCTGGGGATGCGCACCGAGGCGTCCGCCAAATTCGAGAAGGGCCTGGATCCCCTGAACACCCTCCCCGCCGTCAACCGGGCCTGTGAACTGGTGGAGATGCTGGGCGCCGGCGAGGTGGTGGATGGGGTCATCGACATCCTGAACAACGTGCCCCAGCCCACCGTGCTGAAGCTGGAGCCGGACAAGATCAACGCCCTGCTGGGCACTGACGTATCCCGCGACGAGATGGTCCGCATCCTGGAGAAGCTGGACTTCACCGTGGACGGCGACCAGGTCACGGTGCCCTCCTGGCGGGGGGACGTGCGCCGGATGGCCGACCTGGCGGAGGAGGTGGCCCGGTTCCACGGGTACAACAACATCCCCGTCACCCTCATGCGGGGCCAGACCACCCAGGGGGGCTACTCCCCCGCCCAGAAGCTGGAGAACAAGCTGGGCGAGCTGTGCCGCACCTGCGGGTACGACGAGATCATCACCTACTCCTTCATCTCCCCCACCGCCTATGACAGGATCGGCTGGTCCAAAGACTGCGCCATGCGGAACTCCTTTAAGATTTTGAACCCGCTGGGGGAGGACACCTCCATCATGCGGACCACCACCCTGCCCTCCATGCTGGAGATTTTGGCCCGGAACTGGAGCTACCGGAACAGGAATGTGAAACTCTACGAGCTGGGCCGCATCTACCTCCCCGGCGGCGAGAACGGCCTGGCCAACGAGAGCAAGGTGTTGACCCTGGGGGCCTACGGGGAGGACATGGACTTCTTCGCCTTTAAGGGGGCCATAGAGGCCGTTTTAAAGGGCATCCGGGCGGTGGATGTGCGGTTCGAGACGGCGTCCTCCGACACTTGGGGCGATTCCGTGGCCCCTTACCACCCCGGACGGGTGGCGGCGGTGTTCAGCGGCAGCGACTGCCTGGGCTTCATCGGCCAGATCCACCCCAACGTAGCCAAGAACTACGGGGTGGACGGGGAACTGTACTGCGCGGAGCTCAGCTTCGACGAGCTGGCTCTGGCCCAGGGGCCCGACGCGGAGTATGTGTCCCTGCCCAAATATCCCAGCGTGGACCGGGACATCGCCGTGGTGTGCGACGAGGCGGTCACCGTGGGCCGGCTGGAGGAGACCATCAAAAAAGGCGCCAAGGGGCTTTTGAAGCACGTGGAGCTGTTCGACATCTACCGGGGCCCCGGCATCGCCCCCGGGAAGAAGTCGGTGGCCTTCAGCCTGACCCTCCGGGCCGACGACCGGTCCCTGACCGGCGAGGAGGCCGACCAGGACGTGAAATCCATTCTGGAGGCGCTGGAGAAGGACTGCGGGGCTGTCCTGCGGTAATAGATCGGGACAGAGAAAGAGCAGGGACCCGAAACGGGTCCCTGCTCTTTTCGGTTCGCGGGGTCACTGGCACACGGCCCGGGTTTCGGTGAGAGTGAAGCTCCTGGCCATGTCCCGCATGGCCGCCACCTCGTCTGTGCCGGGATTGGCGGACAGGGACTCTTCAATCCAGTGGAGCTGGACCGTTCCGGCACCCTGCTTCCCGTCCTGTCCGTGGATATAGACCTCGTTCCGGCCGGTCTCGGTGGACCCGTCCATGAAATGGAGGACCTCAGTCTGGGCCATCACCGTCAGGCCGTCCTCCTCGGACATCTTTGTCATGCCCAGCCGCTGGTACAGATCCACCAGGCTGGCCCGGTCGCTCAGCGGCTCCAGTTGGATCAGGACCTCGGTATTGGTAGTGGTGGAGCCGAAGGCGATGCTGTCCCCCTGCCAGCCCTGGGCGGGCCGGTAGTAATAGAACCCGTCCCCGTTCACGCGGATGAGGCCGTCGTCGCCGGGGATCACCTGGCCGCACTCCGGGCAGTGGAGATTGCCGTCGTCGCCCATCAGGGCGCTGACGTCCTTCTGAACGGCTTCGGCGGGCGGGGTGTCTTCGTCTCCGGCGGGCCGTCCGGTCTGGGCGAAAACAAGGACGGTGGTCAAACAGACCGCCAGGGCGACGACCAAAACCATCGGGAGGATCGCTGTTATTCTGCGTTTCATGTTCATACAGTCCTTTCTTTCGTGGATCTTTGGTGCAATAGCGGATGGTCATCAGGGTTTGGGCCCGATCTCATTCTACAATGGCGGCGCGGGGCTGTCTTCACGGTACCGGAAATTTCCTGTAAACATTCTGTTTCGGTTTGGCGAGTCCATGCAAAAGGACGGGAGACCGCAACGTGGTCTCCCGTCCTTTTGCTCTTTATTGCGCCGCTCAGCCGGCCTGTCCCGCGGGGTCCAGCGGCTGCAGAGCCCACCACCAGTCGATAAACGCCCCGTCAAAAGCGTAGTCCAGCTTCCAGGTGAGCCCGGCGTTCCCGTCGGCGTCATAGAGGGTCACCAGGCTGTAATAGTCGTCCTCCCCGAAGTGGAGCGGGTCCAGGGAGAAGCCGCTGCAATACATATAGTGGAACTGATAATAGCCCCCGTCCCGGCGGTCGATCCGGGCCCAGACGTCCAGATCATCGTGCGCCATGCGTTCGCCGCCGGGACAAGCCGTTTTCGGGTAGGCGTTGATCAGGCGGATCAGCCCGTCGCTCTGCTCCGGGGTCAACACATGGTTTTCCACCGGAAACCGGGTGTACCCGCTGGTCACCGAGACCGACGTGACCGACGCCGGGTCCACCGAGCCCATCCCGCTCCAGGCCGCCCCGCAGAGAACCAGCGCTGCTACAAGGGCGCAGGAGACGGCCAGACCGGCGCGGGTGGCCTTTTTCATATGCAGGATGGCCCGGATCCGCCTCTCCGCTGTCCGCGCACTGAAACGGCTGATGAACAGGGGGAATTCCCGCCGCTGCTCCTCCATACGGATCAGGGCCAGGGCGTAGTCCTTCCGGTCCTCCGCTCCGAAGCGGCGGATCACCCGCTCGTCGCAGGCCAGCTCCAGATCCCGGTTGAACAGGACGTACATCACCCACACCAACGGATCGAACCAGTGGACGCACAGAGCGGCGGCCGCCAGGCCCTTGCCCAAGGCGTCAAACCGGCGGATGTGGACATACTCATGACAGAGGGTATATTCCGCCTGCCGTTCATTCTCCCAGTCGGTGTCCTTGGGCATGAGGATCACCGGGCGGAGGACACCGTAGGTCAGCGGAGTGGACAGGCCGGCGAGCTGCCGGATCTCCACCTTCCGCCGCAGAGGGTGTTCCCGGAGCCAGCGGGCGGCGAAGCCGTTCTCCACGGGCAGGGCAGTCCGGAACTCCCGGCGGCAGTCCAGCCAGGAGGAGAGGAACAGAACAGCCATCGCGATGGCGATCGGCGTCCAGACGATCCACACGACAGCGGTCAGGGCGGGGAGGGCGTCCATCAGGGGCTCCGAAACAGCCGCGGCGCGGACTGAGAGCCCCTCCAGAGTTCCGCCGGTAAGGGCGGCCGCGCCGTCCATGACCGCCCCCAGGGCGGGGACCCGCTCCCGGGCCAGCAGGCAGACGCTGGCCGGAAGCTGGAAGGTCACCGGCAGCAGCAGGCGGGCCAGGACCACATACCACAGGGCCACAAAGGTCCCCTTGGGCAGCCGGTCCATCCCAACGGCCCGAACGAGCAGGATGATCAGGATCAGAACGGCGCCGGACAGGCTCAACTGCGGCAGGCTCATTGCTCCGCCTCCTCCCAGTCGTCCACGATCTTCTTCAGCCGCTCGATCTGTCCGGCGGTGAGTTTTTTTCTGCCCAGCAGAGCGGCAAACAGATTGGCGGCGGAGCCGTCATACACCTTGTCGATGAGCTCGTTGGTCTCCGCCTCCTGCACCTCCTCCTTGGGGACCAGAGCATGGCACAGAAAGCCGGGCTCGGAGCGCCGGATGGCCCCCTTGCCGATGCACCGTTTGATCAGGGTGTAGGTGGTGTTCATGTTCCAGCCCACTTCGGCCTTCAGCACATCCGAGATGTGCTTGGCGGTGGCGTCCCCCTCCCGCCAGAGCACGTTCATCACCCTGATCTCCGAATCCACAAGCCGGTGTTCCATGGACAGCGGCCTCCTTTCATAAGACGCTTGTAGTTTGATGCTGAGGCTATTCTACCACAGTAGTGTGGACTTGTCAATACTACTCTTGTAGTTTGGCGAAAAATTTTTCACCGAATCGGAGGGGGGAGGGGTTTCCTCCCGTCCCCCTTGCCTAACCGCCGGAAAAATGGTACACTATCCACAATGAACGCCCAAGGGAGGTCCCGCCCATGAAGCTCATGGTCATCGACGGCAATTCCATCGTCAACCGCGCCTTTTACGGCGTCACCCAAAACCTGTCCACCCGGGACGGGCTGCCCACCAACGCCATCTTCGGCTTTCTGAACATCCTGCTGAAGCTGCTGGACGAGGAGAAGCCCGACGGCCTGGCGGTGGCCTTTGACCTGAAAGCGCCCACCTTCCGCCACCTGGCCTATGAGGGCTACAAGGCCACCCGCCACGGCATGCCTGAGGAGCTGGCCGCCCAGATGCCGGTGCTGAAAGAGGTGCTGGACGCCATGAACGTCCGCCGGTACGAGCTGGAGGGCTGGGAGGCCGACGACCTGTTAGGTACTATGGCGAAGGTCAACGAAGAGGCCGGCGGCAATACCGTCATCGTCACCGGGGACAAGGACTCCTTACAGCTCATCGACGAAAAGACCACCGTGAAGCTGGTGTCCACCCGCATGGGCCAGACCACCACCAAGGAGATGACCCCCGAGGCCTTCCGGGCAGAGTACGGCTTTGACCCCGTCCACATGATCGACCTGAAAGCCCTCATGGGGGACTCCAGCGACAACATTCCCGGCGTCACCGGCATCGGGGAGAAGACCGCCAAGCCCCTGGTACAGCTCTACGGCACCGTGGAGGCCCTCTACGACCATATGCCCGACGTGTGTACCGTCCCCGGCGTCCCCGCCAAGGCGGGGGTCATCAAAAAGTTAGAGGCGGGCCGGGAGCAGGCGATGATGTCCAAGGGCCTGGCCACCATCCGCTGCGACGCGCCCATGGGCTTCACCCCCGCCGACGCGGAGCGGAAGCCTTACAACGAGCAGGTCCTGTACGACATCCTCCTGCGGCTGGAGTTCTCCAAGCTCATCGACCGGCTGGGGCTCTGCCCCGGCCCCGCCGGGGGCGCGGCGGAACAGCGGGCGGCGGAGGCCGTCCGGAGCGAGACGGTCACCGACCGGGGCCGGATGGAGGAACTGATGGCCCTGTGGCGGCGACTGGACCACGTGTCCTTTCTGGCTCTGCCCGATCTCAGCGGGCTTTGCGCGGTGTGGGAGGAGGGAGACGGCCTCCGGGCCGCCGCCCTCTTCGCCGACGGGCTGGACTGCTACAACGACTTCCTCCGGGGCTTTTTCGCCGCCGATATCAAAAAAGTGACCCACGACTGCAAGAACCTGATGACCCGGCTGCTGGAGGAGGGTCTGAGCGTGGACGGTTTCCTGTTCGACACCGACATCGCCGCCTACCTGCTCTCCCCCACCGACGGCAGCTACGAGCTGGAGAAGCTGTCCGTCTCCTACTTCAACACCGAGGCGGCCAAGGCGAAGGGCTATCTGGACCCGGACGCCTTCGGGCCTTTGGCCGACCGGTCCGTCCCTCTGGCGGCGCTGACAGGACACGCCGCCCTGGTGGACTCCCTCTATCATGAGCTGGGCCGGCGGCTGGACGAACTGGGCCTGCGGTCCGTCCATGACGAGATCGACCTGCCCCTGTGCCCGGTGCTGGCAAGGATGGAGCGGGCGGGCGTCCTGGTGGACGGCAAAGCGCTGGCGGACTTCGGCAAAAATCTGAAAACCGGCATCGACACATTGGAGGCGGAGATCTACCGGCTGGCCGGGGAGAAGTTCAACATCCTCTCCCCCAAGCAGTTGGGGACCGTCCTGTTCGACAAGCTGGGCCTGCCGCCCATCAAGAAGACCAAGACCGGCTACTCCACCAACGCGGAGGTGCTGGAAAAGCTGCGGCCCCGGCATGAGATCATCGGGGCCATCCTGGACTACCGGCAGCTGACCAAGCTGAACTCCACCTATGTGGAGGGCCTGGGGAAGGTCATCGCCCCCGACGGGCGCATCCACACCTGCTTCCAGAACACCGTCACCGCCACGGGGCGGCTCAGCTCCACCGAGCCCAATCTGCAAAATATCCCGGTGCGCACCGAGCTGGGGGCCGAGATGCGCAAGATGTTCACCGCCGCCCCCGGAAACGTGCTGGTGGACGCGGACTACTCCCAGATCGAGCTGCGGCTGCTGGCCCATATGTCCGGCGACAGCGCCATGATCGACGGGTTCAACTCGGGGGTGGACATCCACACCGTCACCGCCTCCCAGGTGTTCGGGATGCCGAAAGATCAGGTGCCCCCCGCCCTCCGCCGGGCGGCCAAAGCGGTGAACTTCGGCATCGTGTACGGCATCTCCGCCTTCTCCCTGTCGGAGGACATCCACGTCACCGTGGCGGAGGCCAGGGAGTATATGCAGAAGTACTTCGAGCACTACTCCGGCGTCCGGGCCTATATGGACCGGGTGGTGGAAAAGGGCCGGGAGGACGGGTACGTGTCCACCCTCTACGGCCGACGGCGCTGGCTGCCGGAGCTGAAGTCCTCCAACTTCAACACCCGGTCCTTCGGGGAGCGGGTGGCGCTGAATATGCCCATCCAGGGCACCGCCGCCGACATCATCAAGCTGGCCATGATCCGGGTGGACGCCCGGCTCCGCGCCGAGGGACTGGCCGCCCGGCTGGTCTTGCAAGTCCACGACGAGCTCATCGTGGAGTGCCCGGAGGCGGAGGGGCAAACCGTCCGGGACCTGCTGGAGGAGGAGATGGAGGGGGTGGCCGCCCTGTCCGTCCCCCTGCTGGCCGAGGCCAAGGTGGGAAAGACTTGGGCGGAGGCACACTGAAAATAGATTCCGCTGAAAGCCTTCCCCGCATTTGATCCCTACCTCTAAAAGCCCTCCCCGCTTGCGGGGAGGGTGGCCCCAAAGGGGCCGGGTGAGGCGCGGGGAAGGCGGCAACGGATGAGGCCGACATCTGGTCTGTCCGCCCCCTCATCCGCCCCCTTCGGGGGCACCTTCCCCCTGGGGGTGAAAGGCTCTGAAAGGAAGAATCCACATGGAATATCGTCTTGTCCCCATGACAGAGGCCCACATCCCCCAGATCGCCGCGCTGGAAAGGGCCAATTTCTCCCGGCCCTGGAGCGAATCCCTCCTCCGGGACCTGCTGGGCAGCCAGCACTCCCACATGCTGACGGCGGAGGGGCCGGACGGGACCGTGCTGGGCTACGCCGGGCTCACCGCCGTGGCGGGCGAGGGGTATATCGACAACATCGCCGTGGCCGAGCAATACCGGCGGCAGGGAATCGCCCGGGCCATGCTGGAGGAGTTCATTCGCAGGGGGCAGGGAAAGCTGGACTTTCTCACCCTGGAGGTGAGGGCCTCCAACGCCCCGGCCATCGCCCTCTATGAAAAGCTGGGCTTTGAGCTGGCGGGCCGCCGCCGGCGGTACTACGACGACCCGCCGGAGGACGCCCTGCTGATGACCCTGGAGTTTGACGGGAAAGAGTGAATGTATGAATATTTTAGCCTTTGAGTCCTCCTGTGATGAGACCGCCGCCGCCGTCGTCAAAGACGGCCGAACGGTGCTGTCCTCCGTCATCGCGTCGTCGGCGGACATGCACGCCGTCTACGGGGGCGTGGTGCCGGAGATCGCCTCCCGGAAGCACGTGGAGGCAATCTCCGGCCTGGCGGACGAGGCCCTGCGGCAGGCGGGGGTCGATAAATCGGACATCGACGCCGTGGCCGTGACCTACGCGCCGGGGCTCATCGGGGCCCTGCTGGTGGGGGTGTCCTTCGCCAAGTCCGTCGCCTTTGGGCTGGGGGTGCCCCTGATCCCCGTCCATCACGTCCGGGGGCACATCGCCGCCAACTACATCGCCCACCCGGACCTGGAGCCCCCCTTCCTGTGCCTGTGTGTGTCCGGCGGCACCACCGCCCTGGTGGACGTGCGCACCTACACCGATTTCCGGGTGCTGGGAAGTACAAGGGACGACGCCGCCGGCGAGTGCTTCGACAAGACCGCCCGGGTGCTGGGCCTGGGCTATCCCGGCGGCGGGCCCATGGATCGGATGGCCCAGGGCGGCAATGACAAGGCATACGTGTTTCCCCGGGCCCACGTGGAGGGCAATCCGCTGGACCTGTCCTTCTCCGGCCTCAAGACCGCCGTGCTGAACCTGATCCACAACGCGGACCAGAAGGGGGAGGCCTTGGACCTCCACGACCTGGCGGCCTCCTTCGCCGCCGCCGTGTCCGACGCGCTCATCCCCCGGACCATGGAGGCCAACCAGCTCACCGGCTACAACAGGATCGCCGTGGCGGGGGGCGTGGCCGCCAACAGCCGCATCCGGGCGGACCTGACGGCGGCCTGCGAGCGGGCCGGGGCAAAGCTGTGGCTGCCGCCGCTGGAGCTCTGCGGGGACAACGCCGCCATGATCGGCTGCCAGGGGTACTACGAATATCTGGCGGGACACGCCGCCGGGTGGGACCTGAACGCCAAGGCGAGTTTGGACATCGCAAAGGGATAGGCAAGGGGCGGCCACGGGCCGCCCCTTTTCTGTGTGCGCTCACCGGTGGGATATGATTATGTCAACTAAATCGGCACTTCATCTCATGAAAAACTCATTTGTCGGATTTTGTATTTTTTGGTAAATTCGGCGCAAACCGCTGCGGACACTGCTGTCACAGGCTGTTGAAAACTCTGTTCAAGCTGTGGATAACTTTCTGTATCAAAAATTACGGTGGATGTTATGAAAACCGTTTTTCCACATGGGAAACCATGGGAAGCCTTGAAATTGCAGCCTTTATAAAATTACAGCTTGTCGCACGGCTATAATCGAATACTACCAGTAATGTACTTGACGGGGACGGCTCAGCCGTGGTACACTGTAGGTGCTGTATGACTGACGGAAGTGGAGCCACCACGTGGAGTACAGCGGCGCGGAGCGCCTGATTGCCGACCGTCTGGGCGCACATTTCCTGTGCGCCCTTTTATTTTGGACGCATGACGAACAAGGAGGAAAACACACATGAAAACCGACATCGAGATCGCCCAGAGCGCCCAAATGCTGCCCATCGCGGAGGTGGCGGCCCGGGCCGGCATCGACGAGAGCCTGCTGGAGTACTACGGGAAGGTGAAGGCCAAGATCGACGTGGTCCCCCTCCGGGACAGGCCCCGGAAGGGCAAGCTGATCCTGGTCACCGCCATCAACCCCACCCCCGCCGGCGAGGGCAAGACCACCACGTCGGTGGGCTTGGCCGACGCGCTGAAAAAGCTGGACAAAAACGTGCTGCTCTGCCTGCGGGAGCCCTCCCTGGGTCCTGTGTTCGGCGTGAAGGGCGGGGCCGCCGGGGGCGGGTACGCCCAGGTGGTCCCCATGGAGGACATCAACCTCCACTTCACCGGGGATTTCCACGCCATCGGCGCCGCCAACAACCTGCTGGCCGCCATGCTGGACAACCACATCCAGCAGGGCAACGCCCTGGGCATCGACGTGAAGAAGATCACCTGGCGGCGGTGCGTGGATATGAACGACCGGCAGCTCCGCAGCATCGTGGACGGCCTGGGCGGCCGGATGCAGGGGGTCCCCCGGGAGGACGGGTTCGACATCACCGTGGCCAGTGAGATCATGGCGGTGCTGTGCCTGGCCACCGATCTGAAGGATTTGAAGGAGCGGCTGGCCCGGATCATCGTGGGCTACACCTATGACGACAAGCCTGTCACCGCCGCCGATCTGAAGGCCCAGGGGGCCATGGCCGCCCTTTTGAAGGACGCCATCAAGCCCAACCTGGTCCAGACCCTGGAGAACACTCCAGCCCTGGTCCACGGCGGTCCCTTCGCCAACATCGCCCACGGGTGCAACTCCGTCTCCGCCACCGACACCGCCCTAAAGCTGGCCGACTATGTGGTCACCGAAGCGGGCTTCGGCGCCGACCTGGGGGCCGAGAAGTTCCTGGACATCAAGTGCCGGGCCGCCGGGCTCCACCCGGACGCGGTGGTCATCGTGGCCACTGTCAAGGCCCTGAAATACAACGGCGGCGTGCCCAAGGCCGAACTGGGGGCGGAGAACGTGGCCGCCCTGGAGAAGGGCCTGCCCAATCTGCTGAAACACGTGGAGAACATCACCCAGGTCTACGGCCTTCCCTGCGTGGTGGCCATCAACCGCTTCACCAACGACTCCGACGCCGAGCTGGCCCTCATCCGGGACAAGTGCAGGGAGCTGGGGGTCAACGTGGCCCTGTCCGAGGTGTGGGGCAGGGGCGGCGACGGCGGCATCGAGCTGGCCGAGGAGGTCCTGCGGCTGTGCGAGGCGCCCAACAGCTTCCGCTTCGCCTACGATCTGGACCAGCCCCTCAAGGCCAAAATCGAGACCATCGTGAAGAAGGTCTACGGGGGCGCGGGCGTCAGCTACTCCGCCGCCGCGGAAAAGGAGCTGGACCGGCTGGAGAAGATGGGCTTCGGCGGCCTGCCGGTGTGCATGGCCAAGACCCAGTACTCCCTGTCCGACGACCCGGCCAAGCTGGGCCGCCCGGAGGGCTTCACCGTCACCGTCAGCAAGGTGAAGGTGTCCGCCGGGGCGGGGTTCGTGGTGGTCCAGACCGGCGACATCATGACCATGCCGGGTCTGCCCAAGGTGCCCGCCGCCGAGAAGATCGACGTGGACGAGAACGGCGTCATCTCGGGGCTGTTCTGAGCAGGAGCTCCCGCAAGGAGGTTTTTTCGTGAAGTACGCGCTCATCACCGGCGGCAGCCGGGGCATCGGGGCCGCCACAGCCCGGGAGCTGGCCCGCCGGGGCTGGGGGGTGGCCATCGGCTGCCTCCACAGCGGGGAGAGGGCCCTGGCTCTGGCGGAGGAGCTGTCCGCCCTTGGCGTGCCGGCTCTGGCCGTCCGGGCCGATGTGGCCGACCGGGAACAGGTGGAGAGAATGGTTGACAATGTGTTAAAAGAATTTTGTCAACTTGACAGTTTGATTTGCAGCGCCGGCCTCTCTCACGTGGGACTTATCAGTCAAATCGACGAATCGGATTGGCGCCGGCTGTTCGCCGTCAATGTGGACGGAGTCCACCACTGTTGCCGGGCGGTGCTGCCCCACATGCTGGAGCGGAAGGCGGGCAGCATCGTCACCCTTTCCTCCATGTGGGGGCAGGTGGGGGCCTCCTGCGAAGCCGCCTACTCCGCCACCAAAGGGGCGGTGATCGCCTATACCAAGGCCCTGGCTAAGGAACTGGGGCCCTCCAACATCCGGGTGAACTGCGTGGCGCCGGGGGTCATCGACACCGACATGAACGCCCATCTATCCCCCGAGGATATGGCCGCCCTGGCGGAGGAGACCCCCTTGGGCCGCATCGGCACGGCAGAGGAGGCGGCCAGGGCCGTCGCGTTCCTGGCAGGGGAGGAGTCCTCCTTCCTCACCGGGCAGGTGATCGCCCCCAACGGCGGGCTGGTCGTCTGAGCCGCGGTGTACAAAACCGCCCCGAAAACGGGGCGGTTTTCCCGTCTCAGGGGAAATTTGAGCATTTCCCGTCACAATACCGCAGGGAAAGGCTGGTTATGGAAACGTCCTTGTGCAGTTTTACGGTTGACAATGGAGGGGGGCGACCATATAATTGTCAATATCTTTGGGAGTGGGCGGCGCCCGCTCAGCGCCCCCAATCGGGGGCGCGCTCCGAAGATATCCCAGGATAACTGAACTTATAGGAGGAAATTGCAATGAAAAAGAGCATCATCCGCTTCCTTTCCCTGGCGCTGGCGCTTGTCATGGTGCTGGCCCTGTGCGCCTGCGGCGGCGAGACCCAGCAGGGTCCCGGCCCTGCTGAGAACCCCAACACCGAGGCTCCCGCCACCGAGCCTGCTGACGACGGCGGCAATGAGCCCGCCGGTGACGAGCCCTCCGGCGGCGACAACGAGCCCGCCGGCGAGGCCAGCGGCACCTTCAAGCTGGGCGGCATCGGCCCCATGACCGGCGGCGCGGCCCAGTACGGCATGGCCGCCATGACCGGCGCCCAGATCGCCGTGGACGAGATCAACGCCCTGGGCGGCCCCGTCCAATTTGAGTTCAAGGCGGAGGACGACGTGAACGTGACCGACACCGCCATCAACGCCTACGGCCGCCTGAAGGACTGGGGTATGCAGGTCCTGGTGGGCTGCGTCACCACCACCCCCTGCATCTCCGTGGCCCAGGAGGCCAACACTGACCGCATCTTCGCCCTGACCCCCTCCGCCTCCTCCACCGACGTCACCGCCGGCAGGGACAATATGTTCCAGATGTGCTTCACCGACCCCAACCAGGGCCTGTCCGGCGCGGAGTATATCAAGACCAACTTCCCCGACGCCAAGATCGCCGTCATCTATAAGAACGACGACGCCTATTCCGTGGGCATCCGGGACGCTTTCGCGGGCCAGATGGGCGACTCTATCGTGTACGAGGGCACCTTCACCGATGACACCCAGACCGACTTCTCCGTCCAGGTGGCCGCCGCCAAGGACGCCGGCGCCGACGTGGTCTATCTGCCCATGTACTATCAGCCCGCCACCGTCATCCTGAACCAGGCCAAGGCCATCGGCTACGCCCCCACCTTCATCGGCGTGGACGGCATGGACGGCATCCTGGACCAGGAGAACTTTGACGCCTCCCTGGCCGAGGGCGTGCTGGTCATGTCCCCCTTCGCCGCCTCCTCCACCGATGAGCTGACGGTCAATTTTGTGGCCGAGTATCAGAAGCGGATGGGCCAGCTGCCCAACCAGTTCGCCGCTGACGGCTACGACTGCGTGTATGCCATCTACAACGCCATCCAGGCCGCCGGCCTCACCGCCGATATGTCCACCGCCGACATCTGCGAGGCCCTCATCGCCACCTTCACCTCTGACAGCTTCAGCTACTCCGGCCTGACCGGACAGGGCATGACCTGGAGCACAAACGGCGAGGTCACCAAGCTGCCCATGGCCTTCCTGATCAAGGACGGCGTGTACACCACTCCCTGACCGGCGCCTTTTTCGGACAATCTAAACATTCAGAGCGAGCTGCCGGGGAGTTTTCCCCGGCAGCCACTCCCGTTTCTATGGCAGAGACGCGGACGGGACCCGTCCGTGTCTTTGCCATAGAAGCGAGACATGAGGAAAGAGAAACGAGAACAAGAAACGCGAGGTGACTGTATGGTATTCTTCTCCTATCTGATCAGCGGGATCAGCTTAGGTAGCGTGTACGCCATCATCGCCCTGGGCTACACCATGGTGTACGGCATCGCCAAGATGCTGAACTTCGCCCACGGCGACGTGATCATGGTGGGCGGCTACATCTGCTACTGCGCCATGACCTATCTGGGCCTGCCCGCCATCGCGTCCATCCTGCTGTCCATGGTGGTGTGCACGGTGCTGGGCGTGGTCATCGAGGGGCTGGCCTACCGGCCCCTGCGGCAGGCGGGCTCCCTGGCGGTGCTGATCACCGCCATCGGCGTCAGCTACTTTTTGCAGAACGCCGCTCAACTCATCTGGGGCGTCACCCCCAAGATCTTCACCTCCGCCGTTTCCTTCCCCCTGCCCCAGGGACTCACCGACCTGGGCATCAGCAGCGAGGCCATCGTCACCGTGGTGAGCTGCGTGGTCATCATGATCGCCCTGACCCTGTTCGTCAACCACACCAGGATGGGCAAGGCCATGCGGGCCTGCTCCGAGGACAAGGGCGCGGCCCAGCTCATGGGCATCAACGTGAACCGTACCATCTCGGTGACCTTCGCCATCGGCTCCGCCTTGGCGGCCATCGCCGGCGTGCTGCTGTGCTCCTCCTACACGACCCTGATGCCCACCACCGGCTCCATGCCGGGCATCAAGGCCTTCACCGCCGCCGTGTTCGGCGGCATCGGCTCCATCCCCGGGGCCTTCATCGGCGGGCTGCTGCTGGGCATCATCGAGGCCATGGCCAAGGCCTATATCTCCACCAACCTGGCCAACGCCATCGTGTTCGCCGTGCTGATCGTGGTGCTGCTGGTGCGTCCCTCCGGTCTGTTGGGCAAGTATGTGCCCGAGAAAGTGTGAGGCGGCCGGTATGAAGAATCTGAAAAAAACCACAAAGGTGGATTTCGCCACCTACATCGGCGTGACCCTGGCCTTCCTCATCGTCTCCGTCCTCCAGGGCCGGGACATGCTGACCAACGCCATGGCATCCTGGCTGGTGCCCGTGTGCTGCTTCATCGTCATGGCCGTGTCCCTGAACCTGGTGGTGGGCATCTCCGGTGAGCTGTCCCTGGGCCACGCGGGCTTCATGAGCATCGGCGCCTTCTCCGGCATCGTGGCCAGCATGAGCCTGTCCGAGGCCATCCCTCTCGCCCCTCTGCGCCTGGCGGTGGCCATGGTGGTGGGCGCGGCCTGCGCCGCCGTGGCGGGCTTCCTCATCGGCATCCCGGTGTTGCGGCTTCGGGGCGACTACCTGGCCATCGTCACCCTGGCCTTCGGCCAGATCATCAAGGACCTGATCACCTGCCTGCTGGTGGGCTATGACAAGCGAGGCCTCCACTTTGTCTTCAACCTGGACGGCCTGCGCTCGGTGAACGACCTCCACTTAGAGGAGGGCGGCGTGGCCATCATCAAGGGGGCCCAGGGGGCCGTGGGCGTCACCAAGCTTGCCTCCTTCCCCGCGGGGTATATCCTGGTGATGATCGCCCTGGTGGTGGTGCTGAACATGATCCGCAGCCGCACCGGCCGGGCCATCATGGCCTGCCGGGATAACCGCATCGCCGCTGAGAGTGTGGGCATCAACGTGACCAAGTACAAGATGATCGCCTTCGTGGTGTCCGCCGCCCTGGCCGGAGCGGCCGGGGCCCTGTTCGGGTTGAGCTACAGCGGTCTGGCGTCCAGCCGGTTCGACTTCAACACCTCCATCATGGTGCTGGTGTACGTGGTACTGGGCGGCCTGGGCAACATCTGGGGCTCGGTCATCGGGGCCGCGGTGCTGTATATCCTGCCGGAGGCTCTGCGGGAGTTCGCCGACTACCGGATGCTGATCTACGCCATCGTGCTGATCCTGGTGATGCTGGCCACCAACAACGACCAACTCAAGGCCCTGGTGGGCCGGATCATCCCCAGGCGGAAGGAGGCGGAGACCAATGGCTGAGCAGAAGAGATTCGAGAAGGGCAAAATGGTCCCGGTGCCCAGCCACTCCATCATCCCGGAGCGGGACTTGGACAAAAGCCCCATCCTGGAGTGCAGCCACTTGGGGATCGACTTCGGCGGCCTGCGGGCGGTGGACGAGTTCAACATCACCATCGGCCGCACCGAGATCGCCGGGCTCATCGGTCCCAACGGCGCGGGCAAGACCACGGTCTTCAACCTGCTGACCAAGGTGTATCAACCCACGAGAGGGACCATCCTGCTGGACGGGCTGGACACCGCCGGCAAGATCACCGCTCAGATCAACCGCATGGGCATCGCCCGGACCTTCCAGAACATCCGGCTGTTCTCCAATTTGAGCGTGGAGGACAACGTGAAGATCGGCCTCCACAACCAGGAGAAGTATTCCGCCCTCACCGGGGTGCTCCGGCTGCCCAAGTACTGGCGGCAGGAGAAGGCCGCCCACGAACGGGCCCTGGAGCTGCTGTCCATCTTCGACATGCAGGACCTAGCCAGCCATCAGGCGGGCTCCCTGCCCTACGGCGCCCAGCGGCGGCTGGAGATCGTCCGGGCCCTGGCCACCAACCCGTCCCTGTTGCTGCTGGACGAGCCGGCGGCGGGCATGAACCCCTCCGAGACCGCCGAGCTGATGGAGAACATCGTGAAGATCCGGGACACCTTCCAAATCGCAGTGCTGCTCATCGAGCACGATATGTCCCTGGTCATGGGCATCTGCGAGGGCATCTGCGTGCTGAACTTCGGCCGGATCATCGCCAAGGGCACCGCCGAGGAGATCCAGGCCAACCCCGCGGTCATTGAGGCCTACCTGGGCAAACAGCAGTGAGGAGGGCGCCGCTATGCTGAAAGTCAACGACATCAACGTGTACTACGGCGCCATCCACGCCATCAAGGGCGTCTCCTTCGAGGTGAACGACGGCGAGGTGGTCACCCTCATCGGCGCCAACGGCGCGGGCAAGTCCACCATCCTGAACACCGTGTCCGGCCTGCTCCGGTCCCGCACCGGCTCCGTGGAGTTCCTGGGCAAAAACCTGGGCAATGTGCCCGCCCACAAGATCGTGGACATGGGCATCGCCCACGTGCCCGAGGGCCGGCGGGTGTTTCTCCAGATGACGGTGGAGGAGAACCTGGAGATGGGGGCCTTCACCCGGCCCAACGCCGGCGTGGCCGGCCACCTGGAGCGGGTGTACGAGCAGTTTCCCCGGCTGAAGGAGCGCCGCCGCCAGATCGCCGGCACCCTGTCCGGCGGCGAGCAGCAGATGCTGGCCATGGGCCGGGGCCTCATGTCCGACCCCAAGCTGCTGATGCTGGACGAGCCCTCCATGGGCCTGGCCCCCATCCTGGTGGAGCAGATCTTCGACATCATCAGGGAGCTCCACAAGGCGGGCACCACCATCCTGCTGGTGGAGCAGAACGCCCGGATGGCCCTGTCCGTGGCCGACCGGGGCTACGTGCTGGAGACGGGCAAGATCGTCACCACCGGCGCGGGCTCCGATCTGCTCAACGACGAGGCTGTAAAGAAGGCCTATCTGGGCGGTTAAAGAAGCGCATGAAGCATGACAGAGGGTCCATCCCCGCGGATGGGCCCTCTTTTTTCGGCGCGCGCTGCCGGGCGGGCATTCTGAAATTTTCTCACTGCCCCGTGGTTTTTCCCCTTGAAACCGTAGTATATAGGTGAGCGCTCGGAAAGGAGCTGGTACCCGATGATCGACGACAAAAGCATCATCGACCTGTTTTTTGCCCGTTCGGAGAAGGCACTGGCGGAGCTTGACGGGAAATACGGGAAGCTGTGTCACACCCTCTCACTCAATATCCTGAATAACCGCCAGGACGCGGAGGAGTGCGTGAACGACGCTTACCTGGGCATCTGGAACGCGATCCCGCCGGCGCGGCCCGACCCCCTGCGGGCCTATGTCTGCAAAGTCGTCCGGAACGTCTCGCTGAAGCTTTACCACAGAAGGGGCGCGGAAAAGCGGAACAGTGTGTATGATGTGGCACTGCGGGAGCTTGAGGACTGCCTGCCTGCGCCGGATACCGTGGAGGCGGAGGGGCGGGAACTGACCCGCGCCATCGAGGGATTCCTGGACAGTCTGCGGGAGGAGAACCGGATCATCTTTCTGCGCCGGTACTGGTTCTCCGACAGCTACGCGGAGATCGCCGCGCGGACAGGCATTCCCGAAAAGAGCGTCTCCATGCGCCTGGTCCGCATCCGAAAACAGTTGAAACGATACCTGACGGAAAGGGAGGTCTATGTATGAACACGAAAACATTTTCAGAGGCGTTGGGTGAGATCGACGGCAAGTACATCGAAAGCGCCATCTCCTATCAGGCGGAACGGTCGTACTTCTCTCCTACCAGGCGCTGGCTGCTCCCCCTGGCGGCCGCCATCATGACCCTTCTCCTGGTGGGGACGGCCGCGGCAGCCGCCATCATGCTCAGGGACCTGTGGATCCAAAAGCCCTCCGTCGATCCGGTGGAGGTCGTGCGGTCCGCCCTGGAAAATCAGGCCGGTAAGGAGTACACCCTGAACATCGAAGTGAACAGCGTGGAGATCGACGAGGCGGAGACCGCGCAGGTGCGGGAGCGGTTCATCAAGGGGATCATCGCGGACCGGCGGGGCTGGAGCGACGAGTATCTGGCCGGGCATTTCCTGGTGGTGCGGGCCGACTACTACGCCGAGTACGACCACACCCAGACCACCCGGGCTGACGGCGAAGTCACCATGTATTTTTACCTGACGCAGGACGCGGACAGCGGGGACTGGACCATCGTGGACAACTCCGGCAACGTGAACTGGTCGGAGGACGATTCCCCCGCGGCCGGCGCCCCGGCGGCCCAAACCGTGGAGGAGCAGTTGTTCGCCTATCTGTCGGATCTGTACAACCGGGCCTATTCCCCCTACTATGACGGTCTGCGCTACCAGATCGACGATTACGAGGAGACCACGGACGGGGATACCGTCACCGCCACCTTCCTCTGGACGATGTACTATCTCGGCAAGGGATGGGACGTGGGGGCAGACGAGGGCGTGGAGCAGCAGGTGAGCCAGTCCCTCCAGGCCAAAGCTGTGGTGGACGAAAACGGCGCCATTGTCCCTGAGACCATCTCTGTTCTTGCGGATGAACGCGCTGTCGGTGACCCGGTTTACAGCACCTCAATTGAAGAAACCTTCCCGGATCAGCTTGGGGATTGAGCCGTCCCCGTTTCGCTCCGGCGCTGACGACTGCGTATAAAAGAGGGGCCTGCCGCAAAACGCGCTGTTTTGCGGCAGGCCCCTCTTGCGTATTTGAAGCTGATTCAGTCCGCCGCCGGAGAGAGCAGGGGGGCGGTGGCCTGCTGTACCCGGCAGTTGGCGTTTGTCATGGCGTTCCACAGGGAGCGTGACAGATCCAGTCCGGCCCTGTCACAGGTCAGTTCTACCAGGTTGAGCCGCCGGCCGGACAGTTCCCGCATGATCCCGTTGGCAGAGGAGTAGTTCTCCCCCCGCAGCCGGGGCGCCCAGAGGACATACCCCGCCTGCTCCAGGGCCGCCTGCCCGTCGCCGTCCAGGGCGGGGGCCTCCACGATGAAGAGGGGATACCGGGCCGCCGAGGCCAGCAGGGCTGCGCCCTCCTCCGCCTGGGCCAAACAGTCTTCAGCTGTCTCGCCGGTCAGGACCAGACCGACGGTGTGGCCCGCGGCGGCCAGCCGGCGAACCAGTCCGTCATTGGCGGCCGCCTCGCCGGGGGTGAAAAGGAACAGGGCTCTCTGGTTGGCGTGCTCCAGAAGCCGGGCGGCCTCCTCTGCCTGATCCCCCCAGCGGTAGGCCAGGGCCACCTCCGCATTGGCGCCGGGGGGCGGTTCGGTCGGCCGGGGTGTGGCGGTGGGGGCCGGAGTGGAGCTGGGCCGGGGCGCGGAGCTGGGCCGGGACGCGGAGGTGGAGGGGCTGGGCCGGTCGGTGGGCCGTACCGTGGGAGCGGCGGTGGGGACCGGGGTGGCCGTCGGCTGGATCGAGGACAGGTATCGGTTGTAGTTGTCCTTCAGCTGGTTGTTGGCCGCGTCCACGAACTCCCGGTCACTGAGCACTACGGCGCTGTTAGTCACCCGGACCAAGGTGCCGTAGTTGGTGCGGGAGAGGGTACAGTTGATGTTGCCGAAGTAATTGCAGATCCACATAATGGGCAGGAATACCATAGAATTGCGCACCACGGCGTGAGCGTTCAGGGGATTGCTGCGGATGTCGTAGGAGTTGTTGGCCTGCAGGTCGAAGACCACGCCCTGCTGTCCGCTGGACACCAGCACCGTCCGGCGTGTGGAGTTGTACTGGGCGCTGACCCCCAGGTTGATGGTGGTCACCCGGCTGGACAGCATGGTGTAGGGCACGTACAGCGTTCCGCCCACCATCATGGGCATATTCTCCGCCGTCATCTCCATGGGGCGGTCGTTCACCGCCATGAGATACACGTTGGCAGGGGCGCCGTTTGCGGTGGCGATGATTCCCATAAGGATCGCCACGCACAGCGCGGCGATGCCGATCATTTTGAGGACCCGCTTCATGGCGCGGCCTCCTTTCTCTGTGTTACGCGGGGTGATCCTCCAGCCAGCGGCGGATCATATCGAGAGCGTGGTGGGCGGCCATGGTGCGCACCCAGTACCGACCCTCCACCGCCCTCGCCAGGTGGAGTTCTTTTACCTGGGTGCCCTCCGGGGCGGCCAGGGCCGCATAGACCAGCCCCACCGGGTTGCCCCGGTCGTCGCTGTCCGGGCCGGCCACGCCGGTGACGGACACGGCCAGATCGCAGTTCAGCACCCGGCGGGCGCCCTCGGCCATCTGCCTCGCCACATCGGCGCAAACCGCGCCCTGCTCGTCCAGCAATGTCTGAGATACCCCCAGCACGCCGGCCTTGACCTCATTGGTGTAGCTGATGATCCCGCCCTTGAGGATGGCGGAGGAGCCGGGCAGATCGGTCATCCGCTTGGCGATGAGGCCGCCGGTACAGCTCTCCGCCGTGCCCATGGTGAGGCCCCGGGCCTTGAGGCCCTCCAGCACCACCTGCTCCAGGCCGGCCACGTCCGCGCCGTAGATCCTGCGGCCCAGCAGGGCCCGGACCTCCGCCTCCACCGGGGCGATGAGGGCGGCGGCCTGTTCTGCGGTTTCCGCCTTGGCGGTGATGCGCAGCTCTACCTCTCCCTCCTTGGCATAGGGGGCCAGAGTGGGGTTGGTCAGCGCGTTCATCCGCTCCCGGAGGAGGGACTCCACCTCCGACTCACCCATGCCAAATACCCGGAGCGTCCGGGAGCGGATGACTCCCTCGCTCAGAGCGGCCAGCCAGGGCATGGCCCGCTCCCGGAACATGGGCAGGCACTCTCTGGGCGGGCCGGGGAGCATGACCACATAGTTGTCCCCCGCCTGAAAGGCGCAGCCGGGGGCGGTGCCCCAGGCGTTGTCCAGGACGGCGCAGCCCTCCGGCAGATACGCCTGCTGGAGGTTGTTGTCCGTCATCTGCCTGCCCATCCGGGCAAAGTACGACCTGATGGTCTCGGCGCACTCGGGGTGGAAGACCAGCTTTTTGCCGAAGGCCTCCGCCAGAATCTGCTTGGTGAGGTCGTCACAGGTGGGGCCCAGGCCGCCGGTGGTGATGATCACGTCGGCCCGGCCTCTTGCCACCTCTACCGCCGCCCTCAGCCGCTCCGGATTGTCCCCCACCACCGAGTGGTAGCGGACGTTCAGCCCCAGGGCGGTCAGCTCCCGGCTCAGGTCCCGGGCGTCGGTATTCAGGATACTGCCCAGCAGCAGCTCGGTGCCCACGCACAGAAGTTCAACGGAATGGCTCATGGGGTCCCTCTTTTCAGACGGTTTTCCCGCGTTTTGATGATTGACAGCGGGCGGGAAATTGAGTAAAATAACAAGGCGGCTACCTCCAAAGCAGGCGGAGAAGCAATCGCCTTTTCCCCCGAAAGCGGAAGGTCCGCAGTTCAACTTACCTCATGTGCCCTCGTAGCTCAGCAGGATAGAGCGTCCGCCTCCTAAGCAGACGGAGAAGCAATCGCCTTTTTCCTGAAAAGCGGAAGGCATACAGTACAACTTAACTCATACGCGCCTGTAGCTCAGTAGGATAGAGCGACCGCCTCCTAAGCGGTAGGTCGGAGGTTCGAATCCTCTCAGGCGTGCCACAAAAAGCGCCGATTTTTGCCTCTGTTTTCGTCAGAAAGCACACAAAAATCGGTGTTTTTTTGTGTAGTTGCACAAAATTGAACAATCTACATTTGAAAAAGCGAATGAAATAGTTACAATTTTGATTAGCAAGGCAAACGTGAAGAAGCTATCGCCTATTGCAGCCCATGTCATC
This sequence comes from uncultured Oscillospiraceae bacterium, assembly GCA_947629955.1. Lineage (GTDB taxonomy): Bacteria > Bacillota > Clostridia > Oscillospirales > Oscillospiraceae > Enterenecus. Next base: position 34,491 of record CANRFT010000018.1, read on the forward strand.
AGTTCAACAATACTCTGAACAGCCAAAAAAGTCAATAGACGGTTTCTTGCTAATGAAATTAGCAAGCGAGCCCCGATTTTTGCTCCGAAAAACGGCCTCCAGCTAATTTTTGATTTTGAACTCAAAAAAATCTGCTAATTTCAAAAGCGGTCCGTCACTGTGCAAAAAAACTCGGCATCGCATAGCCGTACATAGCCGGTCTGGAAACAGACCGGCTTATTCTATTTAAGGAGGATCAGAGATGGAAGTGAAGATCATCAATATCACGTTGAGGCCGAAAGGTCAGAAGCCGGAGCAGAAACACCGGCTGGAGGAAAAGGTGCGCGAGGTGGCGTACAACTGCGCGGAGGAAGTCTGGTGGGACCCCAGCCTGGACGCCGCAAGAGCCCTCCAGAGGGCCATGGAGACGCTGGCCGACCACGATGAGTATGAGAGCGCCATGGACATCCTCACCGCCTTGTACGACATCGTGGACCTGGATATGCCCTGTGAACTGGCGGCTATCCAGAAACGGCCTGACCTCCTGGAACTGTTCATGGATGAGTTTCTGACAGAGTCGGACGAGATTTTGGACGACTTCGCCGCTGGCGGGGATGACCTCGCAGACGAGGACGAGGACAGTTCTGAAGGGTACTTCGAGATGGACGACCTAAGCGACTGACTTGTGGGCCTTGCGGCCCACCTACATAGCTGCCAACCCAAAGGACGCGGCGGCTATTACACTCTAAAAGGAAGGAGGAAGTAGTGCCATGGACACCAGATGTAAGGTCATCGCCGTTGCCAATCAGAAGGGCGGCGTGGGCAAGACCACCACCACACTCAACCTGGGCGTGGGCCTCGCTCAGAAGGGCAAGAAGGTCCTTCTGGTGGACGCAGACCCCCAGGGTAGCCTCTCCGTCAGCATGGGCGTAAAACAGCCGGACGAGCTTGATACCACCCTCGCGGACCTGATGAAGATGGTGGTGAATGACGAGCCTTTCAGCCCGGACAAAGGCATTATCAGAGGCATTGAGGGCGTGGACCTGATGCCGGGGAACATTGACCTGGCAGGGCTTGAAACGCAGCTCTTGAACGTAATGAGCCGCGAGTACGTCATGCGAAACTGGCTTGGACCGGTCAAAAGAGAGTACAGCTATGACTATATCCTCATTGACTGTATGCCGTCAGTCAACGTACTCACCGTCAACGCTCTGGCCGCCGCCAACAGCGTCATCATCCCCTGTCAAGCAAGCTATCTCTCTACAAAAGGTCTGAATCAGCTCATGGGTTCCATTGTAAAGGTGCGAAGGACTATCAATCCCAAGCTGAGAATCGACGGCATCCTGCTGACGATGGTGGACAATCGGACCAACAACGCCAAAAACATCATCACCTCATTGCGGGAAATTGGCGGCGGCCTGCGGGTGCTGGACACGGAGATACCCTTTTCTGTCCGGGCGGCAGAGTGCAGCGTGGAGGGCAAAAGCATCTTTGCCCACGATGCCAAAGGCAAGGTTGCGGCGGCGTATGACGCTCTTGTGGGGGAGGTGATGAGCATTGAGCAAAGGAACCGCGATAGACCTGGGGCTGAGAGAGGCGCTTGACGACCTGTTCTCCACCCAAGAGGACCGGGACAACGCCAAGCGGACATTTCTCCGGGACATTCCTGTGGGCGAGATCGAGGACTTCCCAGACCACCCCTTCAAGGTCCGTATGGACGAGGACATGGAGAACCTTGTGGAGAGCGTGAAAGTACGGGGCGTTCTCAGCCCTGTGCTGGTGCGGCCTATGCCGGACGGCTCCTATCAGATGGTATCTGGCCACCGGCGAAAGCGGGCCAGCGAACTGGCTGGGCTTGAAACCGTCCCCTGCATTGTCCGTGAACTGACCGACGATGAAGCCACCATCCTCATGGTAGACTCCAACCTTCAGCGTGAGCGGGTGCTGCCCTCAGAACGGGCTTTTGCCTATAAGATGAAGTTGGATGCCCTCAACAGGCAAGGAGTACGCACAGATTTAACTTCGTGCCCAGTGGTCACAAAGTTGAATAGTGCAGATGAAGTGGGCAAGGCCCAAGGGGAGAGCGCAAGGCAAGTTTTTCGCTATATCCGCCTCACCTACCTCATCCAGCCCCTACTTGACCTTGTAGACGAGGACAGGATAGCCTTCCGGCCTGCCGTGGAGCTGTCCTACCTCACCCAGAGCGAACAGCAGGCCCTATACGAATCCATTTCCTACGAGGACGCCACCCCGTCGCTTGCCCAGGCTATCAAAATGAAGGAGTTTTCCAAAGACGGGAGGCTGAATGAAGATGTGATACTGTCCATCATGTCAGAGGAAAAGCCCAACCAGCGGGAGAAATACAGCTTCAAGGCGGACAGGCTGAAACAGTATATCCCCATGGGCCTTTCTCCACAGCAGAGGGAGGATTATGTTGTGAAAGCGTTGGACCATTACAAGCGGTTTCGTGAGCGCCAGAGGGCAATGAACGACGCAAGATGACCTACGCCCAGGGGGAATTGGGTCCACCTGCGCCAAGCGGAAGGATAGGCGTCCCCCCTCTCACACTCTCCCCCCGAACACCGGCTGTACCGGCTGAAAGAAAGCAATTCACTCTCTTTTTCAGCAGGTACTTATTCCCCGGAGGTGATGTTATGTAGCAGCTATCAAAAACGAAACAAGGGCAGAGTTTGACCTCACGGCATGAGCTGTGGGGCTTTTTTATGCCAAAATTCAAAAAATGGAGGTAAAATCCACACATGAACAAGAAATTCAAAGGCCGCGCGCATCGCATGATGGCGATGCTGCTGGCTCTCGTCATGATCTGTTCCCTGGTGACGACCACGGCGTTTGCCTCTCAGGAGGATAACTACCATGACCCCGCTGACCGCTGGCTGAACGCCGCCAACCGCACCAATGAGTTGGATGCCAACGCCACCGTCACCCATGAGACATTCACCTGTGCTGTGTGCGGCGGTGCCCGGTCCTTTATGGTATGGAGGACCCCGGAGTATACCAGAGACGGCCAGACCGCTATGCTCCGCAACGTCCGGTACTCTGACGGCACGATGATCGACGGCAAGAGCAAGGGAACCATCCTGGATGGCACCCCCGGCATGGATGCCACTTACACCGGCTATCACTGGACCAAGGCCAACTGTGAAACCTGCGGCACCATGAACTCCAACATGGGCCTCACCGACTACTCCTGCGGCAAGAACGTCTACTGGCTCTATGACTGCGCCGCCGAGTTCACTGAGGAACTGGACCCCGTGACCACCTACGAGTATGCGGATGACACCTATCACCGTGTCATTACGACTACCGGCACCTACTGCGAGTTCTGCTTCGGCACCCGTAAGACGACCACGACCACCCTGGAGCGTCACAATATCGAGACTGACATCCTGCCCCAGCCTGCCAATGGCCGTTTCGCCACGGTGGATCACTGCACGGTCTGTGACTACAACCACTATGACTATACCGCGGCCAAGGCCGTTATCGCGGACTACTACGGCGTGGTGGACGGTAAGCCCCACACCATCACCGTGACCGACCTCTCCGAGAGCGGTGTGTCCGTCAGCATCCGTTACGGCAACAGCGCCGACGCCTGCACCCTGACCTCTGCTCCTAACTACACCGACGAAGGCCAGTATACCGTCTATTACGAGATTTCTTACACCTTCAAGGGTAAGACCATGACCGAGGACGGCGTGGCCTATGTCTGGCTCCGGGATGAGAGCATGAAGGACGATGGCAACGGCAATTTCACCTGCGGCTGTGGCTGTGGCGACCCGGACTGCGGCTGCCAGGACAAGGACTGCCATGGCGACTGCGAGAAGGACAAAGGCTGCGGCGAGAACCACAAGTTTGTCCTTCTGGACAGCGTGGAACCCGGTTGCCTGACCCTGGGCTATGACCGTTATCTTTGCACCGAGTGTGGCCGAATCGAAAAGCGGGACTATGAGGCGGCTCTGGGTCATGCCTTCCAGTCCGTGCTTATCCGCGAGGCCACCTGTGAGACGGACGGCAAGCTCCTGGAGATCTGCTCCCGCTGCGGCCAGATGAAAACCACCGCCACCCCCAAGGGTGAGCATAAGTACAGCACCCACAACGTGGCCGCCACCTGCACCTCTCCCGGTTATACTGTCAAGGAGTGTTCCGTTTGCGGCGACCGCCACATCACCAATATCACCTCCGCCCTGCCCCACAACTACAAGGCCCACGTCACTCCCGCTACCTGCGAGACTGGCGGCAAGACCGTCCACCTGTGCGACGGCTGCGGCAGTTCCTTCGTGACCGACTACACCGCCGCTCTTGGCCATCAGTGGGATGAGGGCACCACCATCAGCAGCGGCACCTGCGTCGGCTCCGGCGTTATCGAGTACAAGTGCCAGCGTTGCGGCGCGACCCGTCTGGAGGGCGACCCCGCCAAGGGCCACACCCCCGGCGCTCCTGCCACCTGCACCGAACCCCAGCTCTGCGAGAAGTGCGGCGCTGTGATTGCTCCGGCCCTGGGCCACAATTACACCGATGAGGTCACGCCTCCCACCTGCACCGAGATGGGCTATACCACCCACACTTGCGAAAACTGCGGCGACACCTACAAGGACGAGTACACGAACCCCACCGGCCACAAGGAGAGCGACTGGATCGTGGATAAGGAGCCTACCGTGGACAGTGAGGGTGAGCGCCACAAGGAGTGCAAGGACTGCGGCGAGAAGCTGGAGAGCGAGTCCATCCCCCGTCTGAACGACCAGGACATCACCGACAACCACGGCGAGGCCGAGGTGGGCGGCTATCTGGTCATCGTCACTGACACCGATACCGAGGCCCCGGTCATGGGCGCTGTTGTCACGCTGAAAAAGGACAACACCCTGGGTATTCGTTTGCCGGATGGCCGTCTGCTGGACTACGCTGACCAGACCACCGTTACCGTCCTCATCAAGAAGGACAAGAGCGCCGTCCCCGGCGTGGACAT
>CANRFT010000019.1 GCA_947629955.1 uncultured Oscillospiraceae bacterium
GGCCTGTACATGGACGGCTATTTCCTGGCCAGCGACACGGACCTGCTCATCAACTGGCTCTATAACCTGTCCATCGATAACAACTATTACAGCATCGGCGCCGCCGTGAGCCTGATCATCTTCATCATCACCTCTGTCATCTCCCTCTCCGTCTATGTGCGGAGCAACGCTTACAGGAAGGAGGATACCTTCCGATGAAATGGAAGCGCTTTGCCGATTTCATCCTCACCCACGCGGCGCTCATCGTGGTGTGCCTCATCTTCTTTTTCCCGATCCTCTGGCTGGTGCTGGCCAGTTTCTCCCGCACCGGCTCCATTTACGACCTGTCCGGCTTCTTCCCCAAGGCGTTCAGCCTGTCCGGCTACCAGATCCTGTTCACTGACACCCAGATGTACGACTACCCGAACTGGCTGAAAAACACCCTGTTTGTGGCGGTGCTCTCCAGCCTGCTGGGCACCATCCTGGTGATCCTCACCGCGTACACCATCAGCCGCTTCCAGTTCCGCACCCGGAAGGTGCTGATGAAGTCCACCCTGGTGCTGAGCATGTTCCCATCCTTCATGGGGATGACGGCAGTCTATCTCCTGATGGTGAACTTCGGACTCATCAATCAGCTGTGGAGCCTGGTGCTGATCTATGCCTCCGGCGCGCCCATGGGATACCTGGTGCAAAAGGGATACTTTGACTCCATCAGCAGCTCCGTCTTTGAGGCGGCCCGGCTGGACGGGGCCAGCAACCTCACCATCTTCCGGACCATCGCCCTCCCCCTGTCCAAGCCCATCATCGTCTACACGGCGCTGACCCAGTTCGCCTGGCCGTGGAGCGATTTCATCCTGCCCAACCTGCTGCTGAAAAACAAGGACCTGTGGACGGTGGCGGTGGGGCTGATGCACCTGGACGAGACGCAGTTTACCCGGTTCGCCGCGGGGTCCATCTTTATCGCGGTGCCCATCGTGATCCTGTACTTCTGCCTGTCCGGGTTCCTGGTCACCGGCGTGACCGCCGGCGCCGCCAAGGAATGAACGGGCGGGGATTTGAAATCGATCCATACCGCCCTCGGGAAACGGGTTCAAAAGCGTGACATGATTCTTCTGATAGCAGAGAGCAGAGATGTGGAGCGGCTTTGCGCGTTTGACACAGTGCCGCCCCAAGTGTTTTCTTGTTCAGTTCGTCTTGTTCCACTGCTGCTTATGGCAGGGGGTGGGATAAATCTGAGAGGGAGTGATTTGCTCAAAACACAGGCGCCCTTCCACCTCCGGGTGGAAGGGCGCCTGTGTGCCTCTGCTGGGTAGCATCATTCTTCATTGCACCGCCCCATTTCCGGCGGGGCCTGTTTTACTCTTTCCAGTCTTTTTTCCACAAAACCGTCTCCATCCCGGTCAGCTCCCCGCCGTCCTCCGCCGGGACGCGGCTCTCACACAGGGGCGCAAAACCCAGCTTCCGGTGGAACGCCTGGGAGGGGAGGTTGAAGTCAAAATATCCGCCGTTGACATAGTCCGCCCCCTCCGCGAACAGCCGGCCGACGACGGCCCGCACCGCCTCCTCCATCAGCCCCCGGCGGCGGTACTGCCGGGAGATGGAAAAGGACAGCGCCCGCCCCGTTTTCCCCGCGGTCTCCGGCGCGTTTCTGACCTCCTCCGGGGGTTTCTCGTAGACGGTGAGATCGCCGATCAGCTTCCCGCTCTCTTTGAGGACGATGGCGCAGGCCCATTTTTCCCCGTGAAGGAACCAGTCCAGCAGTTCTTTGGCCTTCTCCTCGCTGTCCACCGGCCAGTTCCCCATCATCCGGTTCAATTCGTCGTCCATCACCAGTTCGCAGAAGTCCGGAAGGTCGCTCTCCTCAAATTTCCGCAAAATCAGCCGCTCTGTCTCCAAAAACATCGTTTTCCCTCCTAATGCGGGCGCGGCCCTAAAACAGGGGCCGCCGGCGCTCAGCGCTGATATTCAAATTCCAGGTTGTAGAGGCACACGTTGTCCCCGTCCCGGACGCCCATGTCCTCCATCTGCTGGAACACCCCGGCCTCCCGGAGCTTCCGGTCGAACCAGTTGCGGCTCTCGTAGTCGCCAAAGTTCACATTGGCCATGAGCTGCCGCAGCCAGGGCCCGTCCACCAGCCAGGTGCCATCCTCGTCCCGGGTGATCTCCAGGGGGGCGGAGGTGTCCACCTCCGGGGGGCGCTCCACATAGGTGGGCTCGTAGGTGATGACCGGCGGCAGCTTGTCCAGCTCCGCGGCGGCGGCGTACATCAGTTCTTTCACCCCCTGGTGGGCGGCGGCGGAGATGACGTACACCGGGCAGCCTTTGGCCTCAACGTGTTCCCGCAGCCGCTCCAGCAGGGCGGGATTCTCCATGATGTCCGCCTTGTTGGCCGCCACGATCATCCGGCGGGAGGCCAGCTCCGGGGACCACTGTTCCAGCTCGGCGCAGATGGCGTCGAAATCGGCCACCGGGTCCCGGCCCTCGCTGCCGGACACGTCCACCACGTGGATCAGCAGCCGGCAGCGGTCGATGTGCCGCAGAAAGTCGTGGCCCAGGCCCGCGCCGGCGGCGGCTCCCTCGATGATGCCGGGGATGTCGGCCAGCACAAAGGAGCGGCCCTCCTCCATGGGCACCACCCCCAGGTTGGGGAACAGGGTGGTAAAGTGGTAGTTGGCGATCTTGGGCTGGGCCCGGGTGACCACGCTGAGCAGGGTGGACTTGCCCACGTTGGGGAAGCCCACCAGCCCCACGTCGGCCAGCAGCTTCAGCTCCAGCAGGACCTCCCGCGCCTGGCCGGGCAGGCCCGCCTTGGCGAACCGGGGCACCTGCCGGGTGGGGGTGGCGAAGTGCTGGTTGCCCCAGCCGCCCTTGCCGCCCTTCGCCAGCACGAAGTCCTCCCCGCCGGACATATCGCAGATGATCTCCCGGGTCTCCAGGTCCCGGACCACTGTCCCTCGAGGCACCCGGATCACCAGATCGGCCCCGTCCTTGCCGGAGCAGCGCTTGCCGGAGCCGTCCTTGCCGTTCTCGGCCACGTATTTCCGCTTATAGCGGAAGTCCATCAGGGTGGACATGTGCTGGTCCACCCGCAGGACCACGTCGCCTCCCCGGCCGCCGTCGCCGCCGTCGGGTCCGCCGGCGGCCACGTATTTCTCCCGGTGGAAGGACACCGCGCCCCCGCCGCCGTTTCCGGCCCGGACGGTGATGCGGGCGGTGTCGATGAATTGGTTGGCCATAATACTCTCTCCTGTGATTTTGGGGTGGGTCTTCATAACGCCGGTTTTAATCAAACTACCTCGAAAAGCCTTCCCCATTTATGGGGAAGGTGGCAGCCCGAAGGGCTGACGGATGAGGCCGGCGTTGTTGCCCTCACCGCCCCTCATCCGCCCCAGTGTGCGCACTGGGGCACCTTCCCCCCGAAGGGTGGAAGGCTTAAGGGCGCGGGCACACAGATCATATCTTTCCCAAAAAAGCGTCCCGGACAGGGTCTGTCCGGGACGTTTCTCGTCGTGCTTACTGCGCGGCCTCCACGATGGAGACCTTCTTGCGGTCCTTGCCCATCCGCTCGAACTTCACGTGGCCGTCCTTGAGGGCGAACAGGGTGTCGTCGCTGCCGATGCCCACGTTGGTGCCGGGATGGATGTGGCTGCCCCGCTGCCGGACCAGGATGTTGCCGGCCAGCACGAACTGCCCGTCAGCCCGCTTGACGCCCAAGCGCTTGGCCTTGGAGTCGCGGCCGTTCTTGGTGGAGCCGCCGCCCTTTTTGTGGGCGAAGAACTGGATGCTGATCTTCATGTCGCTTTCCGTCCTTTCTGTCAAAGGTTGTCGAGGCTCACTCGTCCTCGTCGTCATCGTCCAGCAGGACGATGAGATTGTCGGGATATTCCTCCGCCACCGACTGGAGGTAGACCATCAAGCCTGTCAGTAGGTTCTGGCAGATGTGCTCGTTGGTCTGGCTCAGCCCGGAGGGGAGTTTCAGCGAAATGCTGGCGGTCTTGGGCTTGATCTTGACAGACGCGCCCAGGCCCAGCACCTCGTTGACGGTACACTCCACCAGCCCCGCCGCGGCGGAGACGGCGGCGCACACGATGTCGCTGCCCGCCTCGGCGTAACCGCTGTGGCCCTCGGCCTTAAAGCCGTCCAGCCGGCGGTCCGCCCTGTGGAACGTAACGGTGGTCATGGCTCTCTTACGCCTTGACCGCGGTGATCTCCACCTTGGTGTAGGGCTGACGATGGCCCTGACGCCGGCGGTAGTTCTTCTTGGGCTTGTACTTGAAGACCAGGATCTTCTTGCCCTTGCCGTTCTTGACCACGTTGGCGGCCACGGAGGCGCCGGCCACGGTGGGGGCCCCGAAGGTGGCCTTGTCGCCGTCGATGACGGCCAGGACCTTGTCGAAGGTGACGGTCTCGCCGGCCTCGGCGTTCAGCTTCTCGATGTAGAGGACGTCGCCCTCGGTCACCTTGTACTGCTTGCCGCCGGTCTCGATGATTGCGTGCATTGCTTGCACCTGCCTTTCCTTTATTACGGGCTCGCTGTCGGGGGCGGGGAGAACTCCCTCTTGCCTGTGGACACACCACACCCATTCAAAGCGGCTTTAGTAGTATAGCAAAGGGAAAATCCAATGTCAAGGGGTTTTCCTTGCGTTTTTCAAAGTTTTTTCGCCAGCTCCGCCTGCAACAGGAAACTGTCAGCCGCGTTTAATCCATTCCTCTAAAAGCCCTCCCCACGTTTGACTCTTACCTCTAAGAGCCCTCCCCGCTTGCGGGGAGGGTGGCCCCAAAGGGGCCGGGTGAGGTGTGGGGAAGGTGGCATCGCCGTAAGGCGATGCCGGATGAGGCCGGCTGACAGCTGACCCTCTCCGCCCCCTCATCCGCCCCAGTGTGCGCACTGGGGCACCTTCCCCCCTACGGGTGGAAGGCTTTCCCTTTCTCATGCAGCGCCTCCAGTGACAACTCCCCCGCCAGCTTGAACAGGGCGTCGGCCATGACCCGCTGAACGGGCAACCCCGCCCGCCGGGCCGCCTGCATATAAAAATCAAAGACGTAATCCGGGACCTCCAATTCGACCTCGACCTGCATGATACCACCTCTTTCAACAGGAAAATTATAGCATAGCGCCACGCAAAATACAACAGATTTTATCATAGAATATATGATGTTTTACACGTGTTGTTTTTGCGTTATGATTTGCCATAGAAAGGGGGGCTTTCGATGCCTTTTCGTCCAGAGGATACAAGCAAAATCAACCACATCTACAAGAGCCTCTATATCTCCGAAGCTCTGGCCGAACAGGTTGACCGGCTTGCCTCAAAAAACGGCACCAGCTTTAGCAAAATGGTCGTCAGAATGATCGAATACTGCCTCAATGATATGGAGCAGGAGCAAAAGTAAGCCCCGGACCAAGATACGGTCCGGGGCACTTTTTTACGTTCGCTTTGCCAATTCCCCCTGGAATCGGGCGGCCTCCTCCTTGGCGGCGGCCAGCTTGTCCCAGGCGTGCAAATATTCGTGGGGGTATTTCGGGTTGGTGATGCGCCTGATGTACCCCGTGTCCGGGTCCACCAGCTTGGTGACACCCCCCGCCCCCAGGGACAGCACCGTCTGCAATTCCTCCATCATGACGACGTTGTAGGCGCACTCGGTCTCCGGCCGGCACCAGCCCACGTTCTCGAAGGAGCCGGACATATACTTCTGCCGGTAGAGGTAATAGGGCCGGTACCCCGCCCCCCGGAGACGGCTCTCCGCCAGCTCCAGCATGGCGGCCACATCCGCCGGGGCGCAGAGGTCGCCCCCCTCCTCGGTGAGGCGGGAGCCCTTTTTCAGGGCCAGGGTGTGGACGGTGACGTTGGCCGGGGCCATATCCAGCACCCGGTCCAGCGTCCGGGAAAAGCCCTCCACCGTGTCGGTGGGCAGGCCGGCGATCAGATCCATGTTCACCAGGCCGCCGAACCGTTCGCCCGCCAGGGACATGGCCGCCTCGATTTGGGCGGCGGTGTGGGCCCGGCCCATGGCGGCCAGCACGCTGTCCTCCATAGACTGTGGGTTGATTGAGATGCGGTTTATACCGTGCGTTTTCAAAACCTCCAGCTTTGGCCCCGTGATGGTGTCCGGCCGGCCCGCCTCCACGGTGAACTCGCCGCATTTCTCCATGGGCAGGTGTTCCTCGACGGTGGACAGCACCCGATCCATCTGCTCCGCGGTCAGAGTGGTGGGCGTGCCGCCCCCCATGTACGCGGTGGAGACGTGGAGGCCGTGGGCCCTCATGTGTTTTCCAGCCTCCTCGATCTCCCGGCAGAGCAGGTCCACGTAGGGCTCCACCATGCCCAGCGCCCCCTTCACGTCGGCGGAGATGAAAGAGCAGTAGGCGCACCGGCTGGGGCAGAAGGGGATGCCCACGTACAGGGACAGGCCGTCCTTGGGCAGTCTGTCCCGGATGGACAGCGCCGTCTCGGCGCACTCCATGGCAAGCTCCGCCCGCCGCTCTCCCACCCGGTACAGATCGGTGAGGACGGCCTTGGCCTCGTCCCGGCTGGCCCCGGCGGCCATCCGGCGGGTGGGCAGCTTCACGGGCCGCACCCCGGTGAGAGCCCCCCAGGGGGGCTCAGAGCCCCGGGCCTTCACCCCGGCGTCGTAAAAGGACATCCGCAAAATCCGCTGGCGCACCCGGTCATCGGCAAGTCCGCCGGTGAGCTCATCCACAGACGCCCGCCGCTCCCCGGTGTAGACCTGTCCCTCCCACCACAGGGTGGCGGAGGCAATCAGTTCCCCGTCCCTCTGGTCTAAGGACAGCAACAGAGAGGGCGAGCCGCCGTCGGGTCCGCCCTCGGGATATTCCGCCCTCTGCCCGGGGAACAGGGTGAACAGCATCTCCTGGACGGCGTAGGTATAGGAGTGTCCCCGCAGATACAGCTTCATACGCCCTTCATCGCCACCCGCAGGAAGGGGTTATACTGCCGCTCATGCTCCAGGGTGGACTGCCCCTCGTGGCCGGGGCACACCCGGTAGTCCTCTTTCAGCTCCCCCAGCCGTTTCAGGGAGGCCATGATCTGCTCCTCGTCCCCGCCGGGCAGGTCGGTGCGGCCCATGGATTCATTGAATAAGGTGTCCCCGGTGAACAGCACATCGCCCGCCTCCAGGGTCACCGAGCCGGGGGTGTGGCCGGGGGTCTCCAGCACCTTGATGTCCACCCCCGCCACGGCGAGGGCGTCCCCCTCCCGATAGGTGCGGATGTCCCCGTAAGAGGCCACCGTGGGGACGGACGCGCCGAAGGTACGGGTCCTCTCTCCCTCCCCCAGGTCGGCGGGGTGGCAGTACACGGGCAGGTCCGGCCAGCTCTCCCGAAGGCCGGGGATACCCATGATATGGTCGAAATGGCCGTGGGTCAGCAGGACGACCTCCGGCTCCAATCCCCGCTCCTTCAGCCAGGCGGCCACCTTGTCCCCGTCGGCGCCGGGGTCTACGATGCCGCAGCCCTTGCCCTCTCCCTTCCGGAAGATATAGCAGTTGGTGCCGATCATGCCGAGACGCAGTACGTTGATCTCCATACGCTCACCTCATCACAGACTGCCCGTTTTTTCCAGGAAATAGGACGCCTCCATGTCCGCCACCGCCAGGGCGAAGGCAAGCGGATACTGCTGGAGGGCCTGGCCCACCATCTTGCTGTCCTCCGGGCCGGAGAACCCCATGTGCCAGCGGATGGCCATGGCCTCCTCCCGGGAGAGGCGCATGAAGCCGGACACGATGTACACCGACTTCTCCCCGTGGCCGTAGGGCAGCTTGTCCTCGTAGAAGAAGGTGGGCACCTTCTCCCACTTGCCGGTGGCGTCGTCCTTCACGTTGCGGGTGCCGGCCTTGTAGCAGCCGATCTTGCACAGGTCGTGGAGCAGGGCCACGATGGCCACCGACTCCATGTCGTAGTCCAGGCCGTAGACCTCCTTCACTCGCTGCCGCTCCAGGTAGGCCTCCAGGCACCGGAACACGTTGACGCTGTGGTCGCACAGGCCGCCGGCGTAGGCCCCGTGGTATTTGGCGGAGGCGGGGGCAGAGAAGAAGTCGCTGCGGTCGGTCAGATAGTCCAGCAGCTCTTTGGCGCCCTCCCGGTGGATGTACTGATTGTATAGTTCGATAAATTCATCACGTCCCGGCATCGCGATATCCCCTTTCCGTTCACTTTTCATCCAGTATACCAGAAAATTCTGCCGTTGGAAAGGCCAAACGTGGGACGTCAAAAAATTCCTCTTGACAAATCCAATTCCCAGAAGTATGATTAGTATAACTTTTCATACTTTAGGAGGTGCTGTTTATGGAAGAACAGACAAGGGGGCGCTACGCCTGGACGGTGAAGGTGGGGGAAAAAGGCCAGTTCGTCATCCCCAAGGAGGCCAGGGACCTGTTCGGCATCAGGCCGGGGGACACCCTGCTGCTGCTGGGGGACTCGGAACAGGGCATCGCCATCCCCCCCAAGGCGGTGGCGGAGGCGCTGGTGGACCGTATCTTCGGCAATATGCCCTTCCCGGAGGGCGGAAAGTGAGGCGCCCCTGGCTGGACGGGCTGCGCTGGCAGACGGTGCTGCTGGTGCTGGTCTATCACGTGGGCTACCTGTTCAACGGGGTGGGGGTGCCAGGGGGCATAGGGCCGGACAAGGCCCTCCCCGCCGCCGATGTACTGCTGTCCCTCGTCTACCCCTGGTTCATGGTGCTGCTGTTCGCGGTGGCGGGCATCTGCGCCCGGTACGCTCTGGAAAGGGAAAAGCCTTCCCGGTTTCTGCGGGAACGGGCCCGGAAGCTGCTGGTGCCCTCTCTCCTGGGGCCCTTCGTCTACCACTGGGTCACCGGGTGGATGAACGTGTCCATCGGCGGCGGGCTGGAGTACATCCCGCCTCTGATTCGTTACCCGGTGTTCGTGCTGGCGGGGCAGGGGCCTCTGTGGTTCTGCCATGTGCTGTTTCTGTGGTCCCTGGCCGCCGCCCTGCTGAAACGGCTGGACAGGGTCGACCGGCTCCACGCCCTCTGCGGCCGCCTCCCCGGCCCCGCCCTGTTTTTGCTGGGATTTGTCCTCTGGGGCGGGGCGCAGATCGGCAACGTGCCCGTCATCACGGTGTACCGCTTCGGGATCTACGGAGCGGCCTTCCTGATGGGATACCTGTTCCTCTCCCACGACGGCGCTCAGGAGGCTGTGAAGCGTTATCGCTGGCCGGCGCTGATTGCCGCCCTCCTGCTGGGCGTGACCTTCGCCGCCCGGTTTTACGGGCAAAACTTTGCCGATGACGCCATCCTCCGCTCCGCCCACGCCAACTGGTTCGCCTGGACGGCGGCGCTGGCCGCCCTGGGCTGGGGAAAGCACAGCCTGAAAAACAGCTCCCCCTTCGCCCGGTATATGACCGGGGCCAGCTTCGGCTGGTATGTGGTCCACTACCCCGCCGCGCTGGCCCTGTGCTGGGGGCTGTATGCGAGCCCTCTCCCCGGCTGGGCCTGCTATCTGCTGGGTCTGCTCGGCGTGTTCCCCCTGACGGCGGCGCTCTATGAGTTGATCCGCCGTATCCCCGTCCTCCGCTTCCTGGTGCTGGGGATCAAAAAACCGCAAAAGGCATAGCAAAGAGCCGGACGGTCTCCCGTCCGGCTCTCTCCATAATGTGACAGACGGCCTCACTCCGCTTTTTTCCGCTCTGCCCAGGTGACGAAGGTGTTGTCCCGGGGCTCGTCGTGGAGGATGACCCGGGGGGCGGGCAGCACCACGGTGGCGTTGGCGGGCACGTCGAAGGTGACGGCGCAGTTGGCGCCGATGCGGGCGTTGTCCCCGACGGTCACGTTGCCGATGATCTTGGCCCCCGCGCCGATATACACGTTTTTGCCGATGGTGGGCGCCCCCCGCCCCCGGCTGTCCGGCAGGTTGTTGGAGCCGATGGTCACCTGCTGGAAGATGGTGCAGCCCTCCCCCACCGTGGCCCCGTAGGAGATAAAGATCCCCGCCAGCCCGTGGGGGGTGGCGAAGGGGGCGATCCGCTCCAGGCAGGGGATGCAGGCGTTGTGCTTATCCAAAATCTTCTGGTTGGAGTGGGTATACAGAGGCGCAAGGAACCTCTGTATCCGGCCCTTTGGCCGGACGATCTTCTCCCGGTTCTTCCAGAATTTCGCCACCGGGTCAGGGAAGAAAAACCGCTTGATCTTCCGCAGCAGCTCCCACATAGAGGGCACCTCAATTCCTCAGGAATGATTCGTCACCCGTATTGTACCCCATCGGGCGCGGTTTTGCAAGGGCGCGAACGGGCCGGACGGTCTCCCGTCCGGCCCATGTAATTTTGCGTTATTTCAACGCCGGCACGAACACCGAGTCGAACCCCAGGTCCTCGATGCCGAAGGCGTACACCGGCTGATAGAACCCCTTGGTGTCCGCCCGGTACTCCAGGGCGCAGGCGGTCACCCGGACATCGTTATGGGCGTACTCCTTCGTCCAGTATTCCAGTTACTCGTTGTCGGAGCACCGGCCCTTCCGGAGCCGCTGATACGCCTCCTCCGGGGAGAGGACCGCCTCTTGTTTTGCCAGTTCGCACAGCGCCAGGCTGTTCTCGATCTCCACGATCTCCCCTGCGTCGGTCACCCGGCAGCGGAGGATTCCGGTGGTCAAGGCGTCCCCCTTCACATCGCCCGACGCCTCGAATTTATGCCAGCCGTCCCCCTCGTACCCGAAGGTCACGTGATCCGGCACGTCGATGTCAAAGGCGGCCAGCTTCTCCCGCAGCGCCGCCTCGGGCAGCTCGCCATAATGCTCGTCGTGGCGGTACCGGTCGTACCGGAAAGAACGGTCGGCCAGCTCCACCTTCAGGAAGAAATCCGAGTGGTTGGAATACATCGAGGTCCCGTCGTAATAGTCGGCGTCAAAGTAATATTCAGGCGGGCGGCTCTCGGTGTCCACCCCCAGCCGCTGGGCGAACCCATAGGCAAAGGCGTCGCAGGCGGCCCGGTCGTAGGCCCCCAGGCGGTACACCCCGGCGGTCTCCCCCACAGAGGGCAGCTTACAGTCCAGGGTCCAGGCCGCGCCGGAGAGGTCCGCGTCATAGACAGGGGCGTCGGCCAGATTGCCGTAGGGCTGGAGGTAATAGACCGCGAAGGTCCCGCCCAGGACCGCCGCCGCCAGCACCGGCAGCGCCGCGCAGGCCCCGGCCAGGGCGGGCCGCTTTTCAATCAGATTCAGCACCATCATGCACAGGCACCAGCCCACCATGGTCCCCAGGGCGTTGCAGAACAGGTCGTCCACATCTGCCATGCCCAGGGCCCCCACATACTGGACCACCTCCACCGCCAGCGACAGGCCCAGCCCCGCCGCCAGAGCCGCGTGCCACCGGCGGAAGGGTCTCCACAGCAGAGGCAGCAGGACGCCCAGGGGCAGGAACATGGCGGTGTTCAACAAGGGATTGAGCCAGACCTGTAGGGAGAACTCGTTCCACGCCTCCCGGAAGGCCCGGAACAGGTGGAAATTGTACCCCATGGCGCCGATCCCCCCGATGCCCATGCGCCGCAGGGTGAGGCCAAGCATGGCGGTCAGCCACCCGCACAGCAGGGCGAAAGCGATCACCTTTCCCCAGGAGATGGGCCGCTTTCTGAGCTTGAAGCACAGGGCGGCGGCCAGCCCGCCCAAAACGGCGGACAAAACCGCCAGGCCCGCCACGCCTCTCAGCAGATAGAAGATCGTGTGGATAAAATCATGCATAAGTCTCTCCCGTCTGTGATCATCCGCTTATCTATTACAGGCTGTATTCACGCCGCCCGGTCTCCGTCCAGATATTCGACATACTCCTCCAGGCAGAGGCCCAGCTCTTCCATCTCCTCTGCGGCCTCCATCCCCACGTAGCGGTAGTGCCACGGCTCGTTGGAGATGCCGGTGATCTCCGTCTTGTCCGGGGGATAGCGGCGCACAAAGCCGTACTCGCAGGCGTGCTCCGCCAGCCAACCGTACACCTGGTCCCCGGTGGACAGGCTGCTGTCCGGGTTGATGTCCACCGCCAGCCCCAGCTGGTGCTCGCTGGTGCCGGGAAGGGCCACCCACTGTTCGGCCAGCTCTCTGGACTCGCTCCAGGAGTGCCCCTGGCCCCGGTACTGGGCCACGCGGTCGTCCATCAACTCCTGCTGCTCCTCCTGGGAGCGCCAGCCGTCCCGCACCACGGGGTACACGCCCTGATCCCGCATATCGTCGAACATCTCCTGCAAAGCGGGATAGATGCGCTCGTCCACCTGGGTCCCGTTGGTCAGGGTGACCAGCTCCGGGTCCCAGCCCTCGGGCAGGGAGTGGTCCCGGTTCACCAGCACCAGCTCCCAGCCGTGGTCCATGGAGGCCGCCGGGGGCCGGGGCGGGCTCCCCCCGATGAGGAACACGCCCAGCGCCAGCACCACTGCCAGCGCTGCGGCCAGCGCCCCGATCCAGAGGGGGGCCCTGCTCCGGCGGCTGTGCCGCCTCGTCCGTCTCTCACTCATGGGGTCAGGTCACTCCTTTGCCTTATTCCAACACCTGCTCCGTCCCCGTAAACCCCTCGTGCTCCAGGAAGGCGGGGATGATCCGCTCCAGCGCGGCCAGGGTCTCGGCGGCCGTGTCGGGCACCGTCACCTCCATGTCGTGGAGGAAGCCCTCCTCGTCCCGATAGGTGAAGTCGAGGGTGCGGCGGGTCTCCTGGTGCTGCCCCACGTGGAACTGGCCCAGCCGGCCGGCGGCGAAGTCGGCCTTGGCCGCCTCCAGCAGGGCGCGGGCGTCCGTACCGGTAAAGGTCATGCTGCCGTAGGTCTGTCCGTACTTATACTCGGGGGTCAGCTCGGCGCCCTCTTCTAACTTTTCGTTGTCATACCAGTCATGGTCTACATAGTTTACGTGGTGCAGCGCTTCGGCCGCCTGGTCGAAGCCGAAACGGGCCGCTATCAGCGCCGGGTCGCTGTAGATGCGCTCCAGGGCCCAGGCGGGGGAGCCCTCCTGGTCCACCGGGCCGGGCTCGATGGCGAAACTGTAATCCCGGCTCAGGGTGCCGCCGGACTTCAGGCGGTAGACCAGCGTCAGGTTCACAGAGCCGTGGGTTCCGCCGGGCACGCCTCCCCTGTCCCGCTGGTCCACCGCCGCCTTGTGGAGGATGATCAGGTCCCCGATCCGGGCCGGGTCGCTGGTCTCGAACCCGGAGCTGCCGTTGTCCCAGCTGCTGCTCAGATAGGTCACGATGACGCTGTCCACGTCGGCGGCCTCCGGGACGCGGGTCTCATACCCGGTCAGATCGAAGCACACCACGGCGAACAGGGCGCAGAACACCAGCCCCATCACCGCCGGGCCCTTCCACTTTTTGAACACCTTGAAGCTCTTGTCCAGGATCATCTGGGCGATGAAGCAGCCCGCCACCGCCCAGACCACCGAGGCGGCGATCCACACCTCGGTGCTCTCCCCCAGCACCAGGGCGGTGACCCAGCCGAAGAACAGTCCCGCGCAGAAGGACACGCTGTACTTGAACACCGGCTTCATGGGGGCCACGGCCACCACGTCCCCGGCGGTCTCCAGCCGGCGCCTGCGGTACAGCAGGAAGGCCGCGGCGGTCAGCACCAGGGCCGCCCCGGCGTAGACCGCCAGCGTCCCGCCCCCCTGGAGGGCCACCTCCGAGACTTTGCTGGGGGGAATGGTGATCTCGATATCCACATTGTAGGCGATCCGGTAAGTGGGGGTGAGCCAGTCCGCCGCCTGGGGCAGGATGTCCCCGAACCGGTAATACCCGTAATAGAACTGGGACCAGATAAACTCGAACATCATGATGAGGGCGGCGGCCAGGGCGTTGAAGATGGCGTAAAACGCCGGCAGCGCCAGGATGTGCCCCGCGAACATGCCGCAGAACACCGCGAAGGAGTAGAAGAAGAACCCCTCGCCGAAGGCGATCAGCAGCCAGTACAGCGCCGTGGTCAGGCAGTTGGCCCCGAAGGCCGCCCCCACCAGCAGGGTCAAAGCCCCCACGATCAGGTCGGGCACCAGCAGGAAGGCCAGCCCCGCCAGGTAGTGGGTGAGGAACAGCCCCTCCCGGCGGACGGGCAGGGCGCCGAAGAAGTTGGCGGAGCGGCTGTTATACAGGTGGCTGAACACCGCCATAGCCGCCAGGGGGGCGAAGACCACCGCCGCCGGCAGCAGCGCCTCGGCGGAGGAGGCCAGGATGTTCTCCGCCGTGTAGGCGTAGTGGGCGAACTGGGGATCCAGCCCCTGGAGCTGCATCAGCATATTCAGGGGCAGGCACACCAGCCAGACCACCAGATAGGCCGCCCACACCGGCCAGTACCGGGCGACGGTCTTTTTGAATACCGTGCCGTTAAAGAACGATGTCCCGGACCGCATAGTCCTCCCCTCCCATCTCATAAATGAAGATCTCCTCCAGCGTCAGGGGCAGGGCCTCCTGGAACAGGGGGTCCAGCTCCCGGAACCGCTCCTGCACCACCTCCGGGGTGCCCCGGACGATATAGGTGTAGATACGGCCCAGATTGGAGGTGTGCAAAATGCGAAGCCCCGCCGGCAGCTCCGGCGGCTCGCTGGTCTTAAAGGCGATCTGGAGCTTGACGATGCCCCCCTGCAATTCGCTCAGAGAGCGCTCCAGGGCCACCTTGCCGTGGGACAGCAGCCCCACGTGGTCGCACACGTCCTCCAGCTCCCGCAGGTTGTGGGAGGACACCAGCACCGTAGTCCCCCGCTCGGCCACGTCCCCCATGAGCAGCGACCATACCTGCCGCCGCATCACCGGATCAAGCCCGTCCACCGGCTCGTCCAGCAGCAGATAGTCCGCCTTGCAGCTCAGGGCCAGCCAGAAGGCCGACTGCTTCTGCATCCCCTTGGACAGCCGGCGGATGGGCCGCCGCTCGTCCACCTCGGGGAAGGCCTCCCGGAGCTTTTCGTACCGCTCCATATCAAAGGAGGGGTACAGCCCCTTGTAAAAGCGCATCATGTCCCTTGTGGAGGCGGAGCCGAACCAGTACACCTCGTCGGGAATGACGGCGATCCGCCGCTTGGCCGCCGGGTTCTCATAGATGGGCGCCCCCTCCAGGGCGATGTCGCCCGAATCCTGCCGGTATGCCCCGGACAGGTGGCGCAGGATGGTGGACTTGCCCGCGCCGTTGGGCCCCACCAGCCCATAGATGGCCCCCTTGGGCACCGTCATGGTCAGCCCGTCCAGCGCGTGGAACCCGTCAAAGGTCTTGACCACGTTTTTCACTTCGATCATTTGGATTCACCCTCCTTTTTGCCCATCACCCGGGCGGCCAGCTCGTCCCCGCCGACCCCCAGATACCTCAGCTCCTGGACGATCACGTCCAGCTTGCCCAGCAGCTCCTCCCGCCGGCCGGCGTTCACGTCCATGGGCAGGGCGGCGAAGCTCCCCTTCCCCGGCACCGAGTAGGCGTACCCCTCCTGCTCCAGAGCCTCGTAGGCCCGCTGGATGGTGTTGGGGTTGATGGCCAGCGACGCCGCCAGCTGCCGCACCGAGGGCAGCTTGTCTCCCGCGGGGATGCCCCCGGTGATGATGAGCTTTCTCAGCCCGTCCCGCACCTGTTCATAGATGGGGCGGCTGTCCCGGTAGTTCAACTGGAGCATTTACCCATCTCCTTCCGATTCGGGCGTTTCCGCCCATGCTGTATTATCTGTACTAATACAGTTATCATACTTTTCCGCCGCTGTCAAGAAGTTTTTTCGCTCTGTTCCCGGATTGTTTACAAATTGTCTTTATCTCCGCCGAATGTTATGATAGAGTAGAAAACAGAACAAATCTCCCGGGAGGAGTGTCTTTATTTCGATGAATCGTGTGAATCTGAGCGTTTTTATCCGCCCCCCGTCCAAAAGGAAGGGGGCGGCGCTGGCCGCGGAGTGGCTGGAGTACATCGGCCACCTGCTCGTCACCCCGGAGGTGATGTCCATGGGCCAGTACGACCACCACTTCGCCATCTCCTGCTACCAGCACTCGGTGTTCGTGTCCTTCATCGCCTTCCGCATCGCCAAACGCATGGGGTGGGACGCCGCCTCCGCCGCCCGTGCCGGCCTGCTCCACGACCTGTACCTCTACCAGCCCTATGACCAGAGCTGCCACCCCGGCAGCCAGTGCCTGGATCACCCCCTCTTCGCCCTGATGAACGCCCGCACCCTCTGCCCCGACCTGACGGACGAGGAGCAGAACGCCATCGCCACCCACATGTGGCCCCTTGCCCTGCATATGCCCCGCAACCCGGTGGCGGTGGCGGTGACCGTGGCGGACAAGGTGTGTGCCTCCGTCGAGCTGTTGAGCCGCTGCCGCGTCTCCGTCCTCCGCAGGCTGCTCCCCTCCGCTGTACCGGTGTAAAGCGCAACGGCGAGAAAACTCGGTTTTCTCGCCGTTTTTACCGTCTTTTGGGGGATATTTTCCCCGCTTTTTCGTCAAAGCAAAATAATTTTCAAAATATCGAAAAAAACCCTTCCAAAATCGCGCCGTTTGTGTATATAATGGATTTGTCTGTGATACCGTTCCGTGCCGACAACATTTGACATACATAAGAGAGGAAGGAATCTGGTTTATGATTTCACACGGCAAGGATCTCAAGATCTTCTCCGGCAGCTCCAACAAGGCCCTGGCGGAGGACATCTGCAAGGAGCTGTCCATCCCCCTGGGCAAGGCCGAGACCGGCCGCTTCTCCGACGGGGAGAACTTCGTCTCCATCTACGAGACCGTCCGCGGCTCCGATGTGTTCGTCATCCAGTCCACCAGCGCCCCCGTCAACGACAATCTGATGGAGCTGCTGATCATGATCGACGCGCTGAAGCGCGCCTCCGCCGGCCGGGTCACCGCCGTGATCCCCTACTTCGGCTACGCCCGCCAGGACCGCAAGACCAAGCCCCGCGACCCCATCTCCGCCAAGCTGGTGGCCAACCTGATCACCCGCGCCGGCGCCGACCGTGTGCTGACCATGGATCTCCACGCCAACCAGATCCAGGGCTTTTTCGACATCCCCGTGGACAATCTGCTGGGCTCCCCCATCTTTGTGGACTACTTCTTCCGCCGCTTCGCCCCCGTCCACGACCAGACCATGGTGGTCTCCCCCGACGTGGGCTCCGTGGCCCGGGCCCGGGCTTTCGCCCAGAAGCTGGACATGCCCATGGCCATCGTGGACAAGCGCCGGCAGAAGGCCAACTCCTCCGAGGTCATGAACATCATCGGCGACGTGACGGATAAGCACGTCATCCTGCTGGACGACATGGTGGATACCGGCGGCTCCCTGTGCCACGCCGCCAACGCCCTCATGGAGATCGGCCACGCCAAATCGGTCACCGCTTGCGCCACCCACGCCGTCCTCTCCGGCCCCGCCTATGAGCGCATCAACGATTCCGCCCTGGAGGAAGTGATGTTCCTCAATACCATCCAGCCGAAGCCGGATGTGGAGAAGCTCTCCCCCAAGGTGAAGTACCTGTCCGTGGCCCACATGTTCGCCGAGGCCATCGAGCGCATCTACGAGGAGCGCTCCATGTCCAAGATGTGGCTCTAACTCATCCTTGCAAGCCCTATATCCCTCACCCCGGCCGAAAGGCCGGGGTTCTCATTCCGCTGCTTGCCCTCTCCCCACAAAGTGCTTCGCGTTTTGCGGGGACCCCATTTTAGAGGAGGTGACCCCCGTGCTGTTCCAGAAAAAGCTGCCCGTGTCCTGGCTCATCGTAGGACTGGGCAACCCCGGCGACAAATACGAGGACACCCGCCACAACGTGGGTTTCCTGGTGGCCGACGAGCTGGGGGACCGGGGCGACTTCCCCATCCAGCGGCTGAAATACCACGCTCTCACCAATACCACCGTCATCGGCGGCCAGGGGGTCTTGGTGATGAAGCCGGTGACCTACATGAACCTGTCCGGCGAGGCGGTGGGGGAGGCCGCCCGGTTCTACAAGCTGTCCCCCGACCATGTTCTGGTCATCTCCGACGACGTGGACCTGCCCCTGGGCAAGCTCCGCATCCGCAAGGGCGGCTCCGCCGGCGGCCACAACGGCCTGAA
The DNA here is from genome assembly GCA_947629955.1 of uncultured Oscillospiraceae bacterium. Classification (GTDB taxonomy): domain Bacteria; phylum Bacillota; class Clostridia; order Oscillospirales; family Oscillospiraceae; genus Enterenecus. Next base: position 17,979 of record CANRFT010000019.1, read on the forward strand.
GAGCATCATCCAGCACTTGGGCACCGACCAGTTCCCCCGGCTCCGGGTGGGGGTGGGCGGCAAGCCCCACCCTGACTACGATATGGCCGACTGGGTGCTGTCCAAGCTGACCGGCGAGGACAAAAAAGTCATGGACGAGGCCGTCAAGCGGGCCGCCGACGCGGTGGAAACCATCCTCAAAGAGGGCATCGACCGGGCCATGAACAAATTCAATTGATTTTCCTCTTAGAGCCTTCCCCATTTATGGGGAAGGTGGCACCGCCGCAAGGCGGTGACGGATGAGGCCAACGACATCTGCTCCTTTTCGCCCCCTCATCCGCCCCAGTGTGCGCACTGGGGCACCTTCCACCCGCAGGGGGGAAGGCTTAAAGTGGATTCTTGCACCTGCGACTTCCAAATTTTGTATTTCCTGAGGTGTCCCCATGAAGCAGCTCCTCAAAATCTTAGATCAGGTCCCGGAGTTCTCCCGGCTGGCGGCCGCCTTAGAGAGCGGCCGCTCCCCCGTGGAGGTGTCCGGCCTGGCCCCGATCCACCGGGCCCACTTCGCCGCCGGGCTCATGACGGCGCTGGACTGGCCGGTGGTGCTGGTTTGCGCCGACGAGGCCGAGGCCGTCCGTCTGGGGCGGGACGTGACCGCCCTCACCGGGGTGCCCGCCACCCTCATCGCCGCAAGAGAGTTCCTGTTCCACGAGGGGGCCGTGGCCTCCCGCCAGTGGGAGCACCGGCGGCTGTCCGCCTTCTGGCAGATGGCCCAAGGGAAGGCCCCGCTGGTGGTGGCCACCGTGGAGGGCCTGCTCCAGCGCACCCTGCCCCGGTCGGAGCTGGCGGAGCACACCATTACCCTGGAGATCACCGGCCGGTACGACCTGAACGACCTGGCTGACCGGCTCTCCGCCATGGGCTACACCCGGTGCCAGCAGGTGGAGGGCGTAGGCCAGTTCGCCCTGCGGGGCGGCATCCTGGACGTGTTCTCCCCCGCCCAGGAGGAGCCCGTCCGGGTGGAGTTCTGGGACGAGGACGTGGACTCCATGGGCCTGTTCGACGTGTCCTCCCAGCGGCGGACGGGCAAACTGGATAAGGCCGTGTTCCTGCCCGTGGGGGAGGCCCTCCCCGTCCGGGAGGACGGCCAGTGGGTCCGCACCCCGGACCGGCTCCTCCCCGCCCGGTACAAAGCTCTCGCCACCGCCGCCGACCACCTGCCCCCGGAGGCGGTGGTCATCCTCTCCGAGTCGGGCCGGGTGGCCGAGCGGGCCAAGAACTGGCTGTGGCAGCTGAACGAGGATGTCAAGACCCTCATGGAAAACGGGGTGGTGGACGGCAAGCACGCCGTCTTTGCCGCCGATATGGGCCAACTCATGGCCCGCCTGTCCGACCACGCCCTGTGCTTCCTGGACTCCTTCGCCACCTCGGCGGCCCCCCTGCCTCCCAGGGTGACGCTCACCGCCCAGGGCCGGCAGCTCTCCTCCTTCGGCGCCAGCCTGGACACCGCCGTGGCCGACCTGTCCCAGTTCCAGCGGTCCGGCGCGGGGACGGTGGTGCTGGTGGGCTCGGAGCAGCGGGCCCTGAACCTCCAGTCCCTGCTGCGGGACAATCAGATCCGCTCCGCCGTGGACTTCCAGCTCCACGGCCTGCCCCAGCCGGGGAACATCACCATCGCGGTGGGGGGGCTCTCCGCCGGGTTCGACTACATCGGCTGCCCCTACGCCGTCCTCACTGAGGGGGGCAATGAGCCCCGGAAAAAGGGCAAGCGGCTGAAGCACGCCGCCGACCGCCGGAAGGTGGACTCCTTCACCGACCTGTCCCCCGGGGACCTGGTGGTCCACGAGCACCACGGCGTGGGCCGGTTCGTGGGCATGGTGAAGATGCAGGTGGACGGCGTGGAGAAGGACTACGTGAAGCTGGCCTACGCCGGCACCGACACCCTCTATCTCCCCGCCACCCAGCTGGACGCCATCTCCAAGTACATCGGCGGCGGGGACGACCCCGAGACCAAGAAGCTCTCCAAACTGGGCGGCACCGACTGGGAGCGGGCCAAGAGCCGCACCCGGGCGGCGGTAAAGGACCTGGCCAAGGGCCTCATCCAGCTGTACGCCCAGCGGCAGCGGCAGCCGGGGTATGCCTTCTCCCCCGACTCCCCCTGGCAGAAGGAGTTCGAGGACGAGTTCCCCTACGAGGAGACGGAGGATCAGCTCCGCTCCGCCCGGGAGATCAAGCGGGACATGGAGCAGGCCCGGCCCATGGACCGGCTGCTCTGCGGGGACGTGGGCTACGGCAAGACGGAGGTAGCCCTCCGGGCGGTGATGAAGTGCGTGCTGGACGGCAAACAGGCCGCCATCCTGGTGCCCACCACCGTCCTGGCCCGGCAGCACTACCTGACGGCCAAGGGCCGCTTTGCCAACTACCCGGTAGAGGTGGACGTGGTCAGCCGGTTCCGCACCCCCCAGCAGATCAAAAAGACCCTGGCCGCCTTGGAGCGGGGGGACATCGACGTGCTCATCGGCACCCACCGGCTGCTCCAAAAGGACGTGAAGTTCAAGGATCTGGGCCTGCTGGTGGTGGACGAGGAGCAGCGCTTCGGCGTCACCCACAAGGAGCGGCTGAAAGAGCTGTCCAAACAGGTAGACGTGCTCACCCTGTCCGCCACCCCCATCCCCAGGACGCTGAATATGGCCCTCAGCGGCATCCGGGACATGTCCGCCATCGAGGAGCCCCCCGCCTCTCGGCAGCCGGTACAGACCTATGTATTGGAGCACGACTGGTCTGTCCTGGCCGACGCCATGCGCCGGGAGCTGGAGCGGGGGGGCCAGGTGTACTACCTCCACAACCGTGTGGACACCATCGAGCGCACCGCCGCCCGCATCCGGGACATGCTGGGGGAGGACGCGACAGTGGCGGTGGGCCACGGCAAGATGGCCCAGGAGGAGCTGAACGACGTGATGACCCGGGTGTCCGACGGGGAGGTGGACGTGCTGGTGTGCACCACCATCATCGAGACGGGCATCGACATCGCCAACGTGAACACCCTCATCATCGAGGACGCGGATAAGATGGGCCTGGCCCAACTCCACCAGATCCGGGGCCGGGTGGGCCGCTCCCCCCGGCGGGCCTACGCCTACATGACCTACCGGGCGGGCAAGGTGCTCACCGAGGTGGCCGCCAAGCGGCTGTCCGCCATCCGGGAGTACGCCGAGTTCGGCTCCGGATTCAAGATCGCCATGCGGGACCTGGAGATCCGCGGCGCCGGCAATCTGCTGGGCCCGGAGCAGTCCGGCTTTATGATGAGCGTGGGGTACGACCTGTACCTGAAGCTCCTGGAGGAGGCCGTGCTGGAGGAGAAGGGAGAGGTCCCCGTCCAGCAGGCGGAGTGCACCGCCGATTTGAGCGTGGCCGCCTCCATCCCCGACAAGTACGTGCCCATGCCCGAGCAGCGGATGGACCTGTACCGCCGCATCGCCCGCATCCGCACCGCCGAGGACGCGGACGACATGACCGACGAGCTCATCGACCGGTTCGGCGACCCGCCCCGGCAGGTGAACAACCTGATCTCCATCGCCCTGCTCCGGGGCCAGGGGATGGCCTGCGGCGTCAGCGACGTGAGCCAGAAGGCGGGGATCGTCACCTTCACCCTGGCCTCGTTTGATTTGAAGACCATCTCCGAGCTGGCGGGGAGCTATCCCGGCCGCCTGCTGTTCTCCCCCGGCGACACCCCCGCCTTCTCCGTCCGCCTCCGCAAGGGGGAGGACCCCCTCCGGCTGGCCGCCGGGCTCATGGACCGCTACCGGGCCCTGCTGGAACAGGGCGAAAAAGGCGCGAAAGGGCCATAAATCCGGGCCAGGCCCTTGCCTTTCCCCGCCGGGCATGATACAATGGCCGCAATTCATCACATTGATTTTCTATGATTGGAGCGATCGAGAATGAAAAAACGCCTGCCCGCCCTGCTGCTGGCCCTGACCCTTGCGCTGACGCTGACCGCCTGCGGTGACAGCGCCTCCGAGCCCTCTGACTCCCCGGCCCCCTCTGCCTCCGCTGATGTGTCCGCCGCCCCCGAGATCGTGGCCGACCTGTCCAAAAGCATCCTGGAGTTCTCCGTCGGCCTCTCCCCGGAGGACGTGATGGTCACCGTCAACGGGGAGGGGATCGGAGCCGACCTGTTCTGCTACCTGCTGGCCTCCGACTGCAATAATTTCGTGTATCAGTACTACTCCTATTACGGCACCCCGCCCGAGTCCCTGGGATCCTATGCCGATTTTCTCCGGCAGGACGCGGTGACCGTCTCCACTTACTATGTGATCCTGCGGCAGAAGGCCGCCGAGCTGGGCGTGCCCCTCACCGACGAACAGCGCGCCGAGGCTGACGCCCAGCTGAACGACGAGGTGCTGGAGCAGCTGAAGGAGGCGTACTCCTTCTCCGATCAGTCCATCGACTTCATCAGCACCCTCCAGTTCTATAACGAAAACGTGCTGTCCACCGTCCCAGAGCCCACTGACGAGGAGCTGAACAACTACGTCTACCGGGTGAAGCACATCCTGTTCAAGACGGTGGACGACAACTATGAGGCTCTGGACGACGACACCGTGGCCGAGAAAAGGACCCAGGCGGAGGACGCCCTCTCACAGCTCCAGTCCCTGGAGGGGGAGGCGCTGACGGCCAAATTTGACGAGCTGATGAACGAATACTCCGAGGACCCCGGGCTGGCCTCCAATCCCGACGGCTATACCTATACCGTGGAGGACTCTCTGGTGGACGGCTTTACCGAGGCCGCCCTGGACCTGAAGTCCGGCGAGATCTCCGGGATCGTGGAGACCGACTACGGCTACCACATCATGCTCCGGCTGGACGTGGAGGACATCTCCCAGTACAGCGACGACTTCCGGGCCTACCGGCTGGATGATCTGATGGGCCAGTGGGCCGATGACGCCGAGGTCACTGTCGCCGACGCGGTGGCCGCCATCGACGTGGACGACTTCTACAACAAGTACGTGGCCTATCAGAACGCCTACGCCGAGGCCCATCCCGCCGAGGATGCCAGCGCCGCCCCCGAGGGCTGAGGCCGCGCCGTTCGGAGGCCGTAAAAGCGCCGTGGATCGACGCCGGATGTAGGGGACAGTCGATCAGAAAAGCGTGTCAGAGCAAGGGCGCGGGCCGTGGGGATCCTCAGGCCCGCGCCCTTTCCCCATGACAACCGGTACAGAACAGGAGGGATGAGCTATGGACCTGCGCATCGCGGTCTGCGACGACTCTGCCGCCGACCGGGAGTACATCGCCGCCCTGGCCCGCCGCTGGGCGGCGGCCCGGGGACACCGGGCGGTGCTGACAGAGTTCGTCTCGGCGGAGCAGTTCCTGTTTGAATCCGGCGGGCAGAGCCGGTACGACATCCTCCTGCTGGACATCGAGATGGGGCGGATGGACGGGGTGGCCCTGGCCAGGCGCCTGCGCCGGGAGGACGAACGGGTGCAGATCGTCTTCGTCACCGGATATTCGGAGTACATCGAGGAGGGCTACGAGGTGGCCGCCCTCCACTATCTCATGAAGCCGGTCAAAGAGGACAAGTTCTTTTCCGTGCTGGACCGGGCGGCGGAACGCCTCAGACGGGCCGAGCGGGTGTTGACGCTGGACCTGGGCGGCGAGACGGTGCGACTGCCGCTGCACCAGATCCGCTATGTGGACGTACACCTCAACTACGCCACTGTCCACGCCAAAGAGGACTACACCGTGAAGAGGCCCCTGGCCGAGATCGCCGCCGCCCTGGACGAGCGGTTCTACCGGGTGGGCCGCTCCGCCATCGTGAACCTGACCGAGATCGGCCGGGTGACAAAAACGGACATCTATCTGAACGACGGCTCGGTCATCCCCCTGCCCCGGGGGGCTTACGAGGGGGTCAACCGGGCCATCATCGATCTTCCATAGGAGGCAGCCATGGGATTCTGGGACAGGCGCATCGATAAGCGCATCGCCGCCTACCAGCGGGAGCTCATCGAGACCCACTACGCCGAGGTGGAGAATATGTACCGGCAGATCCGGGGCTGGCGGCATGACTACCGCAATCACATCCAGGCCATGAAGGTCTATGCGGCAAACGGCGATCTGGAGGCCATCCGCCGCTATCTGGACGAGCTGGATACCGATCTGAACACGGTGGACACCGCCGTCAAGACAGGCAACCCCATGACCGACGCCATCCTCAACAGCAAGATCTCCCTGGCCAGGTCCAAGGGCATCCAGGTCCGGGCCGACGCCCACATCCCGGTGAAGCTGCGCCTCTCCGAGCTGGACCTGTGCTGCGTGATCGGCAACCTGTTCGACAACGCCATCGAGGCCAGCCTGGCCCTGCCGGAGGAGCAGCGGCTCATCCGGGTGTACATGGACATAAAGGGCGCCCAGCTCTACCTCTCCTTCACCAATTTCACCGCCGGGAAGAAGCTGCCCAAACGCGCCGGCCGCTTCGCCTCCACCAAGGGAGACGGCCACGGCCTGGGGCTGGTCCGGGTGGACACCATCGTGGAGCGGCTGGGAGGTTACCTCTCCCGCAACAGCGAGGACGGGGCCTTCACCACCGAGATCCTGCTCCCCATCGGCAATTCGTCCCCCACAGAGAACGATTCGTCCCCGGAATGACCCGGGGACGAATTTTTGTGGTACGGTATGCTCACGAGGTGAGATAAGAATGAAAGGAAAAGAAAAACCCAAATATGGAACGTTCAGCTGTCTGGGCTGGATGCTGGGTCGGGCGTGGCGGACCCGGAAGCGGGTGCCGCTGGTGTGCCTGCTGCTGGCAGCCCTGTACACCGCCCAGAGCCTGGCCCAGCTGCTCATCGCGCCAAACATCCTGGCGAAGGTGGAGACCGCCGCGCCTCTGGGGGAGCTGCTGGGTGCGGTGGGCTTTTTCACCCTGGCCCTGCTGGTGCTGGCGGGGGCCATCGCCTACGTAGAGGCCGGGGTCATGTACGCCCGCATCGATGTGCGCACCAGTCTGATTATGGACATCACCGACAAGAGCTGCACCACCTCCTACCAGAATGTGCTGGACCCGGCGGTGACGGTCCTGAAGGAAAAGGCCCAGGACGCCCACGAGGGCAACCATTCTGCCACGGAGCACATCTGGACCACCCTGACCGACCTGCTCAAAAACCTGATGGGCTTTCTCATCTATCTCCTGCTGCTGCAAAACCTGGACCTCCGGCTCATGGCGGTGGTGACGGCCACGGCGGTGCTCAGCTTCCTGGCCACCCTCCGGGTCCAGAACTGGGTGTACGCCCACGAACCGGAGCTGACCGCCATCCTGAAGAAAAAGAATTACATCACGAAGAAGGAGCAGTCGGTGAAGGCCGCCAAGGACATTCGGATCTTCGGCCTGGGGGCGTGGCTGGACGGGGTGCTGGCCGGCATCCTCCGGCAGTGCGGGGAGTTCTTTGAGCGGAAGGAGCGGGTGCGTTTTCTCGGCAATCTGGCGGACGTGGCCCTCACCTTGGCCCGCAACGGCCTGGCTTACTTCTTCCTCATCCGTATGGCCCTGGCCGGGGAGCTGTCCGCCTCCCGGTTCCTGCTGTACTTCACGGCGGTCACCGGCTTCACCGCCTGGGTCACCGGCATCCTGGAGCAGTGCGCCACTCTCCGCCGGGAGTGCCTGGACATCTCCCGGGTGCGGGAGTACCTGGACCTGCCGGAGCCCTTCCGGTTCGAGGGCGGGCGGCCCATCCCGGACCTGTCCCGGGGCTGTGAGCTGAGGCTGGAGCACGTCTCCTACCGCTACCCCGGCGCAGAGAGGGACACCATCCGGGACATCAACCTGACCATCCGTCCCGGCGAGAAGCTGGCCATCGTGGGCCTCAACGGGGCGGGCAAGACCACGCTGGTGAAGCTGCTGTGCGGCTTCCTGGACCCCACCGAGGGCCGGGTGCTCTTCAACGGCGTGGATATTCGGGAGTTCAATCGGCGGGAGTACTATAAGCTGTTCTCCGCTGTGTTCCAGGATTACTCCGACCTGGATGTGACGGTGGCGGAGAGTGTGGCCCAGGCGGTGGACGGCATCGACCGGGAGAAGGTGGCCCGCTGCCTGGAGCAGGCGGGGCTCACGGAGGCGGTGGAAAAGCTGCCTAAGGGGCTGGACGCCCACGTGGGCCGGAAGGTCTACCTGGACGGGGTGCTGTTCTCCGGGGGCCAGACCCAGCGGCTGATGCTGGCTCGGGCGCTGTACAAGGACGGGCCGGTGCTGGTGCTGGACGAGCCCACCGCCGCCCTGGACCCCCTGGCCGAGAACGACATCTACCACAAGTATAACGACATGACCGCCGGGAAGACCTCGGCGTTCATCTCCCACCGTCTGGCCTCCACCCGCTTCTGCGACCGCATCCTGTTCCTGGCGGACGGGCGGATTGCCGAGGAGGGCACCCATGAGAGCCTGCTGGCCCTGGGCGGCGGGTACGCGGACCTGTTTGAGGTCCAGAGCCGGTACTACCGAGAGGGGAGGGAGTTCTGATGAAGAAGGATACAGAGAAAGTGACGTGGGGGGAGACCTGGCGGCTCTCCCTCCGGGCGGCAAAACTGCTGGAGAACTATACGCCGGGGCTGTTCCTGGCTGCGGGGATGGACGCGGTGGTGTCCGCTGTGACGCCCTACGCGGCGGTGTTCTTCTCTGCCCGGATCATCGACGAGCTTGCGGGGGCCCGGCGGGCGGAGGTCCTCTGGCGCTGGGTCGTCATCGCCGTGGCGGTGACGGGGACCCTGGCCCTTCTCCAGCACCTGACCACCGGCTGGCGGACGGCACGGGACTACACCCATTTCTACCGTTATCAGGGTATCTACAAGGACAAGCTGCTGAGCATGGACTTCGCCGACCTGGAGAAGCAGGAGACCGCCGACCGGCTGGCCCAGATCCAGCAGAACGAGAACTGGACCGGCCTGGGGATCATCGGTGTCCCCGAGGGCTATGTGCAGCTGGTGAAGGGGCTGTCGGGGGTCATTGGGGCCGCAGCGCTGTGCGCAGGGCTGTTCCTGACGCCCACCCCCGCCGTCACCGGCCCGCTGGCCCTGCTGGACGGCCCGGTGGGCCTGCTGGCCCTGGGGCTGGCCATCGTTGTGCCTACGGTGCTTTCCCCCTGGTTCCAGGGCAAGTCGGACGAGGCTGACAGCACCGAGGCCATGTCCGCTGCCGCCACCCTGGGCAACCGCATCTACGGGGCGTTCGGCTTTCTGACCTACGGTGCCGAGTCCGTCGCCCGGGCGTTGGATATCCGGATGTATGACCAGCAGACGCTGGCCCGCCACTACGTGTCGGAGAACCGCGTCTTCTCCGCTGACGGCCCCCTGGCAAGGATCAAGGCCGGAAAGGGCGGGCTGATGATGGCCGCTGCGGCGGGGCTGTCCGCCCTGACCACTGGCGGGGTGTACCTGTACGTGTGCCTGAAGGCCTGGGCCAGGGCCTTCGGCGTAGGCATGGCCACCCAGTATATCGGGGCGGTCACCGCCCTCACCGTCAGCGTGGGGGAGATGCTGCGGTGGCTCATGTACCTGCGGAACCTGACCCGCTACCTCCGGCGGACCTTTGAGTTCCTGGACATCCCCAACGCCATGTATCAGGGCTCTCTCACCACCGAGAAGCGCTCCGACCGGCAGTACGACGTGGAGTTCCGGGACGTGTCTTTCCGCTACCCTGGGGCCCCGGACTGGGCCCTGCGCCATGTCAGCGTAAAATTCAAGGTCGGCAAGCGCCTGGCCGTGGTGGGGGAGAACGGCAGCGGCAAGACCACCTTCATCAAGCTCCTGTGCCGGCTCTACGACCCCCAGGAGGGGCAGATCCTCTTAAACGGCATTGACATCCGCAAGTACGACTACCGGGACTACATGGACATCTTCTCGGTGGTGTTCCAGGACTTCCAGCTCATCAGTCAGCCTCTGGGCGCTAATGTGGCGGGCAGCGCGGACTACGACCGGGCCAAGGTAACCAAAGCCCTGGCGGACGCCGGTTTTGGCGAGCGCCTGGCCTCCCTGCCGGAGGGCCTGGACACCCAGCTCTACCGGGACTTTGACGGCGAGGGGGTACAGATCTCCGGCGGCGAGGCTCAGAAGATCGCCATTGCCCGGGCGCTCTATAAGGACGCCCCGTTTATTATTCTCGATGAGCCCACGGCGGCCCTGGACCCCATCGCGGAAGCGGAGATCTACGGCAAGTTCGACGAGATCGCCGGCGACAAGACCGCCATCTATATCTCCCACCGGCTGTCCTCCTGCAAGTTCTGCGACGAGATTGCCGTGTTCCATGAGGGCCGCATCGTCCAGAAGGGGACACACGATGAATTGGTCGTGGACGAGGGCGGAAAATACCATGAGCTTTGGACCGCGCAGGCCCAGTACTACGACAAGTAAGCGCCTGTTCCGAAAAAAACGGGCCCGCGGTTTCCGCGGGCCCGTCTCTGCTGTTCAGTTGTCTTGCGGGGCGGGATCAATAGAAGTACTTGGCGGAGTAGTTCTTGCCGTCGCCGATATACTTCATGATGCTGGCGCTCTGCTTGCCGGAGGAGGCGAAGGTGGGATCCATCCGCTGCCAGGAGGAGCCGTCGAAGTAGACGGCGCCCTCGATCCAGCCGTCGCTCTCGGACCAGACGCTGATCCAGGCGTGATAGGCCGTGCCGGCGTAGCCAACCACCAGCTTGCAGGGGACGCCCTGGCTGCGGAGCATACCGGTCATCAGGGCGGCATAGTCGAAGCAGATGCCTTTCTTCCGGGCGAGCACGTCGTCCAGGACGGGCAGATAACCACTCTTCACGGTGGCCGCCTGCTTCTTGTCATAGGTCAGGGTCTTGACCACGAAGTCGTAGACCGCCTGCACCTTGTCCAGCTCGGTCTTCTTGCCGGCGCACAGTTCGGCCGCCTTGGCGATGGCCTTGGGCGCGGCCTCGAAGTCCACATACTGGTTGGAGTGGAGGAAGGGGCCAAATTCGTCCTTCAGGGTCACCTTGATCTGCTGGGACACGACTCCGGAGTAAGACGTGCCTTTCACGTTCTCGTAGACGCCTACCTGATAAGTGCCGTTGCCGTCGGAGAGGGGAAGCGCCGTCCACTGGCCCGCGTTCAGGTTGTACTGATACTGGGTGGTGGGGCCCTTGACCAGAGCTTTCAGCCGCTTGTCAGTCTTCCCGGTGAACTTGACCATCACATAGCCGTCGGCGATGTTGGAGTAGTCGATCACGGCCTTGTTGTTTTTCTTCTCCTTGGTCGCGGGGTGGGAGACGGACATGTAGCTGGAGATGGCAGGAGTATCTGCCAGAGCCACAGCCTCTGGGGTCAGATCGACGACCTCGGTCATGGCCACCTCGTCAGTGAAGGCTTCCTCCATGGCCTCAGCGGGATCCTCGGCGGGAGCGGCGGTGCTGCAGCCGGCCAAAAGAAGCAGGGCCAGGCACAGCAAAAGGGCCCGTTTCATTGTGTTACGCATAGCAAACGCTCCTTTCTGCGTTCATGAGTCTGACACGGCGGGCGGGTTCCCACCGTCATCCACAGTATAGCAGAAAGGAGCGAGGAAAACGAGAGATTCTGAAAATGACAGGTTTTCCGTTGAAATCATCCATCCTCGGCGGGAGAGACGGCCTTCTGAGCGGCCCCTTTGCTGGCTGAATAGGCAAAATACGCCTCCCGGATGGTCTTCAGGTTCCGCTGGCGGATGAGCACCATCTCGCCGGTGTCCAGAGTGAAGGACTTGCCCGCCTCCCGGACGTGGTCCATGTTCACAAGATAGCTCTGGTGGCAGCGGAGGAAACGCGGGTCGTTCAGCTCCGACTCGATCTCGTCCAGACGCTTGTATACGGTGTAGTCCACGCCGTCGCGGCAGTGGAGGATGCACTTGGTGTTGCTGCTCTCCACATACAGGATCCCGTTCAGCGGCACGCGGACCACATAGGACCGCTGCCGGAAGGCATAGGTGTGATCGTCGTAATTGCGCAGCACCCGCTCCACCGCCCGGCGGAGCTTCTCCGGGCTGATGGGCTTGAGGATGTACCCGGCGGCGGTGACGTCGTAACTGTCGATGGCGAAGTCCGGAGAGGCGGTGAGGAAGACGATCTCCCCGGTGTAGCCAAACTCCCGGAGACGGTGGGCGATGTCGATGCCGAGATGATCCGTCATGTAGATGTCCAGGAAAACGATGTCGAACCAGTCGCCCTCCTGGATGTCACAGGCCAGAGTGACCCCGCTCTCGTAGAGGACGAGCTCCGGCTTGACAGTGCTCTCATCAAAGCATGCGTTCAGCATTTCACGTATGATCTCGCGGTCGATCTCATTGTCGTCGCAAATCGCTACCCGCATGAAACACCCCTCCGCTCTTTTTAGCAATACACAATTATTATAGCACGGGCCGCGCGGATTTTCAAGCCGCTGGATCGGGAAAAATTTCGATCCTCGGCCAGAAAAACGGACGCCCCCCGCCCGGACCCCAGGAGCGCGGACGCCCCCCCCGCCGCGTATATATATTATATAAGGTAAGCGCCCCAAAAATGCCGGACGGGCCGCCCTGATATTTCCATCAAAACCGGTTTCGGGAGGCCATATTTTTTGTGCGGTTTTGCCTTGACATTCACCTCAAACGATATTACTATTGACAGTGATGAAGTGGCCGCTCACCGCGGCGCGGGGGTCTTCATTGCCGATTTCAATGGAAAAACCGTCAATTTCAATGTTTGCTGTTTTTTTTAAAATCCGGTGCTATAATGGAGCCATCCTAAGATCCCAGCAATCCCCCCACAGCGTTCATTGTTCACCAACGGGCGTGGGCAGGCCCCACGCAAGTTAAAGAAGGGAGATGCAGTTATGAAAATCAGAAGGACACTGAAGAAGGTGCTGAGCTTCATCCTCGTGCTCTCCATGGTCATGAGTCTCGTCAACATCACCGTGTTCGCGGTGGATGCCCCCGAGACCGATGTGCCTGAAGAGGCCCTCCTGACCTGCGGTTTGGAGGAGCATACCCACACCGATGAGTGCTACGCACATGACCTTACGGCCGCTCCTATCTGCGGACAGGAGGAGTCCGAGGGCCACCAGCACACCGACGCGTGCTACGGCGAGCCCGTCAAGACCCTCGTCTGCGAGCTGGAGGAGTCCGAGGGCCACGTTCACACCGAGGAGTGCGAGCCTGAGACCGTGAAGACTCTCGTCTGCGGCAAGGCGGAGTCCGAGGGCCACGCTCACACCGAGGAGTGCTTCGAGACCAAGCAGGTCCTCACCTGCGAGATCCCCGAGAACCACACCCACACCATCGACTGCTACTTGACCGACGAGAACTTCGGCGAAGTGATGGAGTTCGACGGTCAGTATTACAATGTGGTGAGGCTCACCTGCGAGATCCCCGAGGGCCACACCCACACCGACGCCTGCTACACCGAGGTGACCGAGCAGGTCTGCGGCCAGGAGGAGTCCGAGGCCCACACCCATACCGACGAGTGCTACGTCGAGGAGACCGTCTACCACTGCGGCAAAGAGGCGGCCGAGGGCCACACCCACACCGACGAGTGCTACAAGGACATCGCTCCCCTGGTCTGCGAGCTGGAGGAGTCCGAGGGCCACACCCACACCGACGCCTGCTATCCTCTGACCGACGAGCTGGTCTGCGGCAAGGAGGAGCACACCCACACTGAGGAGTGCTACGAGCTGCCGATGGGCGCTGCTATTGGCGGCGGCACGTTGACGGTTGATATAAGCGGATTTCCTGAGGGCTCTACAGTTACTGTGATGGATACTGACCATACGATTACGGTAAACGGGGATTGGCGTGGTCAACTTGTTTTCAATCACACAGGAACTGCAAGAATCATTGGTAGCGGAAAAATAATTGCCGACAAGAAGGGCAGCGCCATTGTTGTCAAGAGCGGCACGGTTATCCTGGAAACCGGTGTGACCGTCACCGGCGGCATCGGCACCGAAGTGTCTGGTACTGGGCTGGAAGTGTATAGTACTGATTACCAGGGCCTCGGACGCAATGGCGGCAAGTTCAGAGCCGGCGGCGGCGTTTATGTTGCGGGCGGGACGTTCCAGTTAGCGGGCGGTACAGTTACTGGGAACACCGCACAGCGCGGCGGCGGTATCTTTGTCAACAAGGGCGCTTCCTTCACTATGACCGGCGGAACCGTCAGCAACAATGAGACTGTTGGGATTAGCGAATGGAACAGTGGGAACTATAATCTCGCAGGCGAAGGCGGCGGTATTTACGTCTGGGGCAAGGCCACGATCTCCGGCGGTTCTATCACCGGCAACACCTGCAACTCTGAGACTGATTTGGGCGGCGGCGGTATTTATATCAATAACGGCGGTATCGCTACGCTGATCAATGCCAAGATCACCGGCAACACGGCTTATGGTTTCGGCGGCGGCATCGCGGGCTGCTGCCACGGCGAGATGTCTCTGGTGGCTATTGACGGCGTTGCGATGTATGACAACACCGCAAAGGGGACGAATCATACACTACCCAAGTATTGGCCCAATATTAGTGACTATATGAAGGGCAAAAGGGATAATACTGCTGAGACGACTGACCACTGGAACGCTGCGCATGATCAGGGATTCACGGCCAGTCATACCAAGGACTTCTATACCGCGGGCGCCACAATCGTCAGCAACTATATGGCTGGCGGCGGCTCCGCAAGGTATAGTGCGAAAGTTGGTAGTGCGAAAGTCGTAGAAATCAAGGACGAGCAAGTTCTGAAGTATGTCGATAATGTCGGCCTTGTTGCGAATCCCACGCAGGATTCGAAGAATATGTTCCCCGGCGGCGTTGTGATTTCCGGTAATACTTCTAAAGTTCACGGCGGCGGCATCGGCTGCAACGGCGGTCTTTACTTCGGTTCTCATAAGGATAACGAGATCGAACTTGATACCATCGACCTGACCCTGAATGCCTCTAAGTCGATTACCGGGCGTGAAATTAAAGAGAATGAGTTCTTGTTTGGGCTCTATTTAGAGGATGGCACCACCAAGGTTGCTGAGGCGCGTAACGATAAGAACGGTAACATCACATTCAAGATTAACAATTCCACTGATAATATTGGTAAGGACTGGGTTACGTCTAAGAAAGTTACCTTCATTATGAAGGAACTGTCTGGTAATAGTAGCGACACCAAGGCTGATCCGAGCCAGTACAAGTTTGAGGTGACGCTCAGTAAGGAGCTTTATAAGACAGAAACGGTCGTACTTGATCACACGACTGACGGCAATGAGGCGTTCAATACCATCAAAGTCACGTATTCGAGCTATATATTCAAGAAGCTCAGCGAGACCATCACAAAAATCGTGGATGCAAATGGTAACAGCGTAAGCGAGAACGTTACTGGTGGAGTCAAGTTTGTCAACGAGCATAAGACCAGCAGCTTGAGCATCACTAAAGAGGTCACCGGCAACATCGACCCCGACATCTACAGCAACCACGAATTTAAGTTCACCGTCACTGGACCGACCAACTATCCGGGGCTTATCGCACCGAAGACTTACTACCCGGTTACTGTTAAGGGCGGCGCCACTGTGACTCTGACCGATCTGCCTGTCGGTACCTACACCGTTACCGAGGACACGGACACCGCCAAGATCACTGGCTTCAACTGGACCGGGACTAAGACGTCCGGCTCTGTCACCGTTTCGACCAACGGGACCGCTACTTTCACTGCGACCAACAACTACACTATTAAGTACGTTGACCTGGCTGTTGTGAAGCAGTGGCCTGCCGACAAGACGGGCGACATCCTCCCCGCAAGCGTGACCGTTGCGGTCCAGCGCTCCACGGACGGAACGAATTACGAGACTATCGCCACTGCCGACCTGACCGCCGCCAATGGCTGGAGTGCGGAATGGGATCACTCGGTTACAAGCTGGACCGCCGCCGATCTCACGACTGGAAAACTGTATACCTACCGGATCGTTGAGACTGGCGTCACCTATAACGAGAACAGCTACTACAACAGCGAGAGAGTCGGCACCAGCAATCTCTACAAGGTCTGGACTGACGATGCCAAGTACAATGTGGAAAGTAACACCTATGAGCTGTTCGGCGGCTGGCAGTCCAGCGAGACCACCACTACCACCGACGGCAGCACCGTCCAGGTGTACGCCACCATCAGCAACACCTGGATTCCTGCCGAGGATATCGGCACCGCTTCTTTCACCATCCACAAAGTGGCCGAGGTCAATGACGCCCGGCTCGACTACAATGAAGTGAACCTGGCCGGCGCCGAGTTTACCCTTTACAAGGGTACGGATACTACCGAAGTTGTCAATACAACTATCACTGACGAGTATGGTAATGGCGGTTTTGCCGGTCTGAAGAAGGGCACCTACACCCTCAAGGAGACCAAGGCTCCCGTCGGTTACGACCTGGATAAGACCGTGTGGACTATCGTAGTCAGCGAGGATGAGTTCCAAAAGAGCACAGTCACCGCGAGAGAGAACGGCTATGATCTCCAGAACGAGTGGACCTGGAAGGCCCAGACCGGTGATAACATCGGCACCCTGAAGGTCGTCAACACCATCAAGCGCTACAACATCACCCTGAGCAAAGAGGTCCTGTTCGACACCAGGGGCGACGAGTTCATGAACAACTGCAAACTGGTCGAGGATCTGACCTTCACGTTCCATGTTCATGACGAGGCCATCAACGGCCAGGTCATCGATACCACCGTGACCCTCAAGGCGGACAAATGGACCGAGACCCTGAGCAATCTGCCCTACGGCACGATCACCATTTCCGAGATCAATATCCCCGAGGTTCCCTACTTCGATTTCGGCTCCGTCAAGATGGAGAGCGCTGTCGGCACCTGGGCGAACGGAACTCTCACCATCACCGGCGAACAGCTTGATGCTGCGGCCGATCGCGCTGTGACCGTCACCGCAAAGAACTACTACGAGATCCACCGCGTGAGCCTGGAGCTTGACAAGATCGTCACCCTGGACGGCAAGGCTCCCACCGAGCGCAACAATTACGTGGTTAATGGTCAGACGTTCGAGTTCAACGTGCGCGGCGTTCCCGCTGACGGCTCCCCGATTTTCGACGAGCAGGTCACGCTGACCGTGGACGCGACCGGCAACGCGGAGGCTAAAACCCTTACGGACCTGCCTGTTGGCCTCTATATCATCACCGAGACCAAGAACGACAGCTTGTCGGATTACAACTTCAAGGGCGTGACCTTTGCGGTCACCAAGGGTGGTGATGTTGTCCCGGCCAACGCCACCGGCACCCAGGTTAGCTTCGACCTGACCGAGGAGACCGACGGCGCGACGATCAGCGTTGCCGCCACCAACGACTACACCGTGAAGACCGGCGACATCGTCATCCACAAGGACGCCAGCATGGACGGCACCCTCTACGGTGAGGAAGGCGAGCACATCGTCGAGAAGTTCCACTTCTTCCTGGACGGCACCGACCTCAACGGCAAGGAAGTTCACAAGGACCTTTGGGTCAAGTACAGCGACGAGGCCACGTTCAAGGACATCCCCTATGGTGACTACGTCATCACCGAGGACATGGAGGCTGCCGGCGTTGAGCACTATGACTTCGGCGGCGTTAGGTTCCACAATGCGGCCGACGGTAGCAATACCAGCAACGACAAGTACTTTGACCAGAACGAGGTCGGCAAAGAGGACTGGGGCTTCAATGTCAAGTTGGATGACGCCCACGACAGCGCGAGTGTTGAACTCAAGCTGGATGTCACCAACGAGTACACCCGCAAGCTGGACAAAATGACCGTTACCAAGATCATCTCCGGCAACAACATGGACTACAGCTCCAAGTACGACTTCACCGTGGCGTTCAAGTCCCCCGCCGACTATGTGAAGCTGGCTGGCAGCTACAACTACACCGTCGTGGACGCCCAGGGCAACGAGGTTGAGGGCAAGGGCGGCACCATCTCCCCCGTGTTCGTTCCCGACACTGACACGTTCGAGACCGACGACGGCAACCAGCACTTCGAGTCTGCTGCCGGCCACACCCAGACCGTTGAGGTCAACGGCGAGGTCTACACCGTGTACGGGACCATCGAGGGCCTGGGCAACGGCGAGAAGGCGGTCGTGACCGGCCTGCCCGTTGGTGTGAAGTGGCACGTGACCGAGGTCAAGGAGAACGAGGGCTACTACACCAGCTACGAGAACCAGAACGGCACCGTGGCTGAGAACGCCGCGAACGCCGCTACCGTCAACAACAGCAACACCATCAACACCACTGTCAACGTCCAGAAGGTCTGGGTGGGTGACGATGAGAACCGCCGTCCCACCAGCATCACCGTGCAGCTCTACAAAGACGGCAACCCTGTTGAGGGCGAGACCAAGGTCCTGGATGCGTCCAACAACTGGAGCGCCAGCTGGACCGGCTTGACCTACGGCTCCACCTACGACGTGGTCGAGGTCGGTAACTATCCCGGCTACACCGCCAGCAGGACCGGTTCCGGCCGGGGCACCACGGTGAACATCACCATCACCAACACCTTCGACGAGGAAAGCCTCGACCATGATTTGAGCGTGAGCAAGGTTTGGGAGGGCGGCGATCCGCTGACCCGGCCCACCGAGATCCAGGTGCAGCTGTACCGCGGCGAAGAGACCATCGGCGGCCCCGTGACCCTGAGCGCGTCCCAGGGCTGGACCTACACTTGGACCGGCCTGAAGGGCGATCCCGAAGAGTACACTATCGAAGAGCTCAGCGAGTTCGAGGACTATGAGCCCATGGTCACTAACGACGGTTGGACCTTCACCGTCTACAACACCTACACCGGCAACCCGCTGACGCCCATGCTGAACGTGCAGAAGATTTGGGTCGGTGACGACGAGTTCGTACGTCCCACTGAGATCCAGGTGCAGGTCCTGAGAGACGGCGAAGTGGACGAGGTCGTGACTCTGAACGCTGAGAACGGCTGGAGCTGGAGCCGTCAGCTGACCCTGGACGAGTTGGATTCCACCTTCGAGGTGAAGGAGCTCAACGTACCGGCGGACTACACGGTATCCATTGAGGAAGGCAACAACGGCCTGAGCTTCACGATCTACAACACCTACGACATTCCTGACTTCGACATTCCGGACGACGATGTGCCGCTGGATGACTTCCCGGACATTGACATCCCGGACGACGATGTGCCTCTGGACGACGCGCCCCAGACCGGGGACCAGAGCCACCTGGCGCTTTGGATCGGTTTGGCTGTGTGCTCCGCGTTCGGTATGGCCCTCTGCAGCACGGACCTGTTCGCGGCTGACAGCAAGAAGAACCGGAAGAAGTAAACAGGCGAATCAAAACACAGGGGGGCAGCCCGCATCGGGCTGCCCCCCCTTGTGTCGTTTAACGCGACCGATCGCCCCGTGACCGCAACGGCCACGGGGACTATGTAAGCGCAAAACGTAGCGACGGATAGACAGACATGAGATAATGGAGACGGGGCGGAATGCTCCGCCTCCATTA
>CANRFT010000020.1 GCA_947629955.1 uncultured Oscillospiraceae bacterium
GCCGGGGGAGCGGTCGCCCCGGGCGTCCTCGTCCCGGAAGCAGGGGGCGATCTGGAAATAGCGGTCGAAGCCGGAGGTCATCAGCAGCTGCTTGAACTGCTGGGGGGCCTGGGGCAGGGCGTAGAACTTGCCGGGGTGCTTGCGGGAGGGCACCAGGTAATCCCGGGCCCCCTCGGGGGAGGAGGCGGTGAGGATGGGGGTGGTGATCTCCAAAAAGCCCTCGTCGATCATGGCGGCGCGGAGGGCGGCCACCACCTGGCACCGCAGGACGATGTTCTTCTTGACCTCCGGGTTGCGCAGGTCCAGATAGCGGTACTTCAGCCGGATGGCCTCGTCGGCCTCGGTGGAGCGGTTGATCTGGAAGGGCAGTTCGTTATACCGGCAGCGGCCCAGCACCTCGATCTTTTCCGGGGAAATCTCGATGTCGCCGGTGGGCAGCTTGGGGTTCTTGCTGTCCCGCTCCCGCACGGTGCCCTCCACCGAGATGGTGCTCTCCTTGTTGATGCCCTTGACCTGGGTCATGAGGGCCTCGCTCTCGATGACCACCTGGGTGGTGCCGTAGAAGTCCCGGAGGATGACGAAGGCGAAGTTCTGCCCCACCTCCCGGACGTTTTCCATCCAGCCCACCAGCTTGACCCGCTGGCCCACGTGCTCCATTCGCAGCTCGCCGCAGGTGTGGGTGCGCATCTGAACCATGTAAATCAACTCCAATTTGTATATTTCAAAAGCTGTATTACAGTTTGTGTTGGCCGACGCCTCCGACGACCGTGTAATGAAGGCCTTCCACCCGCAGGGGGCCGACTCCCCCTGTCAGGGGGAGATGTCCTGAAGGGACAGAAGGGGTAGGGTGGGTGCCCCCGAAGGGGGCGGATGAGGGGGCGGATGAATAGCAGTCAGTCGGCCTCATCCGTCATCGCCTGCGGCGGTGTCACCTTCCCCAAAGGGGAAGGCTTTGCCGCCGGCGTCAAAACCGGATTCGCCCTCGCGGTGGAGATTTTGGAACTGTAGGGGCCGATGTCCCCATCGGCCCGCATTTTGCGTACCGGTATTGACGGGCGGATGAGGACATCCGCCCCTACGATGGAACACCGAAAGAGCGCGTAGGTTACCCCTTGTCCCGAATGGGCGCCGCGCCCTGCCCAGCGGCCACGCCGTTCTTCACCAGCGCGATGGCCTCGTCCACGGACACCGTCCGCTGCTCCCCGGTGGCCATGTTCTTCACGGACACCGCGCCCTGGGCGATCTCGTCCTCCCCCAGGAATGCCACATAGGGGATGCGCAGCTTGTCCGCATAGGACATCTTCTGCTTGAACTTCCGCTGCTCGGTGTAGAGCTGGGCCCGCACCCCGGCCCCCCGGAGGGCGGTGGCGAAGGAGATGGCGGGCGCCAAGTCGGCGGTCATGGGCAGGATGAGCACGTCCGCCGGAGCGGTGTTCAGTGCCTCGTTCAGGTAGCCCTGCTCCTCCAGCACGTAGAACAGCCGGGTCAGCCCGATGGAGATGCCCACTCCGGGGAGTTGTTTATCGGTATAATATTCCGCCAGGTTATCATACCGGCCCCCGGAACACACGGAGCCGATCTCCGGGTGGTCCAGCATGGCGGTCTCGTAGACGGTGCCCGTGTAGTAGTCCAGCCCCCGGGCGATGGTCAGGTCCACCGTGAAGTGGTCCTCGGGCACCCCGAAAGCGGACAAGTACTTCACCACGGTGGTCAGTTCGTCCAGCCCTTGGTCAAAGACCTCGTTCCGGCCCCGGTAGCCCTCCAGGCCGGCAAGGACCTCCCCTTGACAGCCCTTGATGGCGATGAACTTCAAGATCTCCCCGGCCTGCTCCGGCGTGAGGCCGATCTCCTCGTCGGTGAGCAGCTCCGCCACCTTGTCCGGCCCGATCTTGTCCAGCTTGTCCACGGTGCGCATGATGTCCCCGGACTTCTCCGACAGCCCCAGCATGGCGTAGAACCCGTTCAGGATCTTCCGGTTGTTCACCCGGATCTGGAAGCGTTTCAGCCCCAGGGCGTTGAAGGTGTTGTAGATGATGGCGGGGATCTCCGCCTCGTTGACGATGTCCAGCTTCCCGTCGCCGATCACATCGATGTCCGCCTGATAGAACTCCCGGAACCGGCCTCGCTGGGCCCGCTCCCCCCGATAGACCTTGCCGATCTGGAACCGGCGGAAGGGGAAGGTCAGCTCCCCGTAGTGGAGGGCCACATACTTGGCCAGGGGCACCGTCAGATCGAACCGGAGGGACAGGTCGCTGTCCCCCTTGGTGAACCGGTAGATCTGCTTTTCGGTCTCACCGCCGGCCTTGGCCAGCAGGACCTCGCTGGCCTCGATGATGGGGGTGTCCAGGGGGGTGAAGCCGTACAGGGCGTAGGACTGCCGCAGCAGCTCCGCCATCTTTTCAAATTGGACCTGCTTCTCCGGCAACAGTTCCATGAAGCCGGAGAGGGTCCTGGGTCTCTGTTTCGCCATAGGGAACCTCCTTGGGCGGCCACCGGACAAAACATATGCTCCCATCCCACAGCTATGGGACGAGAGCAATGCTGTGTCGCGGCGGCCTCTGATAGCTAATGGTATAATATGCTCTGGCAATGACAGATGGTTTATACGCGCAGCGGGGTAGTGGGCTTGATGAGCTCCCGCCAGTCCAGATCGCCCCGGGCCAGGCCGTGCATGAGCATCTCGGCGGTGGCGGCGTTGGTGGCAATGGGCACGTTGTGCTGGTCACACAGCCTGGTGATGTAGGCCAGGTCCTGGTCCAGCTCGTCGGAGTTGGGGTCGTTGAAGAACAGGACCATATCGATCTCGTCGTAGGCGATGCGGGCGCCGATCTGCTGGCAGCCGCCGTGGGCGTGGGCAAGGAAGAGCTGGACGGGCAAACCGGTGGCGTCGGCCACCAGGCGGCCGGTGCGGCTGGTGGCGCACACCGTGTGCTTGGACATGATGCCGCAGTAGGCAATGCAGAACTGCACCATCAGTTCCTTCTTGTTGTCATGGCTCATCAGCGCGATGTTCATGAGATCGTCCCTTTCTGAGGATAGATGTCAGCGGATGTGCAGCAGAGGTGTCCGTTGGCCAAGCAAACGTTTGGCGATGTTCAGGTAGGCGGGGGAGGCCCCCTTCCAGGTGGCCAGAGCCATAGGTTCCCCGTTGGAGGCGGCCACGGTCACGTGGGGATCCTCCGGGATCACGCCCAGCAGGGGCAGTCCGGCGGTATCCATAGCGCTGTCCAGGGAGGTGCGCAGAGACCGGATGAGACTGGGGCGCACCCGGTTCATCACCAGATGGATCTCGCTCACCTGGCCCATCAGCTCGGAGACGGTGCGCTGGGCGTCCCGCAGGGCGGCGGCGTCCACGGCGGACACCACGATGGCCCGGTCGGCGGCGGCCAGGGCGAGCTTGAATCCGGTGCCCAACCCGGCGGGGGAGTCCATCAGCACGAAATCGAAGCAGTCCTTCGCCTCACCGATCACCGTGCGGAACGCCTCCTCGTCCAGCCCCTCCTCAGAGAGGGGGGCGGTGAGCAGATACAGGCCCCTGATGCCCGGATGCTCCACCGCCGCGTTCAGCAGGGAGCAGCGGCGGGCCATCACGTCGGAGAAGTCCATCACCGCCCGGTCAGACAGCCCAAGCACCAGGTCCAGGTTCCTGAGGCCGATGTCCACGTCCACGCACAGCACCCGCCGGTTCAGAGCCGCCAGGCACCCGGCCACGCCGGCGGTGACCGAGGTCTTGCCGGTACCGCCCTTGCCGGAAGTGACCATGATCGCGGTGCCCATAGGCGGCCTCCTCTCCAAATGATAGCATGATTTTTTGCCGATGGCAACCGGAATTTCAAAAAATCGAACTAATAGGGGAAATATTTTTGCAAAAGTGCCAAAAAACGAGGAAATAAGTGCTTACAAAGGATGATTATGGATTTTTGCCCACCGGCGGGGAAACCGCGCCGGGGTGCTGGAAATTTTATCCACAACCACGACCCGCCGGGCCTCCTCCCGCCCGGGGATAGCGTAGGGGTACACCCCCGCCGCCCGTCCGCCCAGCTGGGCGATGGCGGTCCGTGCCCCCTCCAACTCGGTGTCGGCCTCCGGCCCCTTCATGGCCAGGAACTTTCCCCCCACCTTGACGAAGGGCAGGCACAGCTCGCAGAGCACCCGCAGCTCCGCCACCGCCCGGGCGGAGGCAAAGTCGAAGGTCTCCCGGAGGGCGGAGTCGTGTCCCGCATCCTCGGCCCGGGCGTGGAGGGTGACCACCCGGTCCAGGCCCAAGGCCTCCGCCGTCTCCCCCAGCCAGTCCAGCCGCTTGTTCAGGCTGTCCAGCAGGGTGACCGACAGGGTGGGGACCAGGATCTTCAATGCCAGGCCGGGGAAGCCCGCCCCGGTGCCCACATCGATGAGGGTTTTACCCCCATCCAGATCGGCGCACCTCAGCAGAGCGGCACAGTCCAGCATGTGGAGGGCGGCCACGTCCTCCGGCGCGGTGATGGCGGTCAGGTTCATCACCTGATTCTTCTCCAGGAGCCGCCGGCCGTACTCCGCCAGCAGGGCGGGGGCGGATGGACTGACTTTTGCGGTCAGCCCCATCTCCTCCAGCCCCGCCCGGATGATCTGTTCCACGGCGTTCACCCCGCGAAGGCGGCGATGAGAGCCGGCAGCCCCATGGCCAGGCCGTAGAGGGTCCCGCCGGCGCACGCGGCGATGATCAGCCCGCCGGCGACGGGGCCGCCGAGGGCGGTCCCGCTCCTGAGCCTCCGGGCGGTGACGATGACGACGGTGACGCACACCGGCACCAGGAACAGGGGGAACGTCCCCGGCAGGTCCCGGCCCGGAAAGAACAGGGCGTACCAGAAAATGCCCAGGATCATGAGCACATAGACCACACCCATCCAGGCGGCGGCCCGCTTCTCGAAGGAGGCCGGCTCATAGCCGGGCTTTTCCTCCTCTATGGAGTTGTCATCCCCGTTTTCCAGGGGGTCGCGGTCCAGATCGGCCATGGGTAAACTCCTTTTGTCACACGCGGAGTGAGGGGCGGGTCCCAGACCCGCCCGTGTACAGAGGTCCCTGCCTTTCGGCGGCTTACTGCTTGTTTTCCTTCAGCAGGTCCCGGATCTCGGTGAGCAGCTTTTCCTCGGCGGAGGGCTCGGGGGGAGCGGCGGGGGCCTCCTCCTCTTTCTTCTTGGCGGCGTCCATGGCTTTGTTGACGGCCTTGACGATGAAGAACACCACCAGAGCCAGGATCAGAAAGTTGATGATGGCGGAGATGAAGTTGCCGTAGTTCAGCGTGTTGGGGGCGGCGTCAGGCGCCGGGGGAAAGATGGAGGGCAGGGTGATCTTCATGGAGGAGAAGTCCACGCCGCCCAGGAAGATGGACACGATAGGCATGATCACATCGTTTGTCAGGGAGGTGGTGATGGTGCTGAACGCGCCGCCGATGATCACGCCGACAGCCAGACCGAGGACGTTGCCCTTGTTGATGAAGGCCTTGAATTCCTCAATAAACTTTTTCATAAGTATGGTCCTTTCTTTTGTGTTTCACGTGAAACACGTTGTCGCCAGCTTCGTATCGCTCGCTTCCACCTGCGGTGAAAGCTCACTCACTCCGCGGCTTCTCCTTTCCCCACAAAGCGCAGGGCGCCTTTGCGGGGGCCCCGCTAAGGGAGAACAGCTTACACCTTGTCCGGGTCGGGGATGATATCCGCCAGGTTCACGCTGTCGTCGAACATCTCGGCCTCCTCCGGATCGGGAGCGATCTCCTCCTCCGCCTCGGGGTCGGCCTCGGCCTCGGCGTCAGCGGCGTCCTCGGCGGGAGCCGCCGCGCTCAGTCCGGGCAGGAAGGTGACGTCCACCTGCGTACCGCCGTCCTCCTGATTGGGGGCCTTCACGGCGGTCCAGGCCAGCGCCTTTACAGTGGTGGTCTCGGTCTCGTCGTCCTTCTCCACCTTGTAGGGGATAAAGGCGGCGGCGGCAGCTACGCCAAGGGCGGCGGCCAGGGCTTTCCAGATCTTCATGATGTGTTTCTCCTCTCGTGTCTGAATTTATGTTGATTTGAGTTTGCGCTCAGTGTTTTGGTGTGAGGACCTTCGTCCCGCCCATATAGGGCCAGAGCACTTCGGGGATCTTCACGCTGCCGTCGGCCTGGAGGTTGTTCTCCAGCAGGGCGATGAGCATCCGGGGGGGCGCCACCACGGTGTTGTTCAGGGTGTGGGGCAGGTACATGCCTTTTTCGCCCTTGACGCGCATCTTCAGGCGGCGGGCCTGGGCGTCGCCCAGATTGGAGCAGGAGCAGACCTCAAAATACTTCTTCTGCCGGGGGGACCACGCCTCGATGTCGCAGGACTTGACCTTCAGGTCCGCCAGGTCGCCGGAGCAACACTCCAGCTGCCGCACCGGGATGTCCATGGAGCGGAACAGCTCCACGGAGAACCGCCACATCTTCTCGTACCAGGCCATGGAGTCCTCGGGCTTGCAGACCACGATCATCTCCTGCTTCTCGAACTGGTGGATGCGGTACACGCCCCGCTCCTCGATGCCGTGGGAGCCCTTCTCCTTGCGGAAGCAGGGAGAGTAGGAGGTCAGCGTCTGGGGCAGGGAGTCCTCGGGGATGATCTGGTCGATGAACTTGCCGATCATGGAGTGCTCTGACGTGCCGATCAGATACAGGTCCTCCCCCTCGATCTTGTACATCATGGCCTCCATGTCGGTCTGGGACATGACGCCCTCCACCACGTTGCCGTGGATCATGAAGGGGGGCACGCAGAAGGTGAAGCCCTTATTGATCATAAAGTCACGGGCATAGGCCAGCACCGCCTCGTGGAGCCGGGCGATCTCGCCCATCAGGTAGTAGAAGCCCGCGCCCGACACCCGGCCGGCGGCGTCCATGTCCACCCCGTCGAAGGACTCCATGATCTGAGTGTGGTAGGGGATCTCGTAGCCGGGGACCACCGGTTCGCCGAACCGCTGGACCTCCACGTTGCAGGTGTCGTCGGGGCCGATGGGCACAGACGGGTCGATGATGTTGGGGATCACCAGCATGATCTTCCGGATCTGGACGGCCAGCTCGTCCTCCAGCTTCTCCAACTCGGCCAGGCGGTCGGCGTTGGCCTTCACCTTGGCCTTGGCCGCCTCGGCCTCCGCCAGCTTGGAGGGGTCCTTTTTGGCCTGGCCCATGAGCATCCCCACCTGTTTGGACAGGGTGTTCCGCTGAGAGCGCAGCTCGTTGGCCTCGGTCATGGCGGCCCGGTTTTTGGCGTCCAGCTCAATGACCTGGTCCACCAGGGGCAGCTTCTCGTCCTGGAACTTCTTTTTGATGTTCTCCTTGACGATCTCCGGGTTCTCCCGGACGAACTTGATGTCTAACATTTGGTATCACCTTTATCGTGAGATTTTACTTCTTTTGGGGAGGCAGCTCCTCCAGCAGGTCCAGCAGATGGTTCAGATCGTCGGTGCCGTAGAACTCCAGGGAGAGCTTCCCCTTCTTCCCCCGGCCGGAGACGGTCACCTTCCGCCCGAACCGGCCGGACAGCTCCTTCTCCACCTGGCGGATGTAGATCTTGTTGGGATCGTCCTTTTGGGGCCGGTCGTCCGGGGGAAGGTCCCCCTCGTAGACGAATTTCCGCGCGGCGGCCTCCGCCTGCCGGACGCTGAGGCCGTTTTTGACGACGAGCCGGGCGAAGGCGGTCCGGGCGGCGTCGCTGCCCTCCATCGCCAGCACCGCCCGGGCGTGGCCGGCGGACAGCGTGCCCTCCGCCACCAGTTCCCGTACCGGCTGGGGCAGGGAGGTGAGCCGCAGGGCGTTGGCCACGGCGGGGCGGGACTTGCCCATCCGCCGGGCCACCTCCTCCTGGGTCATGCCGTACCGGGAGATCAGGGACTCGTAGCCCTCGGCCTCCTCCATGGGGTTCAGGTCCTCCCGCTGGAGGTTTTCGATGAGGCCCAGCTCCATCACCCGGCGGTCGTCCGCCTCCAGGATGACCACGGGCACCTCTTTGAGGCCGGCCTGCTTGGCCGCCCGCCAGCGGCGCTCCCCGGCGATGATCTGGTAGTAGCCGGTGGACAGCCGCCGCACCGTGATGGGCTGCAAGATGCCGTGCTCCCGGATGGAGTCAGCCAGGTCGTCCAGGGCAGACTCGTCAAACCGCTTCCGGGGCTGGTTCAGGCCCGGCTCCACCTGTGAGATGGGCAGGGAGACGGAGCCCGCCTCCGGGGCGCCCAGGCCCGCGTCCCCGATGAGGGCGCCCAGGCCCTTGCCCAGGCCGCCTTTCGGCTTCGGCATAGGAGCACTTCCTTTCTTTCTGTGTGGTCGGGGCCCCCGCAAAGCCGCCGTTTGGCTTTGTGGGGAAAGGAGGAGCGGCGGAATGAGTGAGCTCTGGCCACAGGCCGGAGCGAAGGATATGGAGCCCGCGACGACGTGTTTCACGTGAAACATTCAAGCCTTCCCCATTTATGGGGAAGGTGGCATCGCCGCAGGCGATGACGGATGAGGCCAATGGGGCGCTGACCCTTTCTGCCCCCTCATCCGCCCCAGTGTGCGCACTGGGGCATCTTCCCTCCCTGCGGGTGGAAGGCGTTGCCTACCGCACCCCCGCCAGCCTGTTCCGCTCCATAAATTCCTTTGCCAGGTTCCCATAGGCCTCGGCGCCCCGGGAGAGGGGGTCGTAGGCGGCCACAGGGAGGCCGTGGCTGGGGGCCTCGGAAAGCCTCACGTTCCGGGGGATGACGCTGGCGAACACCTTGCCGGGGAAGTGGCGCTTGACCTCCTGGGCCACCTGCATGGACAGGTTGGTGCGCCCGTCGTACATGGTGAGCACCACCCCCTCCAGCTCCAGGGAGGGGTTCAGGCTCCGCTTGGCCAGCCGGACGGTGTACAGCAGGTCGGACAGGCCCTCCAGGGCGTAATACTCGCACTGCACCGGCACCAGGAGCGTGTCCGCCGCACAGAGGGAGTCCAGGGTCAGCAGCTCCAGGGAGGGGGGGCAGTCGATGAAGATGTAGTCATAACGGTTTTTGACCGGCTCCAGGGCGTCCCGCAGGCGGAACTCCCGCCGGTCCAGGGCGATGAGCTCCACCGTGGCCCCGGACAGGGCTTTGTTGGCGGGGACCACGTCCGCCCATTTGGTGGGACAGATGGCCTTCTCCAGGTGGGAATAGCCCAGGATCACATCGTAGATGTTGGGGGAGCGGGTCTTGTCCAGGCCGAAGCCGGAGGTGGCGTTGCCCTGGGGGTCGAAGTCGCACACCAGCACTTTGGCCCCCTGGGCGGTGAGGGCGGCCGCCAGATTGACACAGGTGGTGGTCTTGCCCACGCCGCCCTTTTGGTTCACGATGGCGATGGTCTTGCCCAAAGCATACCCGCCCTTTCCTCGAATTAAACCGCACAGGGTGCAGCGTACACATTATATAATGGGCGGACGGGAATTTCAACTGTTTTATCAAAAGAAGAAGGGGAATGTTTCACGTGAAACATTCCCCTCATATCATCGATTGGAGTAGGGCTTATCATTGTCGGTAAGACCCACCAGATAGTCCACGCTGGTGCCGTAATACTGCGCCAGTTTGACGGCAAGGTCCAACGGCAGAGGGCGTTCACCGCGCTCGAACTTGGAGTACAGCGACTGGTCACAGTGAAGGTATTCGGCGATCTGCCGCTGCCGCAGGTCTCTGTCCTCCCGCAGGTCCCGGATGCGAAGTCTCATTTTCATCACCAAAGCTACTATAGCGCGGGACAAATTGTCCTATTGACAAAATGGACAATATGTCCTAAACTATACAAGGGGTGACAGAAAATGCCAGATTATAAAGAGATGTACCTGAAGATGATGCGGGCGTCAGAAAAGGCCCTCCGGGAGATGGAGGCGGCAACGGCGGAGCTGGTCGCCGCCCAGCGGGTGTGCGAGGAGATGTATCTGTCGGCCCCGGAGCCGGAGATCGCGGTGCTGCCGCCCACAGAGAAAGAGCAGGGGTGAGGCCCCTGCTCTTTTCGTTCAAAGGTCCGCCTGCCGGCGGAGGTCGTCCCCGTAGAAGGTCAGTTCCCGGTAGAGTCCGGCGACGCGGGAGGTGAGCTGCGGGGTGTACCGCTCCGCGATCTGCTCCATGGACAGATTGGTGGAGATGATGGTGCGGCGGTCGGCCTGGAGGCGGCTGTTGACCACCTCGTACAGGGAGGCCTGGGCCAGGGGGGTGGTGAACTCGCTGCCCAGGTCGTCCAGAATCAGCAGGTCGCAGCCCAGGTAGCGGCGGGTGACGTCCCTGGCCTCCCGGCCCTCGTCGGCGTCCCGGGTGAACCGCCGGGTCTCGAAGGCGGCGAACAGGTTGACGGCGGTGTCGTACACCACGGAATAGCCCCGGGCGGACACCTCCCGGGCGACACAGCCGGACAGGAAGGTCTTGCCCAGGCCGGTGCCGCCGGACAGCAGCAGGTTTTTCAGCGGATAGTCGGGGAACTGGCCGGCAAACCCCTCGCACACGGCCACCACCCGGCGCATATTCTCCCGGGGGGAGCGGCCCTCGCCCTGCCAGGGCCGGTCACTGTATATGTCCAGCCGCAGTTTGTCGAAGGACTGCTCCTCCGTCAGGCCCAGCAGGGCGGTGAGGGACTTCATCTGCTCCTCGGCGCACAGCTTTTTCAGGCAGACGCACATCCCCTTTTCCGTCCAGCCGGTGTCCCCGCAGAGGGGGCAGTCGGGGACATCCTCCAGCAGGGCCGGGTCCGCGCCCAGCTCTGCCAGCAGGGCGGTCCGCTCCGCCTGGAGGGCCCGGTTCCTCTCCCGGACGGCGGCCAGCTCCGGGCCGTTCGGGTCGATGGGCCTGCCGCCGGTGGCCAGACGGGCCAGGTCGGCCATGGTGCCCCGCAGAGCGGTGTCCAGCTCCCTCAGCCGGGGGGAGCGGCCGTACAGGTCCTGCTCCAGGGCGAAGCGGCGGCGCGCCCGCGCCTCCTTCCGCCGGTTCAGCCGGGCCACGGCCCGCTGGGTCACGCTGGGCTCATACATGGGCGGTCAATCCCCTTTCTTCTTCTGCTGCTGCTCCAGAAACTGGTCCAGCCAGTCGTTGTTCTTTTTGATGCGGTCCGGGCTGGGCTGAAAATCGACAGGGGCGGTCTTGCTCTGCCTGCCCTCCTGGCGCCTGGGCGGCTTATCCCCCGCCTCCACCTGCTCCGGGGTGCGCCAGCCGGCCTGCTGCCAGCGCTCCAGGATGCGGTTCATGTAGGGCCAGCTCATGGCCCCCTTCTGATACACGGTGCGCTCATAGGCCAGGCGGATGAGGGCGTCGCTGTGGCCTGCCTCCACCCATCTGGCGATGAACTCCCGCTCCCGCTCCACGGCGGGGCGGCGGTCTGTCACCCCCACCGCTGTCAGGATCTCCCGCTCCCGGGCGTCCACCCGCTCCTGGCGGCGGAGGTACTCCTCCGCCCGCTCGGGGGTGTCCAGCCCCAGCCGTTTCCAGCGGAAGCCCTCCCGCTGGACGCGGGGCATCCGGGGCATATAGCCGGGGCTGTTCTTCTGCCGCCGCTCCGCCCGGATCACATAGTTGACCAGGATGAGGATCACCTCGGGGGGGAGGGCCAGATAGTCGTACAGGGTATAGAGGCATTTCAGGTCGTTGTCGGTAAACACGCGGCCCAGGGTCCGCTCCATCTCGTGGTACAGGTCGCTGAACCCCTGTTCCCGCTCCAGGGCGGCGTTCACCTCGCCCCTTGTGTACTCGGGGGGCGGAGCGTCCTCCGGCCTGGGGGCGGCGGGGGCGGGAGGGGAGCCGCGGCGCTGGGCCAGGCCCATCTCCGCCAGCCGCTCCAGCGCCTGGCCGAACCGCGCCCCGTCCCAGCGGAGGGCGGCGGCGGCCTTCGCCTCGTCCCCGCCGGACGCCAGCAGGGCCAGGTACAGGAGGGCGCGGTCCCCGTCGCCGGACTCCACCAGCTGCCGGGCGGCCTGGGCCGACATGGATACTATCTCGTTGGGCAGAAGCAGCGCCGCCACGGTGCCCCCTCCTCTCTCGTTCGTCGTGGGAGTCTATTTTACATGATTGAGGGGGAAAAGGCAAGAGGGCGGCGAAGATTGTAAATTTTCTGCGTCGGCGCAAATAGAGGGTTGTCATAAACGCGTGGATTATGTAAAATAGGGGGGTAAACGATTTGCCCCACGGAAAGGAGTCCCCATGAAAAAACGCGTGCTCACCCTGATTTTGGCCGCTCTGCTGGTGATCGGCTGTGTCCCCGCCGCGGCCAGCGAGGCCCCGGCCGTCTCCCCCTTCTCCGATGTGTCCCCGGACGACTGGTTCTACTCCTATGTGATGGAGCTGTACCAGCAGGATATCATCCGGGGCACTGAGAACGGAAGCTATCTGCCCTATGAGACGGTGAGCTGGGGCCAGGCCTTCAAGCTCATCCTGGGGGCTATCGGCGTAAAGGCGGACGAGTCGAAGAACAGCGGCCACTGGGCCGACGTCTACGTCCAGCCCGCCATCAACAACCGGCTGGTCTACTCCTTCAACAAGAGCTATCTCGACGAACCTGTGGACCGGCTCTCCATCGCCCGGATGACCGCCAGGGCCATGGATCTGGTGTCCATCTCCGGCCCATCCCCCTATGTGGACTGCGACGACGGCTACGTGGTGGAGCTGTATGAAAAGGGCATCATGATCGGTCAGAACGACGGCACCCACTTTATGCCGAACGAACCCATCACCCGGTCAGAGATGGCCACCCTCATCTGGAGGATCATGCACTCCGACTATCAGGGCGATATGGTGCGGGTGAGCAACTACTGGGTGGACCTGTTCGACAGCGTGCCCCGCTCCACCTTCAGCCGCGCCCAGTTTTCCACCGACAGCGCGGGGAGGGTCACCTACAACAACGGCTGGTATGTTCGGGGCGTGGATGTGTCCGAGCACAAGGGCGTTATCGACTGGTACTCCGTGAAGGAAGACGGCATCGACTTCGCCATCATCCGGGTGGGAGGCCGGTATCTCAACTCCGGCAATATCTTCGCGGACAAATACTGGCGGCGGAACGTCGAGGGGGCCCTGGCTGCCGGGCTGAACGTGGGGGTGTACTTTTTCTCCCAGGCGCTGAACGCCAAAGAGGGGCTGGAGGAGGCCGAGTACGTCCTGGATCTCATCAAGGACTACAAGGATCAGATCGACTACCCGGTCATCTGCGACTGGGAGTATCTGGGCAACTATTCCAGCACCGACCACGCCAGGACCTATCTGTGCGAGCCCGGCCCCGTCACCGACGGCATCGCGGCCTTCTGTGAACGGGTAGAGCAGGAGGGCTATACCGCCGGAGTGTACTTCAATAAGTACTGCGGCATGGTCAAGATGGATCTGTCCCGGCTGACCGACTATGAGTTCTGGTACGACGAGTACACAAAGTATCCCACCAGCCCCTATCAGTTCCAGATGTGGCAGTACTCCTGCACCGGCAAGGTGGCGGGCATCAGCTCCAACACCGACATGGACCTCTGCTTCGTGCCCTACGCGCCGGTGAAGCCCGCCGCGCCGCGGCCCGGACAGGAGCCGGAACCGGAGCCCGATCCTGAGCCTGAGCCCACGCCGGACCCCTGCCCGGAGGAGACTGCGCCGCCGGAGATCGACCCGGAGCTGAGCACCCCGGGGGAGGAGAGCGCCCCGCCGGAGGAGAGCGCCCCGCCGGAGGAGAGCGCCCCGCCGGAGGAGAGCGCCCCGCCGGAGGCCGGCGATCCCGTTTGACCGGAAAGACGAACAGAGCGGAAGACAGATGTCTTCCGCTCTGTTTTTGTCATTTCGGGATATGTATGGTCAGGGTGATCTCACTGTCGGTCTCCTCCCGGCCGCACCGGGCGGCCACCCCGGCGGACTGCATCACCGCCAGGCCCCGCTTGACGGTGTTCAAAAACAGCCGCACGTCCCTGATGCGGTAGATGGGGGAGGCGGAGCGAGGCTTTTCCGCCTGCCGGCACAGCCGGTCGATATACTCCTCGGTCTTTGCCACGTTCAGCCGGGCCTTGAGGATGTGGTCCAGGGCGGCCCGCTGGCGGTCCGGGTCCTCCAGCCGCAGCAGCGCCCGGGCGTGGCGCTCGGTGAGGCGGTTGGCGCGGAGGGAGGCGATCACGTCGGGAGGCAGCTTCAGCAGGCGGAGCTTGTTGGCCACGGCGGACTGGCTCTTGCCCACCCGGCGGGCGGCCTCCTCCTGGGACAGGTGGAACCGCTCGATGAGTTTGCGGAGGGCCTCCGCCTCCTCCCACACGTCCAGATCCCGCCGCTGGAGGTTCTCGATGAGGGCCAGCAGGGAGGAGGTCTCCTCGTCCGCCTCCACCGGCAGGCAGGGCACGGTGGTCAGCCCCGCCAGCTGGGCCGCCCGGAGGCGGCGCTCCCCGGCCACCAGCTCCCAGCCGCCCATGGCGCGCCGTACCGACAGGGGCTGGAGGATCCCCACCGAGGCGATGGAGCGGGACAGCTCCTCCAGGCCCTCCCGGTCGAAGGCGCGGCGGGGCTGGTGGGGGTTGGGGCGCAGCTCTTTCACGGGGATGTCGATGACCTGGCGCCTGTCCGATTTCCGAAAAAGGGGCATGGGACCGCCTCCTTGAATGCCGTTTGGACAAGCATAATCCCCTTCCGATGGGAAAATCCATCGAAAGGGGGTGTGTTTCCGTTTTTTTCAGCTGACACGGAGGAAGCCCTTGCCGAAGATCTCACTGGAATTGAGGATGAGCATGAAGGCTTCGGGCTCGGTGGAGCGGAGGTATCGGCGAAGGGCCACCGCCTGGTGCCGGGACAGGGCGGTGAGCACCACCCAGCGCCCCTCATGGGAATAGGCGCCCTCCGCCCGCCAGAGGGTGGCCGAGCGATGCAGGGTGTTCAGGATATAGCCCCGGACCTCCTCCGGATGGGAGGTGACGGCGATGAAACTCTTTTTGCGGTTCAGGGACTCGATCACGTTGTCCACCAGCACCGTTTTCAGCAGCAGCCCCAGGACAGACAGCAGGCCGGTCTTTAAATCAAGGAACAGGAAGGTGGACAGCACGATGAGCACGTCCACGCACAACAGGGCCATGCCGATGTCCAGGCTGGTGTACTTTTTCAGGATCATGGCCAGGATGTCGGTGCCGCCGGTGGAGCCGTCCAGGTTGAACAGGACGGCGGAGCCCAGGGCGGGGAAGATCACCGCGAAGAACAGCTCCATCAGCACCTCGTCGGTGAGGGGGGCGGCCAGGGGGCACAGCCACTCCAGGCCGGACAGCAGGGCGGAGAACAGCACCGAGCAGTACACGGTGCGCAGGCCGAAGCCCTTGTTCAGGAACAGGAAGCCCAGGGTCAGGAAGGCCAGATTGATGACCGAGGCGAAGGTGGAGGAGCTCACCGCCGGGAAGGCGGCGGACAGCACCACCGCCAGGCCGGTGACCCCGCCGGTGGAGATGTGGTTGGGGAACTTGAAAAAGTAGACGCCCACCGCCACCAGAGCGGTGCCCAGGGTGAGCAGGATAAATTCGCGGAGCCCGCGCTTCCAGTCCATGAGAGGTCCTTCCTTTCGCCGCCGGGAGGCGGCCCTGTCTGTACACCGCGGACATTGTAGCAGAAACCGTTGCGGAGCGCAAGACAAATTTAAAAGCGGAGGGATCCGTCCAGACAAAAAGCGGACCGGGGCTTGCGCCCCGGTCCAAAAGAATGGAGGATAGAATGAAAAAGAAAGGATAACTCTTGCAAGGATTAAGATAAAGGGGAATCGTTACGAAAATTCATCAACATTTATTACAAATCTATTAAATCTCGCGGGTCCTCCCGCAGCGCGGCGAAAAACCGCGCCATCAGGGACCGGCACTCGGGCTCCAGCAGGCCGCCATACAGCCGGGGGCGGTGGTTGAACCGCTCCTCGAACAGGTTCAGCACCGAGCCGCAGCAGCCGGACTTCTCCTCCCGGGCGCCGTAGCGCACCTCGGCCACGCGGGAATTGATGATGGCCCCGGCGCACATGGGGCAGGGCTCCAGGGTGACGTACAGGGTGCAGCCGGACAGCCGCCAGCTCCCCAGCCGCCGGCAGGCGTCCGCGATGGCCGCCACCTCCGCATGGGCGGTGGCGGAGCGGTCCGCCTCCCGGCGGTTGCGGCCCTCGCCGATGATCTCCCCGGACGGGGAGACGACCACGCAGCCTACCGGCACGTCCCCGGAGGAGGAACACTCCTCCGCCAGGGCGATGGCGCGGCGCATATAGTCCTCGTGGGTCATGGGCGGGGCCTCCTTCCGGGCAGTTTTGTCCATTATACCACAGTCGCAAGCCGTTGTGCGGCTTGCGCAGATATTATAACACGGCGGAAGGATTTTCCGCAAGTTCCTCTTGACATATATCGAACATTGATATATTCTTAGAGTATCAATATTCGATATAAGGGGGGCGAGGACATGGCCAGAGAGAAGCTGGAGACCCTGACCGAGCAGATGTACTATCTCCTGCTGGCCCTGTACGAGCCGGGCCACGGCTACGCCATCATGGAGCGGGTGGAGAGGCTGTCCCGCGGGCGGCTGCGGCTGGGGCCGGGGACCCTCTACACCCTGCTGGGCCGGTTCGAGCGGGAAAGGCTCATCTGGCTGGAGCGGACGGAGGACAAGCGGAAGATCTACCGGCTGACGGCGGAAGGAGAGGCGGTCCTCCGGGAGGAGCACGAGCGGCTGCGGCGGCAGCTGGCGGACGGTGAAGCGGTCCTTGGGAAGGAGGATGGCCATGTGGGGCAGGAGGTATGTGCTGTTTCGGTTCTCTCCGTATCTGTACAAGGGGATGGAGGAGTATCTGAACGAGCAGGCGGAGCGCGGCTGGGAGCTGGAGTCGGCGGGTCCGCTGGTGGGAAAGTTCCACCGGACCTGGCGGACTGACCTGCGGTACAGCGTGGACCTGATCCCCCGGGACGAGGGGTACCGCCGGGAGTATTTCGATCTGTGCCGGGACGCGGGGTGGGAGCTGATCGAGACCCTGCCGGCGGTGGCGGTGTTCGCCTCTCTGCCGGGGGCCGACCCGCCCCCGGTCCAGAGCGACCCGGCGGTGGAACGGGAGAACTTTTCGCGGGCCATGGTACGGTATCTGATCTGGACCGGGCTGCTGTTCGCGGCGGGGATTGCCAGCATCCTCTGGCTGCGGGGGGAGATCGCCCGGACATACGGCATCCTGGCCACGCCCCTGTATGTGTGGATCTACCGGCTGTGGCTGGCCGTCAACGCCGACGCTCTGGCGGGGGTGCTGCTGCTGGAGGCGGTGAGCCTGCTGGCGGTGTGGCTGTCCGCCCGGGCCCAGGAGGGGGCGCCCGTCCCGCCCCGGTGGGCCCTGTGGATCAGCGGCGCGGGGGACCTGCTGACGTGGGCGGGTGTGGCGTCGGCCTGGCTGATGACGGCGGCCCACCGGTGCTTCACCTACGGACTGGATCTCAGGGTGCTGTTGCTGACGGCGGCGCTGGCCGGGGCGGTCTGTCTGGTCCTGGCGCTGGCGGGGCAGCGGTCCGCCCGAAGGCTGAGCCGCGCCAGGAGACTGCTGGCGGTGGCGGGAGTGCTGGCGATCGTCGCCGCCGTGGGAGTGTATTTGTTCCTGCGGCATGCCAATTTTATGGGATGGGGGCTCTGGTATGTCTGATTTTATCGGGACCGCATTGGAATACCTGGCGGAGCGGATCCTGCCCATCCTTGTGGGGACGGCGGCATTCTGGCTGGTCCGGCGGCTACTGCTCCGGCAGGGGACCGTGACCGAGGGGGGAAGGGCCCACGAGATCGGGGTGCTGGTATTCGCC
This sequence comes from uncultured Oscillospiraceae bacterium, assembly GCA_947629955.1. Classification (GTDB taxonomy): domain Bacteria; phylum Bacillota; class Clostridia; order Oscillospirales; family Oscillospiraceae; genus Enterenecus. The sequence goes on from CANRFT010000020.1 coordinate 17,736, forward strand.
CTGTACGTGTCGGCGGTGCTGTCCCTGACCTACCTGCCCCTGCTGCCCATGTCCGCGGGCGGATTTTCGTTCAACTCCACCGTATGGGGCCTGCTGACAGGGACCTACACCGCCGGGAGCTGGGTATACACCATGCTGGCCGCCAATGTGGTGATGTTCCTCCCCCTGGGGTTTCTGACGCGGCTGCTGTGGCGGCAGCGGCCCTGGCAGACGCTGGCCCTCTGCCTGGCGGCCACCCTGTGTATCGAGCTGTTCCAGCCGCTGGCGGGGCGGAGCTTCGACATCGACGACATCCTGCTGAATTTTTTGGGCGGGGCGCTGGGGCTGCTGCTGGCGGAGGGATTTCGAAAGCTGTGGCCAAAGGCGGCGGACGCGCTGCGGGCCAACGCGTGAAAAGCTCCCGGACGATAAGTCCGGGAGCTTTTATGTATCCAGGGGGATCAGCGGCGGCCCCGGCGGAGGGCCTTTTCGATCTCGCAGAGGACCACCGGGGCCAGGGAGAGCCCCAGCACGCACAGCCATTCCAGACCGGTGAGGGCGGTGACCCGGAAGACGGCCATCAGCGGCGGGAAGAGCAGCACGGACAGCTGGAGGGCGGCCCCGGCCAGGAAGGCTTTGTTCATGGCGGGGTTGGTGAACAGGCCGATGGCGAAGATGGAGCGGTCTTCGCTGCGCACGTCAAAGGCGTGGAACAGCTGGCAGAAGGTGAGAGTGGCGAAGGCCATGGTGTTGGCGGCGCCGTCGGCCGAGGCGGGGCCTGAGAGCACGTACTCCCCCAGCCAGTAGGCCGCCAGGGTCAGCAGGCCCACCATGGCCCCCTGCCAGGCCAGGCGGAGGGAAAAGGCCCGGTCGAACAGGGAGGCGGAGGCGGGCCGGGGAGTCTCCTCCATGACGGAGGGCTCCACCGGCTCCATCCCCAGGGCCAGGGCGGGGAGGGAGTCGGTGACCAGGTTGAGCCACAGCAGCTGTACCGCCGCCAGAGGGGGCTGGCGGAAGTTCAGCAAGGTGGCCAGAAACAGGGTGAGAATCTCCCCGATGTTGCAGGAGAGCAGGTAGTGGATGGCCTTTTTGATGTTGGACCAGATGCCCCGGCCCTGCTCCACCGCCTTGACGATGGTGGCGAAGTTGTCGTCGGTGAGGATCATGTCGGCGGCCCCCTTGGCCACGTCGGTGCCGCTGATCCCCATAGCGCAGCCGATGTCGGAGGCCTTGAGGGCAGGGGCGTCGTTGACCCCGTCCCCGGTCATGGCCACCACCATGCCCCGCTTCTGCCAGGCCTTGACGATGCGCATTTTGTGCTCCGGGGTGACCCGGGCATAGACGGAGAACCGGTCGATGTCCTGCTCCAGCAGCTCCTGGGGCATGAAGTCCAGGTCCTCCCCAGTGACGGCCAGGTCGCCGGGGAGGCAGATGTCCAGATCCCTGGCGATGGCCACGGCGGTGAGCTTGTGGTCCCCGGTGATCATCACCGGGCGGATGCCGGCGGCCCGGCACCTTGCCACCGCCCGCTTTACCTCCGGCCGGGGCGGGTCGATCATCCCCACCAGCCCCACGAAGGTGAGGCCGGTCTCCAGGGTCCGGGAGGTCAGCTCTCGGGGGAGGGCGTCCACATCCTTATAGGCGCAGCCCAGCACCCGCAGGGCGCTCTCCGCCATGGAGGAATTGGCGGCGTCCGCGTCCCGGGCCAGGGCGGCGGTGAGGGGGACCGCCGTCCCCGCCAGGATGTGGGTGCATCGGGACAGCAGCACGTCGGGGGCGCCCTTCACCATCACCCGGTATTTCCCGCCGACGGGGTGGACGGTGGACATGAGCTTGCGGACCGAGTCGAAGGGCAGCTCCGCCACCCGGGGGAACTCCCGCTCCAGGGCGTTCTTGTCCAGGCCGTCGAGAAGGGCTGCGTCCACGAAGGCGGTCTCGGTGGGGTCGCCGGCGGTCTTGGGCGCGCCGTCCTCATCGGCGGTGAGCACGGTGTCGTTGCACAGGGCGCCCACGGTGAGGGCGTCCCGGCGGTGCCGATCCCCCACCGTCCACACCTGGGTGACGGTCATTCTGTTCAGGGTGAGGGTGCCCGTCTTGTCGGAGCAGATGACCCCGGCGCAGCCCAGGGTCTCCACGGCGGGGAGCTTTTTCACGATGGCGCTGTGCTTCGCCATCCGCTGGACCCCCAGGGCCAGCACGATGGTGACGATGGCGGGCAGTCCCTCCGGGATGGCGGCCACCGCCAGGGACACGGCGGACAGGAACATCTCCAGGATGGGGCGGCGGTAGAGGACCCCCACGCCGAACATCACCGCGCAGACGGCCAGGCAGACGAAGGACAGGGTCTTCGAGATCTCGGCCATCTTCCGCTGGAGGGGGGTGGAGGTCTCCTCCTGGCCGGTGAGCAGTTTGGCGATGCGGCCCACCTCCGTGTCCATGCCGGTGGCGGTGACCACGCACGCTGCCCGCCCGTTGGTGATGACGGTGGAGGAAACCACCATGTTCGTCCGGTCGGCCAGGGGGGTGTCTGCCGGGAGGGAGTCCGCCGCGGACTTGTCCACCGGCGCCGACTCCCCGGTCATGGCGGACTCGTCGGCCTTCAGGTCGGCGCACTCCAGAATGCGAGCGTCGGCGGGGACCAGGTCGCCGGCCTCCAGGAGAACGATGTCGCCGGGGACCAGCCGGTCGGTCTCCACCCGGAGGGGTTTGCCGCCCCGGAGGACCTTGGCCAGGGGGGCGGACATCTTCTGAAGGGCGTCCAGGGCCCGCTGGGCGCTGTCCTCCTGGGAGATGGAGATGCAGGCGTTGACCGCTACGATGAGCAGGATGATCAGGGCCTCGACCCAGTCCTCCCCGCCGGAGGAGAGCAGGGACAGGGCCGCGGCGGCCAGCAGCACCAGGATCATGGGGTCCCGCAGCTGGTCGAAAAACCGGGCGGCCAGGGGTTCCTTTTTCGCCCCGGCCAGTTTGTTGGGGCCGTATGTACCGAGACGCTTGGCGGCCTCCGCCTCCGACAGGCCGGCGGACGGGCGGACGTCCAGCTCCGTCAGGACCCTGGAGCGGGGCAGGGAATACCATTGCATAGGCAGCACTCCTTTTGTCTCACCATTATAGTGAGACAGGGAGGTCGAATGGACGGGAATGGACAGGGCAAAAAGAAAAGACTTATCCGCGGCGGTCCGCCGCGGATAAGTCTTGCCGCTGCGCCCGACGCGGTGTGGAGGCCGCGGGGCGGTATGTTTCGTGTCAGCTCTTCTCCTCAAAGGTGGCGCCGCAGGACCGGCAGTGGACGGTGATGCGCCCCTTGCCCCTGGGCACCCGCATCTGCTGGCCGCAGTTGGGGCACTTGAAGTAGCGGTGGTCCCTGTCCGCCATCCGGGCGCGGAGGGAGTTGAAGCTCCGGACGATGGGCCGGGCGAACTGGAGGAACTTCGCGTTCTCCGCCCGCCGCTTTTCGATCTGCCGGGAGAAGGACCGGAACAGGCACACGAATACCAGCACCAGGGAGATGATCTCCAGGATCCCCCAGCGGACGAACAGCCCGACGACGCAGAGGATCACATAGACCACGATAAGAAACAGGTTCAGTTGATCGCCGCCGTAGCGGCCCGTCATGAACTGGGTCAAGGCCCGCCGGATCATGGCCGCTCACCTCCTCAACAGGCGATTTTGGGGCACTCTGGAAGGATACCTCTATATTAAGCCTCCGATTTGTCCCCGTCAATGGGGTAAGCGTAAACAAAATGTGAATCTTTCATTGCCTAACGGGGAAAAACCTGCTATACTTGAGCCAAATCTCCCAAAGGAGGCCGCGCCATGGCCCGCATCGACAAGGAAAACTATTACCTGGACATCGCCTCCACCGTATTGGAGCGCTCCACCTGTATGCGCCGGCACTACGGGGCCATCATCGTCCAGAACGACGAGATCGTCTCCTCCGGCTACAACGGCGCCCCCCGGGGCCGGAAGAACTGCGGAGACCTGGGCTACTGCACCCGGGAGGCCATGAAGATCCCCTCCGGGGAGCGGTATGAGCTGTGCCGCTCCGTCCACGCCGAGGCCAACGCCATCATCTCCGCCTCCCGCCGGGAGGTGCTGGGGGCCACATTGTACCTGGCCTGCAAGGACCCCGCCACCGGGGAACTGATCCAGGGCTCCACCTGCTGCTCCATGTGCCGCCGGCTCATCATCAACGCGGGCATCCGCCGGGTGGTGGTCCGGGACACCCCCACCGAGTACCGGGTGGTGGATGTGGAAAAGGAGTGGATCGACGAGGACGACTCCATCCCCGCCATCCCCGGGGCGGCGGAATGAGCAAGCCCCGCCTCCTCCGGGCCCTCTCCGCCGCGCTGGCGCTGTGTCTGGCGCTGTGCGCCGGGTGCGCCCCAAAGCAGGAACCGGAGACCGACACCTTCACCGCCATGGACACGGTGATGACCCTCACCCTCTACGGCGGCGAGCCGGACGCTCTGGCCGCCGCCAAGGACCGGGTGCTGGAGCTGGAATCCCGCCTGTCGGTCACCGACCCAAACAGCGATGTGTCCGTCCTCAACCGGGAGGGGACCGCCGTCCTCGCCCCTGACACGGCTGAGCTGCTGAGGCGGGCCCTGGAGCTCTGCGCCCAAGTGGACGGCGCGCTGGATGTGACCATCTACCCCGTGGTCAAAGCCTGGGGCTTCACCACCGGGGACTATACCGTCCCCGACGGGGCCGTCATCGCGGACCTGCTCACCAGAGTGGACTACACCCGGGTCAGGCTGGAGGGCGATACCGCCTCCCTGCCCGCCGGGGCGGAGATCGACCTGGGGGCCGTGGCCAAGGGCTGGACCGGGGACCAGCTGGCCGCCCTGCTGAGAGAGAAGGGCGTGGAGAGCGCCCTGCTGGAGCTGGGCGGGAACATCCACACCGTGGGCTCCAAGCCCGACGGCTCGGACTGGCGGGTGGCCGTCCGGGACCCGGCGGACCCGGAGGGGTACATCGGCGTGGTGTCCGTGGCCGACAAGGCGGTGGTCACCTCCGGCGGGTACGAGCGGTACTTTGAGGAGGCCGGTGTCCGCTACTGGCACATCATGGACCCCAAGACCGGCGCCCCCGTCCGGAGCGGCCTGGCCTCGGTGACGGTGGTGGCGGACAGCGGCCTCTACGCCGACGCCCTCTCCACCGCCCTGTTCGTCATGGGCCGGGACGGCGCCCTGGACTACTGGCGGGCCCACCGGGATTTCGAGGCCGTCCTGGTGGCGGAGGACGGCTCGGTCACCGTCACCGCCGGTCTGGAAAAATCCTTTACACCCTCGGGAAAGCGCGTTCTGACCGCCGCGGACCCGTGATATGCCTGCTCCCGCGCCCTTGCGCGGGAGTTTTTGCGCTCTTTTTGCGGAAAATAATGTTGCGAAACCCCCTTGACAGGAAAGCGCCCGGCCTTTACAATAGATACGGATAATTCTGAAAAGCCGCGCGGGGTCCCCCGCCCTTTTCCGTGTTTACAGCGCCGTGCAGGCGTTTTCTATAGGAGCCCGTTTTGGATAGATTGTGAACCCGAATAGTGTGCCCTTTTGGGGCGGTTTTTCGATTATCGCGGTGCGCCGGTGTGCGTATCGCGTTTCATTTTGCCTTGAAGACGAACAAAAACTTTGAAATCAGGAGGTGTAGAACTCAAATGCAAGTCCCGGTATTTGTACTGGTCATCGCCGCCGCCGTGGTGGGCGCGGTCTGCCTGATCGCGGGTCTGGTCATCGGCTATCAGCGCCGGAAGGCCGCCGCCGAGCGGGAGATCGGCTCCGCCGAGGAGGAGGCCCTGCGCATCATCAACGAGGCGACCAGAAGCGCCGAGAACAAAAAACGTGAGGCCACGGTAGAGGCCAAAGAGGAGATCCTCAAAGCCCGCAACGAGTTCGACAAGGAGATCAAGGACCGCCGCGCCGAGGTCCAGCGCCAGGAGAACCGTCTGAACCAGAAGGAGGAGAACCTGGACAAGAAGCTGGAGAACCTGGAGCGCAAGGAGGACAGCGTCAACGCCCGCATCTCCGCCCTGGACGCGGAGAAGGCCGAGCTGGACAAGATCAAGGCCGATCAGCTGGCCATGCTGGAGCGCATCTCCGGCCTGACGGTGGACGAGGCCAAGCGCTACCTCATCGACCAGCTGGCCGACGATGTGACCCACGAGCAGGCCCAGAAGCTGCGGGAGATCCAGGCCCGCTTCAAGGAGGAGGCCGACACCTACGCCAGAGAGCAGATCGCCCTGGCCATCCAGCGGTGCGCCGCCGACCACGTGTCTGAGGCCACCGTGTCTGTGGTGCCCCTGCCCAACGACGAGATGAAGGGCCGCATCATCGGCCGGGAGGGCCGGAACATCCGGACCCTGGAGACCATGACCGGCGTGGACCTCATCATCGACGACACCCCCGAGGCCATCACCGTGTCCTGCTTCGACCCGGTGCGCCGGGAGATCGCCCGGCTGGCCCTGGAGAAGCTCATCCTGGACGGCCGCATCCACCCCACCCGCATCGAGGAGATGGTGGAGAAGGCCAAGCGGGAGGTGGACGCCACCATCCGCGCCGAGGGCGAGCGGGCCGTGTTCGAGACCAACGTCCACGGCCTGAACCCCGAGCTGGTCAAGCTGCTGGGCCGCCAGCACTACCGCACCAGCTTCGGCCAGAACGTGCTGAACCACTCCATCGAGGTATCCCAGCTGGCCGGCCTGCTGGCCGCCGAGCTGGGCGCCAATGTGGCCGAGGCCAAACGCGCCGGCCTGCTCCACGACCTGGGCAAGTCGGTGGACCACGAGGTGGAGGGCTCCCACGTGCAGCTGGGCGTGGAGCTGGCCCGGAAATACCACGAGAGCGAGGCGGTCATCCACGCCATCGAGGCCCATCACGGCGACGTGGAGCCCAAGACCATCGTGGCCTGCCTGGTCCAGGCGGCCGACGCCATCTCCGCCGCCCGCCCCGGCGCCCGCAAGGAGGACGTAGAGTACTACATCAAGCGCCTGGAAAAGCTGGAGGAGCTGTCCTCCTCCTTCCCCGGCGTGGAGAAGGCCTACGCCATCCAGGCGGGGCGCGAGGTGCGCATCATGGTCCGGCCCGAGGAGGTCTCCGAGGACCGGCTGGCGCTGCTGGCCCGGGAGATCGCCAACAAGATCGAGGACGAGCTCCAGTACCCCGGCCAGATCAAGGTCAACCTGATCCGGGAGACCAAGGCCATCGAGTACGCCAAGTGATTTTCGCGAAAAGGAATCCCCGCCGGTATCGCGACCGCGGGGATTTCTTCATGCTTCGGTTCAGCCCAGCTTTTCGCAGTACCGCTGGATCATGACCGCCACTTCCTTCCGGGTGGCGGTGCCCAGGGGCAGCAGCTTTCCATCGCCGGTGCCGTTGATGATGCCGTTCTCCACGCACCAGGCCATGGCGGAGACGGCCTCACTGTCGGGGATAGAGGACGCGTCCGGCCACTTGTTCATCTGGCTGGTGCTCACCGCGGGGCTGTCGGCGCAGCGGTACAGCAGGGTGGCCAGCTCCGCCCGGGTGATCGTCTCCTCGGGCTTCTCGCCGTCAGACACGCCCTTCTCCTTGGCCCACTCCACGCCCTTTGTGTACCAGGTGGTTCCGCCTTCGGTGTCCACCCCCGCTTGACGGGCCAGAAGGGTCAGGATCTGGCCCCGGGTGAAGATACCGTCGGGATCAAATTTGCCGCCGGGGATGCCCTGCATCAGGCCGTGCTCCACGGCGTATTCCACCTCGGCGGCGTACCAGGCCCCGGCGGGGACGTCGGTGAAGGTGGGCTCAGGGTCGGGGACCACCGGGCCGGGGTCAACGGGGGCGGTGCTGTTGTAATGGATAGCCGCCTCGTCCAGTTCTTTCGACCACTCCCAACTCTTTTCTTTTAATTCCAGCCATTGACGCTCATTGCCGCCGTAATACACATCGGTCAAACTGCGGCAATCCTGAAAATCACAAATCATAGTAACGCTGGCCGGGATCGTGACTTCTTTCAAACTGCGGCAATCGTCAAAGGCACCGACCAACTCTGTTACTCCCTCTGGAACAATGACGCTCTCTAACCGTTGGCACTCAAAAAAGACCTTTACGCCAAGCGTATTCACGTTTTTTGGGATTTCGATATTTATCAAATTTTTACAGTATGAAAATGCCCAATCTCCAATACTCGTCAAAGTGGTTGGTAGACTCACGCTGGATAAACTGTCGCAACTCTCAAAAGTTTCGGATTCAATCCGGGTGATTCCTTCGGGTATACGGATGCTTTTTAGTGTGCTACAGTCAGCAAATGCCCATTCTCCAATATCAGTCATTTTGCTCGGCAAATCTATCGATTCAAATAAGCACATGTGGAACGCAAACTTTCCAATACTGTCTAAAGATTCCGGGAATAAGATTTTCTTAACATTAAAGCACCCCTCAAAAGCATAGTCTCCTATTTTGGTGATGCCCTCCGGTAGGGAAACATCCAGCACAGCTAAACCATCAAATGCGTAATCACCGACGCTGGTCACACCCGGGGCGATTTTGACTTTAAGGCCTTCTCCCTCCCAAGTGTAGTAATCGTAAATGTCTGCATCCTTCCATGGCGCGATCCCAACATCTCCCTTTGTACCGGCCAAAAAGTCATACATATCTCCTGTGCCCTCGATATAGAGGGTATCGTCCGCCAGCCGCCAGGTCAGATTGTCGCCGCACTTTCCGGAAGTGGGCGACGCCGCGAACACGGCGGGGACCAGCGCCATCACCATGACGGCGGCCAGGAGCAGTGCCAGAATCCGTTTTTTCATGTGTTTTCCTCCCAAAAAATATTTCCCACCCGGCCGCCGGGGGCGGGAACCCCCGCCCCAAGCGCCCTTCGGGGAAACATAAAAAGCGGTGTCGAGCGTAAAACTCAACACCGCCTTGACGAAAGTCAACGCAAAGCACGGCCATCATACCGTTATGCTTGCAATAACGGGGGAAAACGGATATAATAAGCCCGTGGTGCAATCATAGATTGCTGTGCTGAGTGGGGTCTTCACTCGTACAGGGCCGTGGGGTGCGCCAACACCCCGCGGCCTGCCGCATTTTATGTTTCCAAGCAGATTTTACCGCAACTCCGGCCAAAATGCAAGCATTATCTGAAACTTTGCCCCGCGCTTCAACGGCGCGGGGATCTTCATATTCCTGTTGCGCTTTTCCTATCAATATGATATGATATGCCAAACGAACGCAAAGGAGACTGGTCCGATCTATGTTATCCTTCAAAGGCCCCGAGCTGGCCGACCGACGATGGGTCGCCCCCCTGCTGGCCGCCGAGCCGGCCCTGTCCCTGGAGTACAGCTTCGCCGCCGCCTATCTGTGGCGGAACATCTACAGCCAGCAGATCGCCCGGTTCGGGGACAGGCTGGTGGTCCGGGTGGTGGGCTCCCTGGGCCCCGCCTATCTCTATCCGGCGGGCTCCGGCCCCCTTTCCCCCGCGCTGGACGCCATCCGTGAGGACGCCGCCGCCCAGGGCGTGCCCCCGCTGCTGGTGTGCGTCACCGAGGAGCAGAGGGCCGCCATCGAGGCCGCCTGCCCCGGCCGGTTCGCGTTCGAGGCCCACCGGGACAGCTTCGACTACCTGTACGATATAGACCGCCTGGCCGACCTGCCAGGGAAAAAGCTCCACGCAAAGCGCAACCACATCAGCCATTTCGACGCCCGGTTCCCCGACTGGACCTCTGAGCCGGTGACCGCCGCCAACGTGGAGGAGTGCATGGACCTGGAGCGGCAGTGGAACCTCCGGCATCTGGCGGAGGAGCGGCGGGAGATCGCCGCCGGGGAGGACACCATCTCCGAGGAGTCCGCCGTGCTGCTGGACGCCTTGGAGCATATGGACCAGCTGGGCATGGAAGGGGTGCTCCTCCGGGCGGAGGGGAAGCCCATCGCCTTTTCTTTGGGCGGGCTCATCACCCCGGAGTGCTTCGACGTGAATTTTGAGAAGTCCTTCGGGGACGTGCAGGGGGCCTACGCCGCCGTCAACCGGGAGATGGCCCGGCAGGTGCGGGCGGCCCACCCCAGTGTGAAATGGCTCAACCGGGAGGACGACATGGGGCTGGAGGGCCTGCGGAAGGCCAAGCTGTCCTACTACCCGGACATCCTGCTGACCAAGTATGTGGCCAGGGAGGTGGGGCCATGATCGAGATGCGTCCCGCCCATCCCGGCGAGCTGCCCGCCGCCGAAGCCCTCTGGGAGGGGGCCTTCGGGGACGACGGGGCCTTTCAGCGGCGGTTCTACGCGCTCTGCGGGGTGGACGCCCCGCTGGTGCTGACGGAGGACGGTGCGGTGCGCTCCATGCTGGCCCTGCCGGAGGTCACGCTGGTCTTTGGCGACGGCTGGAGCGTCCGGGCGGGATACGTCTACGCCCTGGCCACCGACCCGGCGGCCAGGGGAGAGGGCTTTGCCGCCCAGCTTCTGGACTACGCCGCCGAGTACGCCCGCCGCCGGGGATATGACTGCCTGCTCACCGTGCCGGCGGAGCCCTCCCTGTTCCGGTTTTTCGCCCGGTGTGGGTTTGAGGCGGGCTTCTGTCATAAAATCATACAGGCGGAGCCGGCGTTCGCGCCGCTCACGCCCGTCCCGCCGGAGGAGTACGGCCCGCTGCGGGAGTCCCTGCTGGCCGGCCGGACCCATGTGCGGTTTTCCGCCGGGGAGCTGGCGTATCAGACCGCCCTGTGCCCCCGGACCGGCAGCGGGCTGTACCGGCTGGAGCTGGCCCACGGCCCCGGCTGCGCCGCGGTGGAGAACTGGCCGGACCGCCCGGTGGTCAAGGAGCTGTTGTGCGCGCCGGAGGACGAGGAGCAGGGCGCGGCGGCCCTGTCCGCCCTCTGCGGGCAGGCGGCCGAGGTCAGGGTCCCCGCCTCCGACGGGGAGGGCGTCCCCTTTGCCGGGGCGCGGTGGCTGTTCGCGGCGCCGCCCTCCCGGTGGAAAGCCTCGCCCCGGGGCTATTTTGGACTTGGATTTGACTGAGGGTTATCAGGATATACGCAAAGATCCCGTGGTATCGGAGCCGATACCACGGGATCATGTTTTCAGCGGATCAGGGTGTTCTCGGGGGAGGCGTCGTCCAGAGAGCTGCCGGTGGAGAAGTACTGCCGGAGGATGCCGGAGCACATCTCGGCCAGCTTGCTGCCGGAGGCGCCTTTTTCCGCCACCAGGCAGATGGCCACCTGGGGGTCGTCATAGGGGGCGAAGCAGACGAACACGGCGTTGGCGGTGCTGGAGCCCACCTCGGCGGTGCCGGTCTTGCAGCCCACCTTCACGGGGAGATCCTTGAAATACGGGGACACCTTACCGTTCTCGGCCAGGTCGAGCATCCCCTGCTTGATGGCCGCCAGGTGCTGCGGGGCGATGTCGATGGTGCTGAGGGCGTTGGGCTCGTACTCGTAGAGGACCTGGCTGTTGTCGGCGGAGCGGACCTCCTTGAGCAGATGGGCCTGATAGCGGGTGCCGCCGTTGACCAGGGTGGCCACATAGTTGGCGATCTGCAGCGGGGTGAACTGGTGGTTGTCCTGGCCGATGGCGGCGTTGAGGGTGTTGCCGTCGTACCAGGTCTGGCCCAGCGCCTTGGAGGTCTCCGGCCCGGCCACCCGGCCCTTTTTCTCGTCGATCTCGATGCCCGTGTACTCCCCCAGGCCGAACAGGGCAGTATAGTCCGCCAGCTTGGAGATGCCCAGGCGGCGGCCCACGTCGAAGAAAAAGACGTTGCAGGAGTCGGTGATGGCCTTGGTGACGTTTTCGGTGCCGTGGCGGCCGGGATAGACGGCGCACCTGGGCCTGATGTCGGGATAGTAGGTGTACAGGCCGCTGCAGTAGTAGGTATCCCGGGTGGTGATGACCCCCTCGGTGAGGGCGGCGGTGGCGGTGACCATCTTATAGGTGGAGCCGGGGGCGTAGAGGCCCTGGGTGGCCCGGTTCAGCTGAGAGACGGAGAACTCGGGATAGGAGGCCATGGCCAGCACCCCGCCGGTCATATCCAGCACCACGGCGGCGGCGCCCCCCTGCTCCTCCAGCCCGGACTCGAACTGGGAGAGCAGGTTTTCGGTGGTGGTCTGCAGCGCCATATCCAGCGTGAGGTACACGTTGCCGCCCGCCTCGGGGGGCTGGTCGTCTGCCCAGCTCTCCCCCTCTATGATCCCGTCCTCCCCCTTGACGATCAGACGGGTGCCGCTGGTGCCGTGGAGCCAGCTCTCAAAGGCCTGCTCCACCCCGCTGCGGCCCACCATGGCGTCCAGGGGATAGCCCAGATCGGTGTAGTAGTCCTGCTCCCCGTCCTGGATGGCGCCCACCGTGCCCAGCACATGGGCGGCGTAGCTGGTGAGGGTCTTGCGGGCGGTGTCGGTCTTGAACACCACCCCGTCCAGCCCCCGCTCCTTGACCTTGGAGATGAAGGAGATGTCCACGTCGTCGGCGAAGATATAGTCCAGGTAGTAGACCGACTCGGCGCGGAGGTAGAGGGCGTACAGCACCCCGGCCACCTCCCGGTCAGAGGCGTCGGGGGCCTCCCCCTCCCCGATGAGGCCAAAGTCCAGGCACATGGCGGTGAACAGGGTCTCCGCGTCCGGCGTCTCGGTGAGAGGGTCCTCCACCCAGCCCCGCTTCTGGGCCAGGCTGCCCAGGTAGGTGGGCTTCAGCTCCGTTCCGCCGTCCTCCTTCTCGCGCTCGTAGCAGAGGGGATTCTCTTTGGTATAGGTCCAGGGGGCGGTCTGGGAGATGGGCAGGTTCTCGGCCCACTCCACCCCCTCCTCCCTGCACAGCGCCAGCAGGGAGGAGATGATCTCGTTGCGGCGGTCCCCCATGTCGCCCATCTTCAGCTCCACGTGGTAGCTCATGGTGTTGGTGACCAGCAGCCGTCCGTAGCGGTCAGAGATCTCCCCCCGGACGCTGTCCACCCGCTCCCGCTCGGTGGTGGTGCGGTGGATGACGGTGGGCAGGTAGCTCTCGCCGTTGACGATCTGGAGCTGGAACAGCACCCCGAAAAAGACCAGAAGGATCCCGCAGAACAGAGCCATCAGCACCTGGGTGCGGAGCTTCAGCCTCCGGGCCTCCTTTTCCGTTTTCAGCTCCTGCTGGCGCAGGAATTCAAAGGGATCATTCATGGGCAATCCTCCCGAAGCGGACGCAGCAGAACCGTTCCAACCAGTACACCGGCAGCAGGAACACCAGGGACCAGCCCAGCTCGGGCAGGGCCACGTCCAGCAGGACCTGCAGGGGGGCCAGCCCGGCAAGATACCGGCTGACCACCTGCCACACCTCCCAGAGGGCCAGGGCCGCCGCGGCGCAGATGAGGTAGCCCCACCAGTCCCGGCGGAGGACGTACTGGGCGATCAGCCCGGCCAGCCACCCCACGGCGGCGCAGGCCAGGACGCAGCCGGCCCCCTCGTGGCCCAGCCCGCTCATCGCCAGCCCCGCCAGCGCCCCGTAGGCCGCGCCGAAGGCGGGGCCCTCCAGCACGCCGCCCGCCGCGGCGGCCGCGGGCATCAGCATGGGCAGGGCCATGGGCATGGGCCCCAGGACATAATAATCCGCCGCCGCGACGATGAGCAGCGCCGCGCCGTAGGCGATCCATTGGAAGATGATGTCCTGTCTGGTCATAAGGGCTCCTTCCGAATCCAGAACGGATGCTCTGTGTGAAAAAGGGTCACGCCAGCTCCCCGAACAGGGCCCAGGTGGAGCAGCCGGTGATCTTCACGTCCCGATACTGCCCGATGAGGCCCTTGTCCCCGTTCAGGTGGACCAGCCGGTTGCCGGCGGTGCGGGCGTTCAGGTTATTCCGGGGGTCCTCCCCCTCCCCGTCGATGAGGCAGCGGAGGGTCCTCCCGATATACGCCTGGTGCTTTTCCAGGGAAATGGCGTTCTGCTCCTCTACCAGCCGGTCGAACCACACCTGCTTCTCGGCCCGGGAGAAGGGGTCGGGCAGCTCCGCCGCCGGGGTGCCCTTCCGGGGGGAGAAGATGAAGGTGAACAGGGCGTCGAACCGGACCTCCCGGATGAGGGAGAGGGTGTCCTCGAACTCCGCCTCTGTCTCGCCGGGGAAGCCCACGATCACATCGCTGGTGAGCACCACATCGGGGACGCGCTCCCGCAGGGCCCGCACCTTGTCCAGGTACTGCTCACGGGTGTAGCGCCGGTTCATGGCGGCCAGCACCCTCGTGTTGCCGCTTTGGAAGGGCAGATGGATCACCGGGGCCACCTTCTCGCAGTCCCGCATCACGTCGAACAGGCGCTCGCCGGCGTCCTTGGGGTGGGAGGTCATGAAGCGGAGCAGAAAATCCCCCGGGATGGCGTTGGCCCGCTCCAGCAGGGCGGGGAAGTCGATGTCCTCCCCCAGGTCCTTGCCGTAGGAGTTCACGTTCTGGCCCAGCAGGGTGATGTCCTTATACCCCTGCTCCGCTAACTGACGGATCTCCTCCAGGATGACCTCCGGCTCCCGGCTGCGCTCCCGGCCCCGGACGTAGGGGACGATGCAGTAGGTGCAGAAGTTGTTGCACCCGTACATAATGGACACCCAGGCCTTGATGGACCCGGACCGACGCACCGGCAGCCCTTCGGCGATGGCGCCGGCGGACTCGTCCCGGTCGAAGACCCTCCCCCGGCGGAGGTACACCCGGCGGAACAGCTCCGGGAACCGCCACAGGGACTGGGGCCCGAACACCAGGTCCACGTGCCGGTAGGACTGGCGGATGCGCTCCGCCGCGTGCTCCTCCTGGGCCATGCAGCCGCACACGCAGATGATCTGATGGGGGTTTTCCCGCTTGCCGTGGACCAGGGCGCCCAGATTGCCGAACACCCGCTGCTCCGCGTGCTCCCGGATGGCGCAGGTGTTGATGACGATCACGTCGGCCCCCGCCTCGCTGCCCACGATGGCGTAGCCCATGTCGGCCAGCATCCCCCGGAGCAGCTCGGAGTCGGCCTCGTTCTGCTGGCAGCCGTAGGTGTCCACCCAGGCGGTGGGCCGGACGGGCAGGGCGGCGTTGCGCTCACGCAGCTCCGCGCAGTACTCTCTTTGCCGCCGGATGTCCTCGGCGGGGATGACGGGGGTAGTTCGCTCCAAGGGGGTTCCCTCCATATATCAGTGTCGGTCCAGAATGATATCACAAGACCCCGGGATATACAAGAGCGGCGGGTCGGGACGGGCCATTCTGTAACCGTTTGTAATTTTTGTGGGAAAACACGGCGATTTTTCTCTTGACAGATGTTATGTCCACCGCATTTTTTCAGAAAGGTTGTGGAAGTTTCGGTGGAAGTTGTTGAAAACCGGGCTTTTCCACTGCCGGACCTTTTCCAAAAAAGCGCATTTTGTCGAATTTTCGTGGGGAAAAACTTGACGGAAAAATTATCGGTCGCCTTGCACAAAGGTTCCATTGAGCCGGGCGGCCACCACCCGGGCGGCCTTTACCCCGGAGGCCCCCGCCTGGGCCAGGCCGCGGGTCACCCCGGCCCCGTCCCCCACGGCGAAGAAACCGGGCAGGGCGGTCTCCAGCTCCCGGGAGAGCTGGATGCGGGCGGAGTAGAACTTCACCTCCGCGCCGTACAGCAGGGTGTCGTAGTTGGCGGTGCCCGGGGCCAGCTTGTCCAGGGTGCAGATCATCTCGATGATGTCGTCCAGCTGCCGCTTGGGCAGGGCCAGGGACAGGTCCCCCGGCACCGCCGCCGTCAGGGTGGGCCGGACGAAGGACTGGCTCAGCCGGTGGGCGTTGGTGCGGATGCCCGCCGTCAGGTCCCCGAACCGCTGGACCAGCACGCCGCCCGCCAGCATATTGGACAGGGAGGCGATGTGCTTGCCGTATCGGTAGGGCTCATTGAAGGGGGAGGTGAACCGGTTGGACACCAGCAGGGCGAAGTTGGTGTTGGGGCTGCGCAGGGCGGGGTCGGAGTAGGAGTGGCCGTTGACGGTGTTGATGCCCTCCACGTTCTCCGCCACCACATGGCCGTAGGGGTTCATGCAGAAGGTGCGCACCTGGTCGCCGTACCCCTTGGTGCGGTACACCAGCTTGGACTCGTATACCACGTCGGTGATGTGCTCAAAGACGGCGGCGGGCAGCTCCACCCGGACGCCGATGTCCACCTGGTTGTTGATGAGCTCCAGCCCCAGCTGTTTACACTGGTTGGCGAACCACTCCGCCCCGGAGCGGCCCGGAGCGGCGATGAGGTAGGGGGCGGCGAACCGGTCCCCCTCCGCGGTGATCAGGGTATAGCCGTCCCCGCTGGCCTCGATGGAGACGATGTCGGTGTTGAATCTGAAGGTGTGCCTGTCCCGGATATCCTCATAGATGCTGGTGAGGATCTTCAGATTGTTCTCCGTGCCCAGGTGCTTGCACCGGGCCTGGAGCAGGTGCAGATCGAACTCCAGGGCCTTTTTCTCCAGGGCCCGTGCCGCCGGAGTGGAGGTGGAGTACACCTCGGTGGTGGCCCCGTGACGCACGTTGATGGCGTCCACATAATCGATGAGCTCCATGACCTCCGATTCGTCCAGAAAATCGGTGAGCCAGCCGCCGAAGGCGGTGGTGAAGTTGAACTTCCCGTCGGAAAAGGCCCCCGCCCCGCCGAAGCCGCACATAGTGCCGCACACCTTGCACTGGACGCAGGAGCGGGCCTTTCCCGCCACGATGGGACAACTGCGGTGGTAGATGTCCGGCCCCTTGTCTACCACCAGCACCTTCGCGCCGGGGCATTTGTCCGCCAGCTCACAGGCGGCGAAGATGCCCGCCTCGCCGGTGCCCAGGATCATCACGTCATAGTGTTCCGTCATTTCGCAGTCCTTTCTGTCAGTCCGCCGGGTGGGACCGGCCCAGATACCAGCCGGAGGCCCCGTCCTTCTTCACCAGGCAGCCCCGGCTGCTCCGGCGGACCAGGGCCAGCCGGTCCCCGGGGGACACGGGCAGCAGATAGTCGGTGGTGTCCTCACAGTGGATGTGTCCGTCGGCCCGGCGGGGGTACAGGTACTCCTTCGGGACCCACAGCTCCCGGCCGGAGCTGATGTGCCGGCACCAGGCGCAGTCCCCCTCTTCCCGGAGGACCTCCACGGCGCTGTCGCTCCAGCGGATGTTGATGGGGTCCTCCGAGGGGGCCTGGGCGTCCTCGGCCACCACCACGGGCAGCCCGTCGTAGGCCACATAGCTCATATCGTCCCCGGTGATGTCCGGGATGATGAGGGCGTTGAGCTGTCCGTCCAGATTGAGGACGCACCCCCCGTCGATGGACACGATGTGCCGCTCCCGGTCGATGAGGGGCCGGGCGATGGGGATGTCGGACCGATACAGGGTCACCGGCCAGTGGCCCACCACCACCCATTTGCGGAAGGACAGGCCCTGGCCCATGAAGTCGTCGTTCTTCATGCAGGGGTAGGCGTCCAGCTCCTCCAGCCGGTCCTCCCGGGGGATGCCCCCGTGGACGAAGATGTAGTTCCCCGCCTCCAAAATGTGGGGCAGCGAGCAGAGGAAGGCGGTCTCCTCCGGGAAGCTCTCCCGGATGGCCGCGCGAAGGGCGGGCAGCTCCTCCTGGCTCCGGACCGGCGGGCGGCCCAGTTCTGCCCCCAGCTGGTTGATGAGGGCCCGCTCCCTCCAGAACCGGAATACGGGGGTCAGGTCGGCGTCCGTGCCGGGGCGGCCCTCCAGGAAGGCGCGGTCGATGTGGTCGCAGTTGCCGCTGAGGGGATAGACGGTGTGCTCCCGGCACAGTTCCATCACATACCGCAGGGTGGCGAGGCTTTGATCGCCCTTCTCCAGGATGTCGCCCAGGAGGATGAGCACGTCGTCTTTTGAGAAACAGGCTTTCGCAAGCACCCCTTTGAGGAAGGGCAGATTGCCGTGGATGTCGCTGACGCACAGCACCCGGCGGCCCGGCTCGATGGCCGGACGAATGACCGTGGCCTTCCTGCCCATGGCGCTCCCCTCCTCGTTTTTTCAGGATCAAAAACAGTATATCATATTTTTTGTGGAAAGAGAAGAAAAAACAGTTTACTACCGGGAGGATATGTGTTAAAATAAGGGTGTTGCCAAAGAAATCCATATTAAACAAAGACAGGGAGGAGACCGCCATGCCCAGATCCGGGAACAAGGAGCGCAGCACAGCGCTCTATGAGAGCATCTTGCAGTTGAAGAACATGGAGGAGTGCCAGGCTTTTTTCGATGACCTCTGTACCGTAGGCGAGCTGCGGGCCATGGAGCAGCGGTTCGACGTGGCCCTGCTGCTGGACGAGGGGCTGGTGTACACCGAGATCCTGGAGAGGACCGGGGCCAGCTCCGCCACCATCAGCCGGGTGAACCGTATCTTTTCCTTCGGGAAGGGCGGGTTCCGAAAGGCCATCGAGCGGAGGAAAGAGGACAAGCAGGAATAGACCGTAAAAAAGGACCGCTTCGGGCAGCTTCCAATAAGACAGTAGCGAAACAATACTAACATAGGGTAACTGCCAAACAGGGGTGCAACAAGGAGAACAGCCATACTCGGTTTTTCGACCGGGCATGGCTGTTCTCCGCTTTTTACTCGTAACCGTCAACACAACCGCCGTCTTGAACCAGCGCAACCAAATATGAGAAACTAAATTAGAGCCCAGGAAACTGCA
>CANRFT010000021.1 GCA_947629955.1 uncultured Oscillospiraceae bacterium
CCGCTACTCCAGCCTGACCCGCTCCTTCCCCGAGCGCGCCGAGAAGCTGTTCAAGGAGAACGAGCAGGCCGCCATGGCCCGCTGGGAGCACCTCCAGAAGCTCATCCAGCTCTACGCCTGAGCTTCCGATCCGTAAAACGTTCAACAGAAAGAGTCCGGCCCGTGGGCCAATGTCATTTAGTTGAGGACTTTAAGAAAAATTTTGAAAGCACCCACCCTTATTCTAAGGGGTGGGTGCTTTCCCTTATACCGCCTAAATTTCTAGGAACACAAAAAGATAATGGAAAAGAACTTCCCTTTTCCGTTCTTCTGTGGTATAGTAGTACACACTTTAGCGGAACAGAGAGGGAAAGACCATGAAGATCGTCGTGAAGGTGGGCACCTCCACCCTGGCCCATGCCACCGGGCGGCTGAACATCCGGCGGGTGGAGGAGCTGGTGAAGGCGCTGGCCGATCTGAAAAACGCGGGGCATCAGATCATCCTGGTATCCTCCGGAGCCATCGGCATGGGGGTGGGCCGGCTGAATCTGCCGGGGCGGCCCGCCGACATGCCCACCAAGCAGGCGGCTGCCGCCGTGGGCCAGTGTGAGCTGATGTACACCTATGACCGGCTGTTCGGGCAGTACGGCCACACGGTGGCCCAGATCCTGCTCACCGCGGAAGACGTGGAGTACCCCCAGCGGCGGCACAACTTTGAGAACGTGATGGGCCGCCTGCTGGAGCTGGGGGCCCTGCCCGTCATCAACGAGAACGACGCCGTGGCCACCGACGAGGTGGGGGTGTCCACCACCATCGGCGAGAACGACACCCTGTCCGCCATCGTGGCCGGGTGCGTGGGGGCCGATCTGCTGGTGATTTTGAGCGACATCGACGGGCTGTACACCGCCGACCCCAGGAAGGATGCGGGGGCGAAGCTCATCCCGGAGGTCACGGCCATCACCCCGGAGGTGGAGGCCCTGGCCGGGGGGACCGGCTCCGCTCTGGGCTCCGGCGGCATGGCCACGAAACTGAAGGCCGCCCGGCTGGTGATGGAGCGGGGGTGCGACATGGTCATCGCCAACGGCCAGCACCCGGAAGTTTTGTACGACATCGCGGCGGGCAGGCCCGTGGGCACCCGCTTTGTGGGGAGGAAGGACGCATGACTACGTTAGAGTTATTGCAGCAGGCCAGGGCCGCCAAATCGGCTATGGCTTTGGCTGATACCAATACGAAAAACGCCGCCCTGCTGGCCATGGCGGACGCCCTGGAGGCCCGCGCCGGGGCCATCCTGGCGGCCAACGAACTGGACCTGGAGGCGGCGAAGGGCGCCGTGTCCGACGTGATGCTGGACCGGCTGGCCCTGTCCGAGACGCGCATCCAGGGCATGGCCGCCGGCGTCCGGGAGGTGGCCGCCCTGCCCGACCCGGCGGGGGAGGTGCTGTCCCGGGTGGAGCGGCCCAACGGGTTGGTCATCGAAAAGACCGCCGTGCCCATGGGGGTCATCACCATCATCTATGAGAGCCGGCCCAATGTCACCTCCGACGCGGCGGCCCTGGCCCTGAAGGCGGGCTCCGCCTGTGTGCTGCGGTGCGGCAAGGAGGCCCACCGCTCCGCCGCCGCCATCGTGGAGGCGCTGAAGGAGGGCCTGACCTCCGCCGGACTGCCCGCCGGCGCCCTGGGGCTGGTGGAGGACACCTCCCGTGCCTCCGCTAATGAGCTGATGACCGCCTCCGGCTATGTGGACCTGCTCATCCCCAGAGGGGGCGCGGGGCTCATCCGAGCCTGCGTGGAGAACGCCACCGTCCCCGTCATCGAGACGGGCACCGGCATCTGCCACATCTACGTGGACAAGGACGCCGATCAGGATATGGCCCTGGACATCCTGGAGAACGCCAAGTGCTCCCGGCCCTCCGTCTGCAACGCCGCCGAGGTCTGTCTGGTCCACCGGGACATCGCGGCGGAGTTCCTGCCCAAATTCAGAAAGCGCATGGTAGACGATCGGGCCGCCGCCGGCAAGCCCCCGGTGGAGCTGCGGCTGGACGCTGCGGCCGCCAAGATCGTCGACGGCACGCCGGCGGGGGAGGAGGACTTCGACACCGAGTTTTTGGACTATATCATGGCTGTCAAAGTGGTGGACAGCGCGGAGGGGGCCGTGGCCCACATCGCCGCCCACTCCACCGGCCACTCGGAGAGCATCGTCACCGCCAATGTGGAGACCGCCCGGAAATTCCTCCGGGGGGTGGACTCCGCCGCCGTGTACTGGAACGCCTCCACCCGCTTCACCGACGGGGGGGAGTTCGGTCTGGGCTGCGAGATGGGCATCTCCACCCAGCGGCTCCACGCCAGGGGGCCCATGGGGCTGCGGGAGCTGTGCTCCTACAAATATGTGATCACCGGGGCGGGGCAGATCCGATAAGCAATATGAGCGAATGGTTTACAGTCGATAGGATCGACCGGGATACCTTTGTGATCAGTGAATATAAGCATTGGGAGGAGACGCACTGCTACCTGCTGTGCGGAACGGAAAGGGCGGTCCTGATCGATACGGGCCTGGGTGTCGGCAGTATCAGAGATGTTGTGGACAGCCTGACCGACCTCCCAGTGACGGTGGCAACCACTCACGCCCACTGGGACCATATCGGCGGGCACAGATACTTTGAGCGCATTGCCGTCCATGAGGCTGAGGTGGGGTGGCTGACCGGGAAGTTTCCGCTCCCGCCGGAGGCGGTGAAACGCAATTTGACCTGCCGCCCGTGTGATTTCCCGGCGGATTTTTCTCCTGACGATTACCATATCTTCCAGGGGACGCCGCAAATCGTTCTGCGGGACGGCGACTGTCTGTCATTGGGCGATCGCACGCTGAACGTGATCCACACCCCCGGCCATTCTCCCGGACACTGCTGCTTCTATGAGCCTGAACGCAATTATCTGTATTCCGGCGACCTGATCTATCAGGGCTGCCTCGACGCCTTTTATCCCTCCACCGACCCTTGGCTGTTCTGGCGGTCGGTCAGGAGGCTCCTGCCGTTGAAAATAAGCCGGGTCCTGCCGGGGCACCACCGATTATCCGTCCCGGTCGATCTGATCGGTCGCGTCGAACGGGCCTTTCAGGACCTGGCGCGGGAGGGGAACCTGAAACACGGCGGCGGCGTGTTCCAATATGAGGATTTCCAGATCCACATCTGAACTGTTTACGAGAGGTCAAGGGGCAGCCCTTGGCCTCTCGTCATGTCTGCCACAAAAGGCCCCGCCAAATTTTTGCGCATATTTCCAAATTCCCTGTTGACAGGCGGGCCATCCTGTGCTAACATATGAGCAGATGTTCAAATATTTGTCCGAAAGGAGCGGGACCCATGGAGGAGAACCTGGAGATCGAGCGGTGCGGCTTTCTCTGCGTCCATGAGGACACGGTGGCCCAGGTGATCTCGGAGATGCCCGATGACGAGACTCTGTACGATCTGGCGGAGCTGTTCAAGGTGTTTGGGGACTCCACCCGGATCAAGATCCTCTACGCCCTGTTCGAGGCGGAGTTGTGCGTGTGCGACATCGCCCAGCTGCTGGGGCTGACCCAGTCCGCCGTGTCCCACCAGCTGCGGGTGCTGAAGGGCTCCCGGCTGGTGAAGCCCCGGAAGGACGGCAAGACCGTGTTCTACTCCCTGGCCGACGACCACGTCCGCAAGATCATCGCCCAGGGCATGGACCACATTCAGGAGTAGGGGCCGGCCCATGTGCCGGCCCGCCAAATCAAATGTGCCGGCCCGCCAACCAAACATGCAAACCCGCCAAATCAAACATAGAAGGAGTGCTTCCCATGAAAAAGACCTACAAGCTCATCGACCTGGACTGCGCCAACTGCGCCCGTAAGATGCAGGACGCCATCCTCAAACTGGACGGGGTGGAGGACTGCACCGTCAACTTCCTCACCCAGAAGCTGACCATCACCGCCGCCGACGTGGAGGCCCTCATGCCCGCCGTGGTCAAGTGCGTCAAAAAGGTGGAGCCCGACTGCGAGATTGTGATGTAATGACCCCTTTGACCGCCCGGTTCCGTGCCTCCGCAAGGGACACGGGCGGTTTTTTGCGCCCTTTTTAAGACAAGGAGGGAACTCCCATGACGAAAAAACAGAAGAAAATGCTGGCCCGCATCCTCATCGCGGGGGCGCTGCTCATCGCGGCGCACTTCGTCCCGCTGGAGGGGCTGTGGCGGCTGCCGCTGTACCTGATCCCCTACTTCATCATCGGCTGGGACGTGCTGTGGAAGGCCATTCGCAACATCGCCCACGGCCAGGTGTTCGACGAGAACTTCCTCATGTCCCTGGCCACCGTGGGGGCTCTGGTGCTGGGCGAGTATGCCGAGGCGGTGGGGGTCATGCTGTTCTACCAGGTGGGTGAGCTGTTCCAGAGCTACGCCGTGGGCAAGTCCCGGCAGTCCATCGCCCAGCTTATGGACATCCGGCCCGACACGGCCAACGTGGAGCGGGACGGGGAGATCGAGGAGGTGGACCCGGAGGAGGTGGAGATCGGCGAGACCATCGTCATCCGCCCCGGCGAGAAGGTCCCCCTGGACGGGGTGGTGCTGGAGGGCTCCTCCGCCATCGACACCGCTGCCCTCACCGGCGAGTCGGCGCCCCGGGATGTGGCTGTCGGCGGTGAGCTGCTGTCCGGCTGCGTGAACCTCACCGGCCTGCTGAAAGTCCGGGTCACCAAGGAGTTCGGTCAGTCCACTGTGGCCAAGATTTTGGATCTGGTGGAGAACGCCTCATCCAAAAAGGCAAAGGCGGAGAACTTCATCACCAAGTTCGCCCGGTATTACACCCCCGCCGTGGTGTTCGGGGCGCTGGCCCTGGCCATCATCCCCTCCCTGGTGGACGGCCGCTGGCAGATGTGGGTCGGCCGGGCCCTGACCTTCCTGGTCATCTCCTGCCCCTGCGCCCTGGTCATCTCCATCCCCCTGTCCTTCTTCGGGGGGATCGGCGGGGCTTCCCGGAAGGGCATCCTGGTGAAGGGCGGCAACTACTTAGAGCTGTTAGCTGACGCCGGCATCGTGGTGTTCGATAAGACGGGCACCCTCACCAAGGGGACCTTCGCCGTCAGCGAGGTCCACCCCGTGGGGGTCAGCGAGGGTGAGCTGCTGGAGCTGGCCGCCCTGGCGGAACAGCACTCCAGCCACCCCATCGCCCAGTCCCTCCGGGCGGCTTGGGGGAAGGAGTGCGACCCCGAGCGGGTGGCCGATGTGACTGAGGTGGCTGGCCAGGGGGTCAAAGCCCTGGTGGACGGCCGGGAGGTGCTGGCCGGCAACGCCAAGCTGATGGCCTCCCTCCCCGGCTGGACGAACGGGGCCGCCGCCGCTGCGGTGGGCACCGTGGTCCACGTGGCAGCGGAGGGAAAGTATATCGGATATGTGACGGTGGCCGACCAGATCAAGGAGACCACCCCCAAAGCGCTGGCCGATCTGAAGGCCGCCGGGGTGCGAAAGACCGTCATGCTCACCGGCGACAGCGAGGCCGTGGGCCGGGCAGTGGGCGCGAAGCTGGGAATCGACGAGGTCCACGCGGGGCTGCTGCCCGGCGATAAGGTTGATCAGGTGGAGAAGCTGCTGGCCTCCAAGGGGCCCCGGGAGCAGCTGGTCTTTGTGGGAGACGGCATCAACGACGCGCCGGTGCTGTCCCGGGCCGACGTGGGGGTGGCCATGGGGGCCCTGGGCTCCGACGCCGCCATCGAGGCCGCCGACGTGGTCCTCATGGACGACGACCTGTCCAAGCTGGCGGCGGCGGTGTCCATCGCCCGGAAGTGCCTCCGCATCGTGCGGGAGAACATCGTGTTCGCCCTGGCGGTCAAGGGGCTGTTCCTGGTCCTGGGCGCCATCGGCAGGAGCACCATGTGGATGGCCGTCTTCGCCGACGTGGGAGTAGCGGTCATCGCCATCCTCAACGCCATGCGGGCGCTGAACGTCAAATGAAAGTTCAAGAATAGACTGTTGCGTTTCTGTACAGAAGTTCTCAGGAAATGCCCGGATTTTTGGGCATTTCCTGAGAACTTTTAACGTTATGCACGAAATCCCGTGATTTCCGCTTGCAAAGGGCGGGGGAGAGGCATATAATGCGTGGCAAGGATGCGGAAGCGTCCGGAAAACTGCACAGGCGATCGGAAGTCAGCAGGAGAATCGCGGCAAACGGGCCGCGTGCCGACGGAATGACACTCTCAGGCGTCCCCACGGGGGCAGGACTGCTGATGGATCGCACTCTGGAGAAGCCCGGAGCCGCCGGGTGCCGAAGGGGCAAGCGCCGCAAGGCGTCAATCTCTCAGGCAAAAGGACAGAGCGGAACACTGACGGGGGGGATTTTGTTTTCCCCGTCATGGAGCGAAGCCTGTCGGGCTTCGCTTTTCTGTTTTCCGGCTGCCCCGTGATATGAAAAGAAAGAGGGGAGCGCAATGCTCGCAAATCTGCCCGTTCTCGCCCTGGAGGCGGCGGAGCCCACCGGCCTGCTGAAAGTGATCACCGATGTCAACAACTTCATCAACAGCAACATCGTCTGGGGCTGGCCCGCCATCATCCTGCTGACTTTCGTGGGCATCCTGATGACCTGCCTGACCAAATGCTTCCAGGTCAGCCACTTCGGCCACTGGATGAAGCAGACCATCGGCAGCATCTTCAAAAAGGACGTGTCCGGCCACACCCAGGACAAGTCCATCTCCCAGTTCCAGTCCCTGTGCACCGCCCTGGCGGCCACGGTGGGCACCGGCAACATCGTGGGCGTGGCAGGGGCCATCATCACCGGCGGCCCCGGCGCGGTGTTCTGGATGTGGATCATCGCCTTCTTCGGGATGATGACCAACTACTCCGAGAATGTGCTGGGCATCTTCTACCGCCGCAAGAGCGAGAGCGGCGAGTGGCACGGCGGCGCCATGTACTACCTGCGGGACGGCCTGGGCGCCAAGAAGGGCTGCAAGGTCATCGGCGCGGTGCTGGCGGTGCTGTTCTCCATCTTCTGCTTCCTGGCCTCCTTCGGCATCGGCAACATGACCCAGGTGAACTCCATCTCCGGCAATATGCAGGCCGTGTTCGGCGTGCCCAAGTGGATCACCGGCGTGGTGATCCTGGTCCTGGTGGCCCTGGTCATCCTGGGCGGGCTGAAACGCATCGCCTCCGTCACCGAGAAGATCGTGCCCTTCATGGTCATCCTGTACATCGTGGGCACCCTGGTGATCCTGTTCACCAACCTGCACCAGATCCCCGCCGTGTTCGGCGCCATCTTCAAGGGCGCCTTCGGCATGAAGGCCGCCGCCGGCGGCATCGTGGGCTCCGGCATCAAGCTGGCCATCGAGCAGGGGGCCAAGCGGGGCGTGTTCTCCAATGAGGCCGGCCTGGGCTCCTCCGTCATGGTCCACTCCAGCTCCAACGTGAAGGAGCCGGTGCGCCAGGGCATGTGGGGCATTTTCGAGGTGTTCGCCGACACCATCATCGTCTGCACCCTCACCGCCTTCTCCATCCTGTCCTCCGATTTGGTGGACCTGTCCACCGGCGCGGTGGTCACCGAGTGGCAGGGCACCGCCATCAATAACTCCAACCTGATGAGCACCATCTTCGGCGAGCAGTTCGGCTTTGCCGGCTCTGCCTTTGTGGCCGTGGCCGTCATGCTCTTTGCCTTCTCCACTGTGCTGGGCTGGTCCCACTACGGCTCCACCGCCTGCGGCTTCCTGTTCTCCGAAAAGGCGGTGCTGGCCTACCGGATCATCTTTGTCATCGCCATCTTCGGCGGTGCGGTGATGGGCGAGAACCTGGCCTGGGACATCGCCGACACCCTCAACGGCATGATGATGATCCCCAACCTGATCGGCGTGCTGGTGCTGTGCCCGGTGGTCTATAAGATCACCAAGAACTACGTGGACCGCCATATGCGGCACCAGGACATCGAGCCCATGCTGTCCAACTTCAAGGACATCCAGGACGAGACCGCACCTCTGGTCCGCTCCGGCGAGGCGGAGTAAAACCATCCATCACGAAAGGGCGTCCGCGAACGCGGACGCCCTTTTCGCGCGGCCGAATCCCACCGTTGAAGATTTCGGCGGGATGGGCTATACTATAAGAAAAACTTGCATGAGGCGGAGAGGAGGGAGCGCCGTGACCAGAAAAAGGCGGGGCGGAGGCTGGCAGTCGGCGCGGTGGAAGAAGACCGGGAACCTTCTGGCCGACGTCTGGAGCAAGACGAAGCGGGACGGCTCCGCCGCCTGGCGGCTGGCGGGGTATTATCACCTTGCCATCCGAAAACGGGTGTCCGGCGGAATCAGGGGCCGGCCCACCGCCGCCCAGGGCAGCGCGTGGTTGGGGGAGTTCTTTGCCATAGAGCGCCGGTGCAGCCCCAAACAGCTCCCCGAGCTGCTGCGGCACTTTATGCGGGCGGCCCCCATGATGACGGGCGACCAGCCCGAGCTGCGGGACGACCAGGCCTTTGCGCGCTACCCCCACGTCCTCCACAACGCCGCCCGGCGGGTGCTGGAGGACTTCACCGCCGCCCACCCGGAGGCGGATGTGGACGCCCTGCTGAAAGCCAGGGGCTTCCCCGAGGGGATGCTGCTGACCGACGGACTGGATGCCGTCTGGTCGGTGTGGTATGTGCCCCAGGCCATCCGCACCAGCCTGTCCCTGCTGGTGGCGCTGAATCCCAAGGACGAGTACCCGGAGGCCCGGGCCATGCGGCGGAGGTTCGTCCTCCACATCGGCGGCACCAACACCGGCAAGACCTACGAGGGCTTCCAGCATTTGAAGCTGGCCCGCACCGGGGTGTATCTGGCCCCGCTGCGGCTGCTGGCCCTGGAGGGCCAGGAGACATTACTGGACGCGGGGGTGAAATGCAGCCTGTCCACCGGCGAGGAGGAGGACGTGCGGGAGGGGGATACCCATGTGGCCGCCACCGCCGAGAAGCTGGACCTGAAGCGCCGGTGGGACGTGGCCGTCATCGACGAGTGCCAGATGATCGCCGACCCCCAGCGGGGCTACGCCTGGACTCGGGCCATCTTAGGGGTGCTGGCCCCGGAGGTCCACCTGTGTGCCGCGCCGGAGGCCAGGGGATTGCTGATCCGCCTCATCGAGAGCTGCGGCGACAGCTGGGAGGCGGTGGAGCATGAGCGCACCACGCCGCTTATCTGCATGAACCGCACCGTGGACTATGAGCGGGTCATGCCGGGGGACGCCCTCATCACCTTCTCCAAGGTGGGGGTGCTGTCGGTGGCGGAGGACCTGCGGCAGAGCGGCAAGGAGCCCGCCATCATCTACGGGGCGCTGCCCTATTCCACCCGGCGGAAGCAGATAGAGGGCTTTTTGGCCGGGGAGATGGAGTACGTGGTGTCCACCGACGCCATCGGCATGGGGCTGAACCTGCCCATCCGGCGCATCATCTTCATGGAGACGGAGAAGTTCGACGGGGTGGAGCGCCGGGAGCTGAAGCCGGAGGAGATCAAGCAGATCGCCGGCCGGGCCGGGCGCTTCGGCATGTATAACAAGGGCTTCGTGGGGGCCACCCAGAACCTGCCGGCCATCCGGGCGGGGCTGGAGGCGGTGGTGCCGCCGCTGCAGTACGCCGTGGCCGGCTTCTCCGACCTGGTGCTCCGGGTGGACTTCGACCTGTTGGAGGTGCTCACCGAGTGGAGCAAAATGCCCAGCCCGGAGCCCTACCGCAAGCTGGACGTGAGCCGCTATATCTCTCTCATCTCCAAAATGCGGGAGATGGGCTTCACCCTCACCAAGGAGCAGGAGCTGCGGGCGGCCAACATCCCCTTTGACGAGACGGAGGACGCCCTCCGGGATCTGTTCTTCCAGTTCCTCCGCCGCTGGCAGCAGGGGGAGGCCATTGAGCAGCCGGGGCTGTCGGAGGGAGAGCCCACCCTGCCGGAGCTGGAGCAGCACTACCGCAAGCTGGACCTGTACTTTTCTTTCGCCAAAGCCTTCGACTGCCCGGTGGACGAGGACCGGCTGTACGACAGCCGGGAGGAGGTGGCGGAGGAGATCAACGAGATCCTGCTCCACCGACTGAGAAATAATATCCGCTTCTGCGACCGGTGCGGCAAGGCCCTGCCCCTCCGGCACAAGGGCCGTCTGTGCGATGCCTGCTACCGGGCCACCCGGCCCCGGTCCTTCCACAGGTAGCGGAGGGAGAGCCTGCCGCGGACCGGTCTGCCGGACACGGCGGCCCGTCCGAAATCTCTTGCGGTGATGGCCGCTGTGTGCTATGATAGGGGACAGAAAGCATCATCCGGATCGGCAGCCCGCTAGCGGAGCGGGAGGATATCCCGCTGGCGGAACGCCGGCATGGTGAGGGATCAAAGGGGAGGAGGGGGCCCATGTATCAGTATGAGATCGGCTCTGTGCTGACGTCTGCCGGGGAGACGCTGCCGGTGGGAAGCGCCGTTCTGGTCCTGCTGACCTCAGAGGAGCTGGCTCAGGGGATATCCGTATCCGCGCTCCAGGATATCCTGGAGCACACGCCCTCGGCGCGGGACGCCCGCATCTGCAAGGTGGAGACCCGCCACGGCTGCCTGTGCGGCTCCATCGTCACCCCTCGGAGCGCCAAGGACGACGTGCCTATCGCGTTTGGGTACCTGGTGTCAAACGGTCGGGTCGTCCTGTGCGACGATACCGGGACCGCCCATGCCATGATCCAGCACCTGATCAGGGAGGACACCCAGACGGGCGGCAATGCCGGCGGTTTCCTCTATGCCTTCCTGGAGCTGCTGCTGGCCAAGGACCTGCATCACCTCCAGACGCTGGAGGAGCATCTCACGGACATTGAGGACCAGATCCTGGACGGGACGATCGAGGGCCTGGACTCCGAGATGTCAGGGGTGCGCAAGGAGGCCATCCGGTGGCTCAGGTATTACACCCAGCTGGGGGATATGGTATGCACCCTCCAGGAGAACGAGCTGGGGCTGTTTCAGGACAGCGAGCTGCGGCAGTTCCGCATGGTGGAGAAGCGGGTGGGCCGGCTGGAGAACGAGGCGCAGACCCTGCGGGAGTACGGCGTCCAGGTGCGGGAGCTGTTCCAGGCGGAGATCGACATCCGCCAGAACCGCATCATGAAGATCCTCACCATCGTCACCACCATCTTCCTGCCCCTGTCCCTGGTGGCGGGATGGTACGGGATGAACTTCACCGGTATGCCGGAGCTGACCTGGAAGTACGGCTACCCGGTGGTCATCGGCGTCAGTGTGTTGATCGTGCTGTTCTGCCTGTGGATCATGAAAAAGAAAAAATTCTGGTAACAGACAAGGAGCTGAGCTGAGTTGACCTTCAATTCCGAGCAACAGACGCTGTTTCTATTGATCTATGGCTTCATGGCCTGGGCGGCCGAGGTCATCTTCTTCGCTGTCAAGGAAAAAACCTTTATCAACCGCGGCCTGATCACGCTGCCCATCGACTTTGAGATCGGCCTGGTCTTTTCCAGCATTTCCGTCGCCCTGCCCCCGCTGGGACGGAATTACGGAGCCATGTATTTCATCACGCTCGCCAGCCTGGTGTTCACACGGGCGGTATTGGGCTTTTTCGGCGGTCGGCTGACCAGGAACGCCAAATGGATGGAGGCCGCCCCCAGCGGCACCTGGCGGAACCTCTTGCTCAACTTGCTGTCGGCTGCGGGCATCCTGGTGATCTACCTTCTGTTCCAGCCGATGCTGATAGTGCTGGTGACCATGATCCCCACGACTGTGCTGGCCGTGATCCAGATCGTGGCGTGGGTGTTGATCCTGGTGGACTTTGCCGCGGTGGTCTTCGCCATGCGGAAGGGAAAGGACAGCTTTGAGGCGCAGATGGAAAAGGGCCAGACCGACGAGCTCTCCGCCAGGATCGGCAAGGCCGTCTGGACCCGTCTGGAGAAGGCCTACCCCGGCATCCAGGACGAGCACAGGCGGAGCGAGATCGTCTTTGCCAAGGGGATGAGCCTGGACAAGCTGATCTGGGTCTTTCTCATCTCCGCCATGCTGGGGGATGTGATCGAGACCTTCTACTGCCGCCTGGTGGGCGGCACCTGGATGAGCCGCTCCAGCGTGATCTTCGGCCCTTTCAGTTTTGTGTGGGGAATCGGCGCCGTGCTGCTCACCGTGAGCCTGAACCGGCTCAAGGACAAGGAGGACCGCTGGATCCTGCTGGCGGGCGGCCTGCTGGGCGGCGCTTTTGAATATATGTGCAGCGTGTTCACCGAGCTGGTCTTCGGCAAGGTGTTCTGGGACTACAGCTATATGCCGCTGAACATCGGCGGGCGGACCAACGTGCTGTTCATGTTCTTCTGGGGCGTGCTGGGGCTGGTCTGGGTGAAGATCGCCTATCCGCCGCTGGAGAAGTTCATCGAGAGATTCCCTCCGCTGGCGGCCAAGATCGCCACCTGGCTCATCATCGTGCTCATGACGATGAACGGCCTGTTCACCATGGCGGTCATGCTCCGCTACAATGAGCGGCAGGCCGATCAGCCCCCCTCCAACATTCTGGAGGAGTTCATCGACCACGCCTATGACGACGATTTTGTGGAGAACCGCTGGCAGAACATGGTCAGCGCGGACAGTGATGAATAGGCGCATTTCGGGACGGAAGAGGATGATACCATGAAATATACGCTGAACCAGAGCAACTATCACGATTTCAACGTCTTTGAGGTGAACAGGCTCCCCGCCCGGAGCTACTTCATCCCCTACCCGGACCGGGCGTCGGCGGATGCCGTCAGCCTCAAGGAGAAGCGGTACAAGTCCTCCAAGGTGGTCTGCCTCAACGGCAAATGGGACTTCAAATTCTATCCCCGCCCGGCGGAGCTGCCCGCGGAGTTCGACACCGCCGCCGTCCCCTTTGACCGGATCGACGTACCCGCCTGCTGGCAGTTCCGGGGGTATGATAAGCCCTTTTACGTGAATATCCGCTATCAGTTTCCCTACAGGCCCCCGGTCATCCCCACCACCAAAAAGGTGGGGCGGGTGTTCTCCTGGCTGGGGATGGATCAGAAGGTCGGCCCCCGGTGGAAAGCGCCCGACGGCCAGTATAACTTTGTGGGGGTCTACCGCACCTTCTTCCATGTGGACGACCCCGCCAGGCGGCATGTCATCTCCTTTATGGGGGTGGCAAGCTGTCTGGATCTGTACCTGAACGGGGCGTTCGTCGGCTACTCCGAGGGGGCCCACAACACTGCCGAGTTCGACCTGTCCGGCAAACTGATCCAGGGGGACAACGAACTGCTGGCGGTGGTCCACCGCTGGTGCACCGGCACCTACCTGGAGGATCAGGACATGTTCCGGAACAACGGCATCTTTCGGGACGTGCTGCTCCGCGTGGACGAGCCCACGGACCTTTGGGACATCGATGCGAAAACCGTCAAGACCGGCGATACGTATTCCCTGACACTGAAAGCGTGGACGCTCAGCGACACCGACGTGACCTTCACCCTGAAGGGCCACGGCGTGGAAAAGACCGCTACGGTCAAATCGGAGAACAGGGCCGCCCAGGTCACCTTTACCAATCTGGCTGTGGCGGAGTGGACCGCCGAGGACCCCGTCCTGTATGATATCTACTTCGAGACTCCCGCCGGCTGCGTAAAGGAACACATCGGCTTCCGCGCCGTGGAGATCAGGGGCGACGTGTTCCTGCTCAACGGTAAAAAACTCAAGTTCAAGGGCGTGAATCACCACGACACCTCCCCCACCAACGGCT
Organism: uncultured Oscillospiraceae bacterium; assembly: GCA_947629955.1. Taxonomy (GTDB): domain Bacteria; phylum Bacillota; class Clostridia; order Oscillospirales; family Oscillospiraceae; genus Enterenecus. The sequence goes on from CANRFT010000021.1 coordinate 13,660, forward strand.
ACACCATGACCCCGGACGAGATCGAGCGGGACGTGCTGACCTGCAAGGCGTTCAACATCGACACCATCCGCACCTCCCACTACCCGCCGGACCCCCTGCTGCTGGAGCTGGCGGATGAGCTGGGGGTGTACATCGTGGACGAGAACGATCTGGAGACCCACGGCACTTTCGCCCACCAGCTGCCGCCTACCTACAACTCCATCAGCCACGACCCCAAATGGCGGCCCCGGTATCTGGACCGCATTACCCATCTCTACCAGCGGGATAAAATTCACGGGAACACCGCCATCGTCATGTGGAGCCTGGGCAACGAGGCGGGCGGCTTCCGCAACACCGACGCCATGTACGACTACCTGAAGGCGCACTCTGATCTCCCCGTCCATTACGAGAGCGCCGTCCACTGCAAGCGGGTGGCCTACGACGTGGGCAGCGAGATGTACCCCTCCGTTCAGATGGTCCACGATGTGGGAGAGAAACAGCGCAAGCAGGTCCGGCTCAACGACCGGCCCTACTTTATGTGCGAGTACGCCCACGCCATGGGGGTGGGCCCCGGCAACACCGAGGCCTACTGGGAGCAGATCTACCATTACGACAGCCTCATGGGCGGCTGCGTGTGGGAGATGGTGGACCACGCCGTCCTCCACCCCGACGGCAGCTACACCTACGGCGGCGACCACGGCGAGTGGGAGCATGACGGGAATTTCTGTGTGGACGGCCTGTTCTATCCGGACCGGACCCCCTCCGCCGGGGCGAAGATCATGAAGTTCATCTACCGGCCCATCCGGGTGCGGCACCTGGACGGCGATCGGTTCGAGGTGTTCAACACCACCGCTTTCTCCGAGGGCAGCCGCTATGAGCTGGCCTTCCGGTGGAACGACGGCTCCGAGACCGTCATCAAAGCCGACGCCGCCCCCCTGTCCAAAGTCACGATTAACGTGCCCCTGGGCAAGCCGGTGGACGGGGTGCAGATGGTCACCGTAGTCACCACCGACACCAGGACCGGCAGGGCGGTGGCCGAGGAGCAGATGGTGCTGGCCAGGCAGGTCCAGGCCGCCCCCGTCCTCCGGAAGCTGCCCGAGGGCGCCGCTGTGAGCGGCGGAAAGCTGCTGTATCAGCGGGACGGCCGGGCCGTCCTGGCCGGGGCGGAAGAGGGGACCCTCCTGTACCGCGCCGGGACAGATAACGATACCGATAACCTCTTCAACAGGACCATGGCCCCCTACGCCGCCCAGACCGAGGAGGTCGTCTCCACCGAAAAGCTGCCCAACGGCGTCAGGGTGGTGACGGAAGTCTCCAACAAGAAGCAGAAGTTCACTGTCACCGACACTTACGAGGGAGTGGACGGCGGCGTGCTGGTGACCAGCACCCTCCACTGCACCTCCGGCGGGGGCATCGTGCCCCGGTTCGGCAAGTCCTTCCGGCTGGACGAGGCCTTTGACGCAGTGAACTACACGGGCCGCTGCGGAGAGAGCTACTGCGACATGAAGGACCAGTTCCCCATCCGGGACGTGACCTGCAAAGTCGCCGACATGACCGAGCCCAATATCCGGCCCCAGGAGAGCGGTAACCGCATGGACTGTACCCTGGCCTCTGTGTCCGACGGGAAGGTGAAGGTCACCTTCGAGGCGGTCGACAAGCCCTTTGAGCTGGCTGTCAAGCCCTACACCGACCGGGCTCTGCTGACTATGAAACACCGGGAGGACGAGGTCCGCACCGGCACCTACGTGACCATCCAGGCGTTCCAGCAGGGCATCGGCACCGGGGCCTGCGGCCCGGGGGTCATGCCCGAGTTCCAGTACAGCGCCAAACAGGACTATACGCTGCGGTTCCTGGTCCGGGTGGAGGCTGTCTGACAGGGGAATGCAAATAAGGCTCCGGCCCATGTGCCGGGACGACCCTTTGCGATGCCGAGGAGAGATCAGAAATGGCGATCACCAACGCGATCGAGAACTTTCATATGACCGTCAATGAGGCGTTTTTGGCCAAAGCCCAGGCACTTGCCCCCGCATTGATCGAGACGGAGGTGCGGCCCGTCCGCACAGTGGAGATCGTCCCCAGGGGGGAGGACTACATTGCCGTGGAGGCGGCCCCGGCCTTTGTCCACTCTGTTCCCATGGGCCGGGACGACAGGCTGTGCCTGGACTTTGGAGACCACCAGGTGGGGTATGTGTCCTTTACCCTGACGCCGGTGGGCAGCCCCGCCGACGCGCCCGCCTGCCTTCGGTTGAGATTTGGCGAGATCCCCTATGAGATCGCCGCGGATCCGGCGGAATACCACGGGGAGATCAGCCGCTCCTGGATCCAGGAGGAGGTCATCCACGTGGATGTGCTGCCGGCGGCGGTGTCCCTTCCCCGGCGGTATGCCTTCCGCTATCTGGAGCTGACGGTGCTGGACACCTCCGCCAAGTACAAGGTGGTCGTGAGCGGCGTAACGTGCAGGTCCGTCTCCTCCGCCGACCCCTCCGCCGTTCCGCCGCTGGATGTGTCAGATCCCGAGCTGGCCCGGCTGGACCGGGTCTCGCTGAAGACCATGCAGGACTGCATGCAGTCGGTCTTTGAGGACGGCCCTAAGCGGGATCGCCGCCTGTGGCTGGCCGATCTGCGGCTCCAGGCGCTGACCAACTATGCCACCTTTCAAAACAACGATTTGGTGAAGCGTTGCCTGTATCTGTTTGCCGGCCTGACCCAGAACGAGGGCCGGGTGGGCGCCTGCCTGTTCCTGGAGCCGAGGCCCCAGGTAGACGACACGGCCTTGTTTGACTACTCGCTGTTCTTTGTCTCCTGCCTCCACGACTACTATGAGGCCACCGGCGACAGGGAGACGCTGGCGGAGCTTTTCCCCACCGCTGACCGGCAGATCGAGCTGTCCCTGCGCGAACTGGACGAACGGGACATCGTCACTGACAAAGATACCTGGTGGTGCTTCCTGGACTGGGGCGAGGGGCTGAACAAGCAGGCCGGAGCCCAGGCCATTCTGATCTACGCGCTGAAGCAGGTTGCCGTCATGGCCGGGTGGCTGGACGATCCCGCCGCGGCGGAGCGGTATAGGGCCGCCGCCGACAGGCTCACCAAAGCGGCCCTGAACTGCCTGTGGGATGAGGAACAGGGCTTTTTCGTCAGCGGGGCGGAGCGGCAGGTGTCCTGGGCCTCCCAGGTGTGGTTCGTACTGGCCGGCGTATTCGATCGGGAGAAAAACGTTCGCCTGCTGGAGCGTCTGATCGAGGCTGACCCCGGCGTCCCGATGGTGACCCCGTACATGTATCACTATTTCATCGACGCCTTGCTCCAAAACGGTATGGCAGAGCTTGCGCTGAGGCAGATGAAAGCGTACTGGGGCGAGATGATCAGAGACGGGGCGGACACCTTCTGGGAGCTGTACGACCCCAAGGACCGGTATGCCTCCCCCTACGGTTCCCGCCTGGTGAACAGCTTCTGCCACGCATGGAGCGGCACACCGGCGTACTTTATCCGGACATACTTCTCAAAATGACCCGTTCACGGAAGAAGCCCGTGCTTACGGCCAATGTCATTAAATTTGTGACTGCCAGTAGATTTTTCCATGGTTTTATGATATAGCATTTACGTTGACAGCAGGCCGACAGATCGGGTTTGTGCATAGGAATAAGAATGCAGATATGGATAAAGCATTTTGGGATAGAACGTGGGAAACAATTGCCCCTGAGCGCATATCATCATATGCCGCGAGTTTTGATACGGCTGAAGATGCTATTATCACTTTCCTACAGAAGAGAAAAGCAAAATATGTCTGTGATGCTGGATGTGGATGCGGCATCTATTCGCTTAAGCTGGCGCGATTTGGTTTCGCTGTCTCCGGTTTTGATATCGCAGAAGATGCTGTCCTGTTGACTAAAAAACTACTCTCAGAGAATGGATATTCGGCAAAGGACTTCAAGCAGGCAAATGTTCTGTCAACGGGGTATCTGTCCAAATGCTTTGATGCCGTTGTAGCCAGAGATGTAATTGATCATATGCCAATTAAGCAAGGCATTGATGCAGTTAAGGAATTATTGCGTATCGTTAAGCCAGGCGGCTGTGTGCTGTTGACTTTGGATGCAACAGACAGCGAATACGAATCAGAGCCGCATGAAATAAACAAAGATGGAGACTATTTGTTCATTCGCGGCAAATGGAATGGTATGGCGTTCCATCCGTATTCTGCTCTGGAAATCAAAAGAGTGACAGATGGAATTAAATACAATATGCTGCCCTCAAATGAAAATGGTTTCATTGTAGCTCTTGACGTGAGTGAATAGACAGCTTCCCGTTTGTGGGGCAAACGGAAAACAAGCGGACGATTATTGATGTAGAGCGACCTCTCTCCCACACCAAAAAGTACCCACCCTGGAAAACAGAGTGGGTACTTTTTTACATGTCGATTTGCTCAACTTAATGACATTTGGCTTGGGCCGCGGGCTTCCTGATTCTCACAGTCGATTATTTCAGCTCGAAGGACACAAAATCAAAGGTGCCGCCCTTGCCCTCCACGGAGAAGTACAGGGCCTCCTTTTCGCCCAGGCCCTCCGGCAGCTTGCCGGTGAAGCCCTTTTGCTGCTTGCAGGTGGACACGGGGATACGGCAGATCACGTCGCCGTGCTCCTGGGTGCGCACCGTCACCGCGCAGCCGTCGCCGTAACCCTGGAGGTTCACGGTGATCTCCTTCGTCTCCCGCAGGTCGAAGTATTTGAAGCCCACGGTGCAGTCGGTGCAGAAGTTGGACACGTACTGGTCGCTGGATCCGCTGTCCCGGTCTCCGCCCTTCTGGGTGAGGAAGGGGCACATGCCCCGGGGATATTTCAACATGGACAGGAACCGGGTGCCGTTTCTGCCGTAGACGTTGCAGGCGATGTAGCCGGGATAGCGGCCCTTGCCCGCCAGCGGGCCGCCGTTCAGGCCGCAGGAGGTCATCTCCGCCTGGTAGAACCTGCCGTCCTCGAACCGGATCTCGTCGGCGCAGGCCTGCCGGGAAGACTGCTTCCGATTGGAGTGGCGGTGGTAGAAGATATAGTACTTCCCGTTCAGCTCGATGAGGGAGCCGTGGGTGTTGCCGGTGTCCATGTGGGCGTGCTTCACGTCGGGCACGCCGGGCAGGCCGATGTCGCCGCAGCTGACCAGCACGCCGCCGTAGGTGAAGCCGCCGGTGGGCTTGTCGCTGACGGCATAGCACAGGTTGTGGCTGTTCAGGGAGCTGTAGATGAAGTAGTACTTGCCGTTGAACTTCCGCATGGAGCTGGCCTCGCCGAAGGGCTGTTCCTCGTAGGGGGTGCCCTTGGCCTTCTCGCCGGTGAGCACGTCCAGGTAGTTCAGTTCGTCCCCGGAGAGGACGGTGAGCATGTCGCTGGTGTCCAGCTCGAACCACATGGGACCCTCCGAGGTGGGCTTGGAGCCGTCCAGCAGGATGGGGTTGCCGCCGAAGGCGAAGCCGGTGTAGAGGTAGAGCCGGCCGTCGTCGTCCTTCAGGCAGCCGGGATCGAACTGGAAGGGCTCGCCCCGCTTGCCGATGGGGGTGCCGTCCTTGTACTTCACATAGCCGTAGAACTCGTACTTGCCGGCGGGCTCATCGCACACGGCCACCGAGATCATCTTGGTGCCGCCCATGAAGTAATAGAGGTAGAAGCGGCCATCGGGGCCCTGGACCATGTCAGGGGCGGCCAGACCGTTGGTGACCCGGATCTTGGGGGCGGCGGGGTCCTGCTCCCGCTTGTAGATGCAGCCGTGGTAGGTCCAGTTGCCCAGGTCATCCACCGGGGCGGACCAGCATACGTAGTCGCCCAAGCAGAAGTTGATGCCGTTGAACAGGTCGTGGGAGCCGTAGACGTACACGCGGCCGTCCACCACATGGGGCTCGGCATCGGGCACGTACTCCCAACTGGGCATATAGGGATTGAAGGCCTGTCTGGTTTTCATATCATTTCCTCCTCAGTGTTGTTTCCGCGCGGGGCGGTTTGACAGACGATGTCATTGGGCGGGCCGGGCCGCCGCGCGCGGGGCGCCCTCCCGCTCCATTTGAGCGTTCAGTTCGCCGATGATCTGTCCGGTGCGGATGGCGACCCCCTCGGTGGACAGATGGTTGTCGGTGCCGGAGAGATACCTCCCGCTCCAAAGGGACGCCTCGATGTCTGAGATCACCGGTACGCACAGGTTTTCCCGCAGATAGGCGTCCAGCGCGGCGCGGGCCTCGGGGGTGCTGTCCTCAGAGAGGGCCAGCCGGTTCCGGGGGGCGTAAGTAAAATAGACGCGGATGCCCCGGTCCAGGAACCGCCGGTACATGGCGTTCAGCGGGTCCAGGAACTGTGCTTTGGGAAAGGAGCGCACAGTGTAGTCCACGGGGAGCCCGTAGACGGGCTGATCGTCCTCCGCGTTGGGCCGGTACAGGCAGTAGTCGCCGTATTCATTATAGCTGGGCTCCGGGACCGGATTTCCGTCCTCGTCAAAGCCGGCGGGGGACAGGCTGTACGCCTTCGCCTCCATGCCCGCCCGGGCGGAGAGATAGCCCGTCAGCCCGGTAAAGGCCGAGGCGCACTCCCGCAGATCCAGCAGGGAGACCATATCGTAGTTGGCCTCCATCATACGGAAAAAGTTATCTTCCAGGTCGCTCCTGGTGCAGAACTGCCGCTGGGCGGCGTCGAACTCCGGGGAGTGGAGCAGGATGTCCCCCTCCCCCATGCGGTCCAGGATCAGCAGGAGCTGCGGAGTGGCGCTGGTGTAGGCGAAGACGCCCATGTTGACGACCTCATAATCCGGGAACGCTTCATCCAGCGCGGCGCTGTCATAGCCGAAGCGGGTGGACGAGCCGGAAAACAGCACGATCTTCCGCCGGCCGGCCAGGGAACACAGCCGGTCGAATTTGTCCGCGAAGGAGGCGAAATAGCTCCCGCTGTACACCGGGGCTCCCACCGCGTTGATGTGGAGCGTCCGCAGATCGGCGCAGCCGGTGAAGGCGTAGTCGGTGACGGACTCGATGTCGTCGGACAGCCAGACCGCCCGGACAGCGGAGTTTGCGAAGGCCCCGGTCTCCACACGGCGCAGGCCGGGCGGCAGGATGAGCGCGGTGTATCCTCCTCCGGCGCAGGCGTCCTGCCCGACGGTGTAGACCGGCAGGCCGCCCAGCTCGCCGGGGATGACCAGCGTATCCGCCTTCCCCGTGTAGCCGGTAACGCGCACGCCGCTTCCCTCGCGCTCCCAGGCGAAGTCATCCGCCGGGGTCCACGGGGCCCACTGGGCGTAGAGGGTCAACCCCTCGGTCCAACTGACCCGGCTGCCCAAGCCCACGGCGGTCCCGCTGCCGTCGGGCATGGTGTTCCAGCCTGTGAGGGTATAGCCGTCCCGCCGAAACAGGTCGGTCCCGATGGAGGTGTTGAGGCGCAGGTGGGTCTTTGCCGTGGGCACCTCCACCGGTTGTTCCGGATCCCCGCCATCCAGGCGGGTCCCGCCGTTAGCGTGGTAGAACAGGGAGACTCCCTTTTCCACCCGCAGGGAGACCACGGTGCTGTAGCGGGCATTGGGGACAGTCAGCTCGCTTCCGGAGAACACCGCCTCCGCCCGGTCCGCCCCGGCGACGGTATAGCCGGGCTCCAGCGTGAGATCGAACACGGCGTCGGCCCCGCAGGGCACGGCGCGGACGTACTCCTCCGCCGTGAAGCCCTCGCCCCGCTCCAGAACGATCTGGACCTGGCCGGGAGGCTCCGGCTCCGCCGCGCAGGCGCAAAGAAGGAGCAGCAGTATGACCGGCAGTGCCCGTCTCATATCCGCTCCCTCCCCGTTTGTTCAAGATGTGTACGCAAGCCCGCCGCATACAGAGATGCGGCGGGCTGCGCGGGTACGGATCGTTACGCGGCCTCCTTGGTGATGTCGAAGAAGGAGGCGATGATGCTGATCAGCATGGCCACCACGCAGGCGGCGATGGCCACGATGCAGCTGGTGGTGTCGGCCATGTTGGCGGCGCTGTTCTCGAAGGTGAACACGGCGGCCAGGTTGGCGACGCGGGCGTTCAGCAGCATCACGGCGCCGGCCGTCAGCGCGACGGCGCCCACCACGGGCAGGATGTCCCCGACGATGGAGGTCCCTTTGATGCCCAGGATGATGGTGAGCAGCTCGGCGACCACGCCGACGCACAGCAGGACCATAACGGAGACGTCAACGCCCATCTTGGCGTAGTAATTGGTGCCGGTGTTGACGAGATAAGCGGCTACGCCCACCACGGCCGCGATGGCGGCCAGACAGGTGATGAACAGGCCGGCGGAAATCTTTCTTTTCATAATAGATACCTCCCTACCTTTCTCATGCGCTCTTCTTGCTGCGGGAGCGGAAGTACATGACAGCGGACAGCACCGTCAGCACCGCGAAGACGACCTCCACGGCGGTGAGGGCATTGTCGTACCAGGTGCGCACGCTCTCCACGCGGGTGTTGGAGGAGTAGCCGTCCATGGCGTTGGAGTTGGCCAGCGCATAGGCCTGCCACTTCATGGCCTGCTTCAAGGCGGCGGTCAGCTCGGGATCGTCCTGCACGTTGGCGACGGTCCAGTAGCTGTAGTAGCCGGAGACGGCGTCAATGGAGTTGTCGCCGGTGTTGCAGCTCATGGTCACGCCGTTCAGGACGGCCTCCTTCAGGGTCACGTAGCTGGGATCCATGATGAAGTCCTCGCTCATGAGGCCCTGGAAGCCCCACTCGCCGCGGACGATGTTCTTCAGCAGGGTGGGATGGGCGTTGTCGGTGTAGACGCCGACGCGGTTGTAGGCGGTCATGGCGCCCAGTGCCTTCGCGTCCTCGATGGAGGCCTGCATGGCGCGCAGCTCGCCCTCACGGGCCTTCTGCTCGGTCATGAAGGTGGCCACGCCGGTGCGGTTGACCTCAGAGTCGTTGAAAGCGATGTGCTTGGGAGCGGCGATGACGCCGTACGCCTGCGCGCCCTTGATGGTGGCCGCGCCCTGGAAGGCGGAGAGGACGGCGTCCTCGGAGTAATACTCGTGGTTGCGGGCGTTATAAGGCACGCGGTGCAGGTTCACGCCGATGCCCCACCAGATGGTCAGGTTGGACCACAGGGAGTAGTTGCCCATGACCTTGCCGTACTCCTCGGCCAGCCCCTTGTTGAAGGTCTGGGCCACGATGGTCTCGTTGCCCATGACGCCGGCCATATACCCCGCATTGGGGTCATTGGAGTCGATGGCGCAGGGGTCGCCGGAGGACTTGTCGGTGTTGGCGTACTGGCTGAGAGGATAGGAGTAGATGCCGTTGGGGCCATCGTTCTGGATGGTCTCGGGGGACATGATGGACGGGATGGCCTTGGTGGAGGTGCCGCCGAAGCCGGTGCGGATCATGCACTCCTCCAGGGTGATCTGATCCATCAGCAGATCCCACGCGGGATCGCTCAGGTCAGAGATGCCCTTCAGGGAGGCCAGCGTCAGATCGTTCTCCGCGCCGAACGTCACGTCGGAGCCGGTGGACTGCATCTGATAGTTGTCGTTCTTCATGACCGTGACCATCTCGTCGGTGGCGGTCAGGTTGGAATAGGTCTTGGGGAAGGTGCCCTCCCAGTCGGCGCGGGACAGATAAGTGACGGTGCCGGGCATCCAGTGGTTCAGGTCCATATCGGCCAGCTGGTTCTCCACGTTGGTGCCGTTCTTGGTGGCGGCGAAGGTGGAGGAATCCAGATCGGCCAGCTCCCAGGTCTGGACGTTGGCGGCGCTGCCGTCGGCGGTCATGCCGTTGGCGGTGGTGTAGCCCTGAGCGGCCAGGACGTTGTTGAGCGCCTCATGGGAGTTGCCCACGGAGAAGTAATAGGTGCCGGCGTCCAGAATGTAGTTGCCGGTGGTGCCCGCCGCATTGGAGGCGGTGGAGTCCCAGGAGGCCATGTAGGTCAGGTCGGCGGTGATCTCCACGGTCTCGGAGGCGCCGGGGGCGATCTCGCCGGTCTTGGCGTAGTCCAGGAGCTGGATGCCGGCCTTCTCCACGCCGTGCTGCTTGTCATAATCGGTGTAGGGGACGGAGACATAGAGCTGGACCGCGTCCTTGCCGGCCACGCTGCCGGTGTTCTTCACGGTGACCTTGGCGGTGGCGGTCTTGGCGGCCAGGTCCACGGTCACGCTGTCCAGGGTCTGCTCGAAGGTGGTGTAGCTCAGGCCGTAGCCGAAGGGATAGGTCACCTCGTTGGCATAGGCCCAGGCGCCGCCGGTGCTGCCGGTGGCGGAGTTGGCGTTGCCCTGGCCCATGACGGTGTCGGCATAGCGGGTCTCATAGTACTTGTAGCCGGTGTAGATGCCTTCGGCCTCCACGATGGCGCTGTTGATGTTGAGCTCAGGCTGGGCGTTGGCCCACATGAGGAAGCCGTAGTTCTGGGCGGCGGGGCTCAGCTCGTTGTCCACGGCGTAAGTGTCGCTGAGGCGGCCGGAGGGGTTCACGGTGCCATCCAGGATGTCGCACACGCCGTAGAAGCCGTAGCCGCCGGGCAGGCCGATCTGAAGCATGGCGTCGATGCCGTCGTTGTCGGCCAGCTCCTGGATCTCCATGGCGCTGGCGTTGTTCAGCAGCACGATGACCTTGCCGCCGTTGGAGGCCTTGGCGTCGATGGCGGCCTGGATCAGATCCCGCTCGTCATCGCTGAGACCCAGAGGATCGGTTTGGTTCAGATTCTGGGCGGGATCCACGCCGGCGGTGCCGGGGGTGTAGTTGGCGTTTTCGGAACCGGCCCGGGCGATGGTGACGATCATGACGTTGTAGTCGTTCATGGAGTCCTTCCAGCCGGCGGAGGCGCCGTCCAGAGCGGACTGAGAGGGCTCCTTGCTGGTGAAGAAGCTGCCGTCGGAGTTGGCGGGGGCGGTGATGGTGTTATAGGTAATGGTGCCGCCCCAGCTGGCGACCTCGGTCACATAGGAGGACTCCAGGGAGGCGTACATGCTCTCCAGGGTGCTGTTGTAGCTGAAGCCCCGGGCCTTCAGCGCGCCCACGAAGTCCACCGTGTCGGCGTCAGTGCCGGAGTTGGGGGTCAGGCTGGAGCCCATGATACCGCCCATGACGGGGTGGTAGCTGGAGAAGCCCAGCAGGGAGATCTTGCCCTTCTCGTCGGCGCTCAGGGGCAGGGCGCCGTTATTCTTGAGCAGGACGGTGCCCTCCTCGCTCATGCGCTCGGCCACATCGGCGATGGCGTGGACCAGATCGGTGGTGCTGGTGTAGTCGGACGCGTAGGTATAGATCTCGCTGGGGTCCGCGTCCTCAGTAATGACCTTGGTGCTGGAGGTGCCGAGGAATTTGTCGATGTCAGTGCGGAATCCGTTGACGATGTTTGTGCCCACCAGAGCAAACGCGGTGACGCAGGCGCACAGGGTCGTCAGGCCGCGCCAAATTCTCTGGGAAGCACGGTTATTGCCTTTCATAATATTCCTCCTCTTTCATTTATCGATCCGGAGCCGGCAGGGAGACCGGCTCATGAATCACAAGGTTATTTTTTGCGCTCGGCAATGGCCTTCTGCTCGTCCTTCAGGTTCTTTTCCACCGTCCACAGGAGCATCAGAACGGCGCAGACGGCGTAGGCGACGGTCTCGATCCAGATGTAGCTGATGCCGATGGCCACCTGGGTGTTCACGTTCTGGACCATGCCGGCGGCGGCAGCGGCGTCCTCAGGGGGAGCCACATAGCCGGAGCCGTTCAGCAGGGCCATGAACACGGCGTTCATGATGGGAGTCGCCGCCACCATGACGGAGCTGTAGATAGACATGGTCAGGCCGTCAGTGCGGATGTTGTGCTTGTACTCGATGTGGTCGATGACGTCGGCCAGCATGGCCAGAATCAGATAGGCGGCCGGGGAGGAGCCCAGGCACTTCAGCGCTACGCCGATGGCGGTGGGGACGATGGCGCCGTTGCCCAGGCCGGCGATCACGCCGCCGATGACGCCCAGGACCATGCCGGCGAAGACCACCATCCGCTTGCCGAACTTATTGGACAGCGGCACCACGAACACGGCGGCCACCGCCATGGGGATGGCGCCCAGCACGGCCAGGATGGTCTGCACGGTGCCCCAGCCGCCGGCGATGCCGGTGGAGTCCACCACCCACTGGCAGAAATAGCTCATGGAGCCGTTCTTGATGGCGCCGGAGCACTGGAAGAACAGGTAGAACAGGATCACGATCCACCACCACTTCTCGGTGGTGACGGCCTTCAGCTGGTCGCCGATGGAGGGGGCGCCGGGCTGCTGAACGTCGGCGGCGCTGTTCATGCTCTCCTCGGTGACGCGCTCACGGGTGAACTGGAACTGGAGGAAGATGGTCAGGGCGGTGAAGATGGCTACGCCCACCATCACCAGGGTCCACATGGTCTGGCTGTTGCCCAGCACGTTGGCCACCAGGATGGGGAAGATCATGGAGCCCACGCCCATGACGCCCAGGCCGGCGATGTTGGTGAAGGAGGCCAGAGAGGCCCGCTGCCCGCTGTCCCGGGTGGAGACGGGGACCAGGGTGGAGTTGGCGGTGTTGTAGATGGGGTAGGCGATGGAATAGTACAGGTTGTAGGCGATGGCCACCCACACCATCTTCGCCACGCCCTCAAAGGGGACGATGAACATCAGCAGGCTGGCCACGGACAGGGTCAGGGCGGACAGCAGCACCCAGGGGCGGGCCTTGCCGGCCATGGTGCGGGTGCGCTCGATGAGCTGGCCCACGATCAGGTTGGCGGCCACGATGAAGACGGTGGACACCAGCTGCAGGCCGGACAGGAACGCGGTGTCCAGCTGCAGCACGTCGGTAAAATACTTGTTCAGGAAGCTGGTGAAGATGCCGGAGGACAGCAGTGCGCCGAAGGGGCCGATCAGGTAGCCGATCAGCATTTCCGGCATGTGCACGTCCTGGGACTTGATCTTGGAGCTGAGCAGCGGATTGCCCCAGATCCCTTGCTTTTCTTTGCTCATGGGGATTCATCCTTTCTTGCGTTATTTTGATTCCCGAACCTCTCTCGAGAAAATCAACAAAATCAAAGGGCGCAGGAGGCGGTGTGGACGCCGCTGGCCAGGTCCTGTTCAGAGCCGTCGGGCAGGGTCAGCCGGCAGCGGGTCCCCACGGGCACCCGGACGGTGACGGTGAAGGTCCCGCCCTCCGCTTTCCAGCCGGAGGACACCCGGCCGTAGGGGGTGTCCACATGGGCCTTGGCCCAGGTGAGACCGCCGCCCACCAGGGGCTTCACGGCAAAGGACTTATATCCGGGCTCCACGGCCTCGATGCCCGCCACCCGGCGGTAGAGGAAGTCGCCCACCGCGCCGCTGGCGTAGTGGTTGTAGGAGATCATCATGTCGGTGCCGTCGTCCCCGATGGGGCACACCCCGTTCTCGTCCAGGCCGTCCCAACGCTCCCAGATGGTGGTGGCCCCCACTTTGACCTCATACAGCCAGGAGGGGCATTCGGTGTTCAGCAGCATCCTGAACGCCGTGTCGGCGTGGCCATTGTCGGCAAGGGCGAACAGGATGAAGGGGGTGCCGGGGAAGCCGGTGCCGATGCGGTACTCATTCTTCTCCACCAGCGCCGCCAGATTGTCCGCCGCCCTGGCCTTGACCTCCGGCGTGGGGAACATGTCCAGGTACAGGGGCAGCACATAGGCGGTCTGGAACTCGTCGCCCAGGAGTTTGCCGTTCCCGTCGGTGAGGACGGAGCAGTAGGCGTCGGCCACCTTTTCGCTCAGATCTTTGTAATGGGCGGCGTCGGCGGTCTCGCCCAGGATCTCCGCGATCCTGGCCACCAGGCCGCTGGTGTTTTTCAGACTGGCGGTGGCCGTCCATTTGGACCGGGCCTGCCACTGGCCCATCTGAGGCACATCGGGGGCCACCCAGTCGCCGAAGTGGAACACCGCCGGGGTGTGCCAGATGTACCTGTTCTTGCCGAAGCTCAGCAGCCCCGCCCAGAAGGTACACGCCTTCACGTACTTCTTCATCACGGGGTAGTTCCGGCGGAGGATCTCCACATCCCCTCTCGCCCGGTACTCCGCCCAGGGCACCAGGATACAGGCGTCGTCCCACCAGTCCACCGCCATGTCCGGCATGGTGGCGGGGAAGCCGTAGCTCTGCCGGGGCACCGTGTTGGGGATGCCGCCGCCGGGGAACTGCTCCGCCTTCACGTCCAGCAGCCACTTGTCCAGAAAGCGGCTCATATCGAAGTTGAAGCAGGCGGTGGGGGAGAACACGGCGATATCGCCGGTCCAGCCCATGCGCTCGTCCCGCTGGGGGCAGTCGGTGGGGATGTCCATAAAGTTGGACTTGGCTCCCCAGACGATGTTGCTCTGGAGCCGGTTGAGCATCTCATTGGAACAGGCGAAATCGCCGATGCGCTCCATATCGGAGTACAGGGCCACGCCGGTGACCGACACGTTCTCTTTGGCGATCCCCTCCACGCTGATGTAGCGGAAGCCCATGTAGGTGAGCCGGGGGGCGTAGGTCTGTTCTCCGTCCGCACAGATATAGGTGGCTGTGGCCTTGGCGGTGCGGAGGAACAAGGTGTTCAGGGTGCCGTCGGGGTTCAGGATCTCCGCGTGCCTGACCACAACGGTCTGGCCCTTTTTCCCCTTCAGCTTCAGTTCCACCACGCCGGCAAAGTTTTGGCCAAAGTCATAGATTAGCGAGCCGTCGGGCCGTTCTGTGCAGGACACCGGCTCCAGCCGCTCGTGAGCCTTGACGGGGGCGCTGTAATCGGCCATGATCCTGGGATCGATCTTCAGCTTTTCGGGGGCGGCCGCGCCCCAGGAGGCGCTGCCGTAGCCTGCCTCCGTGGCGTCGTAGGTCTCGCCGTCGTAGAGGTCGGCCATCCTGTAGGGGCCGCCCTGGGTGACGGACCAGCTCTCGTCGGTGCCGATGACCTCCTCCGTTCCGTCGGTGTAGGTGATGCGCAGCTCCAGCAGCAGGGCCTGCCGGTCGGCGGTGATGCGGTTGGCCCGGGTGAACACGAAGGAGCCCACCGCCCAGCCGCCGGCTACCACCACGTCGATGGTGTCGTCCCCGGTGAGCAGATCGGTGACATCGTAGGTCTGGTACTGTAGGTTGGCCTTATAGGAGGTGAAACCGGGGGCAAAATACCGGTCCCCTACCTTTTTTCCGTTGAGATCCAGCTCATAGATGCCCATGGCGGTGGCATAGACGCGGGCTTTTGCCACCGGCTTTTGCGTCTTGACGCTCCGGCGGAAGGTCATGGGCACGGGGCTGACCTTTTTCTCGGTGAACTGATAGCGGGGGTCGCTGATCCACTGCCCCGCCCAGGGGGTGTCCAGCCGCCCGGTCTCGAAGGAGACCTCCGCCTCCGCAGTCTCCCCGGCGTCGTCCTCCGCGGTGAGACGGGCGGTGTAGAACGTGAAGGGCTCCAGCGCCGGGCCGCCGTAGGGCACGGCGATCTGGGAGCCGGTCTCTGTCTGCCAGTTCCCCACCCGGAGCACGGCCTTTTTCAGCGTGACGTTCTCCCGGTCGCTGTCCACGGTGAAGGAAAAGCGGGGACGCTCCACATCGGTGACGCAGCCGGCCGACAGGTTTTCCACGGTGAATCGCGTGATCTTCAGCATGACAATTCCCCTCCGTGTCCATAATTGTATGATTTCGAGGATGCAATTTGTGCACATTATAACAAGCCCGTTTTTGATTGTGAAGATTCTCTGCGCAATCCGTTGATTTTTCCGCACAATCCGTTAGGGAAACTGTAAACTTTCCACAAGAAAAGCGCCCCGGAATTTGGCATTTTGCCAAACCGGGGCGCTGGAACGGATTTGATTTACCGGGCGGCGGGGCGGGGGATGAGCACTCCCAGCACAAACCAGCCGTTTTCCGCCTTGAGGGTCATGGAGCCGCCGTATTTCTCCGCGGTGGCCCGGATGGACTTGAGGCCGTAGCCATGCCGGCCCTTATCCTTCTTGGTGGTCCGGGGCAGCTCGTTGTCCACCGTCAGGCCGTCCACGCAGCGGTTTTCCACCCGGATGCGCAGGAAGCCCTTCTGCTGGCTCACCGAAAGGTGGATCAGCCGCTGATCCGGGTCCGGCAGGCAGCTCACGCCCTCGATGGCGTTGTCCAGCAGATTCCCGAACAGGGCGCTCAGGTCCACCGCGCTCATAAAGCCCAGGGCGGAGCCGTCCGCCACACTGGTCAGGGTGATGCCGTGATCCAGACACCAGGCGCTCTTTTGGGTCAGGATGGCGTCCAGCACCTTGTTCCCCGTCTGGTTCTGCGCCTCGTAGGTCCGGATGCCCTGTTCGATCTGATCCAGGCTGTCCAGCTTCTGCTCCGTGCCGATCTCCGCCCGGAGCATGGCGATCTGGTGCTTCAGGTCGTGATAGGTCCGGTTCACCCGGTCGATGGAGTCCTGGCTCTGCTGGTAGTTGGCGTACTGCATATCCAACACGTTCTGCAGGGCGCTCACCTCGTGGAGGGCATAGGAATCACACAGCTGAAGATGGTAGGCGAACAGGATGGCCACCCCTCCCAGATAGACGATGGTGCGGATGTTGAAGGCCTCCGCCTCGATGTTGGTGGTGAAGGGGGACTCCAGAGAGGAGTAGCTGAGGCTGCTGAGGATGTAGATGATGAGGGCGATGAGCACCGCCCCCAGGCAGGAGGGCCGGGAGGGGGCCAGCTCCTGCATTTCCCGGCGGTGGACCCGCTCCAGGAGGTACATCCCCAGGTACACCGCCCCGCCCAACAGAAGGAGGAAGGCCGCCTCCGCCCACAGCGGCCTGAGCCAGTCAAGGCGCTGGCTGTAGTAGCTGTACAGCTGCCAGGCCAGCGACACCGTGAAGCCGCCCAGTATGAAAGCGCGGGCGCAGTAATACACGTGATGGGATATGTCCCCTTTGCAGAGGAGCAGGAAGGGCAGCAGGGTCAGCGCCGCGAATCCCGTCATGCCCAGGTTGAACGGGGCGCCGTCCAGCGGTGCGATGAGGGACATATAGGGGATCATCACCGCCAGCAGGACCGCGCCCGCGATCCCGCACTGCCACAGGGGCCTTCGCCGGGGCAGCAGGGTCAGATACACCAGGCAGGCCAGCCAATGGAATACCGCCGTCCACAGGGCGGGAACATTCTGCAGTTCGCTGCTCATTGGCCGACCTCGTTGACGCACCGGTTCAGGGCGTTCAGAAACGCCTTTTTCTTGGACCGGCTCACCTGGACCCGCGTGCCGTGGACGACGGCGTCCTCTCCGGAAAAGCCGTCCACATGCTCCAGATTCACCAGGTAGCCCTTGTTGCAGCGGAAGAAGGGCATGCCCGCCAGGCTCTCCTCCACGTCCCGCATGCTGCCGGCGGCGGACAGGTCGCCGTCCGCCGTGTGGTAGATCAGGTTGTGCCCGTCGATCTCGATATAGTAGATGCGGGAGCAGTCCACCTTGCTGGTGCCGTTTTTGTGGTTGACGACCAGATAGCGGCGGCGGTGCCGCTCCAGCCGCTCCAGCGCCCGGCGGAGGCTCTGGGAGAACGCAAAATAGGACACCGGCTTCAGGATGTAGTCCAGCGCGTCCACCGCGTAGCCCCGGATGGCGTAGGAGGCCAGGTTGGTGATGAACAGGATGACCACGCCGGCGTCCACCTTCCGGATCTCCTCGGCGGCGGTCATGCCGTCCACATATTTCATCTGGATATCCATGAGGATCACGTCGAACTCAGGCCGGTAGTCGCGGACGATGTCCTCTCCGTCCTTAAAGACCCGGACGGAAAACTCATGGCCGGTTTCCCTGGAATACTGGTCCAGATACTCTCTCAGCTGCCCGCGGCAGATGGCATCATCCTCCACCAAAGCGATGCGTGTCATAGGCCTTTCCCTCCCGAACGCGATCTCAAAACCAGATCAGAACTGTACCCCACGGCGATGGAACTTCATAAAAAGCTGTACCCTGCCAAGAATAATACACATCTATCTATTATCATTTTACAGTTTTGCCCCGCAAATACAACAACAAAATTTGTTGTTTTATATATCCGATTTTGTGATTTTTCTTGACAGACCGGCCCCCTTTGCGATAGCATGGAGCGGAGGTGTTCTCTGTGCGGGAAAACATTGTCCGGCGGCTTGCCGAAGTCACGGAGGAGGAACAGCGCATCCTGCGGGGCGAACCCATAGATATGTCCTATTACAACCGGACCGGGGACGCGGTGATGGACCCCTCTCGCATCCTGCCGGGGAGCAGACTGTTCGGCATCCGCACCCATACCCGCTTTGCCGACTTTCCCCGCCACAGCCACAGCTATGTGGAGATGATCTACCAGGTCCGGGGCTCCACCTCCCACGTCATTGACGGGAAAGAGCCCCTCACCTTGAGGGCGGGCAGCCTGCTGCTGCTGGGCCGGAGCACGGAGCATGAGATCAGGGCCGCCGGGCGGGACGATATCGCCGTCAACTTCATCCTGGTGCCCGCCTTTTTCGACAACGCCGCCATCAGCATCGGCGGCAGCAGCGCCCTGTCCGTCTTTTTGCAGAACAACCTGCGCCGGGAGGCCCCCGTGCGCTCCCATCTGGTTTATGACGTGTCCGGCGAGACCGCGCTGGAGAACCTGCTGGAAAACCTGGTGCTGCTGGAGCTGGAGGGCGCCCCGCTCCAGCGGCAGGATCTTCAGCAGAGGACCCTGGAGCTGCTGTTCCACCATCTGTCCGGCCAGTCCGCCAAGCTGGTGGTCCGGGGGAAGCGGGAGCGGGAGCAGGCCGTGGTGCTCTCCGCCTTGTCCCGCATCGAGTCCGATGTGCAGTGTACCCTCTCCGCCCTGGCGGAGGAAAACGGCATGGAGATTTCCTCCCTCAGCCGCCTGATCCGCCGGCATACGGGCTGCACCTTTACCGAACTGCTCCACACGGCCCGGTTCAACCGGGCGGTGGCCCTGCTGGCGGACACGGACCTGAGCGTGGCCGATATCGCCATCGCCGTGGGGTATGAGAATACCGCCTTTTTCTATCGTAATTTCGCCAGACGCTTTGGCTGTACCCCGGCGGAATACCGCGCCGCCCACCGCCGCGCATGAGCGCCGCCCCAGCCTTCGGGCCGGGGCGTTTTGCTTTTCTGAGAATACAAAATCGGATATATCAAAAGCAAGGTCCGTCCTTGTTTTTTCCATTCGGGGGCGTACAATGAAATTATCGGAAGAAATCACCAGAGGAGGGAAACCCGTGAAGTATTATCTCGCCGTCGACATCGGCGCGTCCTCCGGCAGGCACATCCTGGGCCATGTGGAGGACGGGAAGATCGTACTGGAGGAGGTCCACCGGTTCGACAACAAGCAGGTCCATGTGAACGGCCACGACTGCTGGGACATGGACAACCTGTGGACCGGCATCGTGGACGGTTTGCGCGCCTGCAAGGCCATGAGAAAGATCCCCGACACCGTGGGCATCGACACCTGGGCGGTGGACTATGTGCTGCTGGATGGAGACGGCAGGCAGATCGGCGACGCGGTGGCCTATCGGGACGGTCGCACCGCCGGCATGGACGCCGTGGTGGACGCCATCGTGCCCCGGAGCGAGCTGTACGCCAAGACCGGCATCCAGTACCAGACCTTCAACACAATCTATCAGCTCATGGCCCTGAAGCGGGAGCATCCTGAGCAGTTAGAGGCGGCTTCGTCCCTGCTGATGATCCCGGACTACTTCAACTACCGGCTCACCGGGGTGAAAAAGCAGGAGTACACCAACGCCACCTCCACCAGCCTGGTGAACGCGGCGGACAAGTCCTGGGACATGGACCTGATCCGGCGGCTGAGCCTGCCGGAAAAGCTGTTCGGCGAGCTGTCCATGCCGGGGACGGTGGTCGGGAAGCTGACCCCAGAGATGCAGGCGGAGGTGGGCTTCAACGCCACGGTGATCCTCCCCGCCACCCACGACACCGGCTCCGCCTTCCTGGCCGTCCCCGCCCGGGACGACAAGGCGGTTTTCCTCTCCAGCGGCACATGGAGCCTCCTGGGGGTGGAGAACGAGGCCCCCATCACCACCGAGGAGAGCCGGGAGGAAAACTTCACCAACGAGGGCGGGGCGTGGTCCCGCTACCGCTACCTCAAGAACATCATGGGGCTTTGGATGATCCAGTCCATCCGCCGGGAGCTGAACGGCGTGGCCTATGTGGAGGGAAAGACCAGCAAGTACGCCTCCGGCCGCACCTATTCCTTCCCCGACCTCATCGCCGAGGCCAAGGGTGCGGCGGACTTCCCCTCCATGGTGGACGCCAACGACGACTGCTTCCTGGCCCCGGACAGCATGATCGACGCCATCAAGGACTTCTGCGCCAAGTCCGGCCGGCCGGTGCCCCAGACGGTGGGGGAGATCATGCAGACGGTCTATTCCTCCCTTGCCATGGCCTACGAGAACGGAATCGCCGCCCTGGAGGACATGACCGGGAAGCATTACACCAGTTTGAACATCGTGGGCGGCGGGTGCCAGGATATGTACCTGAACCAGATGACCGCCAATGCCACCGGCCTGCCCGTGTTCGCCGGCCCGGTGGAGGGCACCGCCATCGGCAACCTGATCGTCCAGATGATCGCCGGGGGCGAGTTCGACAGTCTGCAATCGGCCAGAGACGCCGTGAAAAACAGCTTTGACATCAAGGAGGTAACGCCATGTTAGTGGAAACCAAAGCCCGTGTGGGCGTGTTCGCCATCGCTCTGGGGGCCTATCTGCCCCAGTTCCCCTCCCTGGTCCCCGAGTTCGAGGGCCAGTACGCCGATTTCAAGAAACGCATCCCCAACACGGTGGAGCTCATCGACGGCGGCATCGTCACCACCAAGGAGCTGGCCCAGGCCGCCGGAGACAAGTTCCGCTCCGCCGACGTGGACCTGGTCATCCTCCAGCTGCTGACCTACGCCACCTCCTACAATATGCTCCCCGCCGTCCGGGACCTGGACGTGCCGGTGGTGCTGGTGAACCTCCAGAAGAAAAAGGCACCCGACTACGAGCACACCGACACGGCGACCTGGCTGGGCGAGCTGTACGCCTGCGGCGCCGTGGGCGAGATGGTGGCCGACCTGGAGCGGGCCGGCAAGCGCCACGCGGTCATCACCGGCGTCGTCGAGGGGGGCGACCCCCACGCCCAGGCGGAGATCGAGGACTGGTGCCGGGCCGCCCAGGTCCGCCGCCGCTTCCGCGACACCAACCTGGCCCAGATCGGCCGGCCCTACCCCGGCATGATGGACCTGTACATCGACGAGACCAACCTCTACCACCGGATGTGGCTCTACACCAAGCAGTTCGACTGGGAGAAGATGTGGGCCATCGCCGACGACATCACCGACGAGGACGCCATCCGGGCCAAGGCCCAGGACATCCTGGACACCTTCGATATCGAGGGCGGCGGCACCGTCGAGAAGGTCTGGGATATGGCAAAATACGTCGTGGCCTTCGAGCGGTGGGTGAGGGAGGAGAAGCTGGGCTTCGTGGCCTCCCACTACGACGGCTTCGCCCAGGGGGTGGCCGGCAAGCTGGATAGTATGCTCATCCCCGCCTTCTCCATGCTCATCAAGCAGGGCACCGCCTGCGCCGTGGAGGGGGACATCAAGGTGGCCATGGCCATGAGCATCCTCAAGACCATCTCCGGCACCGGCCAGCTCTCCGAGATGTACTCCATCGACTTTGAGAAGGACATCTGCATCATCGGCCACAGCGGCTCCGGCGACGCGGACATCTCCCAGGCGAAGAAGCCCACCATGAAGATCGTCCCCGTGTTCCACGGCAAGACCGGCGGCGGGTATCTGACCCAGTTCTATCCCCCGGTGGGCCCCGTCACCTATCTGGGCATCACCCAGGACCGGGACGGTCACTTCAAGTTCGTGGTGGCCGAGGGCGTGAATGAGGAGGGGCCCATCTTCACCTTCGGGGACACCAATATGCGCACCCGGTTCACCTGCGGGGCCCGGGAGTTCTGCGACAGGTGGAGCGAGGCCGGCCCCACCCACCACATGGCCGCCGCCGCGGGCCGCCACATCGACACCATCCTGAAAGTGGCAAAGATATTCAACGTACCTGTGGACATCATTACCCGATAATGATAGAGAGATGAGCAAAACACTGTGCAAAAGATGAAGCCGCAGGAAGGCGCAAGATGTCGAATGCCAGGAGGCGCAGGA
>CANRFT010000022.1 GCA_947629955.1 uncultured Oscillospiraceae bacterium
CCCAACTACGACGGCAAGCTCATGGAGCCCACCCTGCTGCCCACCACCTTCCCCAACGTGCTGGTGGCGGCCAACCAAGGCATCGCCGTGGGCATGGCCTCCAACCTGTGCGGCTTCAACCTGGGCGAGGTGTGCGACGCCGCCATCGCCTACATGAGGGACCCCAACGTGGACCTGATGGGCATTCTGAAAGCCCCGGACTTCTCCACCGGCGGACAGCTCCTGTACGACGGGGCGGCCCTGGCGGAGATCTATCGGACGGGCCGGGGCAGCTTCAAGCTCCGGGCCAAATGGCGGTATGTGAAAGAGGAAAACCTCATCGAGATCTACGAGATTCCCTACACCGCCACGGCGGAGGCCATTCTGGACAAGGTGGCCGAGCTGGTGAAGGCGGGCAAGGCCAAAGAGATCTCCGACATGCGGGACGAGACCGACCTGAACGGCTTGAAACTGACCATCGACCTGAAACGGGGGGCCGACCCCGACAAGCTCATGGTCCGGCTGTTCCAGGCCACCCCCCTGCAGGACGCTTTCTCCTGCAACTTCAACATCCTCATCGCCGGCATGCCCCGGGTCATGGGGGTGGCGGAGATCCTGGACGAGTGGACCGCCTGGCGGATGGACGGCGTGCGCCGCCGGACATACTTCGTCTGCAAGAAGAAGGAGGAAAAGCTCCACCTTCTGAAGGGCCTCCGGCGCATCCTGCTGGATATCGACAAGGCCATCAAAATCATCCGGGAGACCGAGTCTGACGAGGAGGTGGTGCCCAACCTGATCATCGGCTTCGGCATCGACCAGGTCCAGGCCGAGTTTGTGGCCGACATCCGCCTCAGGAACATCAACAAAGAATATATCCTCAAACGCACCGAGGAGGTCTCCGCCCTGGAGGACGAAATCGCCGACCTGCGGGATATCATCAACTCCCCCAAGCGCATCAAGGCCATCATCACCGCCGAGCTGGAGAACGTGAAGAAGAAGTACGCCGTCCCCCGCCGCACCGAGATCGTCTACGAGTACCAGCAGGCGGTGGAGGAGGAGAAGGCCGCCACGGAGGAGACCCCCGCCTACCCGGTGAACGTGTTTATCTCCAGAGAGGGTTATTTGAAAAAGATCACCCCCCTGTCCCTACGGATGTCCGGCGACCAGAAGTACAAGGAGGGGGACGGTCCCTTCCTCCGGTGGGAGGGGAACAGCGGCGACGAGCTGCTGGTGTTCACCGACAAACAGCAGTGCTACAAGACCCGCCTCAGCGAGTTCGAGGACGCCAAGGCCAGCGTCCTGGGGGACTACCTCCCCACCAAGCTGGGCATGGACCCGGAGGAGAAATTCGTGTGGGCCTGCGCCCCCGGCGACTACTCCGCCCACCTGCTGTTCTTCTTTGAAAACGGCAAAGCGGCAAGGGTGGAGCTGTCCGCCTATCAGACCCAGACCAGGCGGCGGAAACTCACCGGGGCCTATTCGGACAAGTCCCCTCTGGTGTCCGCGGCCCTGCTCACCGAGGATAAGGAGATGGCGGTCATCTCCACCGAGGGCCGCTGCGTGGTGTTCCACACCGCCTCCCTCAACCCCAAGACCACCCGCAGCACTCAGGGGGTCAACGTGATGACCCTGAAACCCAAGTACCGGGTGGAGCGGGCCCTGCCCTTGGAGGACACCGCCATCGTCAACACCGCCCGGTATCGGGCCCGGTCCCTGCCCATCGCCGGGGCCCTGCTGGAGGAGCAGGACCGGGGCGAGGAACAGCTCACGCTGGAGAACGCATAACATTACAATATAAGGAAGGAGCGCACACATATGGCAGACTTTGCGAAATTGAAGGGCAATCTGGAGAAAAACGGCTTTGAGGTCTCCTGCTTTGGCACGGCGGCGGAGGCCACCGACTACCTGCTGGAGAAGCTGGCAGGCAAAACGGTGGGCTACGGCGGCTCCATGACCCTGTCCGACATGGGGCTGCTGGAGAAGCTGGGGGAGCGCTCCACCGTGGTGAGCCACTGGCAGGGGGACCCCATCGAGAAGGCCGCCTTCACCCAGGCGTATCTGTGCTCCGTGAACGGCATCGCCGAGACGGGGGAGATCGTCAACATCGACGGCACTGGCAACCGGGTGTGCTCCACCATCTTCGGCCACGACGAGCTGTACCTGGTGGTGGGCCGGAACAAGATCGCCCCCGACTACGACGGCGCCCTGTGGCGGGCCCGGAACATCGCCTCCCCCAAGAACGCCCAGCGGCTCCACCGCAAGACCCCCTGCGCCGCCAAGGGCGACAGATGCTACGACTGCGACAGCCCCGAGCGCATCTGCAAGGCCCTCACCGTGCTGTGGAAGAAGCCCAACGGCATCAAACGGGCCGAAGTGGTGCTCATCGATCAGGAACTGGGCTACTGAGTCCTGTTATTCAATGCCAATGGAGGCAGTATGAATCACTCTGTCTGGAAACAGTATATCCTTCCCGCGCTGATCATCGCGGTGGCTTCCGCTGTCTACGCGCTGGGCTTTGTGTGGTGCTATGACCCCAACGGCATCGCTTTCGGCGGCGTCACCGGCGTGGCCCAGATTGTCAACTTTCTGTTCCCCGCGGTCCCGGTGGGCATCACTGTCATCGTGTTGAACGTCCCCCTGTTCCTGCTGGGGTGGAAATTCATCGGCGGGCGGCTGCTGGTGTCTTCCCTGTACGCCATGTTCCTGTCCTCCGTGCTCATTGATGTGTTCACGCCTCTGTATGACTGGCAGCCCATGGACCCTATCCTGGCCTGCATCTTCGGCGGCCTGATGATGGGGCTGTCCCTGGGACTGGTGTTCCAGCAGGGGGCCACCACCGGCGGCACCGACATCATCGCCCGGCTGCTCAAGCTGAAGCTGGCCTGGCTGCCCATGGGCCGCCTGCTGATGGGCATCGACCTGGCCGTGATCCTGGCGGTAGCCTTCACCTTCCGCACCCTGGAGGCGGCCCTCTACGGCCTGGTGGCCCTGTATATCTCCACCATTGTCATGGACGGCGTGCTCTACGGCATCGACACGGCCAAGGTGGCCTATATCATCAGCGACCGGAACGAGGCCATCGCCCATGCCATCGTCAGCGGCCTGGACCGGGGCGTCACTGTTCTCCCCGGCAAGGGCGGCTACACCGGCAACGACAAAAACGTGCTTCTGTGCGCCTTCAAGCAGCGGGAGATCGCCGCCATCAAGGCCGTCGTGAAGGAGATCGATCCGGATGCCTTCCTCATCGTGTGCGACGCCCACGAGGTGCTGGGCGAGGGCTTCCGGGACTACAATAAAGACGAACTGTAAGTCCACCTGATTCAGTTCACGGGAGAGGAGGCGTGAGCCGTGAAGAAAATCATCCCCGCGCTGGCCCTGCTGCTGGCGCTGGCGCTGCCCTTGTCCGGCTGCGCCGCCATGCTGGAGCGGGCCTGGTCCGGCTCCGAGACCCATGTGGACTACCCCGTGGTGGAGGACGACTCCACCCTCCGGGTGGGGAACTATCAGGGGCTTGTCAATGCCCTGCTTTACTATGTGAACGAGCACAGCGCCGCGGGCTCTGTCCAGATGTACAACTACGCCGGGGAGGCGGAGGAGGATCTGGAGCGGGCCCGGGCCCAGGTGGTGGAGCAGGACCCCCTGGCGGCCTACACCGTGCGGAGCCTGACCTATGACGTGACACGCATCCTCACCTATTACGAGGTGGACGTGCGCATCACCTATGCCCACACCGCCCAGGAGATCGACGCCATCCGCACCGTCTCCGGCATGGCCGGCCTGACCGCCGAACTGGAGCGGATGGCGGACGAGCGGGAGGGCCAGTCGGTGCTGCTGCTGTCCGGCTTTTCCGGGGACGGCGCCCTGCTGGACGAGCTGTTCCGGCTGGCCTGGTATGGCGACCCCGCTCGGGGCGAGCCGGATCCCCCCCGGTTCCAGGCCGGATTCTATCCCGCGGAGGGGGCCCGCCGGGTGGTGGAGCTCGACCTGAATTGGGGAAGGCTCCCGGCGGGAAGCGGGAACTACGCCGCCCGCCTGGATGCCGCCGCCTCCGCCCTGTTGGAGGCCTTCCCGCCCACCGGGGAGAGCTATACTCTGGAGGAGCTGGCCGCCCTGCTGCGGGACAACGCCCTCTATGAGGAGAACGGATCGGATCTGGCCTTGGCCGCGCTCACCGGGGAGCCGGTCTCCCAAAAGGGGCTGGTTTTGGCCATGGAGTATTTGTGCCGCCGGTGCGGGGCGGAGGTACTCCCTGTGGTGGGGCAGAATGGCGCGCTGTGGCTCATCGCGGCCGCCCCGGAGGGGTACCGGCATCTGCCGGCCCAGGGGCTGATCGCGACGGACGGATCCGATGACCCCGAGGCGGAGCCCGACCCGCTGCTCTACACTGACGGGGGCATGAAGGCGCTGGGATATCAGTGGCGCGCGGAGCTGTACCCCGCCTGCCCGGAGCCAGAGCCCGTGCCCACAGAGCCCCCCGGCGGCGATCCGGCCCCGGAGCAGACGGAAGCAGCCGGTCTGTCGGCGGGCGCAAAAAATCCGATTGACAAACCGGAGACCGCGTGATATAATCCAGACAATTTAATAAACTAAACCGTTGACGCGGAGATAACGGCGGCTATGCCTTTACAGAGAGCCCCCATTGCTGAGAGAGGGGTGAGAAACAGGCCGTCAAATGGACCGCCGAGGGCGCAGTCAAAGGCCGGGGAGCTTCCTCTGCCGAGTATTCTGCGACGTGTGGGCATACGTCAGTTGCCGGGGATATGCAGGTATCCCGCTCAAGCGCACGGCCTCACCGCCGTGAATCAGGGTGGCACCGCGGATGTACATTCGCCCCTGGCAGAAGGAACTTCTTCTGTCAGGGGTTTTCTGTTCCCCGGCGGAGGAAAAGGAGGTCATGTCCATGAACGTCAAACCCAGTCTGGATGAGGTCAGGGCCATCGCCGCCCGGGGACGATACAAGGTCCTGCCGGTGAGCTGCGAGCTGCTTGCCGACGTGTGCACCCCCATCCAGGCGCTGAAGATTCTGAAAAACGTGTCCACCCACACCTACCTGCTGGAGTCCGTGGAGGACCGGGAGAAGTGGGGGCGGTACACATTCCTGGGGTATGACCCTAAAATGGAAATCACCTGCACCGACGGGGTCATGAAGGCGGGCAGCGTCACCTTCCGCACGGAGGACCCGTCGGCCGCCCTGCGGCAGATTTTAGCGGACTACCGCAGCCCCCGGTTCGACTATCTGCCCTCCTTCACCGGCGGGCTGGTGGGGTATTTCTCCTATGACTACCTGGGCTACAGCGAGCCCGCCGTCCGCACCGGTGCCGAGAATACCGAGGCTTTCAAGGACGTGGATCTGATGCTGTTCGACAAGGTCATCGCCTTTGACAATTTCCGGCAGAAGATCGTCCTCATGGTCAACATGCCCCTGGACGACCCGGAGACCGGCTACAATAAGGCGGTGCTGGAGCTGAGGCAGCTCCGGGATCTGCTCCTCTCCGGGGCACGGAAGGAGGAGCCGGCGGGCCGTCTCACCGGCGAGGTGACGCCGCTCTTTGACCGGGACACCTACTGCGCCATGGTGGAGCGGGCCAAACATCACATCCGGGAGGGAGACATCTTCCAGATCGTTCTGTCCAACCGACTGTCCGCCCCCTTTGAGGGCAGCCTGCTGAACACCTACCGTATTTTGCGGACGCTGAACCCCTCCCCGTATATGTTCTACTTCTCCGGCACCGACGTGGAGGTGGCGGGAGCCTCCCCGGAGACCCTGGTGAAGCTGGAGGATGGGGTACTCCACACCTTCCCCCTGGCGGGCACCCGGCCCAGGGGAAAGACCGAAGAGGAGGACCGGACCCTGGAGGCGGAGCTGCTGGCGGACGAGAAGGAGCTAGCAGAGCACAACATGCTGGTGGACCTGGGCCGGAACGACCTGGGGAAGATCAGCCGGTTCGGCACCGTCCAGGTGGAGAAGCTCCACAGCATCGAGCGGTACTCCCACGTGATGCATATCGGCTCCACCGTCCGGGGGGAGATCCGCCCGGAGTTCGACGCCCTGGACGCCGTAGAGGCTGTCCTGCCGGCGGGCACCCTGTCCGGCGCGCCGAAAATCAGGGCCTGCCAGCTCATCGGCGAGCTGGAGAACAACAAGCGGGGCATCTACGGCGGGGCCATCGGCTACATCGACTTCACCGGCAACATGGACACCTGCATCGCCATCCGTATCGCCTACAAGAAGAACGGCCGGGTGTTCGTCCGGAGCGGGGCCGGCATCGTGGCCGACTCGGAACCCGCAAAGGAGTACCAGGAGTGCATCAACAAGGCCCAGGCCGTGGTCAACGCACTGAAGCTGGCACAGGAGGCGGAGCTATGATCCTGCTTATCGACAACTACGACAGCTTCTCCTACAACCTCTACCAGCTGGTGGGGGAGCTCCAGCCGGACATCAGGGTGATTCGCAACGACGAGATGACGGTGGAGGAGATCAGGGCCCTGGCCCCGGACCGGATCATCCTCTCCCCGGGACCGGGAAGGCCGGAGGACGCGGGAAACATCGTCCAAGTGGCGCGGGAGATCGGGCCGGACATCCCCATCCTGGGGGTGTGCCTGGGGCACCAGGCCATCTGCGCCGCCTTCGGGGCCACCGTCACCTACGCGAAAAGGCTTATGCACGGCAAGCAGTCTACGGTGCGGTTCGACCCGGCCTGCCCGCTGTTCAAGGGCTGCCCGGACGCCGCCCCCGTGGCCCGCTACCACTCCCTGGCTGCCGACCCGGACACCATCCCGGAGTGCCTGGCAGTCACCGCCCGGACCCTGGACGGGGAGGTCATGGCGGTGCAGCACAAAACGTATCCCATCTTCGGCGTCCAGTTCCACCCGGAGTCCATCATGACCCCGGACGGGAAAACCATGCTGAACAACTTTATTGCCCTCTCCGTGTAGGGGCCGCCGTCCTCGGCGGCCCGCCCCAGAACCTGAATTAAATTTGCGCAAAGCGCAGGAGGTATCGTTATGATCAAAGAAGCCATCGCGAAGATCGTTGACAAGCAGGATCTGACTTACGACGAGGCCTATACCGTCATGAACGAGATTATGAGCGGCGAGACCACCCAGACCCAGAACGCCGCCTTCCTGGCGGCCCTGTCTACCAAGAGCGCCAAGGCCGAGACCTCCGACGAGATCGCCGGCTGCGCCGCCGCCATGCGGGACCACGCCATGAAGATGACCACCGACCTGCCCATCTTCGAGATTGTGGGCACCGGCGGCGACGGAGCCCACAGCTTCAATATCTCCACTACCTCCGCCCTGGTGGCCGCCGCCGGAGGCATGAAGGTGGCCAAGCACGGCAACCGGGCCGCCTCCTCCCAGTGCGGCACCGCCGACTGCCTGGAG
Organism: uncultured Oscillospiraceae bacterium; assembly: GCA_947629955.1. GTDB lineage: Bacteria > Bacillota > Clostridia > Oscillospirales > Oscillospiraceae > Enterenecus. Next base: position 7,366 of record CANRFT010000022.1, read on the forward strand.
GCCCTGGGGGTCAACATCGACCAGAGCCCGGAGAAGTGCGCCGAGCTGCTGGACGAAGTCGGCATGTGCTTCTTCTTCGCCCAGAAGTACCACACCTCCATGAAGTACGTGGGGGCCATCCGCAAGGAGCTGGGCTTCCGCACGGTGTTCAACATCCTGGGCCCCCTGACCAACCCGGGCAGCCCCAAGATGCAGCTCTTAGGCGTGTACGACGAGTACCTGGTGGAGCCCCTGGCCCAGGTGCTCATCTCCCTGGGCGTGGAGCGGGGCATGGTGGTGTACGGCAAGGACAAGCTGGACGAAATTTCGATGTCCGCCCCCACCGCCGTCTGTGAGTTCAAGGACGGCTGGTTCAAGTCCTACACCGTCACCCCCGAGGACTTTGGCCTCACCCGCTGCCAGAAGTCCGACCTGGTGGGCGGCACCCCGGCGGAGAACGCCGCCATCACACGGGCCATCCTGGCCGGGGAGAAGGGCCCCAAGCGGGACGCGGTGCTGATGAACGCTGGCGCGGCCCTGTACATCGGCGGCAAGGCGGAGAGCTGGAAGGACGGCGTGGCCCTGGCCGCCCAAATCATCGACAGCGGCGCGGCGGCCCGGACGCTGGAGAAGCTGATCGAGGTCTCCAACCGGCCGGAAGCGTAATGGCACGTAGGGGCCGTTGTCCCCAACGGCCCACGGGAATCGGGACCCACAGCGATAGGCCGATGAGGACATCGGCCCCTACATGATCGGAGGTGTCTTATGACCATCCTGGACCAGTTGGCCGCCCACGCCCGGGAGCGGGTGACGGCGGACAGGGAGGAAAACTGCCTGGACGTGATGCGCGAACTGGCCGCCCAAGGGGGCAGGGGAAACGGCGCGGCCTTTGAGGCGGCCTTGCAAAAGCCCGGCCTGTCCTTCATCTGCGAGGTGAAGCGTGCCTCCCCTTCCAAGGGGCTCATCGCGCCGGAGTTCCCCTACCTGGACATCGCCAGGGAGTATGAGGCTGCCGGGGCGGACGCGGTGTCCTGCCTCACCGAGCCCAAGTGGTTCCTGGGGTCCGATCAGATTTTCACCGACATCCGGGCGGCCATCCAGACGCCCATGATCCGCAAGGACTTCACCGTGGACGAGTACCAGATCTATCAGGCCAAGGTCATGGGGGCCAACGCGGTGTTGCTGATCTGCGCCATCCTGGACACAAAAACGGTGGCCAAGTACTTGGAACTGTGCGATTCCCTGGGCTTGGCGGCTCTGGTGGAGGCCCACGATGAAAATGAAATTCGCTCCGCCGTGTCCGCCGGGGCGAAGATCATCGGCGTCAACAACCGGAATCTGAAAGACTTCTCGGTGGACTTCTCCAACGCCGCCCGGCTGCGGGACCTGATCCCGCCCGACCGCATCTATGTGGCCGAGAGCGGGGTGTCCAGTCCCGAGGATGCGGCGGCGCTCCGAAAAATCGGCGCGGACGCGGTGCTGATGGGGGAGGTCCTCATGCGGGCCAAGGACAAGGCCGCCCTGCTGACCAAAATGCGGGAGGCGGCCAAATGACCAGGATCAAGATCTGCGGCCTGTACCGCCCGGAGGACATTGATTATGTAAATCAGGCCAAGCCCGACTGGTGTGGCTTCGTCATCGACTTTCCCCGGAGCCATCGGAGCGTGACCCCGGACCGGGCCAGGGAACTGCGCGCGCGCCTGGACCCCGGTATCCCGCCGGTGGGGGTGTTTGTGGACAGCCCCGTGGAGACTGTGGCCGCCCTGCTGAACGACGGCACCATCTCTGCCGCCCAGCTCCACGGCCACGAGGACGGGGAGTACATCGCCGCCCTGCGGAGGGCCGCCCCCGGCCGCACCGTCTGGCAGGCGTTCCGGATACGCTCCGCCGCCGATTTTGACGCGGCCAATTCCTCCGCCGCCGACCTGGTGTTGCTGGACAACGGCTACGGCACCGGGAAACCCTTTGACTGGTCCCTGGAGGGGACCGTGACCCGTCCCTTCATTCTGGCCGGGGGGCTGACCCCGGAGAACATCCCAGAGGCCATCCGAAAGCTCCACCCCTACGGGCTGGACATCTCCAGCGGGGTGGAGACGGACAGAAAGAAGGATTTCAATAAGATTCTGGCGGCGGTACGCGCCGCGCGAAAGGAATGAGCGATATGTCCAATGGGCGCTTCGGCATCCACGGCGGACAGTATATCCCCGAGACGCTGATGAACGCTGTTCTCGAACTGGAGCGTGCCTACAACCGCTTCAAGGACGACCCGGACTTTGACCGGGAGCTGACTGATCTGCTGAATGAGTACGCCGGTCGGCCCTCAAGGCTGTACTACGCGGAGAAAATGACAAGGGACCTGGGCGGGGCGAAGATCTACCTCAAGCGGGAGGATCTGAACCACACCGGGGCCCACAAGATCAACAACGTGCTGGGCCAGGCGCTCCTTGCAAAGAAGATGGGCAAGACGCGGCTCATCGCCGAGACCGGCGCCGGGCAGCACGGGGTGGCCACCGCCACCGCCGCCGCCCTCATGGGCATGGAGTGCGTGGTCTTCATGGGGGAGGAGGACACCAAGCGGCAAGCGCTGAACGTGTACCGGATGCGGCTTCTCGGCGCGGAGGTGGTGCCCGTCACCACCGGTACCGCCACGTTGAAGGACGCCGTGTCCCAGGCCTTCCGGGAGTGGACGAGCCGCATTGACGACACCCACTACTGCCTGGGCTCCGTCATGGGCCCCCACCCCTTCCCCACCATCGTCCGGGACTTCCAGGCGGTGATCTCCCGGGAGATCAAGCAGCAGCTCCAGGAGAAGGAGGGGAAGCTCCCCGACGCGGTGCTGGCCTGCGTGGGCGGCGGCTCCAACGCCATCGGCAGCTTCTACCACTTCATCAACGACAAGTCCGTCCGGCTCATCGGCTGCGAGGCCGCCGGCCGGGGCGTGGACACCTTTGAGACAGCGGCCACCATTGCCACGGGCCGCCTGGGCATTTTCCACGGCATGAAGAGCTACTTCTGCCAGGACCAGTATGGCCAGATCGCCCCGGTGTACTCCATCTCCGCCGGGCTGGACTACCCCGGCATTGGCCCGGAGCACGCCTGGCTCCATGACACGGGGCGGGCGGAGTACGTCCCCATCACCGACGAGGAGGCGGTGGACGCCTTCGAGTACCTGGCCCGGACCGAGGGGATCATCCCCGCCATCGAGTCCGCCCACGCGGTGGCCCACGCCATGAAGATTGCCCCGGAGATGGGTCGGGACAAGGTCATCGTCATCACCATCTCCGGCCGGGGCGACAAGGACTGCGCCGCCATCGCCCGCTACAGAGGGGAGGATATTTCCGAATGAGCAGGATCAAAGAGGCGTTTGCCAACGGCAAGGCGTTCATCCCCTTCATCACCTGCGGGGACCCGGACTTAGAGACTACCGCCGCCTGCGTGCGGGAGTGCGTGAAGAACGGGGCCAGCCTCATCGAGCTGGGCATCCCCTTCTCCGACCCCACCGCCGAGGGGCCGGTGATCCAGGGGGCCAACCTCCGGGCCCTCACCGGCGGCGTCACCACCGATAAGATTTTTGACTTGGTGCGGGACCTGCGGCGGGATGTGACCGTGCCCATGGTCTTCATGACCTACGCCAACGTGGTGTTCTCCTACGGCATGGACAAGTTCCTGTCCAGAGCCGCCCAAGTGGGCATGGACGGCCTCATCCTCCCCGACGTGCCCTTTGAGGAGAAGGAGGAGTTCGCCCCCGCCTGCCGGAAGTACGGGCTGGAGCTCATCTCCCTCATCGCCCCCACCTCCGAGGGGCGCATCGCCAGGATCGCCGCCGCCGCGGAGGGGTTCGTCTACTGCGTGTCCTCCCTGGGGGTGACGGGGGTGCGGAGCGAGATCACCACCGACATCGGGGCCATGGTCTCTCTGGTGCGGCGGGCCAACCCGGACATCCCCTGCGCCGTGGGCTTCGGCATCTCCACCCCGGAGCAGGCGAAGAAGATGGCCTCCCTGTCCGACGGGGCCATCGTGGGCTCGGCCATCATCAAGATCCTGGCCCAGTACGGGCCGAACGCCCCCGAATACGTGGGGGCGTATGTGAAGTCCATGACGGACGCGCTGAGAGAGGGCTGACGGGGAAAGGACAGCTTTCTTAAAATCCGCACTTGACAAAGGGAGGTTTTTCTGGTAAACTCCCCTTTGTCCATGCGAGTGTAGCTCATCTGGTAGAGCGCCACCTTGCCAAGGTGGAGGTAGCGAGTTCGAGCCTCGTCACTCGCTCCAAATAAATCCCCATCCTTTCGGATGGGGATTTATTTTTAGTTCCGCCGGCGGCGGCCTGCGGAAACATCGGCGCGAATTCTCAGACATACGGCGCTTCGTGTCTGAATTTCGGGCACGGGACGCCATTTTGCCTGTTGAAATCGGAACCCGCCACATGTTACGGTCTCTTTGACCCCGAGGGGCAGAAGCGCGCCGGCCCGCAAGGGTCTGGGACAGTGGCTTTTCACAACGGTCCGGTTTATGGGAAACCGCTTATTGATGAAAATCTCTTAAATCCGGTGTTGCAGAATCCCCATGTGATATGGTAAAATCATGTTTAAGCTTGCGGCAGGCTGTCTGCCGGAGCTGTAAAGCTGAAAATCCAAGCGAGGTGAGGAATATGTCCTTTGAGGCCATTCAACAGGTCACGGCGGCGGAACAGGCCGTCCAGCAGCGCAGGGCCCAGGCGGCGGAGGAGGCGAAACGTCTCGTCGCCGAGGCGGAGCGGGCCGGACGTCAGACTGTCGCGGACGCCCGCGACCGGGCGGAGGCCAAGGCAAAGGAGCTGCTCTCCCAGGCCGAGGCCAGGGCCGGCGAGACCTCCAAACGGACGCTGGCTGACAACGCCGCCCAGTGTGAGGCGCTGAAGCAGGCCGCTATGAGCCGTCTGGACAAGGCCGCCGACCTGATCGTTGGAAAGGTGGGCAGCGACTGATGGCAATCGTCAAAATGAAACGGCTGCGGCTCATGGGTCTGCGTTCGGACCGAGAGAGGCTTCTCCGTCTGCTCCAGAGCATGGGCTGCGTGGAACTGCGGGAGCCGGAGATCGACCTGAGCGACCCGGATTGGGCCGCCCTGGCAAAACCGGAGGGCTCCGGCCTCAGCCGGGCGAAGGAGCAAAACCAGCTGCTGGCCGGCGCGCTCGCGTCCCTCAGCAGATACGCCCCGGCCAAGGACGGGCTTTTTGCCGCCCGCCCCACGGTCAGCGAGGCGGAGCTCTTTGACGACGGGGCCTACGCCTCAGGGCTGGAGGCCGCCGGGCAGATCGCCGAAGAGGAGAAGGCCCTGGCCGCCTGCCAGGCGGAGCAGAGCAAGCTCAAGACCCAGCGGGCCTCTCTGGAGCCCTGGGCGTCCTTGGACGTGCCGCTGGATCAGGAAAATACCGCCAATGTGTCGGTGATCTTCGCCGCGGCCCCCGCCAAGACGGACTTCGCCGCCCTGGAGGGCGCGGTGGCCGAGACTACCGAGCTGGCCCAGCTCTATCCCGCCGGGAATGACCGGGAACTCAGGTACTTCCTGCTGGTGTGCCACACAAGCGTTGAGCACAACTGTGCCGAGGTCCTGCGGCCCCTGGGCTTCTCCCGTGTGAATCTGCGGGGCTGGACGGGCACAGCGGAGGACAACATCCGCTCCATCGACAATAAGCTGGCCGCCCTGGAGCGGAAGGAGCAGGAACACAAAGACCGCATCGCCTCTTTCGCGGACCGGCGGGAGGATCTGCGCCGGTGCGCGGACCGCTCCGCCCAGGAGATTGGCCGGGAGGAGGGCAAGGCCCGGCTGGTGGACACGGAGGCCGCCTTCTATCTGGACGGCTGGCTGCCCGCCGACCAGCTGCCCGATCTGGAAAATGCCCTGGCCCCCTTCGCCTGCGCCTATGAGGCCGCCGATCCCACCGAGGAGGAGTATCCCCAGGTGCCCGTCAAGCTGAAGAACAACATCTTCGACCGCTGCATGAACGTGGTCACCGAGATGTACTCCCTGCCGGCCTACGACGGCATCGACCCCAACCCCCTGATGGCCCCCTTCTTCATCTTCTTCTTCGGCTTCATGATGGCCGACATGGGCTACGGCCTTCTGATGATCGCCGCCGCCCTGGTGGTCCTGCTGAAGATGAAACCCAGGGAAGGCACCCGCAACTTCATGGAGCTGGTGTTCTGGTGCGGGATCAGCACCTTCATTGTGGGGGCCATGACCGGCGGCTTCTTCGGGGACTTCATCCCACAGCTGCTCACGCTCATCGACCCCAACAGCACCTTTGAGATGCCCGCCCTGTTTACCCCCCTGGACGACACGGTGGCCATCATGGTGGGCTCCATCGTGCTGGGCGTCATCCAGATCTTCACCGGCATGACGGTGAGCGTGGTGAGGAAGATCAAGTCCGGCAACTTTATCGACGCCCTGTTCGACGAGTTCACCTGGTGGATCATCCTGGCGGGGGTGGCACTGCTGGTGGTGGCCGCCATGGGCATCGCCCCTCTCCCCACCGCCGTGGGCACGGCGGTCATCATCGCGGGCTTTTTGATGCTGGCCATCGGCGGCACCCGGAACGAGAAGGGCTTCGGCAAAGTCACCGGCTTCATCGGCCTGGTATACAACGGCGTCACCGGTTATTTCAGCGACTCCCTGTCCTACATCCGGCTCATGGCCCTGATGCTGTCCGGCAGCGTCATCGCCTCGGTGTTCAACACCCTGGGGGCCACGGTGGGGACCGTCCCGGTGGTCGGTGTCGTCCTGTTCGTGGTCATTTCCATGGTGGGCAACGCCCTGAACATGGCCCTGAACCTGCTGGGCTGCTATGTCCACGACCTGCGGCTCCAGTGTCTTGAGTTTTTCAACCGGTTCTACAAGGAGGGCGGCAAACCTTACCGTCCCCTGGCGATAGAAACAAAATACACTGACATCATTAAGGAGGAAAACTAACATGCAAGCTTTTTTTGAGTCTTTCGGCGGCATCGGCCTGGCCTATCTGGGCGCCGCTCTGGCCGTCGCCCTGTGCTGCGTCGGCTCCGCCAAAGGCACCGGCATGACCGGCGAGGCCGCCACCGGCGTCATCAGCGAGGCCCCCGAGCAGTTCTCCAAGTGCCTGATCCTCCAGGTACTCCCCGGCACCCAGGGCCTGTACGGCATCGTGGCCTGGTTCATGGTCCTGCTGAAGATCGGCGTGTTCGGCGGCAGCGTGGCCACCCTCACCATCCAGAACGGTCTGGCCATCTTCTGCGCCTGCCTGCCCATCGCCCTCGGCGGCCTGCTGTCCGCCATCGCCCAGGGCCGTGTGGCCACCGCCTCCATCAACATCGTCGCCAAGCGCCCCGAGGAGTCCACCAAGGGCATCATCCTCTGCGGCATCGTGGAGTTCTACGCCATCCTGTCCCTGCTGGCCACCATCCTGCTGGTCATGCTCTATCCGCTGGGCTGATCCCCTCGGAAAGGCGGTATTGACAGTATGAACGGAATCGAAAAGATCACCGCCCGCATTGAGGAGGACAGCCAAAAGGAGATCGACGCCCTGCTGGCCCAGGCAAAGGCCCAGGCGGCGGACATCACCGCCCGGTACCAGGCCCAGGCTGAGGCCGAGGCCGCCGACATCGTGGCCCGGGGCGAGAAGGCCGCCGCGGAACGGGAGGGCCGTCTGGCCAGCGTGGACCAGCTGGAGTGCCGCAAGGCCGTGCTGGCCGCCAAGCAGGAGGTCATCGAGCTGGCCTTCCGGCGGGCCAAGGAGAAGCTGCTCTCCCTGCCCCAGGACCGGTACGTGGCACTGCTGGCCGGCCTGGCGGTAAAGGCGTCCTCCACTGGGAAGGAAAAGCTCATCTTCTCCCAGGCCGACCGGGCCCGGGTGGGCAAGGCCGTGGTGGTGGCCGCCAACGCCAAGATCGGCCCCACCGCCGCCCTCACCCTGGCGGAGGAGACCCGCCCCATGGACGGCGGCTTCATCCTCAGCGGCGGTACCGTGGAGGTCAACTGTACCTTTGACACCCTGATCCGGCTCCAGCGGGGCGCGCTGGCCGGCCAGGTGGCCAAAGTGCTGTTCGACTGACGCCCCCTGACATCCGATGAAAGGGGGAAACACCTTGTCAAAAAAAATCAAAGACACCGACTATCTGTATATCTCCGCCAGGGTCCGGGTGCTGGAGACCAGGCTGCTCACCACCGAGCGGATGGAGCGGATGATCGACGCCCGGGACGCGGCCGAGGCCGCCAAGGTGCTGGCCGAGTGCGGCTACCCCGAACTGACGGCCCCCACTCCCTCCGCTCTGGAGGATATGCTGGCCCGGGCCCAGGCGGACGTGTTCGCCGACCTGGGGAGCGCGGTGGGCGATCCGGCCCTGCTGGATGTGTTCCGCAGCAAGTACGACTATCACAACGCTAAGGTGCTGGTGAAGGCCGGCGCCCTTGGGATCGACCAGGACCGCCTACTGCTGGGCGGCGGGCGGTATGAGCCATCCAGACTGGCGGAGGATTACCGCCGGGAGGATCTGTCCGCCTGTTCGGAGATTTTCCGAAAGGGCGTGGCCCGTGCCCGGGAGGTGCTGGGCTCCACCGGCGACCCCCAGCAGGCCGACTTTGCCCTGGACCGGGCCTGCTACGAGGAACTGACCGCCCTGGCGAAGCAGTCCGGCAGCGCTTTCCTGGAGGGCTACGCCAGAACGGCCATAGACGGGGCCAATCTCCGTGCTGCCGTCCGGGCCGCCCGGCTGGACAAGGGCCCCCAATTCCTGCGGCAGGTGCTGGTCCCCGGCGGGAATGTGGACCCGGAGTCCGTTGCCAACGCCTCCGGCGAGCAGTTGGACCGTCTTTTTAAGCACACGGCCCTCCGGGAGGCCGCCGAGACGGGAGCCTCCCTGGCCCATCCGGGCGGCGGGCCCCTCACCGACTTTGAGCGGGCGTGTGACGACGCGGTGATGGCCTATCTGGCCAAAGCCCGCATGGTCCCCTTCGGGGTGGAGCCGGTCATCGGCTACCTGTATGCCCGGGAGGCGGAGGCCACCGCCATCCGCATCATCCTGGCCGGCCGCATGGCCGGGCTGGACGGGGCCACCATCCGCCAGCGGCTCCGCCGCGGCTACTGCTGAGGAGGTGGGTGACAATGGCTGATTATCGCATCGCCGTCATGGGCGACAAGGACAGCGTGCTGGGCTTCAAGGCCCTGGGGCTGGACGTGTTCCCCGTGGAGAGCCTGGACGAGGCCCGGCACACCCTCCACCGCATCGCCAAAGAGGACTACGCCGTGGTCTATCTCACCGAACAGCTGGCCGCCCAGATGGAGGCCGACGTGAACCGCTACAAGGACGCCCTCACCCCCGCCGTCATCCTGATCCCCGGCAAGGAGGGCAGCCTGGGCATGGGCATGGCCAACATCAAGAAAGCGGTGGAGCGCGCCGTGGGCGCCGACATCCTCTAAAATCGACCTTAGAAAGAAGGTTTGACATCTATGGGAAAAGTTGTTAAGGTCTCCGGCCCCCTGGTGGTGGCCACCGGCATGGCGGACGCCAATATGTCCGACGTGGTCCGCGTGGGCCCCGAGCGCCTGATCGGTGAGATCCTCACCATGACGGGCGACTCCGCCTCCATCCAGGTGTACGAGGAGACCTCCGGCCTGGGCCCCGGCACCGAGGTGGTCACCACCGGCTCCCCCATGAGCGTGGAGCTGGGCCCCGGCATGATCGAGAACATCTACGACGGCATCCAGCGCCCGCTGGAGGAAATTATGAAAAAGGTCCGGGGTAACAACCTGCCCCGGGGCGTGGAGGTCCCCGCCATCGACCCGGAGAAGCTGTGGGAGTTCACCCCCGTGGCCAAGGCCGGCGATAAGGTCACCGGCGGTGACATCATCGGCACCGTCCCCGAGACCCCGGTGGTGCTCCACAAGATCATGGTGCCCCCCAATCTGAAGGGCACCCTCAAGAGCGTCACCCCCGCGGGCTCCTACAACGTGAAGACCGTGGTGGCCGTCCTCACCAAGGACGACGGCACCGATGTGGAGCTGACCATGAGCCAGCGGTGGCCCGTCCGTGTGGGCCGGCCCTACAAGCGGAAGTTCCCGCCCCAGCGGCCTCTGTCCTCCGGCCAGCGCATCGTGGACACCTTCTTCCCCGTGGCCAAGGGCGGCACGGCGGCCATCCCCGGCCCCTTCGGCTCCGGCAAGACCGTCATGCAGCACGCCCTGGCCAAGTGGTCCGATGTGGACATCGTGGTCTATATCGGCTGCGGCGAGCGGGGCAACGAGATGACCGACGTGCTGCGGGAGTTCCCCGAGCTGGTGGACCCCCGCACCGGCGAGACCCTGATGAAGCGCACCGTGCTCATCGCCAACACCTCCGATATGCCGGTGGCCGCCCGTGAGGCGTCCATCTACACCGGTATCACCATCGCCGAGTACTTCCGCGACATGGGCTACGACGTGGCCGTCATCGCCGACTCCACCTCCCGCTGGGCCGAGGCCCTCCGCGAGATGTCCGGCCGTCTGGAGGAGATGCCCGGCGAGGAGGGCTACCCCGCCTATCTGGCCTCCCGTCTGGCCCAGTTCTACGAGCGGGCGGGCGCCGTGTCCTGCCTGGGCACCGACGAGCGGGCTGGCTCCCTCACCGCCGTGGGCGCCGTGTCCCCTCCCGGCGGCGACCTGTCCGAGCCCGTCTCACAAGGCACCATGCGCATCGTCAAGGTGTTCTGGGCCCTGGACGCCTCCCTGGCCTATAAGCGCCACTTCCCGGCCATCAACTGGCTGAACTCCTACTCCCTGTACCTGGACTCCCTGAAGCCTTGGTTCGACGAGAACCTGGGCCGGGACTTCCTGAAGAACCGGGAGCAGGCCATGGGGCTGCTCCAGAGCGAGGCCAGCCTCAACGAGATCGTCCAGCTGGTGGGCAAGGACTCCCTGTCCCCCAACGACCAGCTCACCCTGGAGTCCGCCCGCATGGTGCGCGAGGACTTCCTCCAGCAGAACTCCTTCGTGGACATCGACTCCTTCTCCAGCTACGACCGGCAGGAGAAGCTGCTGTCCATGATCCTCTACTACGACAAGCTGTGCCGGGAGGCCATCACCAAGGGCGCCCCCGCCGCGAAGCTGTTCGAGATCCCCGCCCGCGAGCGGGTGGGCCGCGCCAAGTCCGTCCCCGCCGAGGAGTACACGAAGGTCTATGCCGACATCGTGGCCGATATGGAGCGGGAGATCGACGAGGTCGTCAGAAAGGCAGGTGAGGAGCTGTGATCCGAGAGTACAAGACCATCCAGGAGATCGTCTCCCCGCTGATGATGGTCAAAATGGTGGAGAACGTCACCTACGACGAGCTGGTGGAGGTGGAACTGCCCGACGGCGGCATCCGCCGGGGCAAGGTGCTGGAGGTCAACGGCGACACCGCCGTGGTCCAGCTGTTCGAGTCCGCCGCCGGCATCAACCTGGCCGAGTCCAAGGTCCGCTTCCTGGGCCACCCCCTCCAGCTGGGCGTGTCGGCCGATATGCTGGGCCGGGTGTTCAACGGCATGGGCGTTCCCATCGACGGCGGCCCCGACATCCTGGCTGAGGAGTACCGGGACATCAACGGCCTGCCCATGAACCCCGCCGCCCGGGACTACCCCAACGAGTTCATCCAGACCGGCATCAGCACCATCGACGGCCTGAACACCCTGGTCCGCGGGCAGAAGCTGCCCATCTTCTCCGGCTCCGGCCTGCCTCACGCCAACCTGGCCGCCCAGATCGCCCGCCAGGCCAAGGTGCTGGGGGACGACGCCGGCAACTTCGCCGTGGTGTTCGCCGCCATCGGCATCACCTTTGAGGAGTCTGAGTTCTTTGTCCAGGAGTTCCGCCGCACCGGCGCCATCGACCGCACCGTGCTGTTCACCAACCTGGCCAACGACCCCGCCGTGGAGCGCATCTCCACCCCCCGTATGGCCCTGACGGCTGCCGAGTACCTGGCCTTCGAGAAGGACATGCACGTGCTGGTCATCCTGACCGACATCACCAACTACGCCGAAGCCCTCCGTGAGGTCTCCGCCGCCAAGAAGGAGGTCCCCGGACGGCGCGGCTTCCCCGGCTACCTGTACACCGACCTGGCCACCATGTACGAGCGGGCCGGCCGCCAGCTGGGCAAGCCCGGCTCCATCACCATGATCCCCATCCTCACCATGCCCGAGGACGACAAGACCCACCCCATCCCCGACCTGACCGGCTACATCACCGAGGGCCAGATCATCCTGTCCCGGCCCCTGTACCGGCAGGGCATCAATCCCCCGGTGGACGTGCTGCCCTCCCTGTCCCGTCTGAAGGACAAGGGCATCGGCGTGGGCAAGACCCGGGAAGACCACGCCAACACTATGAACCAGCTCTTCGCCGCCTACTCCACCGGCAAGGACAACAAGGAGCTCATGTCCATCCTGGGCGAGGCCGCTCTGACCCCCACCGATCTGCTCTACGCCAAGTTCGCCGACGAGTTCGAGAAGCGGTATGTGAACCAGGGGTATGAGGAGAACCGGTCCATCGAGGAGACCTTGGATCTGGGCTGGGAGCTGCTGTCCATCCTGCCCACCTCCGAGTTGAAGCGTATCAAGCCCGAGTATATCGAGAAGTATCTGCCCAAAAAGGAGGGCTAAGCAATGGCCGCAACCGTTGTGAATCCCACCCGAATGGAGCTCACCCGGCTGAAGGGCAAGCTGCGCACCGCCCAGCGGGGCCACAAGCTCCTCAAGGACAAGCGGGACGAGCTGATGAAGCAGTTCCTGGACGTAGTCCGGGAGCTGCGGACCCTCCGGGCCCAGGTGGAGCAGGAGCTGATGAAGGTCCACAGCTCCTTCACCGTGGCCTCCGCCCTCATGAGCGGCCCCGCCATGGAGCAGGCCCTGATGTATCCCAAGCAGAGCGTGGAGTTGTCCATGACCTTCCGCAACGTGATGAGCGTCAACGTGCCGGAGTACCACTACAAGACCCGCACCGACGACGCCGGGGATATCTTCCCCTACGGTTTCGCCGCCACTTCCGGCGAGCTGGACGGCGCCGTGGCCGCCCTGGGCGAGGTGTTCCAGTCCATGCTCAAGCTGGCCGAGACGGAAAAGGCCATGCAGCTCATGGCCGAGGAGATCGAGAAGACCCGCCGGCGCGTCAACGCCCTGGAGTACGTGGTCATCCCAGACACTGAGGAGTCTATCCGCTACATCACCATGAAGCTGGACGAGAACGACCGCTCCACCACTACCCGGCTGATGAAGGTGAAGGACATGATCCTCAAGGAGTCCCTGGAGGAGAAGCGGGCCGCCACCGCCAAAGCCCTGGAGGAGTTCGGCGGGTAAAACCGCCCGAACACATGGGAAAGCCCACCCCGCAAGGGGTGGGCTTTTTGCACCTTTACATCATGTGGTCCTCTTCCAGCAGGACCCGCAGCTGGCGGCACCGGCTCTGGGCGCCTTCGGCCAGTTCCCGGTAGAGCTCCAGCTGGTCGGGGTCGTCCCAGTCGTCGGCGGAGATGCGGTAGTCCGTCTCCTGCAGCTGTTCCGTCTGATGCCGCCCCCGAAGCGCCCCCCAGTAGGAGGGGAGGGCGGGAGTCCCCAGCAGCTCGCTGGGCCAGTAGCGCACGCCGGTAAGTAAAAAGTATGCCGCGGCCAGCTTTCGGGCGGCCTTATGTTCCTCCCCAGCCAGGGAGTTGAGGATCCGGGCATCCGTTCCCCTGGCCCGTCTCGCCAGATGGCGGTAGAACTGCCAGCCCTCCAGGGCCTCCATCACCTGCCGGCGCATCCGCCCGGCGCGGTCGGGAGGCTCCTGGCGCACCTCCCAGTCGCTCTCCCGGTGAGGGCCATCCTCCATCGGGAGGGGGCCGGTCTCCGCCCCGCGGTCACCGGACGGCTCCGGAACGGCTGCCTCGGTCTGAACTGACCCGGTGGCGGTCCCCGGCTGTCCGTCCGCCTGATTTTGCCGGATCAGGTCGTCCAGACAGGCGCAGGGGATGTCCCCCTCCAAATCGGCGGGCAGGGCCTCCACCGGGCAGTCCGACATGTCCCGATCACCCATCACCCGCTGCCACACCCGGCGGAACACCTCCCGATCCTTCACCGCGCATGGAATGATCTCTTCCATGATCGCACCTCCTTTGCCCCCTATTCTATGAGGGAAAGGCGCGTTTTGCCTCAGAATACGGAAAGCGCCCCGCAGGGGCGCTTTCCTCAGTCCAACAGCTCCTCCAGGGAGTGGACGTATTTGGTGCAGACGGCCTTCAGTTCCTCCTGCCGGCTGTCGTAGTAGCGGTCATAGACGCCCACGGCGGCCATGCCGGAGCGGACGGCGGCGGCGCAGTTGTCAGGGCTGTCGTCGATGAGGACACAGTCCTCCGGGGGGACGCCCAGCAGCTCCGCCAGACGGGAGAAGCACCGGGGGTCGTGCTTGTCCAGGCCGATCTCCTCCGCGTATACGACGTGGGAGAAGTATCCGGTGAGCCCGAACCGCTCCAGGGCCATCCGGCACAGGGTGGGCCGGCAGGCGGTGAACAGGGCCAGCTCCCGGCCCTCGGACCTGTACCGGGCCAGACAGGCCGCCGCCCCCGGCTTGAGGGGAGCCGTGTCCCGGTAGATGTGGGCGGCCAGTTCCTCCCACTCCGCCATGATGGAGGCCGGGCTGTCCGGCAGATGATAATATTCCTTTGTGAAATCCGCCGCCACCGGGAAGATGGACTTGGCCACCGCGGCCTGATATTCGGCGGTCATAGTCAGTCCCCGGCGGCCCAAAAACCGGTGGTCCACCTCGATCCACAGGTCGTTGGTGTCGGTGATGGTGCCGTCCAGGTCAAAAATGTACATGAGATCACCTCGGTCTGCTCCAGCATACCAAACCGCGCCGACGATCGCAAGCCCCAATATTGACTTGCGCCGCTCAAGACGGTAAAATAGCACCATACCATACGAAAGAGAGAAGGCGGTGGGTCGATGCGCAGACTGGCATGGTTTTCCAGCGGCTTCGGCCTGGCCTGCCTGCTGGCGGTATACGGCTTTGGAGGATGGATCGCCGCTGGGGCCGCCGCCGTCCTCTTTGCCGCCCTTCTGATCTTATGGCAGGCCGTCCGCCCCAAAACGGAGGAGGAACGGATGGCCTCCCGGTGCCCGGCGAACCCCTTGTCCCGGCGTTGGCTGTGGCAGTTCTCCCGCCGAGGCGCAGCCCTCTGTCTGGGCGCTGTACTGGCCTTCGGCTGGTATGCGGCCTACTCCTCGGTTTTCTACGTGCCCTCCCAGCGCTATGTGGGGGAGGAGATGTCCCTGTCCGGCACGGTGGCCTCCTATCCGAAGGAGACCTCCATCGGCGGCTGGTCCATGACCGTATCCCTGGATGGCGGCCTCACCGCCCCCGACGTGCTGCTCTACGGCAGCGAGGACTGGGGCGGGCTGGAGCCCGGGGACCGGGTCTCCTGTACGGCGCGGGTGAATCCCGCCACCCGCCTCCGGGGGGACGACACCACCTATTACACCGCCAAGGGCGTCTACCTGCTGGCCTACTGCAACGATCCGCCGGCAGTGGAAAAGGCGTCTGACCTCCCGTTCCGATACTGGCCTATCCTCTGCGCGGAAAAGCTGCGGCAGGGCATCGCCGCCGCCTTTGACGAGACGGCCGCGCCCCTGGCCACAGCCGTGGTGCTGGGGGACCGGTCCGGCCTGTCCGACCAGCTGTACTCCGCCC
The DNA here is from genome assembly GCA_947629955.1 of uncultured Oscillospiraceae bacterium. Taxonomy (GTDB): domain Bacteria; phylum Bacillota; class Clostridia; order Oscillospirales; family Oscillospiraceae; genus Enterenecus. The sequence goes on from CANRFT010000022.1 coordinate 23,021, forward strand.
TCAGCCGCGCCGGACTCATGCACGCCTCGGCGGTGTCCGGCCTGCACATCTCTTTTCTGGTGGCGGCAGTCCTGTTCCTGTTCCGGGGAAAGAAAAAGGCCGCCGTGGCCGTGATCCCCCTTCTGCTGTTTTACGCGCTGATGGCGGGCGGGTCTCCATCGGCCATCCGGGCGGTGATCATGCAGGCGGCCCTGCTGGCTGCTCCCTTTGCCGAGAGCGAGAGCGACCCGCCCTGCTCTCTGGCCCTGGCGCTGATGATCCTGCTGATCCAGAACCCCTTCGCCGCCGCCAGCGTCAGCCTGCAGATGTCCTTCGCCTCGGTGGCGGGCATCCTGCTGGCTGCCGGGCCCGTCTACCGCTGGCTAGCCGGCCTGCCCAAAGGACTGCGCGGATCCCATGACTCCGTACCCCGGAAACTGCTGTGGAGAGGATGGCAGACGATCGCCGCCGGCGTGTCCACCTCCCTGGGGGCCATGCTGTTCACCGCACCCCTCACCGCCCTGTACTTCGGGCAGATCAGCCTGCTGTCTCCCTTTGCCAACATCCTGACTCTGTGGGCACTGACCCTGCTGATGATCTCCGGCCTGGTCATCGGCGTGTTGGCGATCTTCCTGCCGGGGGCGGCGGCCATCCCCGGCGCGGTGTTCGGCCTTCTCGCCCACTACGCCCGCTGGATGGCTCTGCTGCTGGGAAAGCTGCCCTTCGCCTCTCTCAGCGCCGACAACCTCTACTGTCTGATATGGCTGGCCGCCGTTTACCTGGTATTGCTGGTGTGCTGGCTGTCAAAAAAGAAACCCCGCCCGCTGATCCCCGTCGCCGCTTTGCTGGCCCTGCTGTGTGCCTCCATCGGTGTCGGCACGGTCTCCGCCTCCACCGCCACCCTGACGGCGGCCGCTCTGGACGTGGGCCAAGGGGCATCCACTGCTCTGATTTCCGGAGACAAGACCGCCCTGGTGGACTGCGGCGGCAACAACTCATCCTCCGCCGGGGACACCGCCGCCGACTGGTTCGCCTCCATAGGCCGCACCCGCCTGAATCTGTTGGCCCTCACCCATCTGGACGACGACCACTTCAACGGCGTGGAGCAGCTCTTCTACCGGATGGATGTGGACACGGTGGCCATCCCCGACCCGGAGGGGCTGGATCCGGAGAAGCTGGCCCTGCTGCTGGCTTTGGCAGCGGAGGAAAACGCCTCGGTGGTCTATGTGGACGAGATCACCGACATCCCCTTCGGGAACGGGTCCATCACCCTGTTCCCGCCCCTGGGCAGCGGCACCTCCAACGAGTCCGGCCAGTTCGTCCTCTGCTCCGCCGGGGACTTCGACGCCCTCATCACCGGGGACGCTGATTCCTTTGTGGAGAAGATGCTGGTGAAATACTACGACATCCCTGATATCGAGCTGCTGATGGTGGGCCACCACGGCTCCAACGGCTCCACCTGCGAGGAATTTCTGAACGCCGTCCGCCCGGAGCTGGCCGTCATATCGGTGGGCTACAACTCCTACGGCCACCCCCGGCAGGAGGTGCTGGACCGGCTGGAGGAACTGGGCTCCCAGGTCCTCCGCACCGATGAGGAGGGGACCGTCACCGTGACCCTCCGGGGCGAAAGCGTCACCATCTATTGACGAAAGGGGGAGGCTCTATGCCGCCCAAGCCAAAAGCCGACAACTCCGCCATGCAGGCCCTGAAACGGGACCTGCGCCAGGGCGCGCCCAAAAACCTCTACGTGTTCCACGGGGAGGAGGCCTATCTCCGGGAGTTCTACCTGGGAGAGCTGCGGAAGGCCCTTCTCCCGGCGGGGCTGGAGGACTTCAACCACCACACGGCGGAGGGGAAGGACTGCTCGGTGGAGTGGCTGGAGCAGGCGGTGGACTACCTGCCCATGATGAGCGAGCGCACCCTGGTGGAGGTCACCGACTTCGACCTGTTCGCCTCCAAGGACCAGCAGGAGAGGCTGGTGAAGCTGCTGGCCGACCTGCCCGACTACTGCTGCGTGGTGTTCGTGTACGACCTGATTGACTACAAGGCGGACGGTCGGTCCAAGCTGGCCGCCCTGCTGAAAGAGAAGCAGGCGGTGGTGGACTTTCAGCGGCAGGAGCAGGGGGACCTCACCGACTGGATCGTCCGCCGCTTCAAGGCCGCGGGCCACACCATCGACACCGGGGACGCCCGGTATCTCATCTTCCTCTGCGGGGACCTGATGAACAACCTGGCCGCCGAGATCGGCAAGATCGCCGCCTACGCCGGGCACCAGCGGGTCACGCGGGAGGACATCGACGTGGTGGCCATCCCGGTGATCGAGGCGGTGGTGTTCCAGATGACCGACGCCATGGCTCGGAAGGACTTCGACAAGGCCGCCTCGGTGCTGGCCGACCTGCTCCACTCCCAGGAGGCTCCGGTGATGGTGCTGTCTGTCATGGGCAAATACTTCCGGCAGCTCTACACCGCCCGGCTGGGGCTGGAGCGGAACATGAGCCGCAGCGACTTCATGGCCCTGTGGGGGATGAAGAACACGTATCCCGCTGACAAGATCATGGACGCCGCCCGGCGGTTCTCCCTGCCCTGGTGCCGGTACGCGGTACGCCGCTGCGCCGAGACCGACCTGACCCTGAAAGCCAACTACGGCCGGGAGGGGGAGATCCTCACCGCCCTGCTGGTGGAGCTGGCCTCCGGCCGGAGGGCGGCGTGATGGACCGGCTCCGCATCCGGGAGGTTATCGTGGTGGAGGGCCGCTACGACAAGAACGCCCTGTCCCAGGCGGTGGACGCCTTTATCCTGGAGACGGCCGGCTTCGGCGTGTTCAAGGACGAGGAGCGGCTGGCCCTCCTCCGCCGGCTGGCGGAGACCAGAGGGCTCATCGTCCTCACCGACTCCGACGGGGCGGGGTTCGTCATCCGGAACTTTTTGAAGGGGGCCATCCCCAAGGACCGGGTGAAGCACGCCTATATCCCCGACGTGCGCGGCAAAGAGCGCCGCAAGCGTGTCCCCGGCAAGGAGGGCAAGATCGGCGTGGAGGGGATGCCCCCGGAAGTGCTGAGAGACGCCCTTCTCCGGGCGGGGGCCACGGTGATTGGGGAGGAGGCGCCCTCCCGGGCCGTGGGCGGTATCACCCCCGCCGATCTGATGGCCTGGGGGCTGTCCGGGACCCCGGACGCCGCCCAAAACCGGGCCGCCCTGCTGAAAAAGCTGGACCTGCCGGAGCGCATGAGCGCGAAAGCCCTGCTGGCCGTCCTCAACGCTCTGTACAGCCGCCGGGAGGCGGAAGAACTGATCAAAAGCGTATGAAAGAGCCCCCGCCGGATCGCTCCGGCGGGGGCTTGCCGCGTCATAGGGGTTGGTTCAGTCCTTCTCCAGCGCCATGACCTTATCCACCCGGCGCTGGTGGCGGCCCCCCTCGAACTGGGTGGTCAGGAACACGTCCACGATGCGCTCGGCCAGGCTGGGCCCCACGATGCCGCCTCCCATGGCCAGCACGTTGGCATTGTTGTGGCGGCGGGTCAGCTCCGCGGAGAGCGTGTCGTGGCACAGGGCGCAGCGGATGCCCTTCACCTTATTGGCGGCGATGGAGATGCCCACACCGGTGGTACACAGAACGATGCCCCGTTCACAGGTGCCGGAGGCCACCATCCGGGCGGCCGCCGCCCCGAAGTCGGGATAGTCGCAGCTCTCCGGGGTATAGGTGCCGCAGTCGGACAGCTCATGGCCCTGTGCGGCCAGATAGACCTTCAGATGCTCCTTCAGTTCATAGGCGCCGTGGTCGGACGCGATGGCAATCTTCATGGTAAGCTCCCCTTTCTGTTACAGCGGATAGGTGACGGGCTTCCGCCCCCGGAATGTGGTGATATAGCCGAACCCGGCACCTTTGATGAGCCACAGCGCCTGGGGGACGCCTTTGGCCAGATCGGTCGGCCGGTGGGCGTCAGACCCCACGGTGACCAACTCGCCGCCGGACTCCTTGAACCAGCGCAGCAGCTGAGGCCAGTCGCCCATGTCCAGACCGTGGTGGGTGTTCACCTCCAGGGCGTGGCCGGTTTTGGCGACCTGGGTGAAAACGGCCCGAAGTGCCTCCTCATAGTCGGTCAGGGGCAGATCCATGCCGTCCCGGCGGATATACCGCAGGGGATAGATCACGTGGGCCAGGCTGTCGTAGCAGTCGGGGTATCGGGTCACCAGCTCCCAGGCGTGGGAGAGAGCGTTATCCATGGCCTTGCGGCACAGGGCCCCGTCCCCGGCGAATTTGCTGAAATAGAGGTCGATGTTCCCCTGGTCCCCGATCCAGTTGTGAAGGGAGCCCAGCACGAAGTCCAGTTCCTCCCCTCCTCCGGCGATGACCACCCGGGCCATGTCCGGGTCAAAGGGGGCGGAGCCCAGCTCCAGCCCCAGCCGGAGGGTGAGCCGCCCGTCGAGATCGGTTTTGACCGCCCGGTACTGCTCTTTGGCGGCGGCCCAGTCGAAGGAGCCGTCAGGCCGGCCCTCCCAGTCCAGCAGGTCGCAGTGGTCGGTGACGCACAGCTCCTTCAGCCCCGCGGACAACGCCGCCTGAGCCATAGCGCTCAGCGGCGCTTTGCTGTCCGGGGAGATGAGACTGTGGGTGTGGACGTCGCAGAGATACATAAGCTCACCTCACAGGGGCCAGCTGGGGAACCAGCGGAGGAAATAGGTCCCGTACCACAGGGGGGTGTACAGCCCGATGAGGGCGGGATAGAACACCGCGTACAGCAGCACCGCGCAGCCGGTGAATCCGTACACCGCCAGACGGTATCCCTCCCGGCGGCGGTCGAAGATGTCGTTCATCAGATAGGTGATGGCGAACACCAGAAACAGGATAGTGGGGAAGTAGTGATAGGCGAACAGGACACGGCCGACGGCCATCCAGGGGAGAAACTGGGACAGGACGGAGATGAGGATGAACAGGCCGGTGCCGCTCTTTTTGCGGACGGTGCGGATCAGCACGGCGAAGAAGGCCGCCAGCCCCAGCCAGGACACCAGGGGGTTGTTGAAGGAGGCGAACAGGGACACCGTCTGCTCCCCGTTCAAGGCGTAGCCGTACTCCCGGTAATAGAGGATGGGCCGGCCGTCCACGATCCACTGATACCAGTCGGACTGGTAAGGGTGGGGGTTGTGGACGCCCTGGTGGTAGGTGAGCATGAAGTACTGGTTTTTCATCATGATGTCCGCCGGGTCGTCGGAGTCGGCGGGGATGGCGTCGAAAAAGGCCTTGATCTTGTCCTCCGAGCCGCTTTCGGCGGCTTGCTCCAGGTAGCCGGGGAGCTTCTCCGCCGGCCACACGGCGGACTGCGCCGCCATGCCGGCAAAGCCGCTCTCATTGCCCCGGGCGGAGGCATAGGGAAAGTAGGAAGCGGTGTAGACAGACAGGGGGATGATCACGAAGAAGACCACGGACAGCAGGGTGGTGGCCAAGGCGTGGACCCAGAACCGGGGGACGGAGGGATAGCGCATGGTCTGGCTCTCCTCCTCCCAGACGGGGCGGGCCAGATCGGCCCATTCCCGGCCCTTGAAGATGAGCCCCAGCAGCCACATGACCGCCAGCCCCACGCCGGCATAGACCACCGTCCACTTGCAGGCGCAGCCGATCCCCCAGAACAGCCCGCTGAGCAGCAGGGGCGGGACGTGCCAGCGCAGCTTTTTCCCGGCGGGCACCGCCAGCCAGCGGTACATAAAGTAGTAAGAGACCAGGATGAAGAACACGCCGTAGGTGTCGATGGTGGCGATGCGGGTCTGGACCAGGTGCATGAAGTCGAAGGTGAACAGGGCGGTCCCGCACAGGGCCACCGGGGTCTTGCCGAACAGGTTTTTCAGGAAGATGTAAAGGACGGGCACCATCAGCACGCCGAACAGCATCCCCATAAAGCGCCAGCCAAAGGGCGTCATGCCGAAGATCAGGATGCCCAGGGAGATGATGAGCTTGCCCAGGGGGGGATGGGACACCTCGTAGGGATAGATGTTCCGCAGGTGCTCCAGAGCGGTGCGGGGGTGGTAGATCTCATCGAAGTAGGAGGAGTCCATGTAGGTGGACTTCTCCGGCGCGGTGTCCTGCTCGTCGAACAGGGCGTCCGCCCCGGTGGGAGAGACAGAGAGCATACCGCCTGCCCCGTCGTACAGCACCAGCTCCCCCAGATCCATGGGGGACTGGGCGCTGTCCGGGTCGGCGGTGAGGCGGAAATACTTTGCCCGGATGGTGGAGCCGCCCTCCGCCGTGGCGCGCTGCCATTTCAGCAGAGTTTTGTAGTCCTGCCGCATGGACTGGACGGCCCCCTCCCCACCGGGAAGGACGTCCTCCCAGTAGTAGGCCAGGCGGGTGCTTTTGCCGTCGGTGTTCTCCCCCGGCTCTTTGGCCCGCCAGACGCCGTCCTCCCAGACCTCGTCCGCCACCTGGAGGACGGTCCAGGTCTCCCCGTCGGCGGACAACTCCAGGGAGTAGTCTCCGGTGCCGATGCCGGCGAACCAGCCCACGCCGCCCACGGTGACCTCTTCCGCCAGCTCAAAAGAGACGGTCTCCCGCTCCGCGAAGGACCGGACGGACTGGGGGGAGGTGAAATTGCCCAGCTGGAAAAAGGCGGTGAGGGCATACACCGCCGTCAGCAGCACCATGGGCAGGATGTCCCGCCGGGTCAGCTTGTGGCGGGGCAGGGTGAGGGTCATCCGGCGGGGCCTGGCGTCCTCCTCCGCCATGGACACCCACTCCAGGGAGTGGGGCCGGGGCCTGAGGCACCACCAGTAGTACACGAAGAAGGCCACGCACACGGCGATCCCCAGCACCGCCCAGGCCGCCGCGGGAGATAGATTGGTGAAGAACCAGGTCAGGCCGAAGGTCACCTTGTCCCAGAGGGCCGAGGAGCCCTCGGCTGTGAGAAAAAGCACGTCCATAAAGAGCCTCCATTACGCGCTCAGGGCGCGGAAAACGATCTGTAAAGGCAACGGGGGTCACGGTATCCTTTATTTTACTACGAACGCGCCGGAAAGGAAAGAGTTTTTTACCGGGACTCTCTCAATTGTACGCAAAGGGGCAACGGCGGGCGGACGGCAGATTAGCAATCGAGGGAACACGCTGCGAAATGTGGGCCATGTTCTTGCAATTCGGGACATTCACATTTAATTTACAAACTGCCCTATTGACAATATCGAAAATGAGTGGTACATTATGCTTAGCACTCAAAGGTGTTGAGTGCTAAAACTTCGGTGAGGAGGGAACCTTTTGGAGTTGACCGAGCGAAAAAAGAAAATTTTGCGCGCGGTGGTGGAACGCTATATCCAGACGGCGGAGCCCATCGGCTCCAAGGCCCTCCAGGAGATCACCGGGCTGAACGTGTCCTCCGCCACCATCCGCAACGAGCTGGCCGACCTTACCGAGCTGGGCTATCTGGAGCAGCCCCACACCTCCGCGGGGCGGATCCCCTCCCCCAAGGGCTACCGGCTGTACGTGAACGAGCTGATGGAGGAGCAGCGGCTCAGCCTGGAGGAGACGAAGCAGATCAACGACGCCCTGCACCTGAAGATGCGGGAGCTGGACAAGGTCATCGACCAGGCGGGGCGGATGGTGTCCCAGTTGACCAACTATCCGGCCTTCGCCCTGGCGGGCAACGCCCGCCGGCCCACCATCAAGCGGTTCGACCTGATTTTGGTGGACAGCGCCTCTTTCATTGCCGTGGTGATGACCGACGGGAACCTGGTGAAGAACAAGCTGTTCCGGCTGCCCACCGACCTGTCGGAGCCCCAGCTGCAGCTGCTCACCACCCTGCTGAACACCGCCTTCGTGGGCAAGACCCTGGACCAGCTGACCCCGGAGCTCATGCGGGTGGCGGAGCACGCCGCCGGCAGCTCTTACGGGCTCATCTCTCTGGTGGTGTCCTTCGCCATGGAGGTGCTGGACTCCATGGAAAACAGCGCGGTCTACACCGCCGGGGCCAGCCACATCCTGGACCACCCCGAGTACCAGGACGTGGGCAAGGCCCAGAAGCTGATGGCCTATCTCTCGGAGGAGCAGACCATCGCCCAGTCCCTGGCGCTGCCGGCGCTGAATGACGACGGGGCCAAGATCCTGATCGGCCCGGAGAACGTGGCCGAGGAGCTGAAGGACTCCAGCGTGGTGCTGGCCAGTTACGACATCGGGGACGGCATGAAGGGGGTCATCGGCGTGGTGGGACCCACCCGGATGGACTACGGCAAGGTGGCCGCAAAGCTGTCCTACGTGGCGGACGGGCTGTCCAAACTGTTCGGCACGCCGGAACTGCCCCCCGCCGGGCCCGGCAAGGAGAAGGAGGAGTAAACACCCATGTCCGATAAAAAGAAAAAGCACGACAAGACCGAGTCTGAGCAGTCCCCCGAGGTGAAGGAGGAAAAGCCCCAGACGGAGGAGGCCCCCAAGGAGGAAATCCCCAAGGAGGAGCCGACCAAGGACGACAGCGCCGAGAAACTGGCCGCCGCCGAGGACAAGTTCCTCCGGCTGGCCGCCGAGTACGACAACTACCGCAAGCGCACCGCCAAAGAGAAAGAGGCCCTCTGGTCCGACGCCAAGGCCCAGACCGTGGCCGCCTTCCTGCCAGTGTACGACAATCTGGAGCGGGCCCTGAAACAGGAGACCGCCGACGAGGCCTTCAAAAAAGGCGTGGAGATGACTATGAAGGGCCTCCGGGACGCCCTGACCAATCTGGGCGTGGAGGTCATCCCCGCCATGGGCGAGACCTTCGACCCCAACTGCCACAACGCGGTCATGCATGTGGAGGACGAGAGCGTCGGAGCGAACACCATCGTGGACGTGTTCCAGCAGGGCTTCATGTGCGGTGAAAAGGTCATCCGCTTTGCCATGGTCAAAGTGGCCAATTAGATCTGTTAAAAAACAAATTTCTATAAATGGAGGAAACAACAATGGCTAAAATCATCGGTATCGATCTGGGCACCACCAATTCCTGCGTCTCCGTCATGGAGGGCGGCGAGACCGTCGTCATCCCCAACGCAGAGGGCAGCCGCACCACGCCGTCCGTGGTGGCTTTCACTAAAGACGGTCAGCGCCTGGTGGGCCAGGTGGCCAAGCGCCAGGCCATCACCAACCCCGACCGCACCATCAGCTCCATCAAGCGCGAGATGGGTTCCGACTACAAGGTGAATATCGACGGCAAGCGCTATACCCCCCAGGAGATCAGCGCCATGATCCTTCAGAAGCTGAAGGCGGATGCCGAGGCGTACCTGGGCCAGACCATCACCGAGGCGGTCATCACCGTGCCCGCCTACTTCACCGACGCCCAGCGCCAGGCCACCAAAGACGCCGGCAAGATCGCCGGGCTGGACGTGAAGCGCATCATCAACGAGCCCACCGCCGCGGCCCTGGCCTACGGCGTGGACAAGGAGCAGGCCCAGAAGATCATGGTGTACGACCTGGGCGGCGGCACCTTCGACGTGTCCATCCTGGACATCGACGACGGCGTCATCGAGGTGCTGGCCACCGCCGGCAACAACCGCCTGGGCGGCGACGACTTCGACAAGTGCGTCATGGACTGGATGGCCGCCGAGTTCAAGCGGGCGGAGGGCATCGACCTGACCAATGACAAGAACGCCATGCAGCGCCTGAAGGAGGCCGCCGAGAAGGCCAAGATCGAGCTGTCCGGCGTCACCTCCACCGACGTCAACCTGCCCTATATCACCGCCGACGCCACCGGCCCCAAGCACCTGGAGCTGACCCTGACCCGGGCCAAGTTCGACCAGCTCACCGCCCACCTGGTGGAGGCCACCGCCGGCCCCGTCCGTCAGGCCATGAGCGACGCCGGCCTCTCCGGGAATCAGATCAACAAGGTCCTGATGGTGGGCGGCTCCAGCCGCATCCCCGCCGTGCAGGAGATGGTGAAGAAGCTCACCGGCAAGGAGGGCTTCAAGGGCATCAACCCCGATGAGTGCGTGGCCATGGGCGCTGCCCTCCAGGGCGGCGTGTTCACCGGCGACGTGAAGGACCTGCTGCTGCTGGACGTGACCCCCCTGTCCCTGGGCATCGAGACCATGGGCGGCGTGATGACCAAGCTCATCGACCGCAACACCACCATTCCCGTGAAGAAGAGCCAGATCTTCTCCACCGCCGCTGACAACCAGACCTCCGTGGAAGTCCACGTGCTCCAGGGCGAGCGGGAGATGGCCCAGTACAACAAGACCCTGGGCCGGTTCATGCTGGACGGCATCGCCCCCGCCCGCCGCGGCGTGCCCCAGATCGAGGTCACCTTCGACATCGACGCCAACGGCATCGTGAACGTGTCCGCCAAGGACCTGGGCACCGGCAAGGAGCAGCACATCACCATCACCTCCTCCACCAATATGTCCAAGGACGACATCGACAAGGCCGTCCGGGAGGCGGAGCAGTTCGCCGCTGAGGACGCCAAGCGGAAGGAAGAGGTGGACGTCCGCAACCAGGGCGACCAGATGGCCTACCAGACCGAGAAGACCCTGGAGGATCTGGGCGACAAGCTGTCCCCCGCCGACAAGGCCCCCGTAGAGAGCGCCCTGAACCGCCTGAAGGAGACCCTGAAGGGGAACGACACCCAGGCCATCAAGAGCGCCACCGAGGAGCTGACCAAGGCCTTCTACGCCGTCAGCGAGAAGCTGTATCAGCAGCAGGGCGGACCTCAGGGCGGACCCGGCCCCGACATGGGCGGCGGCTTCAACGGCGGCCCCCAGGGCGGCTATGGAGGCCAGCAGGGCAATGGCGGCGATAACGTGGTAGACGCCGACTACGAGGTCGTGGACGACGACAACAACAAGTAAGCATCCCATCATTTGATACACCGTGAAGGCGGGGCTCTGCCCCGCCTTGCGCGGCGTTATCCGCAAAGCTGGTGAGAACATATGCCCGACCAAAAACGAGATTATTACGAGGTGCTTGGCCTGAACAAGAGCGCCTCTGACGAGGAGATCAAAAAGGCCTACCGGAAGCTGGCCAAGAAGTACCACCCGGATATGAACCCCGACGACAAGTCCGCCGAGGCCAAGTTCAAGGAGGTCAACGAGGCCTACGAGGTCCTGTCTGACCACGACAAGAAGGCCCGGTACGACCAGTTCGGCTTCGCGGGGGTGGATCCCAACTTCGGCGCGGGGGCCGGCGGACCCGGCGGCTTCGGCTTCGACATGGGGGATCTGGGCGACATTTTCGGCTCCTTCTTCGGCGGAGGGTTCGGGGGCGGCTTCGGCGGAGGCCGCCGGGCTGACCCCAACGCCCCCCAGAAGGGCGCCTCCCTCCGGGCGGGGCTGACTGTCACCTTCATGGAGTCCATGACCGGCTGTGACAAGGAGATCAGCCTCAACCGGGCGGAGAACTGTCCGGACTGCGGCGGTTCCGGCGCGGCCCCCGGCACCAGTCCCGAGATCTGCCCCGACTGCCGGGGCGCGGGCCAGGTGCGGGTCCAGCGGCAGACCATCATGGGCTCGGTCACTACCGTGGGGGAGTGCCCCCGGTGCCGGGGCCGGGGCAGGATCGTCAGGACTCCCTGCAAATCCTGCGGCGGCAACGGGCAGGTCACCCGCCACCGCACGATCAAGCTCCACATCCCCGCCGGCATCGACAACGGACAGACCATTCCCATCCGGGGCCAGGGCAACAACGGGACCAACGGCGGTCCCTCCGGCGACCTGCTGGTAGTGGTATCTGTCCGTCCGGACGCCCGGTTCCGCCGGGAGGGGGACGACCTCTACCTGGAGCAGCCGGTGTCCTTTCCCCAGGCGGCCCTGGGCGCGGAGCTGCAGATCGACACCATTGACGGCAAGGTGAAGTACAACCTGCCCGCCGGCACCCAGCCGGACACGGTGGTGCGGCTGAGAGGCAAAGGGGCCCCCAATGTGAACGGCTATGGCCGGGGCGACCAGTATGTCACCGTGCGGCTGGAGGTCCCCAGAAATCTCACCGCTGACCAGCGGGAGGCCCTCCGGGCCTACGCCGGGGCCATGGGAGAGGGAACAGGAGAGGATTCCGGTTTCGTGCGGGACTTCTTTGGAAAAAAGAAAAAGAAAAAATAGGGAAAGCCTCCGAACATCCTGTTCAGAGGCTCAGTCTGTCGAAAAAGTCTGCCCATGGGCAGACTTTTTCGCATAAATGTGGTAAAATGGGAATGAGGTGAAAGAGATGATGAGCACAAGGCAGGAGCTGCAGCGAAACGTGATGGAGTTTCTGACATTAGAGGATCGGATACCAAAAGACCACTTGTTGAGGAAGATAGACGGAGCCATTGATTTTGGGCATCTGTATGATTTCGTAGATATAAAGGCTCTGTACAGTGATGGGATGGG
>CANRFT010000023.1 GCA_947629955.1 uncultured Oscillospiraceae bacterium
AAGAAGCGCAAGGCCGAGGTTGAACACCAGCAGAACACCAAAACCTTTATCGCCCCAACAGCCCTGACGCTCTCCGACCTGCTGGACCAATACGTCACCATCTATGGCGTCAACACCTGGGCACCCTCCACCTACGAGGGTCACAAGTCGCTGATTGACAACTACATCCGCCCCCTTATCGGGGATATGAAGCTGGATGACATCAACCCCAGGATGATGGATAACTTCTACAAGCGGCTCAAAACGGTCAAGGCCAAAGACCGGAACTATGGTCCTCCCAAGAATCCCTACATCTCGGCACGGACAATTCGGGAGATCCACAAACTTCTCCGCAACGCTTTCAATCAGGCAGTCAAGTGGGAGCTGATGGCCCGGAACCCGGTCCAGAACGCTACGCTGCCCAAGTGCGAGGAAAACGTCCGTGAAATATGGGATGCCGAAACGCTTTTCAAGGCCATTGACCTTTGCGAAGATGATATTCTCAAACTCGCCCTCAATCTTTCGTTTGCCTGCTCCCTTCGCATGGGTGAGCTGCTGGGCCTCACCTGGGACTGCATCGAGATTTCCCCGGAGAGCATCAACGAAGGCCGAGCCTATGTCTATGTGGACAAGGAATTGCAACGCGTGAACAGAGAGGCCATGAGCCAGCTTGATGAACAGGGCATCAAGCTGAAATTCCCGGCGATATTCCCCTGCGGTTCGACCGTGCTGGTTCTGAAAGAGCCAAAGACCAAAACAAGTACCCGGAAGGTCTTTCTTCCTCGCGCTGTCGCTGAAATGCTTGTGCAACGCAAAAAGGATATTGAGGCCCTAAAGGAGCTGTTGGGCGACGAGTACAAAGACTATAACCTTGTGTTTGCATCCAGCTCTGGCAATCCTATCGAGGGGTCCACCATCAACCGTATGTTCAGCAAGCTGATTGAGGACCACGATCTTCCCAAAGTGGTGTTCCACAGTATCCGTCACACCAGCACCACCTATAAGCTGATGTTGAGCGGAGGCGACATCAAGGGTGTCCAGGGTGATACCGGCCACGCGCAGGCCACGATGGTCACAGAGCGGTACGCGCACATTCTGGACGACAACCGACGCCTGAACGCTGAGAGGTTCCAAAAGGAGTTCTATACGCCAGCCGGAGCCGAGGAACCGAAAGTGCCGGACCCCGTGGAGAACCTCGATGCCGCAGGCAAGCAGGCCCTTCTCATCAAGCTCCTGACGGAAACGCCGGAGATGATGAACATGATTAAGGCTCTCGCACAGGCAGTATAATCGCATAGTCTCAAACGCCGGAGGAATCGCAAAACTGTATGCGGTTCCTCCGGCTACTGTTATTCCTCTTGCAATACGGGTTACGGACTGTTAAAATAAAAACAGCTCATTGGAGTTCGCTTAACAACCTTGAACCGGCGTGAACAACTCTTTCCTTTATATTCAATTTGAGGTGTGCTATTATGGCTTCAGTTGATAGGTTTGGCTTTTCACCAGAAAAGAAAGCAATGATCGGGAAGCGAATTCGCAATTTGCGAGAAACGAAGCATGAGTCTGAATCTGAACTTGCAGTAGGTTTAGATGTATCCCGTGCTGCCGTGTGTCAATGGGAAAGAGGCAAGACAGCGCCGTCACCTCGGAACCTTAGAGCTTTAGCTGAACACTTTGGTGTCTCTTACGAATACCTATTGAAAGGGAATCCAGATGAGCCAGAATCTCAGCAGAAGCCACAGGAAAGCACCGACGATACGCTTTTTGAGAAATATCCCGGATTGATTGCAGGTCTTAACGCATTTGCCGAAGCTATCGAGAAATTATAGAATAATTCGATAGGAGACATTGCCATGGAAGGAACTCAGGAACAAAAGGCCCTCTGTGTTGTGGAGGAATCCCAGGGTCGAAAAGTACTCAGCGATGAAGTCCTTATTGAAATCGTACATGGAGTTAAAGAGGTAATCGTCTTGCTGATTGAAAAGTTATGCGAGATGAAACGAGAGGTCAACTAATGGGAGACATCTTCAAAAAAGCCCAACAAGAACAAGCTCAGTCAATATACGAGGGTATCTTGGACAAGCTGGAGGGCTTGTCTGCGGATACTCCGGGCTGGAAGGATGTGCTTAAAGACGCCATTGATGATCTGGTGAAATCAGAGACACAGCCATCCACAGGAGGCACACAGGATAATAAAAGCGAGGCATGGGATTTTACTCAAGAGAAAACACAAGACCTATTTGTGAGCAACGACGAGGTTGTTATACGGCCTGTTACAAAAGCGGATGAGGCGTTCTATCTCAATGTGAGGATGCAGTATTCTCTCATGTATAGAGCCATATACCACACAACAGAGAAGGATATGGGGAGCCTGTTTTGGAACGAGGTTTCTCAGCCGGAGGTGTTCTACTGCATCATTGAGAGTGCGAAGAACAAAGACCCTATTGGGTATCTTGGGATAAAAGACACACGGGCAGAAACGTGGGAGATTGCCATTGAACTTGATGAAAAGCATACTCGCCAAGGGTATGGGCCGCAGAGCATTGTTCTCTTTCTGAATGAAGTCTATCGCATCACAGGAAGGTCAGAGTTCCGGGCGGTCGTGGAGGTCGATAATCTCCCCTCACAGAAGTGCTTTGAGAAGATCGGTGCCGAGCTGATTGGCCTATGTAATGGTGTAATACTGAAAACCGATGACGAGAAAAAACACTTTGAGGATAAAAACCTTGACCTCATAAATGAAGATATGATAAGGCTTGCAGAGCGGCTTGGTGTTGAGCCAAGAAAACTGTTGAGCCATTTGCTCGACTATCGGTACATAGTCAAATAAAGAGATAAGTAATGGAGGTAGCCATGAAAACATATAAGCTGCTTGGCCCTGATGGGGTTGAGTATAATTCCGAGACGCCGGGAACCTTTGGCGGTAACAGCAAGCTCAAAGTATACGGGCGGCTTGATTGCCCATCCGCACTCTCTACCATCAGACGTTTTCCGGGAAGCTATGAACAGCACAGAGTTTTCTTCGCAGATGAAAAAACAGCTCTCGCCGCGGGGTATCGCCCCTGCGGGAACTGCCTTCGGAAACAGTATAGGGAGTTCATGGATGATCCTCAGAAGTATAAGGCCAAGTTTGGTCTTTAACGGGCAGTAACTAAAATAATTGCTCATTGATCCTCGTTCATGGATGGCACACAGGACATGGATTGCACTCGAACCTAATGCCGGTTTTTCGCCCCCCTGCTAATCGCCAGCTAATTGGAGCCACAAAAAACGACCGAAATTAGCAAAAACATACGGTGAATAACAAGCAGTGTGACAAGCGAAAAATCCAGCAATATCAATGACTTTCCGCTACTGATGGTCACTGACAAACAGTGTCCTGGCGCTACTCCTAAGCAGACGGAGAAGCAATCGCCTTTTTCCCCAAATGCGGATGGTCCGCAGTTCAACTTACCTCATGTGCCCTCGTAGCTCAGCAGGATAGAGCGTCCGCCTCCTAAGCGGAAGGCCACGCGTTCGAATCGCGTCGAGGGTGCCACAAAAAACACCGATTTTTGTCCCTGTTTTCGTCAGAAAGCACACAAAAATCGGCGTTTTTTTGTTCAGCATCACAAATTGCACCAAACCGAGCTTCGGCAAAATGCCGAAAAAGGTTACAATTTTGATTAGCAAGCCGAACGTGAAAAAGCTATCGCCTATTGCGACCCATGTCATCAGTTCAACAATACTCTGTTCGGCCAAAAAAGTCAATAGATGGTTTCCTGCTAATGAAATTAGCAGGAAGGGGATGCACCGCCGGGCTGCGTCAACAGGCGGCGCCCTATTGACATGGGCAGAAAAATGTGTTATTTTATGCTAAAGTTAATCAAGTTAAACTTGAATAATGAAGTGCGCAACGCGACGCCACAGAGAGGAGACTAAAAATGAGATCCTTCAAGCGAGTGTTCTTCGCGGCCGCTATGGCGGCCATATGCGTGTTGACCCTCTCCGCCTGCGGGGGGCCGTCCGGCTCAGATCGTTCAGATAACTTTGATGAGCTGTTCTCTTACAAAGGAGATTTGTCCATTGCATTCCTGTGCGGCACAGAGGACACGCTTTATTTCCGGACTTTTATTGGTGGGAATACTCTGTATTATATCGATAAGGACACGGGTTTCGGGGGTCCCCTGTGCGGGAAACCGGAGTGCCCTCATACCGGCAAAAACTGCAATGCCTTTGTCAGCGGCGTTAATGGTTGCCAGCAGATCTATGACGGCCGGCTCTATTGGGCCGCTACCGCGTACGTTGACGGCGGTACTGGCGGTGCGATCTGCAGCATGGCGCTGGACGGCACCGACCGGCAGACGGTGCGCGAGATCAGGGAAGAATACTACAGATTAGACTGTTCAACGCTCTTTCACCGTGGGTATGCCTGGAATTACGGCGACCATGGCGAGATGGTGGACGGGCAGAAACAGTCGTGTCATTACGTCTGCGCCATCCCGCTGGATCCGGATGAGGAGCCTGTGGTCGTTCTGAACGAACCGTTTATAGACGATGGGAATGGCAGCACTGTCGTCACCCCCCGGGGAGATGATCTGTATATCCTGACAGTCACCCCGATCCTGCGGGAGGCCGAGGAGGGCTCCGTGCGCCCTTACGCCGCCACCGGCTACAACACCTACCGCTGTATGCGTTGGGACCGGGAGACCGGCGAACTGGAAACGCTGATGGAGGAGGACGTTCAGGCTGACTGGACGAACGATCTGTGCGCCACTGAGGACGGCCTTATCTATACCTGGCAACCGACCGACCTCGTCAGCGATTCCAATGGCTTTCCATGGCCCGAGTGGGGCGACCATGAGATGGAGGTCTGCCGGATCCCCTACGAGGGCGGGGAACCGGAGGTGCTGTTTACCATGCGGGGCGCGAATCAATTGGCCAACAGGGCGATCGCGGGCGGCGTTGTAGGTGGGCACCTGTGGGACAAGGAGAACCAGACCCTGTACGTGCAGCTCAAAGACCTTGAGGGGAACACGCTGGTAGACGATTCGTTTAAGCTGGACTGGACCTTTCACGGAACGTCCGGGCCATATTTTAATTTCCGCGGTGTGGACGAGGACTACGCCTATTTTGGCGAGATAATGTGGGATGATGTGTGCGGGGTCGTGGCGGTGGCCCTGGACGGCAGCGGTGCGAAGATGCTGTGGACAAACGAGGCGTACCTAACAGAGGAATAACGCCCCGCGGGGCAAATAAAGAAGGAGGTCACCATGAAAAAGACGCTTGCGCTGCTGCTGGCGGCGCTGCTGACCCTCTCCGCCTGCGGGGGGCCGGAGCCAGTTGAGCAGGAGGAACGGACGGTGGACACGGCCCGCTCCTTTGTCCATTATCGTCAGGACGCCTATTACGCGGAGACGGAGGATAACATATATTTTGCCTTTAGCTTCAACTGGCCTTATCTGCTCTGCGTGGATAAGGCCACCGGTATCTGCGGTCCGGTATGTGGGAAGCCGGAATGCGGGCATGATGATGAGACCTGCAATGCGTATCTCGGCGGTAATGTCTTATATGTGGGGATCTACCAAGACAGGCTCTACTGGGTAGGTGAGGAATACAATAGCGGATATCACGAATTTATTGCCAGTGCGGCCCTAGACGGCTCGGACCACAGGCGGGAGAGGGAGTTGGAGGACGGACTGATTCCTGACACTATGTTGAACCGATACATGATGATGTATGAAGGAGCGATCTATCTCGCCACCATCATGGATGAGATCGAGGAAGGCGTCCAGAAGGAGTATAACTATGTCTGCCGGATCCCGCTGGACCCCGAGGAAGAGGCGGAGGTGATCCTTCAGGAGGAGACGCCGTGGAGCAATTATCTGCCCATCCAGCCTTATGACGGGAAGCTGTATATCTTTACCATGAATTATGACCGGATCGATGACGAGACAACGTCCACCTGCTTCAAGCTGCGGCGCTGGGATATCGAGAGCGGGGAGATGGAGGCCCTGTACGCGGAGGACGACAGCTCCTTTGGAAAAGTCACGGAACCCTGGGTCATGGAGGACGGCATCCTGTTCAACAGCTTTGAAAGGGATGACAGCGGGACGGCAAGAATGAAGATCTACAAATATGAGTTCGAGACGGGAGAGGTGCGCTATCTGTTCTACAACGACCTGGTCGAGAACACGGTCCGTCTGGAAATCGCGGACGACATCGTGGCCGGGTATTACCTGTACCCATCAGAGCAGGAGGAAGGAGTCTACGATATCCCGGTCCGGCTGTGGGACTTTGACGGGAATAGACTGGTGGACGAGACCTACACCTTCGACCTGGGGAGAGGGTTTTGGATAAACTTTACGTCGCTGTGTGGACGGGACGAGACGAACGCCTATATTGCTCTTTACGCCGAGGGCAGTGACGGGGACACCTTCTATGTCACGCTCAAGATCATAGCGGTGGCGCTGGATGGCTCCGGGGCAAAGGTGCTATGTGAGGGGAACCTGGGTAGGGATTCTTCCGGGCGCAAATTTGTAGTGCAGTAAGACAGATAGCGGGGCGAAAAAGAAGGAGGTCACTATGAAAAAGACGCTTGCGCTGCTGCTGGCGGCGCTGCTGACGCTCTCCGCCTGCGGAGGGCCGGAGCCAGTTGAGCAGGAGGAACGGACGGTGGATACGGCCCGCTCCTTTACCCATTTTGATCAGAATGCCTTTTGCGCGGAGACGGAGGACAGCATCTATTTTGCTTTTTATTACTTCTGGCCCTATCTGCTCTGCGTGGATAAGGCCACCGGTATCTGCGGCCCGGTATGTGGAAAGCCGGAGTGCGGGCATGATGATGAGACCTGCAACGCGTACCTCGGAGATGATGTCCTTTATGTGGGGATATATCGGGACAGGATCTACTGGGTGTGTTCAGGGAGCGGGTATCATGATTATGTTTACAGCGCGGCCCTGGATGGCTCGGACCACAGACAGGAGCGGGAGATAGAGGACGGACTGGTCCCGAATGATTTCAACCAATACATGGTGATGTACGAGGGGGCGATCTATCTCGCCACCATCACGGATAGTATCAAGGGCGGCGCGCAGAAGGAGTATAACTATATCTGCCGGATCCCGCTGGACCCCCAAGAAGAGACGGAGGTGATCCTTCAGGAGGAGACGCCGTGGAGCAATTATCTGCCCATCCAGCTCTATGACGGAAAGCTGTATTTCTTTACCATGAATTATGAGTGGGTCGATGACGAGACGACGGCCACCTGCTTCAAGCTGCGGCGCTGGGATATCGAGAGCGGGGAGATGGAGACCCTGTACGCGGAGGACGACAGCTCCTTTGGAAACGTCACAGAACCCTGGGTCACGGAGGACGGCGTCCTGTTCAACAGCTATGAAAAGGATGACAGCGGGACGTGGGGGATGAATATCTATAAATATGAGTTCGAGACGGGAGACATACGCTATCTGTTCTCCAACGACGTGGGTGATTACGCAAACCACCTGGGGATCGCGGACGGCATCGTGGCCGGGTATTGGCTGTATTCGTCGGAGGCGGAGGAAGGCGTCTGCGTCTATGACCTCCCGGTCAAGCTGTGGGACTTTGACGGGAATATACTGGTGGACGAGACCTACACCTTCGAGCTGGAACAGGGGTACAGCTCATATTTCACGTGGCTGTGCGGGCGGGACGAGACGAACGCCTATATCGCCCTCTCCACTTCGGACGTAGGCGCGTATGTCGCTCTCACGATCATAGCGGTGGCGCTGGACGGCTCCGGGGCAAGGGCATTGGGGACGGGGGCCCTCGGCAACTCTTCCGGGCGCCAATTTGTGGTGCAGTGAGATGCCCCACGGCGCAAAAAAGAAGGAGGTCACTATGAAAAAGACGCTTGCGCTGCTGCTGGCGGCGCTGTTGACGCTCTCCGCCTGCGGGGGGCCGTCCGGCTCAGATCGTTCAGATAACTTTGATGAGCTGTTCGCTTACGAAGGGGTGATGTCCAATATATTCCTGTGCGGCACAGAGGACACGCTTTATTTCCGGATTTTTGGTGATAGTTATCTGTATTATATCGATAAGGCCACTGGGTTCGGGGGCCCCCTGTGCGGGAAACCGGAATGCCCTCATACCGGCAAAAACTGCAACGCCTTTGCCAACAGTATTGATAGCTGCCCGCAGATCTATGACGGCCGGCTCTATTGGGCCGCTACCGCGTACGTTGACGGCGGTACTGGCGGTGTGATCTGCAGCATGGCGCTGGACGGCACCGACCGGCAGACGGTGCGCGAGATCAGGGAAGAATACTACAGATATGACTGTTCAACACTTTTTCACCGTGGGTATGCCTGGAATTACGGCGCGTATAACGAAATGGTGGACGGGCAGAACAAGTCGTGTCACTATGTCTGCGCCATCCCGCTGGATCCGGATGAGGAGCCTGTGGTCATTCTGAACGAACCGTTTATAGACAACGGGAATGGCAGCACTGTCGTCACCCTCTGGGGCGATGATCTGTATATCCTGACAGTCACCCCGATCCTGCGGGAGGCCGAGGAGGGCTCCGGGCGCCAATATGACACCACCGGCCGCAACACCTACCGCTGTATGCGGTGGGACCGGGAGACCGGCGAACTGGAAACGCTGATGGAGGAGGACGTTCAGGCTAACTGGACGAACGACCTGTGCGCCACGGAAGACGGCCTTATCTATACCAGACAGCCGGTCGACCTCGTAATCGATTCCAATGGAAGGCCGGTATCCTCCTGGGGTGACCATGAGATGGAGGTCTGCCGGATCCCCTACGAGGGCGGGGAACCGGAGGTGCTGTTTACCATGCGGGGCGCGAATCAATTGGCCAACAGGGCGATCGCCGGCGGCGTTGTAGGGGGGCACCTGTGGGACAAGGAGAACCAGACCCTGTACGTACAGCTCAAAGACCTTGAAGGGAACACGCTGGTAGACGATTCATTTAAGCTGGACTGGACCATTCACGGAACGTTCGGGCCATATTTCAATTTCCGCGGTGTGGACGAGGACTACGCCTATTTTGGCGAGTTGATGTGGGATGATGCGTGCGGGGTCGTGGCGGTGGCCCTGGACGGCAGCGGTGCGAAGATGCTGTGGACAAACGAGGCGTACATAACAGAGGAATGAAACCCTGCGGCGCGAAAAAGAAGGAGGTCACCATATGAAAAAGACGCTTGCGCTGCTGCTGGCGGCGCTATTGACCCTCTCCGCCTGCGGAGGGCCGGAGCCCATTGAGCAGGAGAAACGGACGGTGGACACGGCCCGCTCCTTTGTCCATTACTATCAGGACGCCTGTTACGCGGAGACAGAGGATAACATCTATTTTGCCCTTGACTTCGGCTGGCCCTATCTGCTCTGCGTGGATAAGGCCACCGGGATCTGCGGCCCGGTGTGCGGAAAACCGGAGTGCGGGCATGATGATGAGACCTGCAACGCGTATCTTGGCTGGACTGTCCGATGTGTGGGGATATACCGGGACCGGCTCTACTGGGTGGCTACGGAATACAATGGCGGATATCACGAGTTCATTGGCAGCGCGGCGCTGGACGGCTCGGACCACAGGCGGGAGCGGGAGATCGAGGACGGGCTGTTTCCAGACCACACCGGGAACCAAACTATGATGATGTATGAGGGGGCGTTCTATTTCGCCACCATCAAGTATGAGATCAGGGACGGCGTTGAGAAGGAGTATAACTATGTCTGCCGGATCCCGCTGGACCCCCAGGAAGAGACGGAGGTGATCCTTGAAGAAGAGACGCCGGGGAGCAATAATCTGCCCATCCAGCCATATAACGGAAAGCTATATATTATTTCTGACAATCATGTCGGCGATGACGAGACGGGTTGCACCTATGACTTCAAGCTGCGGCGCTGGGATATCGAGAGTGGGGAGATGGAGACCCTGTATGCGGCGGATGGCAGCTCTTTTTACCACACTACGGAACCCTGGGTCACGGAGGACGGCGTCCTGTTCAACAGCCATGAAATAGTCGACAGCGAGACGAGCAGGACGAAGATCTACAAATATGAGTTCGAGACGGGAGAGGTGCGCTATCTGTTCTACAACGATCTGGTCGAGAACACGGTCCGTCTGGAGATTGCGGACGGCATCGTGGCCGGGTATTTCCTGTACCCGTCGGAGGAGGAGGAAGGCGTCTATGACCTCCCGGTCCGGCTGTGGGACTTTGACGGGAATGTGCTGGTGGACGAGACCTACACCTTCGACCTGGGGAGAGGGTTCTGGATAAACTATACGTCGCTGTGCGGACGGGACGAGACGAACGCCTATATTGCTCTTTTCGCCGAGGGCAGTGACCAGGACACCTCCACTTATTATGCCACGCTCAAGATCATAGCGGTGGCCTTGGACGGCTCCGGGGCAAAGGTGCTGTGTACAGGAAGCCTGGGCAGGGATTCTTCCGGGCGCCAATTTGTGGTGCAGTGAGACGCCCCACATGACAGAAAACAAGGAGGTCACTATGAAAAAGACGCTTGCGCTGCTGCTGGCGGCGCTGTTGACCCTCTCCGCCTGCGGTGGGCCGGAGCCAGTTGAGCAGGAGGAACGGACGGTGGATACGGCCCGCTCCTTTGTCCATTATCAACAGGACGCCTATTACGCGGAGACGGAGGACAACATATATTTTGCTTTTGCCGTTAACCTCGGCTGGCCCTATCTGCTCTGCGTGGATAAGGCCACCGGGATCTGCGGCCCGGTGTGCGGGAAGCCGGAGTGCGGACATGACGATGAGACCTGCAACGCGTACCTCGGAGATGAAGTTCTATATGTGGGGATATACCGGGACAGGCTTTATTGGGTGGCTACGGAATACAATGGCGGATCTCACGAGTTTGTTGGCAGCGCGGCTCTGGACGGCTCGGATCACAGGCGGGAGCGGGAGCTGGAGGACGGACTGTTCCCAGACTACGCCGGAAACCGCTACATGATGATGTATGAGGGGGCGATCTATTTCGCCGCCATCAAGGATGAGATCGAGGACGGCGTCCGGAAGGAGTACAACTATGTCTGCCGGATCCCGCTGGACCCTGAGGAAGAGGTGGAGGTGATCCTGGAGGAGGAGACGCCGTGGAGCAATTATCTGCCCATCCAGCCCTATGACGGGAAGCTGTATATCTTTACCATGAATTATGACCGGATCGATGAGGAGACGACGTCCTCCCGCTTCAAGCTGCGGCGCTGGGATATCGGGAGCGGGGAGATGGAGACCCTGTATGAGGAGGATGACAGCTCTTTTGGACACGTCACGGAACCCTGGGTCACGGAGGACGGCATCCTGTTCAACAGCCATGAAAAAGTCGACAGCGAGACGGACAGGACGAAGATCTACAAATATGAGTTCGAGACGGGAGAGGTGCGCTATCTGTTCTACAACGACCTGGTCGAGAACTGGGTCCGCCTGGAGATCGCGGACGGCATCGTGGCCGGGTATTTCCTGTACCCGTCGGAGGAGGAGGAAGGCGTCTACGACATTCCGGTCCGGCTGTGGGACTTCGACGGGAATGTGCTGGTGGACGAGACCTACACCTTCGACCTGGGGAGAGGGTTCTGGAAAAATTATATGTCGCTGTGCGGACGGGACGAGACGAACGCCTATATTGCTCTTTACGCCCAAGGCAGTGACGAGGACACCTTCTATGCCACGCTCAAGATCATAGCGGTGGCTTTGGACGGCTCCGGGGCAAAGGTGATGGGGACGGGGAGTCTGGGCAGGGATTCTTCCGGGCGCAAATTTGTGGTGCAGTGAGACGGATAGCGGGGCGAAAAAGAAGGAGGTCACCATATGAAAAAGACGCTCGCACTGCTGCTGGCGGCGCTGCTGACGCTCTCCGCCTGCGGGGGGCCGTCCGGCGGGCCCGCGGAGGACAGCGTTGACGCTGACCGGTCTTTTTCCCATCTGGGCCTGCAATGCTGTGACACGGAGAACACGCTGTATTTCATAGCCGGCCAGACCATCTGTTACGTGGACAAGGACACCGGCATAGGCGGCCCGCTCTGCGGCAAACCGGAATGTACAC
The DNA here is from genome assembly GCA_947629955.1 of uncultured Oscillospiraceae bacterium. GTDB lineage: Bacteria > Bacillota > Clostridia > Oscillospirales > Oscillospiraceae > Enterenecus. Next base: position 12,023 of record CANRFT010000023.1, read on the forward strand.
ACGACGGCCCGGACTGCGACGCCCTCCTCCCGGACGGTCAGGCGATCGGACTGAGCTACTACAGGGGCCGGCTTTACTGGTGCGACGACGATCCGCTCAACGGCTGCATCTATAGTATGGCGCCGGATGGTACAGACCGCCGCGCCGAGCGGGCGCTGGAGCGGGAACTGCTCCCAATGAGTGCCCAGAACGAACGCGTGGTGATCCATCGCGGCTATGTCTATCTCTCCTGCGTGAAGGGCGGCATCGTGGACGGGGCGCGGAGAAACAGCCTCTATGTGTGCGCTTTCCCGCTGGAGACAGACGGGGATGGATTTGTGATCCTTGACCGGGAGGTGGCCGGCGGAAGCGACGTCGCCGTACAGCCCTGGGGCGACGGACTCTACATTGTGGGGACCTCGTGCGTCAATTTCGACAGCGACGCCGGCGGCGAGCCGCCGGAACAGGTCCTGTATGACTTCTCAGTCCTCCGGTGGGACGCCAAAGAAAAAACGCTGGAGGAACTGTGCCATAACGGCGGCGTTCCATTTTACTCTGTCAAGGAACTCTGGGTCGCGGAGGACGGCATAACGTTTTGCGGGATCACGCCGTCGGTGGCGGACATCTGGCATTTTGATTTCTCCACGGGCGAGCTTGAGTCGCGCGGCCCCTTTGAGGAGGAGCCGAACTGCCAGGCGGCGGTGTGGATCACGGACGGTTTGCTCACGGGCTGCGGGCCCGGCGGCTATATCGTGATCAGGGATCTCCAAGGGGAAACGTTGGTGGAGACCACGTTCCCGACCGGAGAGGACGCGGGCCGCTGGCGGCTGTGCGGCGCGGACGCCGGGCGGGTATTCTTCTGTTCCGATCATGAGGGGATAAGTATCATCGCTGTGCCGCTGGGCGGCGGCGAGATAAAAACGCTCTGTACCGTGAAAACGGATAGGGCGGTATAATTTAATTTTAGGGGGATGAATGTATGCAGCTGGAACTGAAAAATCTGACCAAACGATACGGCGAATTGACGGCGCTGGGCGACTTCACCATCACCTTTACCCCAGGCATCTACGGCATCCTGGGGGCCAACGGCGCGGGCAAGTCCACCCTGCTGAGCCTGATCACCGACAACGTCAAGCGGGACGGCGGCTCCATCCTGTTCGACGGGACCGACATTCTGAAGCTGGGGGACGAGTTTCGGGCCATCCTGGGCTACATGCCCCAGCAGCAGGGGATCTATGAGCAGATGACGGCGGAGGGTTTTGTGACCTATATGGCCCGGCTCAAAAGGCTGAAGGGGAAAGAGCTCCGCGCGCAGGTGGACGAGGTGCTGTCGCTGGCCAATCTGGACGACGTCCGCCACAAGAAGGTGGGGAGCTTCTCCGGCGGCATGAAGCAGCGGGTGCTGCTGGCCCAGGCGCTGCTGGGAGACCCCAGTGTCCTGCTGCTGGACGAGCCCACGGCGGGGCTGGACCCCAAGGAGCGGGTCCGCATCCGCGGCTTCATCAAGGAGCTGGCAAAGGACCGCATCGTCCTGCTGGCCACCCATATCGTCACGGACATCGAGACCATCGCGGACCAGGTGCTGCTGATGAAGGACGGCCGCCTGGTGCGGGAGGACACGCCCCAGGCGCTGATCGCCGCCGTGCCGGAGGACTGGGAGCCGGTGACCGGCCGGATGAGCCTGGAAGACGTGTATCTGTATTTTCTGGGGGAGTGAGCCATGGGAGAGTGGAAACGGGTATTGCTCGATCCCAAGCGCCTTTTCCTGCTGGCGCTGATGGCCCTGCTGTGCGCGGGGCTGTTCGTGCTGTCCCTGCTGGACGAGATCACGCCCACCGAATTGGGGCGGATGGCATCCGCCAACGCCTATGTGGACCGATGCGTGGAGGAATGGCGGGGCAGGCCGTACGACGAGATGGAGGCTCTGACCGAGGCGGAGCACCAGCGCCTGGGGGATGTGTTTGACTGGTATCTCGGCGCCAGCTATGAGGAGATGAGGATCTCCTCTGAGGAGGAGGCCATTGCCGCCGTTGCCGATCTGCCAGAGATGGTCCGATGGATAAAGGCCAGGGACACCAGAGAATTCATAAGGACATACACCACCTATTGGGATGCCATGGCCGAACTCAAGAGTGAGATGATTTATCTGTCGGGCTATGAGGACTACCTGGAGTCGGTCCAGTCCCAGGCGGAGCGCCAGTCCCAGACAAGCCTCTTCGGCAAGGAGGGCAGCTTCACCCGCCGGAATCTGGCCAAAACAGCGGAGGATTTCAAGTCCCTGCTGGGTGTGGAGGTGGAGTTCGGAAACAGCCGCGGCCTGCTGAACTGGCTCGACTATGAGACCGGGGACTATTTCCATCTCCTTGCCATCATCATCATCGTGCTCGCCTTTCTGGAGGAGAGGAAGAAGGGGCTGTGGCCCGCTGTCCGGGCCACGCAGGGCGGCCGGCTCAGGATGGGTGTGATCCGGATGGGCATCCTGCTGGCGGGCTCGGTCATCGCCACAGTGCTGTTCTCGGTGCTGCCCCTCTTGCTGTCCATGTCCATCCACGGGGGCTGGGGCGACCTGGCCCGCTCTCTCCAGTCGGTGGAGCGCTTTCGCACCTGCCCTCTGCGGCTCACCGTAATGGAGTGGCTGGTGCGGTTTTTCGCGGTGAAGGTCCTGTCCGGCGTGCTGATCGGGCTGCTGATATGGTTTGTTCTGGGTGTCATATCCAACCCGCAGTTCTCCATTTCGGTGCTCGGCACGCTTCTGGCGGTGGAATACGGGCTGTACGCCTTTTTGCCGGTACAGAGCGCCCTGAATATGCTGAAGTATTTCAATATCTTCGCCTATGTCCACACCTCCGCCCTGTATACCGAGTACCTGAACGTGGACCTGTTCGGCTTCCCCATAGGCATTCGGATCCTGGCCCTATGCGGGATGGCCGGGTTTGGGCTGCTGTTTGGCGCGTTGGTGCTGAACACCCAGAGGAACCGGAGGCCGGAGGGCAACCGGGATGTGCTCAGCAGGATCGCTCTGCCGGTGAACCGGGCGCTGGATCGCGTCCGATCCCGGCTCACTGTCGCCGGATGGGAGGGATATAAGGCGCTGATCTTCCAATACGGCGTGCTTCTGATGGCTCTGGTGGTGCTGGCCACCGGCGGACTGAATTATCTGTATGCCACCGTCACTTCAGAGGACCGCTGGTACGAGGCGTATCTGGACGATATGGAAGGGCCTATCAGCGAGGCCACCGACGATTATATCGTCAAAGCCAGAAAAAGCGCGGCGGACAACGATGAACTGCTGTACGCGCTGGACCGTGTGGAGCGGAGGGTGGAGACCCTTCGCCAGCGGGCGGAGGAAGGGGGCTATTCCCCCTGGATCGTGGATGATTACGACTACCAGATCGGGTTTGGCGATATGAGTCTGAACACCCAGCGCTTCAATGCGGCGGCAGCGGTGATGCTGACCGCCCTGCTGGTCGCGCCGCTGTGGGCGTTTGAGCGGCAGGCCGGCGTAACGCCCATGCTCCGCTCCGCGCCCGGGGGCCGGAGGAAGCTCTTCCGGCGCAAGGCGCTCACGGCGGCGCTGCTGTCCGTGTTTGTCTGGGGCTGCGTCTATGTGCGGGAGATGTTCTTTGTTGCCCAATATGACAGCCGCATCTTCGCCACGTTGACCGCCTCGGTGCGCAATCTGGACGCGCTGGCGTCCTTCCCGTTGGCGCTGACTTTCGGGCAGTATCTGGCGATCCTCTATGTTCTGCGCCTGGTGATGCTCATCGGCGTGGGAGAGACGGCGCTGGCCGTCAGCCTGTTCTGCCCCAATGTGCGCGTATCCTATGTGATCGTGGCCGTCCTGCTGGGCCTGCCCGCTCTGCTCACCGCCCTGGGGGTCGGTTTCTTCCGGTGGGTCTCGCCGCTGGTACCGGTGGCCTCGGCGGAACTGCTGTGGGGGCTGGGAGGCGGAAGTCTCATCTGCCTGCTGCCCTGGCTGGTCTGGCTGGCCGTGGGCGTGGGGGCGCTTTGGATTGCCCGGCGGATATGGTGCAAGGGGAACTGAGGAAAAATGGCGCGAAGTCCGATTGACATAGGCAGAAGAATATGCTATTTTATGCTAAAGTTAATCAAGTTAAACTTAAACTATAAACACATATCTGCCTGGAGGTAGCGAAATGAAACGCAAAATGCTGTCTGACAATGAGCTGGCCGTCATGAGCGTCCTGTGGGATGCCGGCGAGCCCCTGTCCCGTCCGGAGATCTTAGAGAAGCTCTCGGACAACGACTGGAACCCCAACTCCATCCATATGGTGCTGAACAACCTGATCAAAAAGGAGATGGTGTTCATCGACGGCATCGTCCCCTGCGGGCAGAACTATGGCAGAGCGTATTCCGCGCTCAGGAGCCGGGAGGAGTACGCGGCGGAGCTGGCTCTCAGCGCTATGCCCGACATGCCTCCGGAGGAGTGCCTGCCGGGGATCATCGGCGCGCTGGTCAAAAACGCCCCGCCGGATGCTAAGACCCTCGACCTGTTGGAAGGACTGCTGGCTCAACGGCGGAAAGAGCTGTCTGGCCTTTTGCCTCAGCAGGGGTGAGCGATCGATCTGCGCCGCGCGGGATGCGCGGCTGTGATCCTGCGGGACAGCGAAGCAGGCGCAGGCTGAAAGGACATCGGGTATGGAACTGAAACTGACCAATGTGCAAAAACGCTATGGCCAGCTCCTGGCCCTGCGGAACTTCTCCGTGACCTTTGAGCGGGGCATTTACGGCATCCTGGGGGCCAACGGCGCGGGCAAGACCACCATGATGAACCTCATCACCGACAACATTAAACGGGACGGCGGTTCCATCACCTTTGACGGGCGGGAGATCCTGGAGATGGGCAGTGAGTTCCGGGGGCTGCTGGGCTATATGCCCCAGCAGCAGGGCATCTATGCAAACATGACCACCGAGAGCTTTGTCACCTATATTGGGCGGCTGAAGGGTCTGAAGGGAAAGAAACTGGCCGCCGGGGTGGACGAGGTGCTGGAGCTCGCCAACCTCAACGGGATGCGGCACAAGAAGACGGGCCTCCTCTCCGGCGGGATGAAACAGCGGGTGCTGCTGGCCCAGGCGCTGCTGGGGGATCCCAAGGTACTTATTCTTGACGAGCCCACAGCGGGCCTGGACCCCAAGGAGCGGGTCCGCATCCGGGCCTTTATCAAAGAGCTGGCGGAGGATCGGATCGTGCTGCTCGCCACCCATATCGTCAGTGATATCGAGTCTATCGCGGATCAGGTGATGCTGATCAAGAACGGAAAACTGCTGCGCATGGCGCCCCCTGACGAACTCATCGCCGCGCTCCCGAAAGACTGGGAGCCGGTAGCCCACCATCTGAGCCTTGAGGACGTATACCTCTATTATCTGGGTGAATGATATGGGCGAATGGAGGCGAGTTTTCGGCAACCCCCGGCGGCTTGCGGCCTTGGGCCTCATCGTTCTGCTGTCGGCGGTGTTCTTTGTTGTGGAGCGGATGGATTACTTCGGGCGGGATTCGATATCTGTCCTGTTGGATGGCGAGCGGTATTATGCCGGCCTGACAGCCCGGCTGCGGGGACAGAGCCCGGAGGATATCGGGCAGTTCCTGGCGGACGAAGAACAGCTTTTGAATGATTACAGCAATTATCTGTTCGCCGCCGCCAACGGCGTGGACCCCACAGAGAGTATGTCCGCATCCCCTGAAGAAGTGGAGGCGGCTGCCAGGGAGCATGTGTATCTGTCCGCCCTGAAGGATATGGACGACGCCGCGGCCCATCGAAGGATCGATGTCGCGGCCAGCCGGGTCCAGGAACTCCGGGATGAGGCGAAGCACATCGCCGGGTACGCGGACTATTTGGATAACATCCAGGCCCAGGCCGAGCGGCAGGCCCAAACTGCTCTGTTCGGCAAAGAGAACAGCTTCACCCGCCGCAATCTTGCCCGCACGGCGGAGGAATTCGCCGCTCTGCGGGGAGTGAAGGTGGAATTCGGGGCCAACCGCGCCTTTGAGGGCTGGATCGATTATGAACTGGCTGATTACCTTTATCTGCTGGTAATAGTCATTTTCCTGTTTGCCTTTCTGGAGGAACGGGAGGCAGGACTTTGGGGCGTGATCCGCACCTGCCGGGGCGGACGTCTGCCTTTAGGGCTCCAGCGGGCGGGCATTCTGTTCTGCGCCGCGGTGCTGGGGACGGTGCTGATCTACGGCGTGGACCTGTTGTGTTCTCTGGTGCTGTCCGGCGGCTGGGACGATATGGGGCGCAGCGCCCAATCCCTGCTGGAGCTCCGCACCATGACCCGGCGGGTCACCATTGGCCAGTGGATCGTGGAATATCTGCTTGTCAAGGCGGCGTCAGGTTTTGCGGTAGGGTTGTTCCTGTGGTGCCTGCTGGACGTCATCTTCAACGTGCAGTTCTCCCTGGCGGTGCTGCTGGTCCCGGTAGCGGTGGAGTATTCGCTGTTTACCTTCCTCCCGGTGCAGAGCATCCTGAATCCGTTGAAATATATCAATTTGTTTTCCTACATCAGGACGTCAGTGCTGTACACCCAATACCTGAACATGGACCTGCTGGGCTGGCCGGTGGGGGTGCGCCAGTTGGCGCTGACCGGCCTGCCGGTTTTGACCATTCTCTTCTTTGCCTGGGCCATGCTGCTCCAGCACCGGCGGCATCCGGCGGAGGACCGGGATATCCTCTCCGCCGCGGCCGGGGCATGGGACCGCTGGGCCGACCGTGTGCGGAAGCACTTTACCGCCGGCGGCTGGGAGATCTATAAAACGATGGTCTTCCAGTGGGGACTGTTGATCCTTATCGTGATCTTCCTGACCAGCGGCAACCAGAATTATATCCGCTACAGCACCGGCGTCGACAGAGATCCGGACTATGAGGAGTATCTGGAAGATATCCAGGGCCCGCTGGACGGCTCGCTGGAGGATTACTTCGCCTCGGCCCGGGCCAACGCCGGCGGCGACGGGAAACTGCTCTCCGCCCTTGACCGGGTGGAGGCCCATGTGGCAGAGGTGCGCGCCAGGGCGGAGGCGGGGGGATATGAGCCCTGGATCGTGGCCTCCCAGTGGTATTATGAGAGCATCTATGGCGAGAACAGCCGGGACCTCCAGCGGATGAACGCGTCGGCGGCTATCGTGTTTCTGATCCTGTGCTGTTCCGGGTCCTGGGCCTTTGAGCAGCAGTCCGGCGTGGTGCTTATGGTGCGTTCCCTCCGACGGGGAAGGGGGAGCGTGTTTGCGGGGAAGCTGCTGTCGGCGGGACTGATGACCGCTTTTGTCTGGGCGATGGTGTATGTGCGGGAATTTCTTGTGTTCGTCAGGCTTTTCCGCACCGCCGAGCTGGCCGCGCCGGTGGGCAATTTTGACACGATGGCTGGTTTCCCGCTGAATATCACCATGGGGCAGTATTTGTTCCTTCTATATTTTCTGCGGTTCATGATGCTGTATCTGCTGGCCATGGTGATCCTGTTTGTGAGTCGGCAGGTCCCCACCGTTGAGCTGTCGCTGATCTTTAATTTCGTGCTGCTTGGTCTGCCCGGCGTGTTGTTTGCCTTGGGGATCGATATATTCGGCTTTCTCTCCCCGGTGATCCCCGTGTCCTCGGCAGAACTGCTGTGGGGTCTGCGCGACAGAGACGTTTCCTGCCTGGTGCCGTGGCTGATCTGGCTGGTCATAGGAGCAGCGGCGGGCTGCCTGACCTGGCGGGATTGGTGCGAAGGCCGCCGTGAGTGACACGGAGATTAACAACAGGCAAATGTTCTCTCATGTTCCGGATACAGGGGGGCCGCGCTTTGCGCGGCCCCCTGGCGTTTTCCAGTATATCAGCGGGGGGTGAGCTGCTGCCATGATTGTGTATCCGTTCAATTATACGCTTTTAGCGATGAAATCGGATAAAGGGGATGATGGTACTGAAACCCACATATAAAACACAGCACCACAGTTTAAACTGTGGTGCTGTTATGTGTAAAGACAGATTATCGTCTCTACAGGAGTTGCCTTCGGAAACAGTTTAGAGCGTTCATGGCTATAAAGCCAGATTTGGCCTTTAAATGGGCAATAAATCAAAGAGTTCATTTGTGAATGACACGCACGGCCTGGGTTGCACTCGGATCTGAGGCCCGATTTTTACTCCGAAAAACGGCCTACCGCGGCCTCTGTATGGGAGCTGGCTGACGGCAGGATCGCCATCTTTTTGGTCCTTATCGCGGCAGCAGTTCCCGCAGTTCGGCGGCCCGGTCGTGCAAACCGGCCTTCTCACAGGTCTCGATCAGATGCCGCAAGGTCTTCAGCGTGCTTCGGTGGTCCAGGCCCAGCACCTTGCGGCGCAGCGCGTAGGCGGTTTCAAGGAGCTCCGCCGACCTCCGGCTGTTCCCCAGCTCCCCATACGTGACCCCCAGATTGTTCAGCGTGGTCAGCGTACCCGGGTGCTCCTCACCCAGCACCTTGCGGCGCAGGGCATACACTTTTTCCTCCAGCTCCGCCTCCTTCCGGTGGTCCCCCAGTTCGCCGTATATCACCGCCAGGTTGTTCAATGCAGTCAGCGTGTCCGGATGCTCCTCCCCCAGCGTCCTGCACTGCGCGCGGTACAGCGCGTCCCGCAGCTCCAGCTCCCTCCCGCGGTCGCCCGCCCTGCCGCAGATTTGCGCCAGGGATCTCTGCACCCATAAGGTGAACTCAGTTTCCGCCCCCATCCATTGGCGGCTGAGCTGCCAGGCCCGCTCCATGCGCGCAAGCCCCGCCTGGATGTCGCCGGCGGCGCTCAGGGCCCAGGCCAGGTTGACCATCGCCGAGATGGTCAGACTGTGTCCCTCTCCCAGCGCCTCACGAAAGACCCGGTAGGCCTGCTCCTCCAGGGCCGCCGTGCGCAGGCTGTCATCCAGATTTCTGTACACGGACGCCAGGGCGTTCAGCGCCGCGGACGTGTTAGGGTGCTCCGCCCCCCGCGTCCTTCGGAGGAGCTGATACTCCTCTGTCCGCAGCTCCCACACCCGCCGCTGCTCCCCAAGCTTGTCGCAGACACGGATCAGTCTGCGCAGAACCGCCAGCGTGTCCGGATGCTCCTCCCCCAGCACCCTTCGGCGCAGCGCGTACGCTTTTTCGACCAGCTCCGCCTCCTTCCGGTGATCCCCCAGTTCGCCATATGTCACCGCCAGATTGCCCAGCACGGTCAGCGTTTGGGGGTGTTCCTCGCCCAGCGCTTTGCAGTGCAGCGCATACGCTTTTTCGCCCAGCTCCACCGCTTTCCGGCGGTCGCCCAGTCTGCTATACGAAGCCGCCAGACTGCTCAGCGCGGTCAGCGTATCCGGGTGTTCCTCGCCCAGCACTTTGCGGCGCAGCGCATACACTTTTTCCCACAGATCCGTCGCTTTCCGGTGGTCGTCCAGTCTCCTGTAGATGGCCGCCAGAATGTTCAGCGAGTTCAGCGTGTCCGGGTGTTCCTCCCCCAGCGTCTTGCGGCGCAGCGCATACACCTTTTCCTCCATCTCCAGCCCTTTCTGGTGGTCGCCCAGCCTGTCATAGACGACCGCCAGATTGCCCATAATGGTCAGCGTGCTCGGGTGTTCCTCGCCCAGCGATTTGCGGCGCAGCGCATACGCTTTTTTCCCCAGCTCCACCGCTTTCCGGTAGTCGCCCAGCATGATGCAGGCGGCCGTCAGATTGTTCAGTACGGCCAGCGTATTCTGGTGTTCCTCCCCCAGCTTCTCACAGCAGAGCGCATACGCGCTTTCATTCCGCTCCACCGCCTTCTGGTAATCGCCCACCCGGCAGTAGTCAGCCGCCAGATTGCCCAGCACGGCCAATGTGACCGACGGCTCTACCCCCTGGACCTTGCGGCAGAGCGCGATCAGTTCTTCGTTCAACTCCAGCGCCCTTTGGTACTCCCCCACATGGTCATAGTCAAGCGCCAGCGCCCCCAGCGCGGCGAGCGTCTGGGGGTCCTCCCTGCCCAGATTCCGGACATAGTAATCCGCCAGCCGTTGGCCCCATTTCAGCGCCTCCCGGAAGTTCAGCGGAACGCCGGTGCCGCCGCGGTACATCATCCTGAGCTTTTCCATGGCCTCGGGCAGCTCCGCCTCCGCCGCGCCGGTGATGAGCTCCAGCCCCCGCGCCCGGTCCACCTCCACGTCGATGCCGTCCAGGTAGGCCAGGCCGATGAGGTAGTTGTGGGCCGGGTCGCCATCGTTCTCCCGGACGGCGATCCGGCTCAGCGCCTCCGCCAGCCGCTCCCGGAAGGCCTCCTCTTCCCGGGCGTCCACGCAGTCGGGCAGACCGGCGTATTGGCGCATCAGCGCCTCCCGGTCCGTGGCCGCCATCTCCGCCGGGATGACCGGCTTCCCGGCCTCGTGGGCCGCCGGGTACTCCACCGACTGGACATAGTTGGGCTCGTTCACCAGATTGGGCGTCACCAGCAGGGTGAACAACTCGCTCTTTTCCAGCGCGTCCCGGATGGCGTCATTGAAGCTCTCGCCGGGGGTCAGGAACTCGTCGTACCAGATGGCGATGTCCCGGCAGACGGGGTTGGCGTGGATGAGGCGCATCAGCTCGTTGGCGTACCTCCGGTCCTTTTTGCGATAGCTCAGGAAGATATAGGCGTCAAAGGCCGCCCGGACCCGATCTGCCAGCTCGTCGCTGACCAGCACGGATTCCAGGTACCGCTTCAGCTTTTCCTCGTAGCTGATCGCGGTGGCGTCGTGGCTGCAGGGGGCCAGGTACTGGAGTTCCCCGAATCGGTCCGGCCTGCTGTAGATCTCGTCCAGTCCGGGCTCCAGCATGACGGGCAGCACGGGGATGTGCTTCTCCTTCGCGAAGGGGAAGTCCCCGTCCATAGCCCGGTTGGGGGTGCTCAGCAGCCGGAGGGTGACCGGGATGAGAAAGAGGTTCATCCGCTCCAGGTCCACCGTCCGGAGCTCCTCCGGCAGCGGGACGCTCATGTCCTCCGCGTAATAGATTGCGCAGTCATGGGATTTGAAAATATCTTCACAGATCCGGTCAAAGGATCGGCTAAAATCCTCCGGATGGCAGGTGAAATATACTCTGGGCTTCCCCTGGGGGCTGGCATTGCCTTTGGTCCTGACTTTTAAACTGTCCATAACTGCCTCCGGTCGTTTTGATTGCCCCGGCCCATCCCTCGGGCCGATCTGCGTCGGCCTGCGCCCGCCAGCCGGTCACCGTTCGGCGTTCTCCGCCATCCGGCGGGAGAGGAAGGTGACGGACCGACTGCGGACCCCCTCTCCGTGCGGGGCGTGTCAGCCGATGTTGGCCAGGGTCCGCTGCTCCAGCCGGGTGAAGTTCAGCTTATGTAGATGGCTGCCGCCTGGGTGTAGCTGCCCACGGCGCGCTCCTCGTCGCCCATGGCCCGGTAGATGTTGCCCTGATAAACAAGAGCGGCGGCAACGCCCTCTCCCTCGCTGCCCCCATTGAGCAGCACAAACTCATATGCCTGCCGGGTGAGCTCCAACGCCTCGTCGAACCTGCCCTGCTTCATCCGGACCTGCCCCAGGATCTCCTTGCTGAAGCAGGCGCTCCACGCATCCCCGACCTCGGCAAACAGGGCGAGGGCGTGCTGAATGCGGCGGTCGGCCTCGTCGAGTTCGCCCGCCATGTGCAGCGCCTTTGCCAGGTGGAACTCCGACCAGCCGATGGCGTCCTGAGGCGTGGAGTGATAGAACTTCTCGTCCATCTCCACCGCCATGCGCCCGTAGCGGACGGCGGCCTCGTAGTCGCCCAGGCCCCAGCTGGATTCGCTCAGGCGGAGCAGCAGCTCCCGGCAGAGATAGCCCTCCTCCCGGCTGAGCTGGTCCTGCGGTATGTTCCGGACCAGTTCATACCCCTCGCCGGCGGTCTCCCGGCAGGCGGCTGACTCGCCGCCCAGCACCTGGCAGTGGGACAGGTGGTTATACAGGTACAACTTCTCCTCCAGCGTCTGGGGCGTGTCCAGCAGTTCCCGGCAGAGGCGGACGCTGGCCGCGAACAGATTCACGTGTTCACAGGACAGAGCCCGCATCAGCAGGGCCTTCCGCCGCAAGGGGTGCCCCTCCGGGAGCCGCTGAACGACCGCCCCGGTCATGTCCAGCAGATACATCTTCCGCTGGTAGCTCTCTTTATAGACGGCGTTCACCGCCTCCTCCAGCGCCTCCAGGAATTTGTTGCAGCTGTCCGGGTCGGCGGCCAGCTGCTCCTGGCACAGATCGGCCACCAGGGGGTGGAGGTGGACCTCGTCGGTGGCCGGGTTGTGGATGACCCAGCTCTTTTTGATGAGCTCGTCGATCACGTCGAAATCGTCCGCCCCGCACCAGTCGAACAGGGTCTCTACCTCGATGCCGCTCAGCGGCACCAGCACCAGATTCTTCAGCAGGTACTGCTCCTCCTCGCTGAGGGTGGACAGCCGAAACACCTCTTTCAGCTGGCCGAAGATCATATCCGCCGCTTTCACGTTCTCCCTCGCCATATTGGCCGCGCCGCTTTTCAGCAGCCCGGCCATCTTCTCCGGCTGGATGCGCCGATGCTGCATGGCCGACGCCACCAGCCGGATGCTCAGGGTGTGCCCGTTCAGCTGCCGGATGATGCCCTTTACCTGCTCCAAAGCGGCGGCGTCCAGCGTCCGGGTGTACTCCGCCTGGAACAGGGCCAGCAGTTCGGCTTCGTCGGTCATCTCCGTGACCTCTACCTCCGGCAGGCCCGTCCCCTCCTGGTGGCAGCGGGTGGTGAACAGCACGGCATATCTCCCGGCGCAGAAGTCCTCCAGATCTGGGTCCTCTGTCACGTCGAAGTTGTCGATGACCAGGAGGACGCGCTGATCCGAGATCTCCTTGAGCACCCGCAGCTTCCGCTGGAAGTACGCCCGGTCGCCGTCCTCCGGGAAGTCCGCGCGGCTCAGGCCCTGGATGGGGAAGGTGTAGTCGTTGATGACCGTCTGCTCCAGGCTCCCGGCGAAGGACACCCAGAGGATCACGTCATAGTCGGCCTGGTGCCGTTTGAGGTACATCTTGGCGATCTCGCTCTTGCCGATGCCCCCCATGCCCACCAGGAACATCTTGTTCTCCGCCCCGGTGAGGGCTGTATGGATGCCGGTCAGCTCCCGCTCCCGGCCCACAAAGTGCCCGTCCGGGTAGACCATGGACCCGGTGAGCCGGTAGCTCTTCCCCTCCGGGGCGGCGGCCCCCTCCTGGGGCGCGGCATTTTCTTCGGGGATGGTGACGGTCCGGCCGGCGCTCTTGCCCAGGATCGCCGATATGCGGTCTACCAGCTCCTGGACCCGTTGCACCTCCGGGGGCAGGCTTCCGTTCATGATGTGGATGCGGCCCAGGTAGTAGTACACGTCGTCGCTCAACTGGCAGTCGTCGATACGGAAGGGGAGAAGGGTGATGTCCTCGTGGTTTTTGAAGCGGTCGAAGGCGCAGTTGACCTCGTTGAGCACGTGGGCCGACAGGTTGGACTCCTTGTTCAGGATCAGGAGGAACACCCGGCAGGCCCGGATGGCTTCCACGATGGACTGGGCGTAGTTGGCCCCCACGTTCCGGGGAGCGTACCAGCAGGCGATGCCCGCGCCCTCCAGGGCGGCGCAGATCTTCCGCACCTCCTCCCCGGCGCTGTCGGTGTGGTAGCTGATGAATACCTCCCGGGGCTCGCTCTGTGTATGTTCTGTCATATGGTGTCCCTCCTCAGGATGGCCAGAGTCTGCTGCTCCAGCCGGGTGAAGTTCAGCTTGTGATAGATGGCCGCCGCCTGGGTGTAACTGCCCTTGGCCCGCTCCTCGTCGCCCATGGCCCGGTAGATGTTGCCCTGCCACACCAGGTTGGCGGCGATGTCCAAGTGCTCTTTGCCGACGCGGGGGATGAGGATATCGCGGGCCTTCTGATTCAGCTCCAGCGCCTCGGTAAAGTTCCCCTGTTTCATCAGGATCTGCCCCAGGATATCAAAGCAGAAACTTTGAGAGTACTCGTCGTCGATCTCCTGGAACAGGGAGACCGCATGGCGCATCCAGTGCTCGCTCTCGTCCAGGTCGCCGCTCATGTAGAGCGCCCGGCCCAGATGGTACTCCGACCACCCCAGGGTCCCGCTGCGGCCAGAGCTGGAGGAGGCATGGAACCGGCCCCCGAGATCGACCACCTTGCGCCCGTAGTAGATGGCCGTCTCATAGTCGCCCAGGTCCCGGTTGGACTCGATCAGCCGGTGGAGCAGTTCCACATAGAGGCACCCCTGGTCCATGGTGAGCTGGTCCAGCGGCACATCCTCCACCAGGGCGTAGCCCTCCCGGGCGATATCCCTGCACTCCGCCGGGCGGCCGGACAGGGCCTTGAGGTGGGCCAGTTCGTTATAGACCCGCAACTTGTCCGCCAGGTCCTCCGCCGTCTCCATCAGCTCCCGGTAAATGGCGGAGCATTTGTCATAGAGGCACAGCTCGGAACACAGCCACGCCCTGGCCTGGAGCGCCTGTCTGCGCCTGGGGTGCCCCGCGGGCAGCCGCTCACTGGCGGTGTCAGCGACGGCCATGACCTGCTGTTTCCACTCGTAGCTGGAGCCGCTGACCCGCTCCGCCGCGTCCAGCAGCGCCTCCAGGAACTGATTGCAGCAGTCCGGGTCGGCGGCCAGCTGCTCCTGGCACAGGTCGGCCACCAGGGGGTGGAGGTGGACCTCGTCGGTGGCCGGGTTGTGGATGACCCAGCTTTTTTTGATGAGCTCGTCGATGACGTCGAAGTCGTCCGCCCCGCACCAGTCAAAGAGGGTCTCCACCTCGATGCCGCTGAGGGGCACCAGCACCAGGTTTTTCAGCAGGTACTGCTCCTCCTCGCTGAGGGTGGACAGCCGGAAAACCTCTCTCAGCTGGCCGAAGATCATGTCGGCCGCTTTTACATTTTCTTTTGCCATGTTGGCCGCGCCGCTTTTCAGCATTCCGGCCATCTTCTCCGGCTGGATGCGCCGATGCTGCATGGCCGACGCCACCAACCGGATGCTCAGGGTGTGCCCGTTCAGCTGCCGGATGATGCCCTTTACCTGCTCCAAAGCGGCGGCGTCCAGCGTCCGGGTGTACTCCGCCTGGAACAGGGCCAGCAGTTCGGCTTCGTCGGTCATCTCCGTGACCTCTACCTCCGGCAGGCCCGTCCCCTCCTGGTGGCAGCGGGTGGTGAACAGCACGGCATATCTCCCGGCGCAGAAGTCCTCCAGATCTGGGTCCTCTGTCACGTCGAAGTTGTCGATGACCAGGAGGACGCGCCGGTCCGAGATCTCCTTGAGCACCCGCAGCTTCCGTTGGAAGTACGCCCGGTCGTCGTCTTCCGGGAAATCCATGCGGCTCAGGCCCTGGATGGGGAAGGCATAGTCGTTGATGATCGTCTGCTCCAGGCTCCCGGCGAAAGATACCCAGAGGATCACGTCGTAGTCAGTCTGGTGCCGCTTGAGGTACATCTTGGCAATCTCGCTCTTGCCGATACCGCCCATGCCCACCAGGAACATCTTGTTCTCCGCCCCCGTGAGGGCTGTATGGATGCCGGTCAGCTCCCGCTCCCGGCCCACAAAGTGCCCGTCCGGGTAGACCATGGAGCCGGTGAGGCGGTAGGTCTTCCCCTCCGGGGCGGCCGTCCCGCCCTGGGGCGAACTATTTTCCTCAGAGATGGTGACGGTCCGCCCGGCGCTTTTGCCCAGGATGACCGAGACCCGGTCCACCAGCTCCTGCACCCGCTGGATCTCCGGGGGCAGGGCGCCGTTCATGATGTGGATGCGGCCCAGGTAGTAGTACACGTCGTCGCTCAACTGGCAGTCGTCGATGCGGAAGGGGAGAAGGGTGATGTCCTCGTGGTTTTTGAAGCGGTCGAAGGCGCAGTTGACCTCGTTGAGCACATGGGCCGACAGGTTGGACTCCTTGTTCAGGATCAGGAGGAACACCCGGCAGGCCCGGATGGCCTCCACGATGGACTGGGCATAGTTGGCCCCCACGTTCCGGGGGGCGTACCAGCAGCGGACGCCCACGCCCTCCAGACGGTTGACCACCGCCTCCACCACGGCGCGGGACGAGTTGGTGTGATAGCTGATAAAGACGTCGATCTCCATGATGACTCCTCCTGCTCTCAGGCGCCTCCACCGGGCGCGCATTCGATGTACCGCATTAAATTATAGCACGTCCCACAGGACCCTTCAAGAAAATTGTTCCGGTATGTCCGTGCGGGGCCCCGATCCCGGCGCCGTTTTTGATTTTTCCTCGCGTGTTTTTTCTGGACACATGACGGAAACTGTGCTATGATACCGACATAAAAAGCTCCGTTACGGCAGGAGGCGATCCCATTTGGCAGTGCAGACGATACGCAGGCAGGTGTATCAAATGCTGCGCGACGAGATATGCAGCGGCAAATACGCTCCCGGCACCTGGCTCCAGGAGAAGGAGCTGGCTGAGCGCATCGGCGTCAGCCGCAGCCCCATCCGGGAGGCATTGAAGACGCTGGTGGGGGATGGGCTGCTGATCGAGGTGCCCAACAAGGGCGTGTTTACCAAGACCTTCACGGACCGGGACATCGATGAGATATTTGATATGCGCCTGATGCTGGAGACCTACTCCATCCACCGGTGCAGCAGCCGCCTGACCTCCGCCAGGATCCAGAAGCTCTTTGATCTGCTGGAGCATCTGGAGCAGACCTATTCGGAGAAGGACCTGGAGTCGTACACCGTCTTTGACGAGGACCTCCACCGCTTCATCGTGGAGATGAGCGAGAACAGTCTGGTGGGGTCCACCTACGAGCGGGTGCGCTCCATGAATCAGCAGTTCCGGGTCCTGTCGCTGAGCAGCCAGAGGCGGTTTGAGGAATCCCTGATTGAACACCGGCATATCGTTCACGCCCTGGCCGTTGGCGACTTCAACGGCGCGGAGCGCGTTCTGCGGACCCATTTGGAGCTGGCGTGCAAGACCATCAAGGACCGGCTCTCCCACTGACAAGGCCGTAAAAAAGCTCCGGCGCCCTCTGGTAGCTTCTAATAAGACAGTATCGAAATAATACTGACACAGGGTAGCTGCCAAACAGGGGTGCAACAAATGAGAACAGCCATATTCGGAAATCCATCCGGGTATGGCTGTTCTCTTTTTTCTCGTTCAACGACAACATCGCACACGCCATAACAACAGCACCGGCGGTAATCGGAAATCCAAAATATAAGGCCAAACGCCCGTTTCCGGTGGCTGGAATGTGTTAGCCATATCGGAGGCGGGCGCTTTATTTTGAGTGGCTTATGCAGGAGCATTTGTTCTTGATATTCTCTCCAAAGATACCAATATAATCACATGAAGGATTCAACAGCAGGATGGAAACCTGAAACCATTAAAACTCAGACAAACCTATCCTTCAATCCCGCAAGCAGCCGTTCCGCGATAGGCGTAAAAGCCTGATATTTTCTCCAAATCAAGTACATCATTGCCTCTAATTTCGGTGAAAGCTGGCGGAACGCAAGTCCGCTTCCCGGACTTGTATCAATCAAATGGTCAAAGGTCAACAGGAACCCCAGACCCTCCTTGACAAACAGAGAAGCGTTATAGGGCAGACGGAAAGAGCCCTCCAGATGCAGCTTGTCCATTTTTTCTCCGGCCCAGCGCGGAATGTCGCGTTTCCACCCTTGTTCCGAGCAAAACAGTGGCAGCCCGGCAACGTCATTCACAAGGATGCAGTCCTTTTTCGCTAAAGGGTGATCCACAGGTATGACGAGCCCCCATACGTCCGCCTCCGGGAAGGTGAGATAGTGATACTTCGCTGTATCCGGCTCCTCCGCAAGTACGGCAAAGTCAAGAATGCCCTTGTCCAACTTTTCTGTGACCTGTTCCGTATCCCCACTGCTGATGTGATAGCGCAGTCCTGGATAAATCTCTTTGAAACGCTTGATCTCCTGCGCAAGGTAACGAATTTGATAGGATTCAGCAAGCCCAAAATAAATATCTCCGCCGGTTATATCGTCCAAAGACACAAATTCGCCGATGATTTTATCCGCCATCGAAACTAAATCTTCCGCCCGCTTTCTGAGAAGGATTCCTTCCTCGGTCAGCGAAATACTGAAGCTGTGCCGTGTAAACAGTTTTTTCCCAAGCTCGTCCTCTAATGCCCGCAGCGTCTTGGAAAGAGTGGGCTGCGTAACGTGTAGGATCTCTGCAGCTTTGGTCATGTTTTCCTCTCTTGCAATGGCGAGAAAGTATCTTAAAGTACGAATTTCCATATTGTTGTCCTCCGTTCAATATCATGATATTCGCCAAGAGAATATCATGATATTCATTATAAACATTAGCGAGAAATATGTCAACGTGCTACACTGTGATTGTCAAAAAGCCGGATGCGGAAAGGATGAGATCATGAGCGAACAAACGGAAAATCTGCTCACGGGGATGGCCGACGCGGGATGCAAAGCGGAGGAAATTGTGAAAGCCGAGCATATCTTACAAACGGGCAACATGAGAGAGCTTACAAAATTCCTCAAGCAATGCCGCTGCGGTCTGCTTGACCGGATGCACGAAAGTCAAAAGCGTGTAGACCTTATGGATTATCTGATACGGAAGACCGAAAAACAATCAATGAAATAACGAAAGGATGGCAAACATCATGAAAAAAGAAGAACTGAAACTGACGGCGGAATGGGATAAAACCTTTCCAAAGAGCGAGAAGGTGGACCATAGTAAAGTCACCTTCGTGAACCGTTACGGCATCACGTTGGCGGCGGATTTGTATGTGCCGAAAAAGGCGGAGGGAAAGCTCCCGGCGATTGCCGTGTGCGGCCCCTTCGGAGCGGTGAAGGAGCAAGCGGCGGGACTGTACGCCCAGGCCATGGCGGAGCGTGGATTTTTGACGATTGCCTTTGACCCCTCCTTCACCGGCGAGAGTGGCGGCAACGTCCGTTACATGGCGTCTCCCGACATCAACACCGAGGACTTTATGGCGGCGGTGGATTTTCTCTCCCTGCACGAGAAGGTCGACCCCGACCGTATCGGCATCATCGGCATCTGCGGCTGGGGCGGCATGGCGCTGAACACGGCGGCGCTGGACACAAGAGTAAAAGCGACCGTCGCCTCCACCATGTACGATATGACGAGGGTAAACGCCAAGGGGTATTTTGACGCGGAGGACAGCGAGGAAGCCCGCTATCAGAAAAAGGCGGCCATGTGCGCACAGAGGCTTGCGGACTTGAAAGCGGGAGATTACGCCCTCGGCGGCGGTGTAGTTGATCCTCTGCCGGAAGACGCGCCGTTCTTCGTAAAGGATTATTACGATTACTATAAGACCCAGCGCGGCTACCATCCCCGCAGCCTCAACTCCAACGGCGGCTGGAATGTGATCGGCTGTGAATCCTTCCTCAATCAGCCGATTCTCAAATACAGCAATGAAATCAGAAGCGCCGTTTTGATCATGCACGGTGAAAGAGCGCACTCCTGCTACTTCTCAAAGGACGCCTACGCGGCCATGATAAAGGACAGCAGGTACACGGACAACAAAGAACTGCTCATCATCCCAGACGCCGTCCACACCGATCTATATGACGGCGGAGGGAAGGGCGCTATCCCCTTTGACAAGCTGACGGATTTCTTCCGCAAGTATCTCGGGGCATAAGCGGAAGTGAATAGATGAAAAGAATAGCGTTTTTACTGGCCTTCTGCTTGGCGCTTTTCTGCGTTGCCTGCGGGACAGCGGCAGGGATCAGCGGAGCGGAAGAACAAACGGCAAATGCTGTCCCGCTGAGCAACACATCAACACAGGACAGTTTTACGGATGTTCCCACCGACGCCTGGTATGCCGAGGCGGTGATATGGTGTCGGGAGAACGGGATCATGAGCGGCACATCTGAGAGTAAATTTTCGCCCGATGAGCCTATGTCCCGCGCTATGTTGGCCACAGTTCTCTGGAGAAGAGAAAACAGTCCCCTGGTGGATCATGCCATGGATTTCTCTGATGTCCAAACCGATACCTGGTATACCGAGGCCGTGCGCTGGGCGTCCTCTGAGGGTGTTATGAGCGGGTATGGCAATGGTTCATTCGGCGTGGACGACCCGGTGACCCGTGAGCAATTTACAACCGTCCTCTGGCGCTATGCGGATTCCCCAGACGGTGGGGAGGCGGAAACATTTGCGGATGAAAGTGCGATCTCACCCTGGGCGAAAGACGCAGTAAAATGGGCAAGGGCAAACGGCATTATAGGCGGTAAAGGCGAAAACCGCTTCGATCCCAAAGGCAACGCCACGAGAGCGGAGGCGGCGATGATTTTGTATAACTTCTTCCGTCGTCAGACTACCAATCCGCAAAACGCGAAAATCCTGGTGGCCTATTTCTCCTGCACCAATACCACCGAGGGCGTGGCGGAGCAGATTGCGGACTATCTGGACGCTGACCTTTTTGAGATCGTCCCGGAGATTCCCTATACCGAGGCCGATTTGGACTATTACAGCGGCGGCCGGGCGGATCAAGAACAGGCGGACCCAACAGCGCGGCCGACTATCGCAAACAGCGTGGAGGGCGTGGATAATTACGACATCGTGTTCCTGGGCTACCCCATCTGGCACGGCCAGGCTCCCAAAATTATATATACTTTCCTGGAAAGCTACGATTTTGCCGGGAAAACCATCGTCCCCTTCTGCACCTCTCATTCCAGCGGCATCGGCTCCAGCGCAGACAACCTCCACGGCCTTGCCTCGGATGCAGCCGAGTGGCTGGCGGGCAGGCGCTTCGGAAGCGGCGCGGCGGCGACAGAAATTCAGGGATGGATCGATGAACTTGACCTTCCGCTTACAAAGGAGGTTCCCACATTGCCTTATGACGGAATTTATCCGGAGCATGAGCCCTACGGCACAGGCATCGGCGCCATGCCGGGGCGCGTGGCCTGGGCCTGGGACCCGGACAGCGTGGAATGGGACGGGAGCGGCTATTGGTGGGAGCTTGACCACTTTGACGAGAGCGTCATCTTGAATATGGTCAACGACTCCATTGCAACTCTTGGCGGTAAAGAGAACACCCGTGACGGCTGGAGCACGCTATTTTCTTATCGCAACGGCGGTAAGGGCTACCAAGCGGGAGAGAAGATCGCCGTCAAGGCCAACATCAACGGCTCCGCCGTCTATGACGACGACACCTCCGGCGAGACGAAAATGAGCTACACGAACCCCGTTCTGCTGAAAACCTTGCTCACATCACTGGTAGAGGAAGCCGGTGCCGCGCCGGAGGACATCACCGTCTATGACGTGTCCCGGCTTTTCCCGGACCACATGGTGGAGATGTGTACCGAAGGAGAATTGAAAGGCGTCCGCTTCGCGGACCGGGACACCGGCGTGGCGGACGAGTCCGCCCCCATTGTCTGGTCACATTCTTTCAGCGGAAAGGTCAACTACCTCCCCACCTGCGTCACTGAGGCGACGTATGTCATCAATCTGGCCAATCTCAAAGGACACAGCTACGGGATCACGCTGTGCGGCAAAAACCACTTTGGTTCCTTCATCAACGGCAACACCATGCGTCCGCCGGAGGGCGCAAACCTTCATCAATGGCTCACCCGAAACGAGATGGGTATTTACAGTCCTCTTGTTGACCTTATGGCAAACGCTGACCTTGGCGGTAAAACGGTGCTGTATATGCTGGACGCCTTGATTTGCGCCCCCAGCGAGGGGGCCTCCATCACTGGAGGCAATTCCAGATGGCAGCAGGCACCCTTTAACGGGGATTACACATCAAGCGTGTTTGTCTCTCAGGACCCGGTGGCCATTGACAGTGTGGGTGCGGATTTCCTGATGAACGAACCGACAGTCACGGATAATAACGGAGCGCTGCGCGGCGATCCCACGGTAGAAAATTATCTGCATGAGGCTGGACTTGTCGGGAACGCGCCGTCCGGCACAATCTACACGGATAGTCAGGGGCATACAGTCACGAACTTGGGTGTCCATGAGCATTGGTGCAACTCTACGGAAAAGCTGTATAGCCGTAATCTCGGAAAAAGCGAAGGTATCGAACTGATTCAAATTTCAAAGTAAATCAATTCTTGCATTTGCTTTGCGTAAAAGGGTGTGGGATTATCCCACGGACAAAAATGGCCGTTCTCAACAATGTGGAGAGCGGTCATTTTTCCGCTGTGTACGGACAGCGGATTT
>CANRFT010000024.1 GCA_947629955.1 uncultured Oscillospiraceae bacterium
GGAAAGGAAGAGACCCTGCTTTCCTGCGCTCGATCTCTCTGCTCTTTTGCTGTATCTTCTCCGTAAATCAAAACCTAGCCTATGCAAGCGCTTAGACTCGGTTTTTCGACAGACTGAGCCTCCGAACATCCTGTTCGGAGGCTTTCTTTTATGCCGCTTTCGGCTCAAAAGCGGAAATAGATGAACGGGTCATACGCGGAACTGATGATGGCGCAGACGCAGACGCCCGCCAGCGCCAGGCAGGCCAGATCCGTCACCGCCCGGGACAGCCCGTTGTCGGGCAGCTTTACCCATTTGGCAACGGGCAGCATGCACACCATACCAAGGGGCAGGCAGTAGACCGCGCGAAGCAGTTCTGAGTTGGCCGCCACCGCGCCCAGCCAGTCGGTGGGACGGTAGAGGAACATGGAGGACAAAGCGATCCCCAACTGGTGAAGGTCACTCAGATTGAAGATGCACACGGTCACTGTGATCATAAAGAACGCGTACAGCCACCGGATAACGCCGGGGAGCTTCTCCAGCCGCCGGCGCAGGAACAGCTTTTCTAGGATCAGCAGGACAGCGGAGCACAGCCCCCAGAGAAGATAGTTCCAGCTGGCTCCGTGCCACAGGCCGGTGAGGCTCCACACCAGCAGCATATTGAGGATCCAGCGCCCCCGGCTGACCCGGCTCCCCCCAAGAGGGATGTATACATAATCCTTGAACCAGGAGGACAGGGAGATATGCCATCTCTGCCAGTATTCGGTGACGGATCTGGCGATATACGGGTAATTGAAGTTCTCCAGGAAGTGGAACCCGAAGATACGGCCCAGACCGATAGCCATATCGGAGTAACCGGAGAAATCGAAATACAGCTGGAGCGTGTAGGCCACGGCCGCCAACCAGTACAGCGCGGTGCCGCAGACCTGTGGAGAGCCGCCGTATACGGCCTCTGCGATGGGGGCAAGGGCATTTGCCAGCAGCACCTTTTTCCCCAGTCCCACGATGAAACGCCGGGCGCCCGCCGCCGCGTCCTCAAGGTTCTCCTTCCGGTCCGTGATCTCATGTTCCACCGTCTCATAGCGGACGATAGGACCGGCGATCAGCTGTGGGAAGAAGGAGACATACAGCGCCAGACGGAAGAAGCTGCGCTGGACCCCCACCTTGCCCCGGTAGAGGTCAATGACGTAGGACAGGATCTGGAAGGTATAGAAGCTGATGCCGATGGGCAGCGTGATTTCCGGCACCGATAACTCTGTGCCCAGCAGAAACTCCAGGTTTTCCACCGCAAAATTCAGGTATTTGAAGACGAAAAGGTTGCCGACCAGCAGGATCACCGTGACGGCGCAGGCCGCCTTTTTCAGTCCGGCGCGGCCGGAGCGGGCGGCCCGGTCCATCACCAGCCCGCCGAGATAAGCCGCAAGCGCGGCGGCCAGCATGAGCACCACCAGTTTGGGCTCTCCCCAGGAGTAGAAGACCAGGGAGAACACCAGCAGGACGCCGTTGCGCCACGGCCGGAAGGGGAGAATGAAATAGGCGATAAAGATCAGCGGGAACAGGAGGTACAGGAAGGGCATACTGCTGAATACCATGGCTCAGCCCTCCAGACGAAACTCGTCCATGGCCAGATAGCTGGCGGCTCCGATGAGCAGCACCTTGTCGATACCGTGCTCCTCCAGGTATTCAGACAGCCGGAAGTCCTCCCCCATGTAGTGGGAATAGTTGCGCAGATCCACCGCGTACAGCGTGTCAAAATGGCTGGCCAGCAGCTTCAGCAGCGCATTGTCATTGGACTCGCCGATGAGAAGGATCTTCCCGCCGCCCGGATCGCCGCCGGAGAGGATGACCTCACCCTCATCTCCGCCATAGATACCGCCGTAGGAGGGCTGGCCGCCCTGGCCGGACCAGAACAGCTCCTGGCTGCCGTAGTTGTCCGCCGGCCTGCCGTTGATGACGGCCGTCAGGGCGGGAAAATCGAACCGGTACATGGAGACCGACTCATACAGCCCATCCGACCCGGTGGACACCGCCCGCGAGCCGACAAAGCGGCCCGGCACCGGGACCTCCTCCAGAGGGACCAGCGGCTGGTCCTCCACACCCAAAAGATCCAGAACGTCCAGATAGCCCTGATAGGAGCCCAGATGGTTCCAGTGGTGGTCGGTGTGGTAGAACAGGCGATAGAGGGTATCGAAGCTGTCCACCTCCAGCCGGCCGACGCGCTCACGGGGAAGGTCCAGTTCATCCAGGATGCGCTCGTAGATGGGCGGTTTCTCCCCCGTCTCGAAATTCATGCTGGTGTCTCCCTCGATGTAGTAGAGGTAAAACGATACATCGGGCAGCCGGGCAAAGGTCTCATTGTAGTTGGCGATCTTGGCGTCCAGATCGTCCGCGATGCTCTCCATGGTACGGGGATCGGGGAGGATGCGGTCCCCGCCGAACAGCCACATCCCCTGATAGCTGATGTACCGGTCAGGATGCTCTTCGGAGAGGCGCAGCACCGCGGGCAGCAGAGTGGCCGTCCTGGCATAGTTGAATGCCCGCTTATAGGTCGTGGACAAATTGACCTGATCGCTCAGCGCGGCGTCCACTTCCTCCTGAAAGCTGCCGTCCAGGTAGCCTTCCAGCGTGAAAGAGGGCATTTGATTGGCTTTGCGGTTTTCATAGGTGTTGATCTCTTTCGGAAACAGCAGGGCTGTTGTCAGCCCTGCTGTCAGGATCAACAGAATGGCGCCCAGAAACAACAGGTCGGGCAGCTTTTTTTCCATGCGGGTTCCCCCGTTCTGTCTGTGGGATCGGCTTTCAGCAGTCCACGGTGATGTTGTCGGTGCCGTGGGCCTCGAACTCGTCGATGTAGGCGTCGATGCGCTGGGTCAACTCGTCGTAGTTGCTCTCGTCGATGGGCACGTCGTCCATGTCCCGGCGGGCCAGGTCCTCCGCCAGGATCTCGAAGAACACGTTGTTCTCGTAGTCCATGATGGCCTCGTGGATGCCCCCCTCGGCAAAGGCGCGGGAGGGGATGATCTCCCCCTGGTACTCCTCCGCCAGGGTGGTCATGCCCTCCTGAGCGGCCTTGGCGAACAGGAGGCTCTCCACCTCGTCGTAGTCTTTGAAGCGGTCCTCGCCCCGTGTGGAGTTGAGGATCCAGTTCCCGATATATACCATGTCCAGCAGGCGCCGCAGCTGCTTGCGGGTGAGTTCCAGTTCCATAGGTCAGACCTCCTTTGCCGGGAGAGAGAAAGGCCTCTCCGATACATCTCTATTTTATACACCTTTTTCGGCGGTTGTCAATGGGCATACTTGCCTCCCATCCCGCATATAGTCAGGGCAGATGCCGTTTGACGTGATGGAGCGTGATGCTTATGGAGGAGTACAGAGGGGAAAACAGGATCGTTCTGCGGGGACAGGTGGCGGGGGCGCCGGCGCCCTCCCACCGGAACCACGGGACCGACTACTACATCGCGTCCTTCCGGGTGCCGCGGCTGTCCGGGACGGACGATGTGCTGAATCTCATCGCGGCGGACCCGGACCCGTCCCTGTGGACAGTCGGGCGATGGCTCACCGTCCAGGGGGAGGTGCGCTCCTATAACAACCGCTCCGGCCAGGGGAGCAAACTGGTGGTCACCGTGCTGGTGCGGTCCGCCGCCCCGGCGGAGGAGGAGTCCGGCGAAAACCGGCTGATCCTGGCGGGGGTCCTCTGCCGCAGGCCGGTGGTCCGGCGGACCCCCCTGGGCCGGGAGATCTGCGACCTGCTGCTGGCTGTCAACCGACCTTACGGGCGGGCGGACTACCTGCCCTGCATCGCCTGGGGCTCCCTGGCCGCCCACTGCGGAGAGCTGAGCGTGGGCAGCGGCCTGCGGCTGGAGGGCCGCCTCCAGAGCCGGCAGTACCACAAGATCATCGACGGGGAGCAGATCACCCGCACCGCCTTTGAGGTGTCGGTGATGAACCTGCTGCCCGGGGAGGAGGACCCTCAGTAGGTGCGGGTACATACCTCCCGGATCTTCTGCCGGATGGCCCGCAGGTCGGCAAAGGTGTCGGGCCGTTTGTCCGGGTCCCGGAGGAGAGCGGCGGGGTGGTAGATGGCGGTGCGCCAGATGCCGTCGTCCAGTTGGAACCACTGGCCGTGCTCCCGGGTGATCTTGAAGTCGGGCTTGATGAGCCGCATGGCGGCGATCCGCCCCAAACACACCATGATCTTGGGCCGCACCAGGTCGATCTGTTCCTCCAGGAAGCCGATGCAGGCGTCCTGCTCGGTGTTCAGGGGGTCCCGGTTTTTGGGCGGGCGGCACTTCACGATGTTGGTGATATAGAAGTTCTTTTTGCGGTCCAGTCCGATGAGGGACAGCATCTCGTCCAGCAGCTGGCCCCCCTTTCCCACGAAGGGCTCCCCCTGGAGGTCCTCGTTTTCGCCGGGACCCTCCCCCACGAACATGACCTCCGCGTCCCGCTTTCCTACGCCGAACACCACATTGGTGCGGGTGTCCGCCAGAGCGCAGCGCTGGCAGGCCATGCAGCGGCGGTGTAAGTCTTCCCAGTTTGTCACGGTCTGAGCCCCCTTTGAGGTTTTTTAGATATTATAACACAACGAGCCTCCTGTGGCTACCGAAAGTTTGGAGATTTGATTTGCAAGTCCCGCCTTGACAAAATGCAAGGCCGGCGTTATAATTCCAGATAGAAATACGCGAAAAGCTGCGACGAAGACCGCCCCTCACGGCGTCCGACAGAGAACGCGGGCCACCGACTGAGAGCCCGCCCCGGAAAGACGAGAAGGCGCAACGCTTCCGAGCTGATGGTCCGAGCCCCCGAAGGCGGGGAGGTAGGGCCGTCCGTCCTCCCCACGTTACCGGGGCTCGAGAGAGGTCCCTTGCTGGAGGGGCAACGCGGGTGGTACCGCGGAATTGTAGTTGATTCCGTCCCGGACTGTACATTTGCTGTACAGCCCGGGCGTTTTATTTTATAATCGAGGAGTGAACAGGTATGAAGTTCGTCACCGGCGAATGCAGACAGACGACAACTTATGAAGAACTGGCGGGTGGCGGCCTGAACAACGCCTCGGTCACCCTCCACGGGGCGGTGCTGGCCCTGCGGGACATGGGCGGGCTGGTCTTTCTGTCCCTCCGTCTGGCGGACGGGGCGGTGCAGTGCGTGTGCGACCCCGCCGTCCTGCCGGAGAGCCTCACCGAGGAGTGCGCTGTGGAGCTGAGCGGCGTCCTCCGCGCCGAGCCCCGGGCCCCCGGCGGATTCGAGGTGGGGGTGGAGCGGATCGCGGTGCTGTCAAGCCCCGCGGAGCCCATGCCGGTGTCCCTGGCCAAGAAGGGGCTGGACCTCCACCTGGACACCGAGCTGGCCCTGCGGCCGGTGGTGCTGCGGCATGAGAAGCGTCGGGCGGTGTTCAAGCTCCAGGAGGGGCTGTGCCGGGCCTTCCGGGAGTATCTGACCGCCCAGCGGTTCACCGAGGTCCACACCCCCAAGATCGTTCACGCCGGCGCCGAGGGGGGCTCCAACATCTTCAAGCTGGACTATTTCGGCAAAAAGGCGTATCTGGCCCAGTCCCCCCAGTTCTACAAGCAGACCATGGTGGGGGTGTACGAGCGGGTGTTCGAGATCGGCCCCGTGTTCCGGGCGGAGAAGCACTCCACCACCCGGCATCTCAACGAGTACACCGGATTGGACTTCGAGATGGGCTACATCACCTCCTTCTACGACGTGATGGAGACGGAGACCGGCTTTTTGCAATATACGATGACGCTTCTTGCAAAAGACTACGCCTATGAGCTGGCCCTGCTGGGGGTGGCGCTGCCGGACGCCTCAAATATCCCCTGTCTGCGGTTCGACGAGGCCAAACGGCTGGCCGCCGAGAAGTACGGCTACAAGATCCGGGATCCCTACGACCTGGAGCCGGAGGAGGAGGCCCACATCGGGCAATACGCCAAAGAGGTGCTGTGCAGCGACTTCGTGTTCGTCACCCACTACCCCTCCAAAAAGCGGCCCTTCTACGCCATGGACGACCCGGAGGACCCGAAGTACACCCTGTCCTTCGACCTGCTGTTCCGGGGCATGGAGGTTACCACCGGCGGCCAGCGCATCCACGACTGGGCGGCCCAGGTGGCCAAGATGGAGAGCCGGGGCATGGACCCGGCGGGGTTCGAGAGCTATCTGATGATCCACAAGCACGGCATGCCGCCCCACGGGGGTCTGGGCATCGGCCTGGAGCGGCTGACCATGAAGCTGTGCGGCCTGGAAAACGTGCGGCAGGCCTGCCTGTTCCCCCGGGACCGGAGCCGGCTGGAGCCGTGACCTGACCGTAGGGGCCGCCCCCCTGGGCGGCCCGTCAACATACCGAAAACGATCCGGCGGGCCGCCGAAGGCGGCGGCCCCTACAGTTGTCCCGACGAAAGGAGTCCCAAATCATGAAGATCACAACGGAACTGGTGGACTATATCTCCGAACTGTCCCGGCTGTCCCTGCCAGAGGAGGAGAAGGCGGCCATGACCGCCCAGTTGGAGCAGATCGTGGGCTACATGGACGTGCTGAACCGGCTGGACACCGCCGGCGTGGAGCCCATGAGCCACGTGTTTCCCCTGAAAAATGTGTTGCGGGAGGACGAGGTGGTCCCCTCCCAGGACCGGACGGAGCTGCTGGCGGGCGCCCCTGCCCCCGATCCTGAGGCCTTCCTGGTCCCCAAGGCCGTGGAATAAGGAGGGACGGACATGAATGAATTGCTGGACCTCACCGCCCTGGAGCTGGGGGCGGCCATCAAGAAGGGGGATGTATCTATCCCCGAGGCGACTGTGCTGGCGCTGAACGCCGCCCAGTGCGCCCCTCACAACGCCTTTATCACCTTCACCGCCGAGGGGGCCATCAAGCGGGCGGAGGAGCTGCAAAAGGGCCTCAAGGACGCCAGATCCCCCCTCTACGGAGTACCCATGGGAATCAAGGATAACATTTGTACTCGGGGTATCAAGACCTCCTGCGCCTCTAAGATACTGGGGGACTTCGAGCCCCCCTATGAGGCCACCGCGTCCGCCCGGCTGACGGAGGCCGGGGCGGTGTCCATCGGCAAGACCAACATGGACGAGTTCGCCATGGGCTCCACCACCGAGACCTCCTTCTACGGCCCGGTAAAGAACCCCTGGGACCTGTCCCGTGTGCCCGGCGGGTCCTCCGGGGGCTCCGCCGCCGCCGTAGCCGCCCGGTGCTGCTGGTACGCCATCGGCTCCGACACCGGCGGCTCCATCCGGCAGCCCGCCTCCTACTGCGGCGTCACCGGGGTGAAGCCCACTTACGGTACCGTGTCCCGGTACGGGCTCATCGCCTACGCCTCCTCCCTGGATCAGATCGGCCCGCTGGCGCGTGACGCCGCTGACTGCGCCGCCATTCTGGACGTCCTCCAGGGCAGGGACCACCGCGACGGCACCTCCCTGGACGGTCAGTACGGCCATCTGCTGGAGGGTCTCACCGGGGACGTGCGGGGTTTGAAGATCGGTATTCCCACTGACTGCTTTGGGGACGGCCTGAATGCTGAAGTTCGCCGCGCCGTGCTGGCCGTGGCCGACGTGCTGAAAAGCCGGGGTACGGAGGTGGTGGAGCTGTCCTTCCCGGTGATGGAGTATGTGGTGCCCACCTACTACATCATCGCCGCCGCCGAGGCGTCCTCCAACCTCTCCCGGTTCGACGGGGTCAAGTACGGCTGGCGGGCCGAAGGGTACGACGGCCTCACCGACCTCTACAACAAGACTCGCACCGAGGGCTTCGGCATGGAGGTCAAGCGCCGCATCCTGCTGGGCACCTTCGTGCTGTCCTCCGGGTACTACGACGCCTACTACCGCAAGGCGTTGCAGGTCAAAGCCGTCATCAAGGAGGCGTTCGACCGCGCCTTTGAGTCTTGCGATTTGCTGCTGCCCCCCGTGGCCCCCACCACCGCGCCAAAGCTGGGGGAGAGCCTCTCCGACCCGCTGCAGATGTACCTGTCCGACGTCTACACCGTGTCGGTGAACCTGGCGGGACTGCCGGGGCTGTCCATGCCCTGCGGGTTCGATTCCCACGGCCTGCCCATCGGGGCCCAGCTCATCGGCCCCCACTTCGGGGAGGGCAGGCTGCTGAACGCCGCCCATGCATTTCAGCTGGATACCGACTGGCACAGGCGGAGACCGGGCGGCCCCCTCAGTCAGCCTGCGGCTGACAGCTCCCCCAGCGGGGGCGCCAAAGCGGAAGGAGGGATCACCGCATGACCTGGGAGACCGTCATCGGCCTGGAGACCCATGTGGAGCTGGCCACCAGGACCAAGATATTCTGCTCCTGCACCACCGCCTTCGGCGGCGACCCCAACACCCACTGCTGCCCCGTCTGCACCGGTATGCCGGGGACCCTCCCCGTGCTGAACAAAAAGGTGCTGGAGTTCGCCGTCAAGGCCGGACTGGCCCTGAACTGCGCCATCACCCGCCGCACCAAGTTCGACCGGAAGAACTACTTCTACCCCGACCTGCCCAAGGCCTATCAAATCAGCCAGCTCTACCTGCCCATCTGCCGGGACGGACGTGTGGACGTCGGCGGCGGCAAAACCGTCCGCATCCACGAGCTGCACATGGAGGAGGACGCCGGCAAGCTGGTCCACGACCCCTGGATCGACCAGACCCGCGCCGACTACAACCGCTGCGGCGTCCCCCTCATCGAGATCGTCACCGAGCCCGACTTCCGCTCCGCCGACCAGGTCATCGCCTACCTGGAAAAGCTGAAGGAGACCCTCACCTACCTGGGCGTGTCCGACTGCAAGATGCAGGAGGGCTCCCTCCGGTGCGACGTGAACCTGTCCGTCCGGCCCGCCGGCTCCGAGGAACTGGGCACCCGCACCGAGATGAAAAACCTCAGCTCCTTCAAGGCCATCGCCCGGGCCATCGACTACGAGGCCCAGCGCCAGATCGAGCTCATCACCGAGGGAAAGCGGGTGATCCAGGAGACCCGCCGCTGGGATGAGAACAAGGACGCCACCTACGCCATGCGCTCCAAGGAGAACGCCCAGGACTACCGCTACTTCCCCGAGCCCGACATCCCCCCCGTGGAGCTGTCCCAGGACTACCTGGACGCCCTCCGGGCCGCCCAGCCCGAGTTGGCCCCCGCCAAGCGCGCCCGCTATCAGGCCGACTACGCCCTCCCGGAGTACGACTGCCAGATGCTCACCTCCGACCCCGCCCTGGCCGCCTTTTTCGAGGCCACCGTCGCCCTGGGGACGCCTCCCAAGCAGGCCGCCAACTGGATCATGGGCGAGGTCCTCGCCGCCCTCTCCGCCCGGGCCATGGAGCCCAAGCAGATGCCCCTCACCCCGCCCACGCTGGCCCGCCTCATCGCTTTGGTGGCCGAGGGCAAGCTTAACCGCAACACCGCCGTCAAGGTGTTCGAGGCCGTCTTCGACACCGACGGCGACGTGGACGCCTACGTCAAAGCCCACGGCCTGGAGCAGATCGACGACGACGCCCTGGTGGAGGACGTCGTGGACCGCGTCCTCGCCGCCAACCCCAAGTCCGTGGAGGACTACCGCTCCGGCAAGGACAAGGCCTTCGGCTTCCTGGTGGGCCAGGTCATGCGGGAGCTGAAAGGCAAAGCCGACCCCAGGACCGTCAACGAGCTGCTGCGAAGCAAGCTGAAATAAACGGAGCCCCCCACTCAACCTCACCCGCCCCCTTCGGGGGCACCCTCCCCAGAACCTCATCCGGCCCTTCGGGCCACCTTCCCCATAAATGGGGAAGGCTTTTCAAGGATGATGATTGGATCTGGGGGAGGGCTTTTAGTGGATGATGGTTGGATTGGGGGGCTTTGCCGTGCAACGTTGACTTTTGGGCTTTAAGGGCGGAGAAAATCCCCCGCCTCGCTGCGCTCGGCACCCCCTTTTGCGAAAGGGGGCTGGTACTCCTACCGCAACGTGGCAATAGGAGTACCAAGCTCCCTTCGCAAAGGGAGCTGTCGCCGCCGCCAGGCGGTGACTGAGGGTTTTCCCCAAAAAGAAACCGCCACTCTGGCAAGTGACGGTTTCTAAGACCCATTTAGAAACTTGACCTTAAAGAGCTAACCGCTGTTGGGGCGTTTCCACGGCGGCCCTCTCTATGCTCATTATAGCCCCGTTGAGGTCGTTTGTCAACCTCGTTTTCGTCGCCCTTAAGCCTTCCACCCGCAGGGGGGAAGGTGCCCCCGAAGGGGGCGGATGAGGGGGCGCATAGGGTTACCACCCCATGGCCTCATCCGTCAGCCCTTCGGGCTGCCACCTTCCCCATAAATGGGGAAGGCAAAAGGCTCCCCCTCCGGGGGAGCTGGCGCGCTACGCGCACCTGAAGGGGCCTAAACGGGCCCTACGCCTTGCACAAACCCATACAACCCCACCCCCCTTATCCCTCCCCATGGGAGGGATAAAAACATGCACCAAACAACCAAATATGCGCTCAACCTGATCGACCCGTCCGACGACCTCAGCCCGGACCCGCTGAACGAGAACATGAACAAGATCGAGACCGAGCTGGACGGCTGCTCCCGCCTGGTGTTCGGCACCTACAAGGGCGACGGCGAGAGGACCCAGAAGATCGACCTGGGCTTCACCCCCAAGGCCCTCATGATCGTGGACGACACGGGTACGATGGGCAATGCCAACCGCATCTACGGCGGTCTCGTGTTCAGCGACACGGTCCTGCGGTCCGACATACCGCCCGCTACCATCGAGGAGAATGGGTTCACGGTGTACCAGGGGGGCAACTCCTGGCAGTGCACCAACGAGTCCAACCGCGGTTACTATTATATCGCGTTCTGCTGAGCGGATACAGAACAGGCCCCCGGGCGTATGCCCGGGGGCCTGTCGTCGCATGGTTACCGATTCAGATACGTAACATCAAATCACGGGAGCGGTGGCCAGAGAGGCGCCCACGCCGATGATGATGAGGTCGACCCGCTTATCGGTGTTGCTGTGATAGATTACGTTGGCCGCATTGTCAGCCTTGACGCCCGCGACGGTGCCGGCGGTCACGGCGCCGTTGGCGACGGTGTACACCTGGCAGCCCTCGGCCACAGGCAGCCAAGTGGCGGCGGCCTCGCTGGCGCCGAAGCCGATCAGATCCTGCTTCACGGCCTGGATGCCGGTGGCAGAGACGTAATCGGTGCTGGGCGTGGCGATCGTAGCGGTGGTGATGATGCCGTTCTTCACGGTCACGGCCTTGAGGATCGCGTTCTTAGCAGTGGTGTTGTCCACCAGGTCCTTCAACGTGCCGGTGCTGTTGTCGAGCAGAGCCTCGGCCACCTTGACGGTGCCGATCTGGCCGTTGGAGACCGCCACGAACTCACGGTAAGCGCCGTCGGCGGAAACCGTCTTCGCGGCGTCCTTGTTCGCGACGATGAACATCATCTCGTCGGAGGGAGTGCCGGAGTCGGTATCAAGCGCGAGATGAGAGCTCTTCAACTGTACGAACACGGCCACAGCGATCTTGGTGCTGCTGTCGTACACCGCGACCACGTCGTTCGCCTCAGCGGTGCCGCTGATGGAGGGAACGTTGGCATAGCCCACATAGGGCGTCACGTTGCCGGTGGCGTCCTTCACCAGGAACACGGTGTTGGCGCTGGCGTACAGGGTGGCGGGGTCAGTGTCGCCCACATCGATAGAGGTCGAGCCCTTGTTGATGTCCACGGTATCGGCGTCGCTCGCCGCGTTAGCGTAGCCGCTGGGGAGCGCGTTCAGATCCCACACACTGGTCTCGTCGTCGATATCATAGGAGACGAACATGTTGCCGGCTGCATATGCTCCCCCGTCCGTGCCGTCGATCTTGACGGTCTCGGTCTTGCCGTCGAGGGTCAGGACCTGGGCCAGGTACGTACCGCCGAACGCGTCGGAGGGATCAGCCTTGGCCTGGATCACATAGACGAACTGAGCGGGAGTGTCGGAACCTGTGGCGTCGGCCTTCACGATCACGTCGCCGTTCACATACGCGGTCACGTCCGTCTTGTTAGTGATGTAGGTGGACGAAATGGCGGTGGTGGGCTGAGCGCCGCCCACGCAGTTGGCGGCGGGGGCCACCTGATAGACCGTTCCGCCCACGGTGGCGGACACCAGCGCGCCGCCAGTGGCGGCGGACGTCATACCGCTCACAACGCCGCTCACCTTGGTGGCCAGTTTGTGGGTGACCACGGTGTAAGTGGAGTTGCCGTAGCTGTCCCCGGCCTTGGTGTAGAGGATCACGTCGTCCACGGCGTAAGCCTCGGTCTCAATGCCCTTGGTGTTGACCGTGGTATCGGCCAGGGTGGTCTTGGCCTTGCCGTCGGCGGCGTCAGCGGCCTTGGTCACAGAGGCAACCGTACTGGCAAAGGTGTTCACCACAACGACGGTGTCGATGGCGCCCTTGGTGCCGTACAGCTCAACGGTGTTGGAGTTGTTGGCCAGGGCCACGATGTCGTCCAGGCCGTCCAGGCTGCTGCGCGCGGTGTCATTCTTGTAGCCGTCCACGTAGTACGCGCCGTTAGTGGTGAAGTCGCTCTTGAGGGCATAGCCGGCAGCGGTCAGGGCAGCGTCGGTGTCAGTGGTCTTCACGGTCAGCACCAGGCCCTTGGGCGCGTCATAGACGACCTCGGTGGCCTCGATGGTGTCGTCGCTGGAGAGGGCCCACTCGCTGGCGTTGGGACGGCCGAACGCGTCAGCGGCCTTGGCGGCGGTGAGTGCGGAGCCACCGGAAGTCTTGTCCAGCGCGGTGTTCTTCAGAGTGGGATAGTTGATGGAGCGATAGGAAGCTTCGTCGCTCCTTGTCGCGTTCACCACGATGGTGGTGCCGTCGGACAGGGTGACGTTGGTGCCGCCCTCGTAGGTGACGGTGTTGGCCTTGATGGCGTTGAAGGCCATCTGGGCGGCCTGCTCGCGGGTCAGGTTGCCGCTGAGCACGATGTCGGAGTCGGCGGTCAGGTTGGCCTTCTTGAGCGCCAGAGCGGCCACGTTGATCTCCCAGCCGGAGCCGGTGAACTTCTCGATGGTGCTGTCATAGCCCAGCACGCCCAGCAGCAGGGCGGCGAACTGATGGCCGGTGATCGTCTGCTCGGGGTAGAAGTTGACGCCGTCGCCGTGCAGGATGTCCTTGGCGGCGCAGTAGGCGATGGAGCCGGCGGACCATCTGTCAGCGGCCACGTCCTCGAAGGGGTCGGTGGGGGTGGCCAGCTTGTCGGCGGCGTCCTTGCCCAGCAGGATGTAGGTGACCAGCTTGGCAGCCTGCTCACGGGTCAGGGGGCCCGCGGGGTTGAAGTTGCCGTTCTGATCGCCCTCGATGACGCCCACGGCGGTCATCACGGCCACGGCCTCATCATAGTTGATGTCGGCCTGGTCGGGGTACGCGGCGTTGACGGTGACCATCACGGAGACGACCATCATCAGGGCCAGGACCAGCGCGAGGAACTTTTTCAAGTTTCTCATAGGATTTTTTCCTCCTCAAATTAAATTTGCCGATTTTGCGAACTTTTTCGCCGTAAAGGATGGGATAAGCCATCCTCTCAAGGAAAATCGCTTACAAAAATTAGCAAAAACAGGGAGAAGAAAGCAAAAAAGGGAAGCCCTCCCACGGCGGGAGAGCTTCCTGTTATTGGGGGATATTTCAATATTTTAGGCGATTTTCGGTCCAATCAGAAATGACGTTTAAATAACAAAAAATCGCGTTTTTTGCGTCAAAAAGGCTCAAATTTGCGTAATTACCGCACTCGCGTGCACTGTTGCCCGGCATGGGTCCGTCGTAGTCCAGGGCCTCCCGGCAGGCGTTTTTGACAAGTTGTACCACATCGGCGTCATTCAAGATTTTGGAATTTGAGAGGAGGTAAAAACCCGTCTGACAACCCATTGGACCGAAGTAAACGATCCCGTCACTTTTTGGGCCGTTTCGCAAGATAGTGGCCAGCAGATGCTCAACGGAGTGCATTTCGGAATTAGTGAGCAAATCGCCGGTATTTGGCCGTTTGAACCGCAAATCATAGGTGGAAACGTCCCCATCTCGGCGGGAGAGGTACAGGCCGGGCAGGAGGGTGGTGTGGTCGACTTCGAAACTTTTTATGGTTTTTGAGAGGAGATTCAACTCCTCTTTTTTGCCTCGGAGGGCCCGCGCGGCGGCCAAAACGACCCGATTGAGGGCCTCCATGGCGGATGCGAAGTTGAAGAACTCCTCGCTGTTTTTTTCGCTGGTGAGCCGGTCGGAGACGGTCTTCAGCGCGGTAAAGTTGACTTTGCTGCGCAGGCACACCTGGGCGACGGCGCCGCCCTCCATCTCGCAAAGCGTGGGGTCAAAGGTGGATTTGATCCAGTCTGCGCGGCTGCCGGGGGTCATGAAGACGTCCCCCGTGGCGACGGTCCCGGTAATAAATGGGACGTCCAAACTCCGCAAAATGTTCTGGATCTTCTCGAAATCCGAGGTTTTGAACTGGATTTGGTTGACGGTAGAGACGAACCCCACGGGGTCGCCCATAGGGGAGGTATCCACGTCGTGTTGGACGAAGGACTCCACCGCGACGACGGTGCCGATGGGCAGATCGAGGAAGCTTCCGGCGACGCCGGCGTTGACGATCCAGTCTGGGTGGTAGAGGTCGATGAAACGTTGTGCGCTCATGGCGGCATTCACCTTGCCGACGCCGCCGGCGTAGGCGAGGATGCCGGGCTCGATCTGATAGATTTGCATGCCGGAGCGGTCGTCCAGCATACGGCCGCCGCAGGATTTGAGCAGGCTGTCGATCTCGCCCTCCATGGCGTAGGCCAGTCCGATAAGCATAGAGAACGCCTCCTAAAAATGATGAAAAGTAGAGAGATCGCCGGGGAAACGCGTTGTCATGGGATGAAATGTGCCTGGCGGAGCCTTCGCCTCACCGGCGCGCCGATGGAGACGGCGGCGGCCATTTTGACCAGGTCAAAGGGCACGAACGGGGCGACGCAGACGGCCAAAGCGGTGTGCAAAGGATTACCGCTGAGGGCGCAGAACCAGGCGGTCCCCAGGGAGTAGAGGGCGGCGGTGCCCAGGATCATCCCGCCCAGACGGATGGCGGCGGATGCAACCGGGGAGCGGCCCTGGGCGGCCAGGGCGCACCATCCCGCGATGATGGCCATAGGGAGATAGCCCACGAGGTAGCCGCCGGTGGGGCCGAACAGGGGCCCTGCGCCACCCTGATACCCTGAAAACACCGGGAGACCGGCCAATCCCAGCAGCAGGTAGGCGGCAACGGAGGCGGCGCCCCACTTCCAGCCCAGCAGCTCCACGGACAGGTAGATGAGCAGCGTTGCCAGGGTCACCGGCACCGGCCCCACGGGGATGGCGAAGGGGGCCAGGACGCACAGGAGCGCCGTCATCACGGCGCAGGCCGCCAGGGGATAGACACGGCCTCTCGTTTGTTCAGACGTAGACATTTGGGAAACCTCCTGACAGGATGGATTTGACAGCCTTAGTATACAACCGGGGGGGACAAAAAGTCAATCGGCGGCCTGACCATTGCGTTTTATCGCGGGATGTGGTATCATATCCAAAATGTACGAAAGTGTCCGGAGAACTTCTTGCCGGGCGGAAAGGTGACGTTTATGGGAAGGCTGAAATACCTGGTCCAGAGGCTGATGGATATGAATTACAGGGCCATGCTGGATAAGATCAACTCCATCCACCAAAAGACGGGGAAGGGGAGGCTGGCCATCTTCTGGGACATGAAGGACTGCGCGGTGAAGTACGGCGCGGGCTACATGGACTACGATCTGTTCGAGATGTACGATCTCACGCCGGAGCAGCGGGATACCTATCTGACCCGGGGCCGCAACAACGAGCTGGTAAAAAAGTATAACGATCCCGCCCACATGGATGACTTCGGCGACAAGATCAAGTTCAACAGCAAGTTCGGCCCCTTCCTCCGCCGGGAGTGGCTTCCCGTCACCGGGGAGAACCGGGAGGAGGTGCTCTCCTTTGTGGAGCGGCACCCCACCTTTATGGCCAAGCCCGCCAAGGGCAGCTGCGGCTGGGGCATCGAGAAGCTGAACGTCTCCGATTTTGAGAGCACGGACGCCCTCTACGCCCACCTGCTGGAGAAGGCCCCGCTGCTGGAGCTGGAGCAGGTCATCGTCCAGCATCCCGCGGTGTCGGCCATCTATCCCGGCGCCATCAACACCGTGCGGATGGTGACCATCCGGGGCAGGAGCGGGAAGGTCTATCTGGTCACCGCCATGTTCCGCATCGGCAACGGCAAGTTCGTGGACAACTTCAACTCCGGCGGCATGGTGGCCCCTATGGACCCGGAGACGGGCACCGTCATCGACCGGGCGCTGGACAAGAAGAAGAACCTGTACGTCGATCACCCTGCCACCGGCACCCCCATCAAGGGCTTCATGTTCCCCGACTGGGAGAAAGCCCGGAAGCTGGTGGAGGAGGCCGCCCAGGTGGTGCCCGAGCTGGGCTACGTGGGCTGGGACGTGTGCTTTACCCCCGACGGTCCCTGCATCGTGGAGGGCAACCAGTTCCCCGGCCATGACATCTACCAGCTGCCCG
This sequence comes from uncultured Oscillospiraceae bacterium, assembly GCA_947629955.1. Classification (GTDB taxonomy): domain Bacteria; phylum Bacillota; class Clostridia; order Oscillospirales; family Oscillospiraceae; genus Enterenecus. The sequence continues at coordinate 16,488 of CANRFT010000024.1, forward strand.
TCCATACCCCGGACAAGATCGGCATCATGCCCCGGTTCCGGGCCATCGAGGAGGCGGAGCGGAAGCTGGCCGGCGGATGAACTGAAAGTGGGATATCTCCCATCCCGGTCGGGGTGGGAGATATTTTTGCGCTTTTTGAAACCATTTCGCCCCATTCGGTGTTATATAAAGTGAAACGCGTTTCAGACTGAGCGAGCGAGGTGACATCATGGACGAGACCGCGCTGGCCGCCGCCCTCCGCCGGGGGGAGACGGCGGCTTTGGAGGGCTGATCGGGCGCTATACCCCCTGCGTCACGGCAGTGCTGGCCCGGGTCCTGCCCCAGCGGCGGGAGGACTGGGAGGAACTGGCCGCCGACGTGTTTCTGGCCGCCTGGGACCACCGGGACCGGCTGGAGCCGGGGCACATTCGGGGCTGGCTGTGCCGGGCGGCCCGGAACCGGGCCTTCAACCTGCTGCGGGCGGACCGGGCGGCGCTGCCACTGGAGGACGATATCCTGATTTTAGACGAAGGCGGCCCCCAGCGGGCGCTGGAGGAGCGGGAGCTGGCGGACCTGCTCCGCCGGGCTCTGGACACTCTGGGAGAGCGGCCCCGGGAGCTGTTCGTGCGGCACTACTACTACGGCCAGACGGTGGCGGAGGCCGCCGGGGAGATGGACCTGAACCTGTCCACCGCTAAGACCTGGCTGCGGCGGGGCAGGGAGGTCCTGAAGGACTATCTGACCAGGGAGGGATACTTCTATGGAGAATAAGATTTCCAAACTGATGGATCACTACACCGATGACGAATTTACCCCCGCCGGAGAGGCCGGTGTGGACCCGGAAGCGGTGCGGGAAAAAGTGCTGGCACGGCTGGATGCCAGGAGCCAGGCCGGGAAGACGCAGAAGAAACCGGCGAAGCGAAGGGTGTTCACCCTGACGCGGGCGGCGGCTGTGGCCGCGGCGCTGGCCCTGTGCCTTGCCAGCATGACCGTGGGGGCCCTGGCCTTCTCCACCGAACGCATCGTAGAGAAAGAGGTCCCTGTGGAGGTCCCCGTGGAGCCCGAGGCCATCGACATGGACGCCATCGGCATCTCCCTGATCCTGCCGGACGAGTGGAAGGACAAATACACCGTCGTCCGCGACGACTGGACCGGGGGCTATACTGTCTATTTGACGTCTCTTTACGAGTACTGCATCGCCCGGGAGGACTATACCGAGGAAATCGGGCCCTGGATGGGCCGCCTGTTCTCCGTGTCCTGGGCGGCCGACGGCGAAAACTGGTGGCATGACATCTGCTCTTACGAGCTGGCACACACCGAGGGCGGCACCTATGTGATGGTCCTTCCCAGCGACGTACAGAATCCCTATGTCGTTGACCCGGAAAACATTGACGCCGACCCGTCGTTCGATGCCAATGATATCAAATTTCTCCAGCAGGAATACCCCGGCGCCACACTCGAGGAATTGATTGCCATGGACAGGGACTATTTCACCCTGGCCCGCTCCATCAGGGACATCCGGCTGGTGCTGAACGGCGTCGTGGCCGACGCACTGGGCAGCACGAACGGGTAACAGATCCGCTCCCATCGCAGAAAGAGCCCGGCGCTCGATGCGCCGGGCTCTGTTGCGTCTATTCCACGGTTTTCAGGCTCTCCACCATGTCCACTTTCTTCAGCTTGAAGTGGGCGGCGATGTTCACGATCACCGAGAACACCACCGTGAGGGCGGCGGCCAGGATGTAGGCATAGGGGGGCGCGGTGCGGCCGAACATGACGATCTCCACCTCCACGGTGCGGACCATCCAGGCGTGGAAGAACCGGCCCAGCACCAGCCCCAGGATGATGCCGAACAGGGTGAGGAAGATGTTCTCCCGGTAGACGTAGGCGGTGGTCTCCATGTCGTAGAAGCCCAGCACTTTCAGGGTGGCCAGCTCCCGGGTGCGCTCGGTGATGTTGATGTTGGTCAGGTTGTAGAGCACCACGAAGGCCAGGGCCGCCGCCGACAGGATGATGATGACCACCGCGTAGTCGATGGCCTCCATGCTGTTGGTGAAGGTGTCCCGCAGGGTGGCGATGTAGGAGTAGGACTCCACCGCGTCCATGGCCATGAGGGCGGCGGACACCGCGTCGGACTGCTCCGACCCGGCGGAGTCCACATACCGCAGGAACAGGGAGTTCTCCTCCGGGGCCTCGCCGAACAGCTCCTCGTAGAACCCGTCGGACAGGTAGAGGCTGTGGCGGACGTACTGCTCCACGATGTCCACCACCTCCGCCGTCACCCGCTCGTCGCCCTTTTCCAGGGTGACGGTGTCTCCCACCGACACGTCCAGCAGCTCGGACAGCTTTTCCGAGATGAGCACGCCCCGCTCCGGCACGGAGACGGCCTGGCCGTCCAGCCGGTGGCGGAGGGTGACGAACCGGGCGAACCGCTCCCCATCCCCCACGGCGGACAGGGAGGCGGAGTAGGCGGGCCCGCCGGAGGAGGCCTCCACCGTGGTCTGGCTGGTGACCTCGTAGTCCTCCACGTCGGGGGCCCCGTCCAGATACCGCTCCACCGCCGCCAGATCCTCCGGCGGGGCGTCGGGATCCAGGCCCACGGTGGCGTCGTACAGGGAGATCTCGTCGAACTGCTTGTTCAGAATGGAGAAGATGGACTCGTGGAGGCCGAAGCCGGTGACGATGAGGGCGGTGCACCCGCCGATGCCGATGACCGTCATCCAGAACCGCCGCTGATAGCGGAACAGGTTCCGCATAGTCACCTTCCAGGTGAAGGACAGCCGGCTCCAGATGGGCTTGACGTACTCCAGGAACACCCGCTTGCCCGCCTTGGGGGCCTTGGGCCGCATGAGGTTGGCGGGGGTGTCCACCAGGGTGGAGAGGCAGGCCCACAGGGCCGCGCCGGTGGTACACAGCACCGCGGCCAGCACGGCCAGGGCGTACATCCCCGCCTGGTTCTTGAACTGGAGGGGCGGGATGTTGTACATGATGTTGAAGGCGTTGGCGATGACCCAGGGGAACAGGGTGGCGCCGATGGCCAGGCCCAGCAGCCCGCCGATGAGGCTGGCGGCGAAGGCGTAGCCGATGTATTTTTTGGAGATGGCCAGCCGGGAGAAGCCCATGGCCTTCAGCGCGCCGATCTGGGTGCGCTGCTCCTCCACCATGCGTGTCATGGTGGTCAGGCAGGCCAAGGCGGCCACTAAAAAGAAGATGATGGGGAAGATGGTGGCCAGATTGCCCACCCGCTCCGCGTCCTGGGCATAGCCCTCGAAGCCCATATTGGTGTTCCGGCCCAGCACATACCATTCGCAGTCCTTCACGTCGGCCAGCTCGGCCCGGGCGTCGTCCAGCTTCTCCTGGGCGTCGGCGATCTTCTCGTCCGCCTCGGCCTTTCCGTCCTCGTACTCCTTCAGGCCGTCGGCGTACTCCCGCTCGCCGTCCTCCAGCTCCGCCCGAGCGTCGTCCAGCTCCTTCTGTCCGTCGGCCCTGGCCTTGTCCAGCTCGGCCACGCCGCTGTTATAGTCCGCCCAGCCGTCGTCGATCTCCTTCTGCCCGTCGTCGATCTCCGTCTGGGCGCTCTGGAGCTGGGCCAGGGCGTCGTTGAGCTGGGCCTTGGCGGCGTCCAGTTCGGCCTTGCCCTCGTCCAAAGTGGCCCGCGTGGCGTCCAGCTGGGCTTTGGCCTCGTCTAACTGCGCTTTCGTCTCGTCCAGCGTGGCCTTGGCGGCATCCAGCTGCTCCTTCATCGGGGCGAGCTGGGCGTAGGCGGCGTCCAGCTGCTCCCTTGTGGAGGCGAGCTGCTCCCGGGCGGCGTCCAGCTGGGCCTGGGCGGCGTCCAGCTGAGCTTTCTGCTCTGCGGCGGCGGCCACGGCCTGATCGTAGTAGGGGGTGCCCTCGTAGGGCTCCAGCGCCGCCCAGTACTGGGCGTAGCCCGCGTCCACCTGGGCCTGCTGGGCATCCAGCTGGGCGGAGGCCTCGTTATACTGGGCCAGCCCCGCCTGGTACTGATCCCAACCGGGCTGGAACTGAGCCAGCCCCGCCTCATATTCCGCGAGCCCCGCCTCGTACTGGGCCAGGCCGTCCTCATACAGGGCTTTCCCGTCCTCGTACTGGGCCAGCCCGTCCTGATATGCCGCCAGGTTGTCCTGATAGAGGGTCAATCCGTCGTTATACTCGCGCACGCCGGAGGCGTACTGCTGTCTGGCGTCAGCCAGGGCCCTTTCGGCGTCCCTCAGCTGCCGGCGGGCGTCGTCCAGTTCCTTCTGGGCGTCGGCGATCTCCCGGTCATAGGTCTCCTTGCCGTCCTCGTACTCCACCCAGCCGTCGTCCAGCTCTTTGCGGGCGTCATCCAGCTCCTGCCTGGCGTCGGAAAGCTCCTGGTCCGCGTCGGCCTTGGCGTCATCCAGCTCCGCCTGGGCATCGTCGATCTCAGTCTGTGCGTCCCCAATGACGGAGTCGGTGCGGAGGGCGGCCCGTTCGTCCGCGAAGTCCTCCAGCCCGTCCAGAAAGGCGTCCAGCCGGTCGTCGTACTCGTCCGAGTAGCTGTCCATGGCGGCAAAGCCGTCCAGGGTGAAGTAGGCGGCGGTGTAGTAATCGTAGTGGAAGTTCTCGCCGGGGATGTACATAAAGCCGTCCACCGAGCCCCGCCCCAGAGAGGAGGTGCCCCGGTCGGTGCCCACGTACAGGGGGCTGGTCACCACGCCCACCACGGTGAAGGAGGTGTTCTCCAGGTCGTCCTCATTGTCCGGCTCCATGGTCAGCTGGATGGTGTCGCCCACCTCCAGCCCCAGTTCGGTCAGCAGCAGGGACTCGGCCACGCACTCGTCCGCCTTTTCGGGCAGGCGGCCCTCGGTGACCCGGGGCAGGTTCAGCTTTTGGGGCAGGGAGCCTACGTTGACGATGGCGTCCACCGCGGTGGCGTCCACAGTCCAGACTCCCTCCACGTCGGCCACGCCCTCCGTTCCGGACAGGGCCTCCAGGTCTTCGTCAGTGAGCCCCAGGGTGGACAGCACATAGGCGTCCATGAAGTGGGAGTCGTCGAAATAGTTGTCGGCGGTGTACTCCATGTCGGGCGCCGTGGCCCGCAGGCCGGCCAGAAAGGCCACGGCCAGCCCGGACAGCACCAGGATGGACAAAAACCGGCTGAAGGTGTTTTTGACCTCGCGGAGGGCGTCGGTGGTCAAACGGTTCTTTTTCCGCCTTACCATTCTATCTCCTCCACCGGGGTGGGCCGATCGTTCAGCTCCGTGGCGGCCACTTTCCCGTTCTTGATGTGGATGACCCGGTCGGCCATGGGGGTGATGGCGGTGTTGTGGGTGATGACCACCACCGTCATGCCGCGCTGGCGGCAGGTGTCCTGGAGCAGCTTCAGAATGGCCTTGCCGGTGATGTAGTCCAGGGCGCCGGTGGGCTCGTCGCACAGGAGCAGCTTGGGGTTTTTGGCGAGAGCCCTTGCGATGGCCACCCGCTGCTGCTCGCCGCCGGAGAGCTGGGCGGGGAAGTTGCCCAGCCGGTCCCCGAGCCCCACGTGCTCCAAGACCTCTTTGGCGTCCAGGGGATGCTCGCAGATCTGAGCGGCCAACTCCACGTTCTCCAGGGCGGTCAGGTTCTGGACCAGATTGTAGAATTGGAACACGAAGCCGATGTCCTGCCGCCGGTAGGTGGTGAGCTGCCGGGAATTGTAGCCGTCCACCCTGGCCCCGTCCACGGTGATGGTGCCGCCGGAGCAGGCGTCCATGCCGCCCAGCATGTTCAGCACTGTGGTCTTGCCCGCGCCGGAGGGGCCCACGATGACGGCGAACTCGCCCTTCTCGATGTCGAAGTCCACCCCGTCCACGGCGTTGATGGTGACCTCGCCCATCTGATAGATCTTTTTCACGTCTTTGAAGGAGATGTAGCTCATACAGATCACCGTCTCAAAAAATATGTATTTTATATCTTACACCGTGCAGTCGGTCCCGCGCAAGTGGTTCGGGCCATAATTCAAAGATTGTTTACCAAAGGCTTTACCGTTGACTAACCGGCGGAGAAGTCATAATATAGTCTTTGATCCGCATAGGTTGAAAAACGGACCTGCACGGGAGAGGAGGAACGCCGCCATGGGACTGCTGGATCTGTTTATCCTGGCCGTGGGCCTGTCCATGGACGCGCTGGCGGTGGCCATCTGCAAGGGGCTGTCTCAGCCGAAGCTGGAGCTGCGCCACTGCCTCATCGTGGGGGCCTGGTTCGGGGCCTTCCAGGCGCTGATGCCGCTGATCGGCTGGCTGCTGGGCTCCGCCTTCGCCGATATGATCACCTCCATCGACCACTGGATCGCCTTCGTGCTGCTGCTCATCATCGGCGGCAACATGATCCGGGAGTCCTTCGGCCAGGAGGACGAAGACTGCGATCCCTCTCTGGCCCCCCTGGGGATGCTGCTGCTGGCGGTGGCCACCTCCATCGACGCGCTGGCGGTGGGGGTCACCTTCGCCTTCCTCCGGGTGGATATCGTCCCGGCGGTGGCGTTCATCGGGGTGTGTACCTTCGTCATCTCCGCCGCGGGGGTGAAGATCGGCAGCGTGTTCGGGATGCGCTACCGCGCCAGAGCGGAGCTGGCCGGTGGCGTGGTGCTGATTTTGATCGGGCTGAAAATACTGCTGGAGCACCTGGGGCTGGCGCCCTGGCTGTGACGGGACAACGAAAGAGGGTCCCCACCGTGTACGCGGTGGGGACCCTCTCTGCGTATTTAGATGGGATCACTCCTCGCCGCCCTCGAGGGAGACGGACAGGACCTCGTCCTCCTCAGGAGCGGCGGCGTCCGCGGCCTCACCCTCGTCAGGGGGGAGGGGGGCGTCGTCCTCGTCATCGGCCAGGGAGACGTTGGCCACGTTGCGGTAGCGGCTCTCCTCGTGGACCTCGTCCTCGATCTGGTCGAACTTGCGGTAGGCGGCAAGGCCGGAGCCCGCGGGGATCAGCTTGCCGATGATCACGTTCTCCTTCAGGCCCAGCAGGTGGTCCACCTTGCCCTTGATGGCGGCCTCGGTGAGCACCTTGGTGGTCTCCTGGAAGGAGGCGGCGGACAGGAAGGACTCGGTGGCCAGGGAGGCCTTGGTGATGCCAAGCAGGATGCGGGTGCAGGCGGGCAGGGCCAGGGGCTCGCCGTCCTCCCGGGTCTCGCCGGCGGCAATGCGGGCCTTCACGGCGTCGCAGGCGTCCCGGAACTCGCTGATGTCGATGGTGGAGCCGGACAGCAGGGTGGAGTCGCCGGGGTCCTCCACCCGGACCTTGCGCATCATCTGGCGCACGATGACCTCGATGTGCTTGTCGTTGATGTCCACGCCCTGCTGACGGTAGGGCTTCTGGACCTCCTGGATCAGGTAGTTGTGGACCGCGTCCACGCCCCGGATGCGCAGCACCTCATGGGGGGACAGGGCGCCCTCGGTGAGGCGCTGGCCGCGGGTGACGGTGTCGCCGGTCTTGACCTTGATGTTGGCGGAGTAGGGCAGGGCGTAGGTGACCACCTCGCCGTCGTCGGCGGTGATGGTGACGTTGCACAGGGTAGCCCGCTTGGTCTCCTCCACGGTGACGGTGCCGCTGATCTCAGCCAGCTGGGCCATCTTCTTGGGCTTGCGGGCCTCGAACAACTCCTCGACACGGGGAAGACCCTGGGTGATATCGCCGCCGGCCACGCCGCCGGTGTGGAAGGTACGCATGGTCAGCTGGGTGCCCGGCTCGCCGATGGACTGGGCGGCGATGATGCCCACCGCCTCGCCCTGGCCCACGGGCTCGCCGAAGGCCAGGTTCATGCCATAGCACTTGGCGCACACGCCGGTGCGGGACTCACAGGTGAGCACGGAGCGCACCCGGATAGAGGGCTTGGGATCGGTCTCGCCGGCGGCGATGGCCTGCTCGGTGAGTTTTTTCTCGATAAACTTGGCCAGATCGCCGGTGATCAGGGTGTCCTTGCTCACCAGCACCTCGCCGGTGGCGGGGTCGGTGAAGTCCCCGGTGAGATAGCGGCCCCGGAGACGCTCCACCATGGGCTCGATGACCTTGCCGTTGTCGCTGATCTCGGACACGGTGATGCCGTCGGTGGTGCCGCAGTCGTCCTCCCGGATGATGACCTCCTGGGATACGTCCACCAGGCGGCGGGTCAGGTAACCGGAGTCGGCGGTACGCAGGGCGGTGTCGGCCATGCCCTTCCGGGCGCCTCTGGAGGAGATGAAGTACTCCAGCACGGTAAGGCCCTCACGGAAGTTGGCCTTGATGGGGATCTCGATGGTGCGGCCGGAGGTGTCGGCCATCAGGCCGCGCATACCGGCCAGCTGACGGATCTGGGCGGCAGAGCCGCGGGCGCCGGAGTCGGCCATCATGAAGATGGGGTTGTAGCGGCCCATGGACTTCTGCAGGGCGTCGGACACGTCGTTTGTGGTCTTCTCCCAGGCCTCCACTACCAGACGGTAGCGCTCGTCGTTGGTAAGGAAGCCCCGCTTGAACTGGTTCTCGATCTTGACGACGTCCTTCTCGGTGGCGGCGATGAGCTCCTTCTTCTGGGGGGGCACCGTCATGTCGGCGATGGCCACGGTGAGGGCACCCTTGGTGGAGAACTTGTAGCCTCTGGCCTTGATGGTGTCCAGCACGGCGGCGGAGGTGGTGAAGCCGTGCTTGTTGATGCAGCGGTCGATGATCTGGCCCAGCTGCTTCTTGCCGCAGATGAAGTTGATCTCCGGCTCGAAGACCTGGTCGGGGTCGGTGCGGTCCACGAAGCCCAGGTCCTGGGGGATGCCGTCGTTGAAGATCAGGCGGCCCACGGTGGTGCGGACCAGCTTATAGCGGGTCTCGCCGCCGATCTCAGCGGAGCGGCGGACCAGGATGGGCTCGTGGAGGTCCAGAACCCCCTCAGCGTAGGCCAGCTGGGCCTCGTCGTCCCCGGCGAACACGTTGTAGATCTCCCGGGCGGGCTCGCCGGCCTCGGCCTCGGCGCAGAGGGCGGGGGTGGTGCGGTACCAGCGGTCGTTGTCCTCGTCCCGGACCCAGATCCGGTCGTTGGGCTGGACGGCCTCGTCGGAGAGGGCCTTGGCGGCGTCCTCCGGGGTCTGGTAGGCGCAGGCGGGGTCGTAGGCGGGATCCCGCTCATAGGTCAGGTAGTAGGAGCCCAGCACCATGTCCTGAGTGGGGACGGTGACGGGGCCGCCGTCGGAGGGCCGCAGCAGGTTGTTGGCGGCCAGCATGAGGATGCGGGCCTCGGCCTGGGCCTCGGCGGACAGAGGGACATGGATGGCCATCTGGTCGCCGTCAAAGTCGGCGTTGAAGGCGGTGCACACCAGGGGGTGCAGCTTCATGGCCCGGCCCTCCACCAGCACCGGCTCAAAGGCCTGGATGCCCAGGCGGTGCAGGGTGGGCGCGCGGTTGAGCATCACCGGGTGCTCCTTGATGACGGCCTCCAGGGCGTCCCACACGGCGGGGGTGCCCTTGTCCACTTCCTTCTTGGCGGCCTTGATGTTGCTGACGCCGTTCTCCACCAGCTTCTTCATGACAAAGGGGCGGAACAGCTCGATGGCCATCTCCTTGGGCACGCCGCACTGGTAGATCTTCAGCTCGGGGCCCACCACGATGACGGACCGGCCGGAGTAGTCCACCCGCTTGCCCAGCAGGTTCTGGCGGAAGCGGCCCTGCTTGCCCTTGAGCAGGTCGGACAGGGACTTGAGGGCCCGGTTGTTGGCGCCGGTGACGGCCCGACCCCGGCGGCCGTTGTCGATGAGGGCGTCCACCGCCTCCTGGAGCATCCGCTTCTCGTTGCGGACGATGATGTCGGGGGCGTTGAGCTGGATGAGCCGCTTCAGGCGGTTGTTGCGGTTGATGACCCGGCGGTACAGGTCGTTCAGATCGGAGGTGGCGAACCGGCCGCCGTCCAGCTGGACCATGGGGCGCAGCTCCGGGGGGATGACGGGCAGCACGTCGATGATCATCCACTCGGGCTTGTTGCCGGACTGCCGGAAGGCGTCCACCACCTCCAGGCGCTTGACCAGCTTGGCCTTCTTCTGGCCGTTGGCGTCCTTCATCTGGGCGTGCAGGGAGGCGGACAGCTCATCCAGATCCAGGTCGGCCAGCAGCTTCTTCACGGCCTCAGCGCCCATGCCGGCGTCGAAGTCGTCCTCGTAATACTCGCGCAGCTTCTTGTACTCCGCGTCGGTGAGGATCTGGTTCTTGGTCAGATGGGTGTACTCGGGGCCGGGGTCGGTGACGATATAGGCGGCGAAATACAGCACCTGCTCCAGGATGCGGGGGCTGATGTCCAGCAGCAGGCCCATCCGGGAGGGGATGCCCTTGAAGTACCAGATGTGGGACACGGGGGCGGCCAGCTCGATGTGGCCCATGCGCTCCCGGCGGACTTTGGCCCGGGTGACCTCCACGCCGCAGCGGTCGCAGATCTTGCCCTTGAAGCGGATCTTCTTATACTTGCCGCAGTGGCACTCCCAGTCCTTGGTGGGGCCAAAGATGCGCTCGCAGAACAGGCCGTCCCGCTCGGGCTTCAGGGTGCGGTAGTTGATAGTCTCCGGCTTTTTGACCTCGCCGTAGGACCACTCGCGGATTTGCTCGGGGGAGGCGATGCCGATGCGGATGGCGTTAAATTCAGCGTAGCTCATAGTTTCGTCCTCCCTTTCTCAGTCCTCGCCGCCGAAATAGTCATCGTCTTCGGCGGCGGTGTCGGCGGCGGCGAGATCGTCGTCGTCGCTGGTCTCCTTCAGGGTGTAGCCCGCGTCGGCAAATTCGCTCTCGCTGCCCATGTCCTCATAGCGGTCAAAGTCGTCGTCGCGGAAGCGGCCGGGCTGGTAGCCCACGTCGTCCTCGTCGTCCTTCAGCTCGATCTGGTTGCCGTCCTCGTCCAGCACCTGGATGTTCAGGCACAGGGCCTGGAGCTCCTTGACCAGCACCTTGAAGGACTCGGGCACGCCGGGCTTGGGCACGTTGTAGCCCTTGACGATGGACTCGTAGGTCTTGACACGGCCGGTGACGTCGTCGGACTTGACGGTGAGGATCTCCTGGAGGGTGTAGGCGGCGCCATAGGCCTCCAGGGCCCAGACCTCCATCTCGCCGAAGCGCTGGCCGCCGAACTGGGCCTTGCCGCCCAGAGGCTGCTGGGTGACCAGGGAGTAGGGGCCGGTGGAGCGGGCGTGGATCTTGTCGTCTACCAGGTGGTGGAGCTTGAGGAAGTAGACGTAGCCCACGGTGACGGGGTTGTCGAACCGCTCGCCGGTGCGGCCGTCGTACAGCCAGCTCTTGCCGTCCTCGTTGAGGCCGGCCAGCTTGAGGGTGTCGGCGATGTCTTTCTCGTCGGCGCCGTTGAAGATGGGGGTGGCCACCTTCCAGCCCAGGGCCTTGGCGGCGTAGCCCAGATGGACCTCCAGCACCTGGCCGATGTTCATACGGGAGGGCACGCCCAGGGGGTTCAGCACGATGTCCAGCGGCGTGCCGTCGGGCAGGAAGGGCATATCCTCCTGGGGCAGGATGCGGGAGACCACGCCCTTGTTGCCGTGGCGGCCGGCCATCTTGTCGCCCACGCTGATCTTGCGCTTCTGGGCGATGTAGACCCGGACCACCTGGTTGACGCCGGGGGACAGCTCGGCCCCCTCCTCCCGGGTGAACACCTTTACGTCCACCACGATGCCGTACTCGCCGTGGGGCACTTTCAGGGAGGTGTCGCGGGTCTCGTGGGCCTTCTCGCCGAAGATGGCGCGGAGCAGCCGCTCCTCGGCGGTCATCTCGGTCTCGCCCTTGGGGGTGACCTTGCCCACCAGGTAGTCGCCGGCGCGGACCTCGGCGCCCACGCGGATGATGCCCCGCTCGTCCAGGTCTTTCAGCACGTCCTCGCCCACGTTGGTGATGTCCCGGGTGATCTCCTCGGGGCCCAGCTTGGTGTCACGGGCCTCGGTCTCGTACTCCTCGATGTGGATGGAGGTGAACACGTCCTCCTTCACCATCCGCTCGTTGAGCAGGATGGCGTCCTCGTAGTTGTAGCCCTCCCAGGTCATGAAGCCCATGAGGATGTTCTTGCCCAGGGCGATCTCGCCCTGGCTGGTGGAGGGGCCGTCGGCCAGGGTGTCCCGGGCCTGGACCCGGTCGCCCACGGCCACGATGGGCCGCTGGTTGATGCAGGTGCCGTGGTTGGAGCGGAGGAACTTGGTGAGCTTGTACTCCTTCTCGCCCTGGCCGTCGTAGTTGACGGTGATGGCGGTGGCGTCCACCTTGGTGACGGTGCCGGGGCCCTCGGCCAGGACTGCCACCTCGGAGTCCTGGCAGTTCTTGTACTCCTGGCCGGTGGCCACGATGGGGGCCTCGGTGGTCAGCAGGGGCACGGCCTGGCGCTGCATGTTGGCGCCCATCAGGGCGCGGTTGGCGTCGTCGTTCTGGAGGAAGGGGATCTGGGCCGTGGCCACGGACACCATCATCCTGGGGGATACGTCCATGTAGTCCACCCGGTCCCGATCCACCTCGATGATCTCGTTGCGGTGGCGGCAGGCCACGCGGGCGTTGAGCAGATAGCCGTTCTCGTCCACCGGCTCGGTGGCCTGGGCCACGTTGAACTCGTCCTCCACGTCGGCGGTCATATACTCCACCTGGTCGGTGACCCGGGCGGAGACGGGCCTGCCCTTCTCGTCATAGGTGTGCTCGATCTTGCGGTAGGGGGCCTCGATGAAGCCGTACCGGTTCACCCGGGCGTAGGAGGCCAGATAGGAGATCAGGCCGATGTTGGGGCCTTCGGGGGTTTCGATGGGGCACAGGCGGCCGTAGTGGGAGTAGTGGACGTCCCGCACGTCGAAGGAGGCCCGGTCGCGGGACAGGCCGCCGGGGCCCAGGGCGGACAGACGGCGCTTGTGGGTCAGCTCGGCCAGGGGGTTGGTCTGATCCATGAACTGGGACAGGGGGGAGGAGCCGAAGAACTCCTTGATGGCCGCCGTCACGGGCCGGATGTTGATGAGGCTCTGGGGGGTGACGATATCCAGATCCTGGATGGTCATCCGCTCCCGGATGACCCGCTCCATGCGGGTGAAGCCGATACGGAACTGGTTCTGGAGCAGCTCGCCCACGCAGCGCAGGCGGCGGTTGCCCAGGTGGTCGATGTCGTCGGCGCTGCCCACGCCGAAGGCCAGGCAGTTCAGATAGTTGATGGACGCCATGATGTCGTCCACGGTGATGTGCTTGGGGATCAGGGCGTCCAGGTTGTCCTGGATCAGCTCTTTGAAGTCCTCCTCGGACAGCTGCTCCGCGTCCCGCCTGGCCAGCAGATCCTTCAGCACGGACTCGTGCACCTTCTCGGTGACGCCGGCCTCCTCCGGGTCGAAGTCCACATAGTGCTTCATATCCACCATGTGGTTGGAGAACACCTTCACCAGGTGGACGCCGGTGTGGAGATCCTCCACCTCGATGACCGCCTCGTTGACGCCCAGGGCCTCCAGCGCACGGGCGCGGTCGCGGGTGAGCACCTCGCCCGCCTCGGCCACGATCTCGCCGGTCTCGGGGTCGGCCACGGGGGCGGCCAGCTTCTGGCCGGACAGGCGCGTCCACAGGGCCAGCTTCTTGTTGAACTTATAGCGGCCCACGCCGGACAGGTCGTACCGGTGGGGATCGAAGAACAGCGCGTTCATCAGGGACTCGGCGGAGTCCACCGTGGGGGGCTCGCCGGGGCGCAGCTTGCGGTAGATCTCCAGCATGGCGTCCTCATAGCTCTTGCAGGCGTCCTTCTCCAGGGTGGCCAGGATGCGGGGATCCTCGCCGAACATATCGATGATCTCGGCGTCGGTGCGGGGGCCCACGGCGCGGATCAGGCAGGTGACGGGCAGCTTGCGGTTCTTGTCGATGCGGACATAGAACACGTCGGACAGGTCGGTCTCATACTCCAGCCACGCGCCCCGGTAGGGGATGACGGTGGAGGCGTAGGTGATGTTGTCCTGCTTGTCGGCGTTGCGGGCGAAGTACACGCCGGGGGAGCGGACGATCTGGGACACGATGACCCGCTCCGCGCCGTTGATCACAAAGGTGCCCTGCTGGGTCATAATGGGGAAGTCCCCCATGAAGATCTCCTGCTCCTTGATCTCGCCGGTCTCCTTGTTGCGCAGGCGCACCTGCACCTTCATGGGGGCGGCGTAGGTCATGTCCTGGGCCTTGCACTCCTCGATGGTGTACTTGGGGGGATCGTTCATGGAGAAGCTGATAAAGGTCAGCTCCAGGTTGTTGGCATAGTCGGTGATGGCGTCAACGTCGTTGAACACCTCCTGCAGCCCCGTCTCCAAAAACCAGTTGTAGGACTTCTTCTGGATCTCCAGCAGATAGGGCATCTCCAGAATGTCCTCGCCCCTGGCGAAGCTCTTGCGCAGGGTCTTGCCGTAGTACACGTCCTTGACCGCTCTCGCCATTTCATCACGCTCCAGTCGTCAAATTTCGGCCGGGTGAAACGCCCGGCGCAGTTGTCAGTTAGTTGCAACCCGCTCTTGCGTTTTGTTCCGGCTTCTGTTATACTGCGCTTAGATTGGAGGGGGAGGCCCCTCTTTTCTGTTGCACAAAAAAGCACTTTATCATAACATGAGTCGGCGTCCCCGTCAAGAGAAAATTTGCCGTTCCGCTGATTTTGTGCAGATTACGCCGAATGACCATCCCACGCCCGGAAACATCTGATAATTTTGTGCGAAAACCCCGCCAAATCAGGCAAAAAATGCTTGACTGGCGGGGTTTGCTATGCTATAATCCTAACTTGCGCTGGTGCGCGATTTGCCCGAATTGAGGAGGTGCCCCCGATGCTGACCGAGCTGGAACACGCCGCCAGGGTGGCGGGCGTCAAGCAGGTTCGCCGGGCGCTGACCGAGGGAAGAGCCAAAAAGCTGTTCCTGGCCGGGGACGCCGATCCCCACCTCACCGCGCCCCTGGAGGAGGCGGCGAAAGCCGCCGGCGTCCCCGTGGAGCGGGCGGAGAGCATGAAGGCCCTGGGCCGGGCCTGCGGCATCGCCGTGGGGGCCGCCGTGGCCGCCACCGTATGAGAAGCGCGGAAAACTTTGGTTTTAGCGAATAATCCCCGGGATTATCGTTAAAATATAATTTCACGGAAAGGAGGAAAATCATGCCTACTTTTAACCAACTGGTGCGGAAGGGCCGCGAGCGGGTGACCTACAAGTCCACCTCTCCCGCCATGCAGCACGGCCTGAACACCCTGCGGAACAAGGAGACCGACCTGCCCTCTCCCCAGAAGCGCGGCGTCTGCACGGCGGTGCGTACCACCACCCCCAAGAAGCCCAACTCCGCTCTGCGGAAGATCGCCCGTGTGCGTCTGACCAACGGCTACGAGGTCACCGCCTATATCCCCGGCGTCGGCCACAACCTGCAGGAGCACTCTGTGGTGATGATCCGCGGCGGCCGTGTCAGGGATCTGCCCGGCGTGCGTTACCACATCATCCGCGGCACTCTGGATACCCAGGGCGTCAACGGCCGTATGCAGGCCCGTTCCAAGTACGGCGCCAAGCGCCCCAAGGCCGGCAAGAAGAAGTAATTCTTCGCACACCACAAAGCAAGTTTTGCGCTGACGCGCAAGGCGCCCCGCCTTGCCGAGCGTTTACCTATATCATATGGGCGAACCTCGGACAGGCATTACACGGACTCGGCCGGTCACACCGGCCAGCTTCGAGTACCTATGAACATCATTTTATATGAAGGAGGGAAGCGAAGTGCCCAGAAGAGGAAACGTACCCAAGCGGGAAGTTTTGCCCGACCCGCTGTATAATTCCGTCTTAGTCACTAAGCTCGTCAACAGCATCATGCTGGACGGCAAGAAGGGCGTTGCCCAGAAGGTCGTCTACGGTGCCTTTGACATCATCAAGGATAAGACCGGCAAGGAGCCCCTTGAGGTCTTTACCGCCGCCATGGAGAACATCATGCCGTCCCTGGAGACCAAGTCCCGCCGTGTGGGCGGCTCCACCTATCAGGTGCCCATGGAGGTCCGTCCCGAGCGCCGGCAGACCCTCGGTCTGCGCTGGCTCACCAGCTATGCCCGCAACCGCGGCGAGAAGACCATGAAGGAGCGTCTGGCCGGCGAGGTCATGGACGCCGCCAACAACACCGGCTCCGCCGTGAAAAAGCGCGAGGACGTCCACAAGATGGCCGAGGCCAACAAGGCGTTCGCCCATTACCGCTGGTGATCCTGCGAAACAGGAGAAGACCCTATGGCAAGAAAAGTTTCTCTGGAGAATACGCGCAATATCGGCATCATGGCCCACATCGACGCCGGTAAGACCACCACCACCGAGCGTATCCTCTACTATACCGGCGTGAATTACAAGATCGGCGAAACTCACGACGGCACCGCCACCATGGACTGGATGGCTCAGGAGCAGGAGCGCGGCATCACCATCACGTCCGCCGCCACCACCTGCTACTGGAAGGGGACCGCCAACCAGTTCCCCCAGACCCGCATCAACATCATCGACACCCCGGGCCACGTGGACTTCACCGTGGAGGTGGAGCGCTCCCTGCGCGTGCTGGACGGCTCTGTGACCGTCATGTGCGCCAAGGGCGGCGTGGAGCCCCAGTCGGAGACGGTGTGGCGTCAGGCGGACCACTACAAGGTCCCCCGCATGATCTACGTCAACAAGATGGACATCATGGGCGCGGACTTCTACCACGTGCTGGATATGATCCACGACCGGCTCAAGGCCAACGCGGTGCCCGTCCAGCTGCCCATCGGCAAGGAGTCCGAGTTCAAGGGCATCATCGACCTGGTGGAGATGGACGCCGACATCTATTACGACGAGATGGGCAAGGACATGCGTGTCGAGCCCATCCCCGAGGATATGCTGGAGCTGGCCCAGGAGTACCGGACCAAGCTCATCGACGCCTGCGCCGACATCGACGACGAGATCATGGAGCTGGCCCTGGAGGAGAAGCCCATCCCCACGGCCATGATCCGCAAGGCCCTGCGGAAGGGCACCATTGAGAACCTGCTGGTCCCCGTGACCTGCGGCACTTCATACCGCAACAAGGGAGTCCAGAAGCTGCTGGACGCCATCGTGGACTATATGCCCTCTCCCGTGGACATCCCCGCCATCCAGGGTGTCAACCCCGACACCGACGAGGAGGACGAGCGCCCCGCCTCTGACGAGGCCCCCTTCTCCGCCCTGGCCTTCAAGATCGCCACCGACCCCTTCGTGGGCCGTCTGTCCTACGTCCGGGTCTACTCCGGCACGCTGAACACCGGCTCCACCGTGCTCAACTCCACCAAGAAGCAGAAGGAGCGCATCGGCCGCATTTTGCAGATGCACGCCAACCACCGGGAGGACATCGAGACCGTCTACTCCGGCGACATCGCCGCCGTCATCGGCCTGAAGAA
>CANRFT010000025.1 GCA_947629955.1 uncultured Oscillospiraceae bacterium
TGGTCCAGTCCGCCGTAGCCGATGTCGTAGGCCCAGCCGTCGCCGCCGAAGATCCACACGGCCTTCTTGTTCAGGTACTCCTTCTGGGCCAGGATCTGGGTCGCCAGAGTGCAGGCGGGGCACGGGCACACGGTCTGGCCGGCTTCCTTGGCGGCCTTAACGCCCGCCAGACGCTCCGGCTGCTCGTCGCCGAAGAGCTCCTTGGCCTTGTCGGAGGCAAAGAACGCGATGGTGTCGTCAATGGAGTTGACGTTCTCCTCCAGCGCCTTAATGAGGGCCTGGGCGGGCTCCTGGTTGGCGTCGCCGTCATCATAGGTATCCAGCCACGCCTGAGCAGCCTCCTTGACGGCGGAGCAGGCGTTGACGGTCAACAGCTCCTCTACCTTGGCCTTCAGAGCGTTGCGGATGGCCTTCTGGCCCAGCAGCATGCCCAGGCCGTGCTCGGCGTTGTCCTCGAACAGGGAGTTGGCCCAAGCGGGGCCCTTGCCGTCCTTGTTGACGGTGTAGGGAGAGGTGGCCGCGGGGCCGCCCCAGATGGAGGAGCAGCCGGTGGCGTTGGAGATGTACATACGGTCGCCGCAGACCTGGGTGACCAGGCGGGCGTAAGCGGTCTCGGCGCAGCCGGCGCAGGAGCCGGAGAACTCAAGCAGGGGCTGCTTGAACTGGCTGCCGGGCACGGTGGCGGTGGTGGCCACCTCGGGCTTCTCGGTGACCTTGGCGACCATGTAGTCGAACACGGGCTGCTTGGCGGCCTCCTGCTCCAGAGGCGCCATGGTCAGGCTCTTGGTGGGGCAGACGCCCACGCACACGGTGCAGCCCATGCAGTCCATGGGGGAGACGGCCATGGTGTACTTGTACAGGCCCTTGCCCTTGCCGGCCTTGAAGTCAACGAGCTGAGCGTTGGCGGGGGCGGCGGCGGCCTCCTCGGCGGAGAGGGCGAAGGGACGGATGGTGGCGTGGGGGCAGACGTAAGCGCACTGGTTGCACTGGATACAGGTCTGCTCGTTCCAGGAGGGGACGGACACGGCCACGCCGCGCTTCTCATAGGCGGCGGCGCCCTGGCAGAAGGTGCCGTCCACGTGATCCTCGAAGGCGGACACGGGGAGGGAGTCGCCGTCCATGCGGCCCACGGGCTGCATGATGGCCTCCACCTGCTTCACGGTGGCGGCGCTGCCCTCCAGCGTGCTGGCCTTGGGGGCGTCCTCGGCGCCGGCCCAGTCAGCGGGCACCTCGAACTTCCGGTAGGCGGTGGCGCCCAGGTCGATGGCCTTGTGGTTCATGTCCACCACGTCCTGGCCCTTCTTCAGGTAGGAGTGGGTGGCGGCGTCCTTCATGTACTTGATGGCCTCCTCGGCGGGGAGCACCTTGGCCAGAGAGAAGAACGCGGACTGGAGGATGGTGTTGGTGCGCTTGCCCATGCCGATCTGGATGGCCAGGTCGATGGCGTTGATGGTGTAGACCTGGATGTTGTGCTCCGCGATGTAGCGCTTGGCCACGGCGGGCATGTGCTTATCCAGCTCCTCGTCAGACCACTGGCAGTTGATGAGGAAGATGCCGCCGTCCTTTACGTCGCGCACCATGGGGAAGCCCTTGACGATGTAGGCGGGGACGTGGCAGGCCACAAAGTCGGCCTTGTTGATGTAGTAGGGGCTCTTGATGGGCTTGTCGCCGAAGCGCAGGTGGCTGATAGTCACGCCGCCGGTCTTCTTGGAGTCGTACTGGAAGTATGCCTGGACGTACTTGTCCGTGTGGTCGCCGATGATCTTGATGGAGTTCTTGTTGGCGCCCACGGTGCCGTCGCCGCCGAGACCCCAGAACTTGCACTCGATGGTCCCCTCGGCAGCGGTGTTGGGGGAGGGCTTCTCTTCCAGGGAGAGGCCGGTCACGTCGTCCACGATGCCGATGGTGAACTGGCGCTTGGGCTCGGCCTTGGTCAGCTCCTCATAGACCGCGAACACGCTTGCGGGCGGGGTGTCCTTGGAGCCCAGGCCGTAGCGGCCGCCGATGACGGAGACGTCGGTCTTCCCGGCGTTGGCCAGGGCGGTGACCACGTCCAGATACAGGGGCTCGCCCTGGGCGCCGGGCTCCTTGGTCCGGTCCAGCACGGCAATCTTCTTGGCCGTGGCGGGGATGGCGGAGAGCAGCTTGTCGGCCCGGAAGGGGCGGTACAGCCGCACCTTGACGAGACCCACCTTCTCGCCGTGGGCGTTCAGGTAGTCGATGACCTCCTCGGCCACGTCGCAGATGGAGCCCATAGCGATGATGACCCGGTCGGCGTCCTCGGCGCCGTAGTAGTTGAACAGCTGATAGTTCGTGCCCAGCTTGGCGTTGACCTTGGCCATGTACTCCTCCACGATCTCGGGGACCGCGTCGTAGTACTTGTTGCAGGCCTCGCGGTGCTGGAAGAAGATATCGCCGTTCTCGTGGGAGCCCCGCATGACAGGGGTATTGGGGTTCAGGGCGCGGGCGCGGAAGGCGCTGACGGCGTCCCAGTCCACCATATCGGCCAGGTCGTCATAGTCCCAGACGGCCACCTTCTGGATCTCGTGGGAGGTACGGAACCCGTCGAAGAAGTTCAGGAAGGGGACACGGCCCTTGATGGCGGCCAGATGGGCCACCGCGCCCAGGTCCATGACCTCCTGCACATTGCCCTCCGCCAGCATGGCGAAGCCGGTCTGCCGGCAGGCCATCACGTCGGAGTGATCGCCGAAGATGTTCAGCGCGTGGGACGCCACGGTGCGGGCGGACACGTGGAACACGCCGGGCAGCAGCTCGCCGGCGATCTTGTACATGTTGGGGATCATCAGCAGCAGGCCCTGAGAGGCGGTGTAGGTGGTGGTCAGGGCGCCGGCGGCCAGAGAGCCGTGGACGGTGCCGGCGGCGCCGGCCTCGGACTCCATCTCAATGACCTTAACCGTCTGGCCGAAGATGTTCTTCCGGCCTTGGGCGGCCCACTGGTCCACATTGTCCGCCATGGGGCTGGACGGGGTGATGGGATAGATGCCGGCCACTTCGGTAAACGCGTAGGAGACGTGGGCGGCCGCGGTGTTGCCGTCCATGGACTTGAATTTGCGTGCCATAGGTGTAGCTTCCTCCTTTATTCGCCGGATCTCTCCGGCGGATTTGTCTCACATACGCCATTAAATATATCACGCCCCGTCCCGTTTTGCAATCGTCAGATTGTGTTTTTTTCGGCAAAACGATGCAGAATTTTGAGCGGGTTGCGGAAAGGGAAAAAGTGTGCTAAACTGTCAGAAAAACGAGAGGAGGGTGTCCCCATGGTGCGCAACGTGATGTCCCTGGGTCTGCAGGGGGTGGCGGGCTATCCGGTCACCGCCGAATGCGCCCTGTCCGGCGGCCTGCCCGCCTTCGACGTGGTGGGCCTGCCCGACGCCGCCGTGAAGGAGGCCCGGGAGCGGGTGCGCTCCGCCATCAAGTGCAGCGGGTTCGACTTCCCCGTGTCCCGCATCACCGTGAACCTGGCCCCGGCGGACCGGAAGAAAGCGGGCACCGTGTACGATCTGCCTATCCTGGTGGGCATTTTGGCCGCCGGCGGGCAGATCTCGCTCAGGAAGGAGCAGAAGTCCGCCTTTTTGGGGGAGCTGTCTCTGGATGGGAAGCTTCGGCCGGTGTCCGGGGTGCTGCCCATGGCCCTGGCCGCTCTGCGGGCGGGGATGGAGCGGCTGTATGTCCCCGCCGACAACGCCCCTGAGGCCACCCTGGCCGGAGAGGGGCTGGAGGTCATCCCGGTGAACACCGTGGAGGAGCTGGCCGCCCACCTGTCGGGTGACGCGCCCATCGACCCCGCCCCGCCCTGGACGCCGGAGAACGCCGCCTATACCGGCCCGGATTTCAGCGAGGTCAAGGGCCAGGAGCAGGCCAAGCGGGCCCTGGAGGTGGCCGCCGCCGGCGGGCACCATGTGCTGATGACTGGCAGCCCCGGCGCGGGCAAGTCCATGATGGCCAAACGCCTGCCCTCCATCCTGCCGGATATGACCCGGGAGGAGGCCCTGGCCTGCACGGAGATCTACTCGGTGATGGGCATGACCAGCCGGGAGGAGCCCATGGTGCTGCGGCGGCCCTTCCGCTCCCCCCACCACACCATCTCCGCCGTGGCCATGGTAGGGGGCGGCGCCACCCTGCGGCCCGGTGAGATCTCATTGGCACACAACGGCGTCCTCTTTCTGGACGAGCTGCCCGAGTTCCACGCCGACGTGCTGGAGGTCCTCCGCCAGCCCCTGGAGGACGGCCAGGCCAACCTGACCCGGGTGACCGGCTCGGTGACCTATCCCAGCCGGTTCATGCTGGTGTGCGCCATGAACCCCTGCAAGTGCGGCTGGTACGGCCACCCCTCCGGCCGGTGTACCTGTACCGAGCAGTCCATCCGCCGGTATCTGTCAAGGCTGTCCGGCCCCATGCTGGACCGCATCGATATCTGCGTGGACGTGCCCTCTCTGGAGTACGACGAGCTGTCCGGCGAGTCCGGCCCGGCGGAGCCCTCCAGCGTCATCCGGGCCCGGGTCAACGCCGCCCGGGCCGTCCAGCGAAAGCGCTTTGGTCCCGACGGCCCCGCCTGCAACGCCCAGATGGGCCCCAAAGAGCTGAAGTCGTACTGCGCCCTGGACGAGGGCTGCCAGCAGCTCATCCGGGGGGCCTATGACCGGCTGGGCCTCACCGCCCGGAGCTATGACCGCATCCTGCGGGTGGCCCGGACCATCGCCGACCTGGACGGGGCGGAGGGCATCGAAGTGCAGCACCTGGCGGAAGCGTTGCAATACCGCCCTCCCGAGCATCTGAGAGTATGAAAAAATCCCTCTCCGTTTTTCGGAGAGGGATTCCCTTTGCGCTGTTCTCAGGCGAACACGATGCCGATGATCAGGGTCAGCACCATAAAGCCGATGGCCACCCACTTGGTGATGCGGGCCAGCTTGGCGTCGGCGGTCTTGGCCTTGTTCTTGGACAGGAAGGTGTCGGCGCCGCCGGCAATGGCTCCGGACAGGCCGGCGCTCTTGCCGGACTGGAGCATCACGATGGCGATGAGCACCAGGGCCAGGATGAAGTAGAAGATGGACAGCACGATCTGAACGGTAGTCATATTGGATCGATTCCTTTCGGTTTGCAGTCTCAAATGGGCATGATTTGCCCGCACAGGTAAAATGTATGGTACCACACTCTTCCGGAGATTGCAAGTATTTTTTTGATTTGCCCTCCATTTTTTTGCCGGGAGGGGCCCGGATGGAAAAATTTCAAAAAATTTAGAACAAGTGTTTGACAAAGCAAACGATTTGTTGTATACTACCCCATAGACAGGACCGTTGCATCGAGGGAGGAGTTATTTATGAGTAAGCTGACCCCCAAGCAGCAGCAGATCTACGACTATATCCTGGCATTCACCGACGCCCACGGCTACCCCCCCTCGGTGCGGGAGATCGCCGAGGCGGTGGAGCTGAAATCCCCCTCCACCGTTCACTTCCATCTGAAGGGGCTCCGGGAGGCGGGGCTCATCTCCCAGGCGGAGGGCAAGACACGGGCCATCACCATCACCGACGGGGCCCACAACCGGAGGGACCAGGTGCCCCTGGTGGGCTATGTGGCCGCCGGCTCCCCCATCCTGGCCCAGGAGAACATCGAGGATTATCTCACCTTCGACACAGGCGGCCTCACCGGGGAGCACTTCGCCCTGAAGGTCCGGGGCGAGTCCATGATCGAGGCGGGCATCCTGCCCGGCGACCTGGTGGTGGTCCACCAGCAGCAACAGGTCCGTAGCGGCGACATCGTAGTGGCCCTCTTTGAGGACGAGGCCACCGTCAAGACCTTCCGCCGCATCGATGGCCACGTCTGGCTCATGCCGGAGAACTCCAGTCCTGCGTACCAGCCCATCGACGGGGAGGGCTGCTCCATTCTGGGCAGAGTGGTGGCGGTCATCCGGCGGTATTGAGCCGGGAACAGCCAGAGCAGAGACCGGCCCCCGCTGTTTTCACAGCGGGGGCCTTTTCGCGTCTATCCGTCCAGTTCCTTCAGCCGGTACAGCATGGTGGCCACTTCCTCCCGGGTGGCGAAGCTCCCGTAGCGCAGCGCGTCGCCGTCCCCCTGGATGACGCCGTTTCCCTCCGCCCAGGCCCGTCCCTCGGCCGACCAGCCGGCGGGCTCCCTTTTCGCCTGGCGGCCCAGCCAGTTGTCCAGCATGGCGTCGAACTTCTCCTGTGTCACGTCGTCGTCCTCCTCTCCCGCTATCGCTTTAGCCACATCGGCCCGGAACTCATCCATGGACTTGCCGAACCTGGGAAACCAGTGCTCCACGTCGGCGTGGCCGGAGGCGATCCCCCGCCGGTATCCCTCGCTGTGGCAGATGACCACGCTGTCCGCCAGCGGGTCGAGCTCATACAGTTTACATAACATCGCGGTCAGCTCCACCGCCTCCCGATAGATCTGGGCGAAGTAGCCCCCGTCCGTCAAATCGTCCTCGCAGATCTCGAAGCTGATGTGGGTGTCGTTGGCGCTCCTGCCGGAGGTGCCGGTGCCGGCGTGCCAGCCCCGGTGATCCCAGGGCAGGGTCTGGACGGCGGCTACGGTGCCGTCGTCCAGCTTCCCGATGAAGGCGTGGACCCCCACGTCCAGACCGGGCCGGTTCCAGTCGTTGCCGTTTTGGTTGATCCCCAGCGCTTTCAGCAGAGCTTCACGGTTCGGGTCGTCCTCCGCCGGCTGGACGTACCGCCGGAGCGTGGGGTTGTTCGCCCCGGTGGAGTGGACCATCACCCCTTTTGGCGCGATGGTCCGTCCGGTTTTGTAGCAGTCGCTGTCGGTCAGCAGACATTTAAGCCTCTCCATTGGCTCTCTCCTCCCGTCCCCGGATTTGCCCCCGGTCATTCCTATGCGAAAGCGGCCGAAAGGGTGTCCCAGGGCAGCGGAAAAGCGCCTCTGTCAGGTTGGACAGAGGCGCATTCGACGATATGGAGTTTGCCTTACTTCAAATTCTGAACAAAACACATGATTCTTTTGTTTACCAATACCGGGTTATCAACATTGGAATTATGAGCGGCGCCAGGGATCCATATCAACGGATAACCGGTCCGTTTTGCCCACTCCCTGTTGTAGGCTTTGACTTTCCCCGTATGGTCTTTTTCTCCGACGAGCAGAAGAACGGGGCAGGGAATTTCACATGCCCTGTTATCATTCAGAAAGCCGGCATACCCGACCCCCATAAGATGACACAGCTCCGCTTTCCCGTACCCGTCGATCATGGCCGCCATATTTGCCCGGCCGGTTTCCGTGGCCGCGTTTTGCGCTGCCACCGCTGATTTCAGCAGTTTTAGCGGAAACAGCTTTGCCATCCACTCGATTTGCCTGAGCCACCACAGATCGGACTTTGAATAATAATCTCCATACGGCGTTGAGTCGATGGCCACAAAGCCTTTCACCATTTCTGGATACCTGCAAATAAAGGCCTGTGAAATAAATCCGCCCATGGACTGCCCGATCAGTATGACCGCGGTAACTCCGCACTCATCAAGGATCTTCTTCATCCCATTGGCCGCGTTTTCATAGGTAAACTCCGGGTATGGCCTCGATTCCCCGTGAGCGGGAGCGTCCCACACAATGATATTGTGGCTTTCCGCAAAGGCCGAAACCTGCTGTTCAAACATAGTGTGGTCCCCAGTCAGCCCATGGAGAAAAAACAGCGTGTCCCTGGATAGATCAAAAACATCCGATCTCCAGTAGACGATACGCCCTATGGAGTCTTCAATTATCCGCTTCTGCATCACTCTATACCTTTCAGCGAGGCCAGATAGTCCGCCCGGCCCGTCTCGTAGAGGTTGTTTCCTTGACTGTCGATGACCACCGTCAGGGGCATATCCTCCACCTCCAGCCGGCGGACGGCCTCGGCCCCCAGATCCTCATAGCACACCAGCTCGGCGGACTTGACGCACCGGCTCAGGAGCGCTCCCGCCCCGCCGATGGCCCCGAAGTACACCGCCCCGGTCTCCTTCATGGCGGCGATGACCTCCCCGTTCCGGCGGCCCTTGCCGATCATGCCCAGCTCCCCCAGCCGCAGGAGGGCGGGGGTATAGGCGTCCATCCGATAGCTGGTGGTGGGCCCGGCGGAGCCGATGGGCTGTCCGGGCCGGGCCGGCGTCGGCCCCACATAGTAGATGACGGAGCCCTCCACCGGGAAGGGCAGGGGCTTCCCCTCCGCCGCCAACTCACACAACCGCTTGTGGGCGGCGTCCCGGGCGGTGTAGACCACCCCGGACAGCAGCACGCTGTCCCCGGCCCTCAATTCAGCCGCCGCCTCTTTGGTGAGGGGCGCGGTCACGCGTTTCGTCATCTCACAGCACCTCCGTCACATGGCGGGTCACATGGCAGTTGATGTTCACCGCGCAGGGCAGTCCCGCGATATGGGTGGCCATGGTCTCGATGTGGACCGCCAGCGCGGTGGTCCGACCGCCGAACCCCTGGGGGCCGATGCCCAGGGCGTTGATCTTCTCCAGCATCTCCCCCTCCAACTCGGCGTAGAAGGGGTCGGGGTGGTGGCTCCCCATCTCCCGGAGGAGGGCCTTTTTGGCCATCAGGGCGCACTTGTCGAAGGTGCCGCCGATACCCACCCCCACCACGATGGGGGGGCAGGGGTTGGGCCCCGCCAGCTCCACCGTCTCCAGGATGAACTTCTTGACCCCCTCCACCCCGTCGGATGGCTTCAGCATGGCGATCCGGCTCATGTTCTCGCTGCCGAACCCCTTGGGGGCCACAGTGATTTTCATTTTGTCCCCGGGCACCAGCTCGGTATACAGCATGGCCGGGGTGTTGTCCCCAGTGTTCACCCGGCGCAGGGGGTCGCCCACGATGGACTTTCGCAGATATCCCTCCCGGTAGCCCCGGCGGACGCCCTCGTTCACCGCCTCGGTGAGATCCCCGTTGATGTGTACGTCCTGACCCACCTCCAAAAACACGCAGGCCGCCCCGGTGTCCTGGCAGATGGGCGTGCCGCCCCCCACCGAGTAGTTCTCCACCAGCCGATCCAGGACGTTCTTAGCCACCGGCCACTTTTCCTCCCGCCGTGCGGCCTCGATAGCCCCCTTCACGTCCTCCGGCAGATTCACGTTGGCCTCCACGCACATCCGCGCCACGGCCTCCGCGATCAAACCGGCGTCGATCTCCCGCATGGTATCACTCCCCATCCGCTTTTTGACAACATTATAAAATCCAAATCCGCCCCTGTCAATCGAAAGGGGCGAAGCCGCCCGTTTTTTGGCTCTTTGCCCGTTGACTTTCCCCCGGTAAAGCGGTTACAATAGAGCCAACGATCCCACCTTTGACAAGGAGGCACACCCCCATGATCAAACTGTACGACGGCGGCGTCTATCTGCTCCACGGCGCCGGCCTGGTGCCCGAGGCGGACGCCCGGGCCCTCGACCTCGACAAGGCGGATGCCCGGAAGGGCACCATGGCCTATTCCATCCTGGCCGCCCACAACACCTCCGGCGATATGGAAAACCTGCGCCTGCGGTTCGACGCCATGGCCTCCCACGACATCACCTTCGTGGGCATCGTCCAGACCGCCAAGGCCTCCGGCATGACGGAGTTCCCCGTCCCCTATGTGCTCACCAACTGCCACAACTCCCTGTGCGCCGTGGGCGGCACCATCAACGAGGACGACCATATGTTCGGCCTGTCCGCCGCCAAGAAGTACGGCGGCATCTACGTGCCCCCCCACATCGCCGTCATCCACCAGTACATGCGGGAGATGCACGCCGGCTGCGGGAAGATGATCCTGGGCTCCGACTCCCACACCCGCTACGGCGCGTTAGGTACTATGGCCATCGGCGAGGGCGGCGGTGAGCTGGTGAAGCAGCTTTTGCGCGACACCTACGACGTGAAATACCCCGGCGTGGTGGCCATCTACCTCACCGGGAAGCCCCAGCCCTATGTGGGCCCCCAGGACATCGCCCTGGCCATCATCGGGGCGGTGTTCAAAAACGGCTACGTGAAAAACAGGGTGATGGAGTTCGTGGGCCCCGGCGTGGCCTCCATGGACGCGGACTACCGCAACGGCGTGGACGTGATGACCACCGAGACCACCTGCCTCACCTCCATCTGGCGCACCGACGGGGCCACGAAGGACTATCTCGCCGCCCACGGCCGCCCCGAGGACTACAAGGAGTTGGATCCGGCGGATGTGGCCTATTACGACGGCTGCGTCTATGTGGATCTGTCCACCATCAAGCCCATGATCGCCCTGCCCTTCCACCCCTCCAACGCCTATGAGATCGACACCCTCAACGCCAACCTCACCGACATCCTGGCGGAGGTAGAGAAGGAGGCCGCCAAAGTCAGCGGCGGCCGGGCCCCGTATACGCTGCTGGACAAAGTGAAGGACGGAAAGCTCCACGTGCAGCAGGGGGTCATCGCCGGCTGCGCCGGCGGCGGCTACACCAATCTGGTGGAGGCCGCCAACGCCCTCCGGGGCAAGAGCTGCGGCAACGGGGAGTTCTCCCTGGCGGTATACCCCTCCTCCCAGCCGGTGTTCCTCGACCTGACCCGCAAGGGCTATGTGGCCGAGCTGATGGAGGCGGGCGCCATCGTCCGCACCGCCTTCTGCGGCCCCTGCTTCGGCGCGGGGGACACCCCCTGCAACAACGGCCTGTCCATCCGCCACGCCACCCGGAACTTCCCCAACCGGGAGGGCTCCAAGCCCGGCAGCGCCCAGATGGCCGCCGTGGCCCTCATGGACGCCCGCTCCATCGCCGCCACCGCCGCCAACGGCGGCGTCCTCACCAGCGCGGAGGCGCTGGACTGCTGGGGCGACGTGCCCGCCTACAATTTCGACCACACGGTCTACGACCGCCGGGTGTATCAGGGCTTCGGCAAGGCCGGGGTCGGAGAACTGGTCTACGGCCCCAACATCAAGGACTGGCCCGACATGAGCGCCCTCACCGACAACATCCTGCTGAAGGTGTGCTCCAAGATCATGGATCCGGTGACCACCACCGACGAGCTGATCCCCTCCGGAGAGACCTCCTCCTACCGCTCCAACCCCCTGGGGCTGGCGGAGTTCACCCTGTCCCGCCGGGATCCCGAGTACGTGGGCCGCTCCAAGGCAGTGGACAGGCTGGAAAAGGCCCGTGTGGCCGGCCAGGACGTGCTGGCCATCGCCCCGGAGCTGGCGGATGTGTTCGCCGCCATCCGCGCCATCCCCGGCCAGGAGGACGTAGACCCCGCCGCCACCGAGATCGGCTCCATGATCTACGCCGTCAAGCCCGGCGACGGCTCCGCCCGGGAGCAGGCCGCCTCCTGCCAGCGGGTCATCGGGGGCCTCGCCAACATCACGAAGGAGTACGCCACCAAGCGCTACCGCTCCAACGTGATGAACTGGGGCATGCTCCCCTTCCAGATGGAGGGCGAGCCCAACTTTGACGTGGGGGACTACATCTATGTTCCCGGCGTCCGCGCCGCCCTGGACGGCGACCTGTTCCGCATCCCCGCCTACGTCATCAAAGGCGGCAAGGCGGAGCGGATCGACCTGTATATCGCCGATATGACCGCTGATGAGCGGGAGATCGTCAAAGCCGGCTGCCTCATCAACTACAACCGGGACCGGAAACGCTGAACATAAGCACAGCCCCCGGCGCTTGACGCGCCGGGGGCGATTTCTTTTCGGAGCTATCTCACATCGTAAACTGCACCGCGCAGAAAGCCGCGTAGATCAGCAGCAGGGCGATGCCCTGCGTCCGATACAGCTTTTTCTTCGCCAGGGCGGGGACGGTGAGCAGCAGCATGACGGCAAACATCACCGGGATATCCAGCACCAGGGAGGCGTTGATACCGAAAATAGTGGAGTTCTGGGGGATGGTGAAGGGAGAGAGGGTCACCGACACGCCGGACACCAGCACCAGATTGAACAGGTTGGCGCCGATGACGTTCCCCAGGGACAGGGCCCCGTGGCCCTTGGCCAGGGAGGTGATGGCGGTGACCAGCTCCGGCAGAGAGGTGCCCAGGGCCACGAAGGTCAGGGCGATGACCGACTCGGGGACCCCCAGGGCCTGGGCGATAAGGGTGCCGTTGTCCACCAGCAGCTTGGCCCCCACGGCGATGAGGGCCGCCCCCACCACCAGCAGGAGCAGGCATTTGGACAGGGGCATCTCCTCCGCGGCCTCCCCCGGGCTGCCGGGAGCGGCGGTCTTGGAGTCCCCCCGCATCTGGACCACGGTGACGACCATATACACCACGAACATGCCCAGCAGCACGATGCCGATGAACCGGCTGAAGCTGCCGGTGGTGTAGGCCACGCCGGCGTAGAGGACTGCCGCGGTAAAGAAGAAGGCAACCGGGGTGGTGAGGGCCTTCCTATCCACCGGGCCGGGCCGCACAGCGATGGTGATGGCGGCGATCAGGGCGGTGTTGCAGATTACCGAGCCGATGGCGTTGCCGTAGGCGATCTCGCCGTGGCCGGTGACGGCGGAGGTAGCGGACACCATCACCTCCGGCAGAGTGGTGCCGATGGACACCACCGTGGCCCCGATGAGCAGCTCGGGCAGGTGGAACCGGCGGGCCAGACCGGTGGCCCCGTCCACGAACCAGTCGCCCCCTTTGATGAGACACACCAGCCCCACGGCAAACAGCAGTACAGGCACTATCATTGGTAAAACTCCTTCGATCCGACTCAGCGGACGGCCACGGCCTCGATCTCCACCAGCACGTCTTTGGGCAGGCGGGCCACCTCCACCGCGGAGCGGGCGGGATAGCTCCCCTCCGTGAAGAACTCGGCGTACACGGCGTTCATGGCGGCAAAGTCGTTCATATCCTTCAGGAACACGGTGGTCTTGACCACCTGATCCATCTCCAGCCCGGCGGCGGCCAGGATGGCCTTCACGTTGGTGAGGGACTGGCGGGCCTGAGCCTCGATGCCCTGAGCGATGGTCCCGGTGGCGGGGTCGATGGGGATCTGCCCGGAGGTGAACACCAGATTGCCCAGGTCGATGGCCTGGGAGTATGGGCCGATGGCGGCGGGCGCACTGGCAGTGCTGACGATCTTTTTCATGGGGATGCCTCCCTTTCCAATATCTGCACCCACCTTACCACGATTTTCCCCGTCTGTCAAAGGATTTTATCAAAGCGGTTGCGCTCCGGCGAAAGATGTGGTAAACTGTGCCGAGAGAGCGCGGCGCGCGCCGCGTTCAAGAAGGAGGGGTGTCCCATGAGCCCGGTGAAAAACTACATCGCGCGGCCCATCGCCGCCCCGTCCGGGGGCATATGAGCGCCGTGGAGGCCCCCTTCGCCCCCATTTTGGCGGAGCTCCGGCGGCTGACCGCCTCGGTTGGGCCTGTCGTCGCGGCCATCGACGGCCGGTGCGGCAGCGGCAAGACCACTTTGGCAGAAGTCATCGCGAGGCAAATGCCCTGCAGCGTCCTTCACATGGACGACTTCTACCTGCCCTTTTCCCGGCGAAAGCCCGGCTGGGAGGGGGAGACGGCCGGCAACATGGACCTGGAGCGGTTCCTCCGTGAGGTGTTGCTCCCCGCCCGAAGCGGGCGGCCCATCCTGTACCGGCCCTACGACTGCGGGAGCGGGACGTATCTTCCCACCGCCGCTCTGCCCCCAAGGGGGCTCACGGTGGTGGAGGGCAGCTACTCCCTGCACCCCCTTTTGCGGCCTCACTACGACTGGTCGCTGTTCCTCACCTGCTCCAAAGAGGAGCAGGCCCGCCGCCTGAAGGCGCGGGAGGGGGACCGCTGGCCGGCCTTTGAGGACAGGTGGATCCCCATGGAGGAGCGGTATATCCGCGCCTGCGCCGTGGAGGAGGCCGCCTCCCTGGTGGTGGACACCACCGCGTTCCCTCTCTGATCTGCCGCCAGGAAGGCGGCGGGATCCCATTCCCCCGCGCCTTTGAAAAAAGCCATGAAGGTGCTGCCGCCCCGAAGGACGGCGCCAGAGACTTTTGAAAAGGAGACCCAAACATGGACCGTACCGCTCGTTCCGTACACATCCGCAACCTCGTCCTGTCCGCCCTGTTCATCGCCGTGGGCATGATCCTGCCCTTTTTCACCGGCCAGATCCCCCAGATCGGCAGGATGCTCTCCCCCATGCACTTGCCCGTGCTGCTGTGCGGGCTCATCTGCGGCTGGCCCTGGGGGCTGGCGGTGGGGCTGATCCTGCCCCTGTTCCGCCACTTCACCCTGTGGATGCCCATGCTGCTGGACGCGATCGCCATGACCCCCGAGCTGGCCACCTACGGTGCGGTGGTGGGCTTTCTCTACCGCCGGTTCAAAAAGCAGGACCTCGCCGCTGTCTACCTCTCGCTGATTCCCGCCATGCTGGCGGGGCGGGTGGTGTGGGGGATCGCCCGGGTTCTCATGACCGGCGTGGCCCAGGAGCCCTTCACCTGGGAGATGTTCCTGGCCGGCGCCTTCATCGACGCCGTGCCCGCCATCATCCTCCAGCTGGTGTTCATCCCCGCCATGATGGCGGCCCTGGACCGCACCGGCGTGGTCCGCTTCCGGCGGGAGGCCGGGGAGCCCAGTCTGTCCCACAACTGAACGACCGCAGACGCGGCGGACCGTCCGAAGGCGGTCCGCCGCGTTTTCACGTTCTGTTCCGTTTTACACCTCTAAGGGGTATCGCTCGGTGAAGCACCCCCGGCAGAAGCCGCACTGGGCCTCCGGCGCCATATCGCCGAGGTCCTCCACAGGCAGGTAGCCCAGACTGTCCGCACCGGTGAGCGCCCGGATCTCCTCCACCGTGTGGTGGCAGGCGATGAGGTTCTCCCTGTCCGGGATATCGGTGCCGAAGTAGCAGGGGGCGATGAAGGGGGGCGCGGACACCCGGAAGTGGACCTCTTTCGCCCCCGCCTCCCGCAGCAGGCTGATGATCTGCCGGCAGGTGGTCCCCCGGACGATGGAGTCGTCCACCATCACCACCCGCTTGCCGGCCACCTCGCTGCCCAGGGCGGACAGCTTGATGCGCACCGCCTGCTCCCGGCTGGTCTGGTCCGGGGTGATGAAGGTCCGGCCCACGTACCGGTTCTTCACAAACCCCATCCCCAGGGGGATACCGCTCTCCAGGGCGTACCCCCGGGCGGCGTCCAGCCCGGAGTCGGGCACGCCCACCACCAGATCGGCCTCCACCGGGTGCCGCCTCGCCAGCAGCCGGCCCGCGTTGACCCGGGCCTGGTGGACCGACTGGCCGCAGATCACCGAGTCGGGCCGGGCGAAGTAGATGTACTCGAAGATACACAGGTTGGACATCCCCCGGCAGTTGTCCCGGATGGAGGTGATCTTCCCCTGCTTCACCACCACGATCTCGCCGGGGTCCAGCTCCCGCTCGACCTTGCCTCCCACCGCCTCGATGGCGCAGGACTCGGAGGCGAACAGCACCGCCTCCCCCTTGCGGCCCATGCACAATGGCCGGAAGCCCCAGGGGTCCCGGCAGGCGATGAGCTTCTGGGGCGACATGACCAGGAGGGAGAAGGCCCCCCGCAGGTTCGCCG
Organism: uncultured Oscillospiraceae bacterium; assembly: GCA_947629955.1. Lineage (GTDB taxonomy): Bacteria > Bacillota > Clostridia > Oscillospirales > Oscillospiraceae > Enterenecus. The sequence goes on from CANRFT010000025.1 coordinate 15,482, forward strand.
TGGCCTGACACACCGCCTCCTCCACGCTGCCGCACCGCAGCCGGGCCTGGGCGATGGCGTAGGCGATGATCTCGGTGTCGCTGGTGGTGTGAAAGATGGCCCCTTTGTACTCATACCGGCGGCGAAGGTCCTCCACGTCCACCAGGTTCCCGTTGTGGACCACCGCCAGGGTGCCCTTCACATATTTGATGGTCAACGGCTGGGCGTTCTCCCGTTCCCCCTCGCCGGTGGTGGCGTAGCGGACGTGGCCCACCGCCATGGTGCCGTTGAGCCGCTCCAGGGTCTCCTTATCGAACACCTCGCTGACCAGCCCCACATCCTTGTAAAAGGACTGCTCCCGGTCGTTGATGGCGGCGATGCCGCAGGCCTCCTGCCCCCGGTGCTGGAGTGCGTACAGCCCGTAGTAGGTGGTCTGGGCGCACCCTCCCGCCGGGTCATACACCCCGAAGACGCCGCACTCCTCGTGGAGTCCCCAGGCATTGTGTTCCATGGTCCATCCCTCCAAAAACGCGCAAACGGCGCCCATACCAACGCCGTTGCCTGTATATTTAATTATAAATGACCTGTTTTGAAATTGCAACGGCCAGTCCTGCATATTTTCCGAAAATCAGCGGTCAAATTGCAAGAAATTTGCAAGTCCGGTTTCCTAAAAATTCATTTGTTCCGCCAAACTTGCCCAAAGGCGCTTGACAGAGGCCGATTCGGGGCGTAGAATACGCCACAAGACAAAGGCGTCGGGGTTCCACCCGGCGTCTTTCTCTGTTCAAAAGTCAGGCACAAGGACGCGGCTGACGGCGGCCCCTCAAGGAAGGGGCGCGGATCGGCCGCCTTTTTGTGTCTGGAGAAAAGGGAGGAAATGATACATATGTCAGCGGAAGAAATTTTGAGCGCCGTCAACGGCGAACTGTTCGGCGTATGGTTCCTGATCGGGGCCGCGCTGGTGTTCTGGATGCAGGCCGGCTTTGCCATGGTGGAGACCGGCTTCACCCGTGCCAAGAACTCCGGCAACATTTTGATGAAGAACCTGATGGACTTCTGTATCGGTACCATCGTCTTCATCCTCATCGGTTCCAGCCTGCTGCTGGGGGAGGATATGATCGGTCTGATCGGCAAGCCGGGGCTTGACATCTTCACCGACTTCGCCAATTTTGACTTCTCCAGCTTTGTGTTCAACCTGGTGTTCTGCGCCACCACCGCCACCATCGTCTCCGGGGCCATGGCGGAGCGCACCAAATTCCTGAGCTACTGCATCTACTCCGCCGTCATCTCCGCCGTCATCTACCCCATCGAGGCCCACTGGACCTGGGGCGGCGGCTGGCTGGCCCAAATCGGCTTCCACGACTTCGCCGGCTCCAACTGCATCCACATGGTGGGCGGCATCAGCGCCTTCGTGGGGGCGGCCATCCTGGGTCCCCGGCTGGGCAAGTTCGTCCGGGACTCAGGCGGCAAGGTGATCAAGGTCAACGCCTTCCCCGGCCACAGCCTGCCCCTGGGCTGCCTGGGCGTGTTCATCCTCTGGCTGGGCTGGTACGGCTTCAACGGCGCCGCCGCCGTGTCCGTGGCTGAAATGGGCAGCATCTTCCTGACCACCACCATCGCCCCCTCGGTGGCCACGGTGGTGTGCATGATCTTCACCTGGATCAAGTACGGCAAGCCCGACGTCTCCATGTGCCTGAACGCCTCCCTGGCGGGGCTGGTGGCCATCACCGCCCCCTGTGACGTGACCGACGCCTTCGGCGCCATCGTCATCGGCGCGGTGTCCGGCGTGCTGGTGGTGTTCGGCGTGTGGCTGCTGGACTACAAGCTCCACGTGGACGACCCCGTAGGCGCCGTGGCGGTCCACTGTCTCAACGGCATCTGGGGCACCCTCGCCGTGGGCCTCTTCGCCACCGACACCGCCCCCGCCTTCGCCCGCGGCATCGGCGACGGGATCAACTTCGGCGCCAACCAAATCGCCGGCAAGGGCCTGTTCTACGGCGGCGGCTTCCGCCAGCTGGGCCTCCAGTTCGTGGGGATGCTCTCCACCGCCGCCTTCACCGCCGTGACCATCACCATCACCTTCCTGGTCATCAAGGCGCTGGTGGGCCTGCGGGCCGGCCGTGAGGAGGAGATCACCGGCCTGGACGTGACCGAGCACGGCCTGTCCTCCGCCTACGCGGGCTTCAGCATCATCGACACCAACGCCCACGATGTGATGGCTGAGATCGCCCCCGAGGCCTCCGTCTCCGCCCCAGCCCAGGTGGCCATCCCCGCCGCCTCCGCCCCCGCGGCGAAGGAGCCCGGCGAGCCCAAGCTCACCAAGGTCTCCATGGTGTTCAACCAGGAACGTCTGGAGGGCCTGAAGAAGGCCATGAACGACGTCGGCGTCACCGGCATGACGGTGACCCAGGTCCTGGGCTACGGCACTCAGAAGGGCCACGACACCTATTACCGCGGCGTCAAGCTGGACAGCGTGAAGCTGCTGCCCAAGGTGAAGGTGGAGGTGGTCGTCAGCAAGGTGCCCGTGCAGACGGTCATCGACGCGGCCCGGAAAGCCCTCTACACTGGCCACGTTGGCGACGGCAAGTTCTTCGTCTACGACGTGGAGCAGGTGGTCAAGGTCCGCACCGGCGAGATCGGCTACGACGCCCTCCAGGGCGAGGACTGATCCAACCGAATACACACATAAGAGAGGGGCGGTTCCAGGCCGCCCCTCTCTTTCCGTTCACAGCTCCAATTCCATTTTCACATGTGGGACGCCCGCCTCCATAAATTCCCCGGAGGTGGTCCGGAAGCCGTACCGCTTATAGAACCCCTCCGCCGGAGTCTGGGCGTCCAAGCGGATGTACCGGCACCCCGTCCGCGCCTTCAAGGTCTCCACGGCCTCGGTGAGAAACCGGCCGCCCAGGCCCTTGCCGTGCTCCACCGTCAGCACCCGGCCGATGTGGACGGCCTCATCGTCCCCCTCCACCCGGTAGGCCCGGAGGTAGGCGGTCACTTGGCCGCCCTCCTCGTAAAACAGGTGGAGGCTCTCATAGTCGGTGTCGTCCATGTCCAGGCAGAAGATGTGCTGCTCTATCATGAACACCGCCATCCGGGCCTTCAGGATCTCGTAGACCTCCCGGCCCGACAATTCACCGAAGGTCTTGATATGCAGTTCCACAATGTTTCCCTCCCTCCGCTCTGGCAAGTCCCATCATACCACAGGGCGGCGGGGATTTCCAGCCCTTTTCGCCCACACGGCAAAACGCGGGGCGGCCTCATGGAGGCCGCCCCGTTCGCTTTTATGCGGTTCAGGTCAAATCGGTATCTCCCATCAGGTGCCGAAGCGAGGCGGGGATCGCGCTCAGCGGACAGGCGCTCCGCCGAAAATGACCTGTCGGAGGCCGAGCCCCCGGTCAAGGATCAGCACGTCCGCCCGCTTTCCCGGCGTCAGGCTGCCTACGACGTCGTCCAGCCCGACGGACGCGGCGGGATTGACGGAAGCCGCCTTCACCGCGCTCTCCAGGGGGACGCCGAACTCTGCCGCCCGGCGCAGGCAGTCCGTCAGCACGGTGACGCTGCCCGCCAGAGAACCGCTGGCGATGGTGGCGGACCTTCCTTTCACCGTGACCGTCTGGCCCCCCAGCTCATACTGGCCGTCCGGCATACCGCAGGCCCGCATGGCGTCGCTGATCAGGCAGACGCGGTCGTCCCCGAACAGGCGGAACACCGAGCGCACCATGGCGGGATGGATATGTACCCCGTCGCAGATCAGTTCCACCCAGGCGTCCGAGTCCGCCGCCGCGCCCACAATGCCGGGGTCCCGGTGATGGAAGGCCGGCATCCCGTTGAACACGTGGGTGATGTGGTCCGCGCCGGAGGACAGGGCCTCCCGGGCGGCAGCGTAGTCCGCGCAGGAGTGGCCCAGCGATACGCCGCACACCTCAGACGCCCGGCGGACAAACTCCATGCCCCCCTCCATCTCGGGGGCCACCGAAACCACCCGGATGCCGCCGCCGCTGGCCGCGTTCAGCCGGGTAAACATTTCGTAGTCCGCGGGGATGATATACTTCCGGTTCTGGGCGCCCCGTTTCTCCGGGTTGAAGAACGGGCCCTCCATGTTGATCCCCCGCAGGACCGCCCGGCCGGGCAGCTCCGCGCCGACGCGGGGACGGGCCGCGCGGTAGATCTCTGTCAGCCGCTCCTCCGGCAGCGCCATGGAGGTGCCCAAGAAGCTGGTCACGCCCTGTGACAGCAGGAACCGCGCCATGGTATCCACAGCCTCTTCGGTGCCGTCGCTGAAGTCCATCCCCATGGCCCCGTGGATGTGGATATCCACCAGGCCCGGGATGACGAAGCATCCTTCCGCGTCCAGGATCTCCTCCCCGCCGGACGGCAGCCCGGTCCCCATCTCGGCAACGGTCTTCCCCGACAGCCGGAGGTCCAGCTTCCGGAAGGTCCCGTCCGGGCAGAACACTGTCCCGTTTCTGATCAGCATCCTCTTTTCACTCCTCTGCTCCTCATGTGGAGGCGTCGTCCACGAAATAGGAGGTCTTGAATTTGTATTTGTCTCCCCGCACCACCGTGCGGTGGATAATGATCAAATAATCCCCCTCATAGCAGAACCGCTCGCAGAGCATACAGGCCACATGGGCCGGGATTCCCAGCAGCATCCGCTGCTTTGAGGTGGGAAGCAGCGGGGACAGCGTCTCGTAGGCCTCCGTGATCTCCATGTTGTAATACTTTTTCAGATAGGCGTACAGGGAGCCGTCTTTCAGCAGATCGGGGTCGATGGAGAGGAAGCGGCTCTGGAGCAGATAGCTGACTTCGATCATCAGGGGATAGTCCTCCGCCAGGCGCAGCCGGGTCAGTTTGTGCCACCGTGAGCCGGCCGGAACGCTCCGGCAGAGCTCCTCCTCCAGTGAGTCCAGATATTTGTCGGATTCGATGAGCTCGCAGTCCAGGATCTGATTTTTCATCCTGATGTGGTTGGCGTCGAGACTTCCGGCGAACGAATGGAAGTTGGTGAGCTTCTGGTCGAATACCCTGGGCTTCACATAATTGCCGTTCCCCTGGGCCTTGACGATATATCCGTCCTGCTGGAGGTCGTCCAGCGCCCGGCGGATGGTGGACCGGCTGACGTGGAACGACGCGCACAGCGCCCGCTCCGTGGGCAGGATACCGTTTTCAGAGTAGGTCCCGTTTTCGATCTCTTTCCGCAGCTCATCATAGACTTGGCGATATAACGGCTTGTCGTCAATCTCCATGACCTGTCCCCCCCTTTAATATTATTTTATACAACGGAGCGTATTTGTCAAGAGTTGGATACCACCGGCGAATTGGTACCCATTATATGGACGTACCGCTGTCATATTGGGCATAAATCGGCCGGGAGCATTGATTATTTTGTGCAAATATGCTAAAAATGCATTGGAGGGATGAATTATGATGCGAGATTTGATTACCGAGGAGACCTTCCTGGACGATGTGGTGTGCGCCGATTGGGAGGCGCTGGCTGACATCGGGGCCGGTCTGCTGGAGGCCCGGGGGGCGGTCCGGCCGACCTACGTGCAGTCGATCAAGGACACCGTGAAAGAGTTCGGCCCGTACATGGTCGTGGTAGACGATCTGGTCTTTTTCCACGGCCGGCCCGAGGCCGGCGTCAACGAGACCTCCATGAGCCTGGTGCTGCTGCGGGACCCGGTGTATCTGGAGGGGCGGCGCATCATGGCGGCCATCGTGTTCGCCGCGGTGGATAACAGCAGCCATCTGGAGCTGATGCGGGAGCTGGGCGGCTTCCTGCAGGATGAGGAGTTTCTAAAGCTGCTGCGGGAGCACGGCAGCAGAGAGGAGATCATGAAAAAAATTACGGAAGGGGCTAAGTTGGAATGAAGTTTCGTGAATACTACGACATTGTGTCAGAGCAGTTGGGCCGCCAGTTTGACGAAGAGGCCGGCAATATCGAGAAAGCGGCGGAGTACTGCGCCGCGTCGGTATGCAGCGGGCGGGTCATCCATGTGTTCGGCTGCGGCCACTCCCAGATGTTCGCCATGGAGGTGTTCTACCGCGCCGGCGGCCTGGTGCCCGTCAACGCCCTGTTGATCCCCCACCTCGCTCTGTTCCCCAAGGCCAAGCTCAGCACCCTCCAGGAGCGGGTGGAGGGCTTCACGGATCAGTACCTTGAGCTGGAGGACACGGACCCCAGAGACACGCTCATCGTGGTATCCGTCTCCGGGCGCAACGCGGGCGTGGTCGATATCGCGCTGGAGGCGAAAAAGATCGGCATGAAAGTGATCGCGCTCACCTCCAGGGACTTCTCCTCCAGCACCACCTCCCGCCACTCCAGCGGGAAACACCTGGCCGACGCGGCCGACGTCGTCATCGATCTGAAATGCGTCAGCGGCGACGCGGTGCTGGAGATGGAGGGGCTGGAGCCCAGATTCTGCGGCACATCCACCGTTCTGGGCATGGCGGTGATGGAAGCGCTGGTGGCGCAGACCGTGGAGAACTGTGTGAAGGCCGGCTATACGCCCCCCATCTACGTCAGCTCCAACCTGGACAAGGGCGACGCCATCAACGCCGAACACATCCGGAACTACTGCAAGCTGATCACCTGTCTCTGATCCCACAGTTCGTCAATATCGGCGCCCGCCGCCGAAAGCGCGGATCCGAGGCGCCCCACGGCGCCCGGGAGGAAGGAAGGAATTATGCATATCGTTTGTGTGTGCGGGCTCGGCATGGGATCGAGTCTGATCCTCAAAATGACAGTGGACAAGACATTGAAGGAGCTTGGCGCCACGGGGCACGACATCGAGCACTGGGACGCGGGCACGGTGGACAGCCGCGGCGCCGACCTCATCGTCACCTCCGCTGACTTTGAGAGCCGTTTCAGCGGCAGGGACAACGTGATCTTTGTCAACAACGTAGTCAACACCGGGGAGGTGAAAGAAAAACTGAAGACCTATCTGGAAGCCCGCCATCTGCTCTGAGGAACCAAGAAAAGAGAAAGTAAAGAAAGGAAGGTAAACGATGTCAGTATTAAACTTTTTCCTGGAGCTGCTTGAGACTCCTACCATCGTCCTGGCTGTTGTGGCCCTGATCGGCCTGATCGCCCAGGGCAAGAAATTCCCCGATGTGTTCTCCGGAACGGTCAAAACGGCCCTGGGCTACCTGGTGCTGTCCGCCGGTTCCAGCCTGCTGGTCACGGAGATCCTGCCCTTTGTGGGCCTGTTCCAGGAGGTATTCCACTTGGACGGCTTCGCCACCGGCTCCGAGGTCATCGTGGGCGCCATCCAGGACTCCGTCCCCGTGATCGCGTCCACCTCCGCCATCATCATGGGCGCAGGCTTCCTGGTCAACATCCTGCTGGCCCGCTTCACCCCGCTGAAGTACATCTTCCTTACGGGCCACATGATGTGGATCAGCTCCGTCGCCGTTGCCTTCTGCCTCTATGAGGCGGGCTTCAACAGCACCATGATCATCATCATCGGCATCATTCTTCAGGGCGCCGTCCTCACCCTGCTGCCCGCCATCTCCCAGCCCCTGGTCCGCAAGGTCACCGGCAGCAACGACTTCGCCATCGGCCATCTGACCACCCTGGGCACCGTCTCCTCCGCCTACATCGGCGGCCTGGTCGGCGGCAAGAGCAAGAGCGCCGAGGAGATGAAGCTGCCCGAGCAGCTGAAGTTCTTTAAGGACACCTCTATGTCCATCTCCATCGTGATGTTCGTGTTCTACATGCTGGTGGTCATCCTGGCCGGCCCCGAGAAGGTCGCCGCGTATTCCGGCGGGACCAACTATCTGGTCTATGGCCTGCTCCGCGCGCTGGGCTTCACCGCCGGTATCCTGGTCCTGCTGCAAGGCGTCCGGATGCTGCTGGGCGAGCTGGTCCCCGCCTTCAAGGGCATCGCCGACAAGCTGGTCCCCAACGCCATCCCCGCGCTGGACGTGCCCGCCCTGTTCGGGTTCGCCCCCAACTCCCTGATGCTGGGCTTCATCTTCGCCACCATCGGCATGATCGTCGCGATGTTCCTGTCCTCTGTCCTGTTCGGTGTGGTGCCTCTGGTGTCCATCATCGGCGCGTTCTTCACCGGCGGCGTGGCCGGTATCTTCGGCAATGCCAAGGGCGGCCGCATCGGCGCCATGGTATCCGGTTTCGTCTACGGCCTCGAGCTGATCCTCTTCTCCGGCTTCACCTATAAGCTGTTCGACCACTTCGCCGCCGTTGGCGCCGAAGGGACCGGACATGACTGCATCGACGCCATGGCCCTCATGACGGTGATGAAGTACCCCATCGTCGGCATCATCGTGATCATCGGCGCGTTCGTCCTGCTGTGTGTGCTGGAACAGCGGCATCAGAAGAAGGTCAGTGAAGGCCAGTAAATAATCGTTTTGATCCGAAGCGCCGGAGCTTTCCTGCGGGCGGGGTGTGATACGCCACTCCGCCCGCTTTTTATCCGGCTGACAGATTAGGAGGAGACAATATGTACGTACTTGAGCAGGAACTGCGGGATCAATTCCACGCCGCCGCGCGGACCGCGGAGTTGCTGGCGGCCCGGCGGGAGGAGATCCGGGCGGAATTTTCCGGCATACGGACGCTGTGCGTGCTGGGGTGCGGCTCCAGTTTCAGCGTGGCAAGATCCGCCGCCACGCTGTTCTCCCAGCACACGGGGATCCCCGCCTTCGCCCTGGCGGCCGGCGACCTTCTGGTCAATTTCCCGGATTACCGCAGGATGCTGTCGGGCGCCGCGCTGCTGGTGCTCTCCCGCTCCGGCTCCACCAGTGAGGCGGTGCGGGCGGCCCGGCGGTGCGGGGAGGAGCTTGGCTGCCGGATCCTGTCCGTCTGCGCGAAGGAGGACACCCCCCTGCACCCGCTGGCGGACTGGGAGCTTTGCATCCCCTGGGCCTTTGACGAGGCGGTCTGCCAGACCCGCACGGTGACCAACCTCTATCTGGTGGTCCTGGGGATCGCCCGCATCGCCGGCGGCGAGGGCACAGAGGATCTCGCCGCGGCGGCGGCAGCGGCCGAAGCCTTCTGCCCCGCACAGGAGCAGGTCCTCGCCGGGCTCGCGGAAAAGCCGTGGACCAGGGCAGTCGTCCTGGGGGACAGCGGCATGGCCGGCCTGCTGGAGGAGGGCGCTCTGGCCTTTAAGGAGATCTGCCGCAGGGACTCCAACCACTATCACCTTCTGGACGTCCGCCACGGGCCCATGGTACAGATCGGCCGGGACACGCTGGTCGCCGCCGTGGTCTCTTCCGGGGACCGGAAGCTCCAGCTGGACCTTCTGAAGGATGTGAGCGCGAAGACCGATCTTCTCTTGGTGCTGGACTGCGGCGAGGGGCAGGAGCCCGTTCCGGGCATACGGATCTCCCTGCCGGACTGCGGGCCGGATGAGCTGCGGGCCGTGTTCGCCCTCTTCTGCCTCCAGGAGCTCTGCTTCCGGCACGCGCTCGTCCGCGGCGTGGACCCCGACCGGCCGGAGGGCCTTGACCCATGGATCAGTCTTTGAGAGAGAACCCCCTGCTGGCGCTGCTCCGGAACCGGGAGCGGGGGCGGCAGATGGGGGTGTGGTCCTGCTGCAGCGCGAACGAATATGTGATCCGAGCGGCTATGCGCCGGGCAAAGGGCGCGGAGATCCCCGTGCTGGTAGAGGCCACGGCCAATCAGGTCAATCAGGACGGCGGCTATACCGGAATGACCCCCGTGGAGTTCCGCGCGTTCCTGTCCCGCATCGCCGCGGAGGAGGGGCTTCCGGCGGAGCGGGTGCTGTGCGGCGGCGACCATCTGGGCCCCCTCACCTGGCGCGGGCTCCCCGCGGCGGAGGCTATGGCCCGGGCCGAGACGCTGGTGGAGAGCTACGTGCTGGCCGGATTTTCAAAGATCCACCTGGACACCAGCATGCGCCTTGGGGACGACGACCCGGAGGCGCGGCTCAGCGACGAGGTGATCGCCCAACGGGGCGCCCGCCTGTGCGCCGCTGCGGAGCGGGCCTGGGCGCGGCTGTCTGAAACCCGCCCCGGCATCCCCGCGCCTGTCTATGTGATCGGCAGCGAGGTGCCGATCCCCGGAGGCGCGCAGGAGAACGAGGACTCGGTGGCGGTCACCGATCCGGGCGCCTGCCGGGCCACGCTGACGGCCTTCAGGAGCGCGTTCGAGCGGCGCGGCCTGGAGAGTGCCTGGGGCCGGGTGGTCGGCCTGGTGGTACAGCCCGGCGTGGAATTTGCCGATGAGTCGGTGGTGACATACCGCCGCGCGGCGGCGGAAGGGCTGACCGCCTGTCTGAGGGATTGGCCCGAACTGGTATTCGAGGGGCACTCCACCGACTATCAGCCGCGCGAGGCCCTCCGGGAGATGGTCGAGGACGGCATCGCCATCCTCAAGGTAGGCCCCGCCCTCACCTTTGCCCTGCGGGAAGGGCTGTTCGCCCTGGAGGAGATCGAGCGTGAACTGAGCGGGCTTTACGGGCTTGCGCCCAGCGGGTTCCGCTCCGCGCTGGAGAACGCCATGACGGAGGACGACCGCTACTGGGCCGGCTATTACCGCGGCAGCCCGGAGCGCTGCCGCTATGCCCGGTCCTTCAGCTATTCCGACCGCGCGAGATACTATCTCCCCTGCCCCGGGGTGGCCGCCGCAATCTCCCGTCTGATGGAGAACCTGGATCGCCGGCCCATCCCTCCGGCACTGCTCAGCCAGTACCTGCCCGCCCAGTATGAGCGGGTCAGGACAGGGGCGCTGCCGGACCGGGCAGAGGATATCCTCATCGACCGGGTCGGAGACAGGATCGACGACTACATATACGCCGTGCTTCGATAAGGAGGCCTGTATGTACAGCACACTGCTGTTCGACATGGACGGAACACTGATCGATTCCGAGGCCAGCATCTGGATATCCCTGTGCCACGCGCTGGAGGCGGCGGGCCAGCCGCCCATTCCGCGCGAGCGGACCCGCGAGTTCATCGGTCCCCCGCTGGATCGCACCCTCAGCGATCTGCTGGGCCTCTCCGGGGAGACCTTTCAGCGGGTGTGGGACGGCTATGCCGCCCATTACCGGCAGGTGGGGCTGTACGGCTCCGAGCCTGTTCCCGGGATGCCGGAGCTGGTCGCCCGGCTGAAAAAGCGGGGGTTCCGCCTGGCGGTGGCCACCTGCAAGCCGTGGGACTACTGCGGCCCCATTCTGGAGCTCTGCGGCTTCGGCGACAGTTTCGAGGTGGTGGCCGGCAGCTTTCACAACGGCGTGCCGGAGAACAAGGCCGCGGTCATCCGCGACGCGCTCCGCCAGCTGAACGCGGGCACGGAGGGCGTCCTGATGGTGGGAGACCGGGCCGCGGATGTGGCGGGCTCCAGGGCCTGCGGGATCCCCTGCGTGGGGGTGGACTTCTGCGGCTACGCCGATCCCGGCGAGATGGAGGCGGCGGGGGCCCTGGCGGTATTCGACACCATGGACGGACTGGAGCGTTTTCTGACCGGGAACGCCGGATCTCAGAATTGAAACGGAGATGAATGTCATGGTACTCAAGGGAAAAGCGGTATCCAGAGGCGTCGCCCTGGGGCCGGTCCTGCGTTACGCGCCTTTTCAGCCCGTTCTGACGAAGGAGCTCCTCCCGGCCGGCGGGGCGGAGGCCGCTCTGGCGGCGTACCGCGCCGCGCGGGCCGCCGCCCAAAAGGAGTTGGACGGGCTGGAGCGGCGGCTCGCGTCCGCGGACCCGGAGCAGGCGAAGATCATGGCCGCCCACCGGGATATCCTCCTGGACCCCGCCATGGATGAGGAGATCACCGATCTGGTCAACTATGACGGGGTGAGCCCGGACGCCGCCGCCGACCAGGTCTTCCGGACCTACGCCGGGATCCTCAGGGGATCGGACAACCCGCTGATGCGGGAACGGGCCGCCGATCTGCTGGACGTACTCAACCGCCTGCTGCGCTGCTGGGCCGGAGCGCCGGAGCGCGACCTCTCCCGGCTGGACCGGCCGGTCATCGTGGTGGCCGACGACCTCTATCCCTCCGACACCGCCGCCATCGACCGGAAAAACGTGCTGGGGATCATCACCCAGACCGGCGGCAGCACCTCCCACACCGCGATCATCGCCCGGGGCTACGGGATCCCCGCCATCCTGGGCGTCCCAAACGCGATGGAGGCACTGGAGGACGGGCAGAAGGTCGTTCTGGACGGGGAGACGGGGGAGATCATCGCGGATCCCTCTGAGGCGGAAGAGGCGGCCTACCGCCGGAAATCGGAACGGGTGGCCGCCGCCCTGCGGGATCTGGACGCCTTTCTGGACGCGGAGCCCGTGACCCGGGACGGCGTCCGCGTCCAGGTGCGGCTGAACGTGGCCGCCGCGGGGGAGCGGGAACTCTCCAGCGCGGAGCATGTGGACGGCTGCGGGCTGTTCCGCACGGAGTTCCTCTATCTGAACCGGGAACAGCTCCCCGGTGAGGAGGAACAGTACCTCGCCTATCGGAAGGTATTGGAGCGCTTCGGAGACAAGCCGGTGATCCTGCGCACCATGGATATCGGCGGGGACAAGCAGTTCCCCGGCTCCGAGGAGCTTCGGGAGGACAACCCCTTCCTTGGCCTGCGGGGCCTGCGGCTCTCTCTGGAGCGGCCGGAGCTCTTCCGGGTCCAGGCCCGCGCCATTCTCCGCGCCTCCGTCCACGGGAACATGAAGGTGATGATGCCCATGGTGGGCAGTCTGGAGGAGTACCGCCAGGCCAAAGCCGTGTTCGCCGGGGAGATGGACGCGCTGGACCGGGAGGGGATCCCCTGGGACCGGGATCTGCGCCTTGGGATCATGATCGAGGTCCCGTCCATCGCCCTCATCGCCGACCTGGCGGCCCAGGAGGTAGATTTTGCCAGCGTGGGCACCAATGACCTGACGCAGTACCTCTGCGCGGCGGACCGCGTCAGCCCGTCGGTGCGCGCCTATTACAAGGAATACCACCCCGCCGTGTTCCGCACGCTGGCCTATCTGGCCAGAGCCTTCCGGGACGCCGGACGCGAGCTGAGCATCTGCGGGGAACTGGGCGGCGACCCGCTGGCGATCCCGGCGCTGGTCGGGCTCGGGATCCGCCAGCTCTCCATGGGCGCGGCATCCGTCCCGGCCGCAAAGCGCGTTATCCGCTCCCTGGATCTGCCTGCGGCGGAGCGGTTGGCGGAAGAGGTACTGCATCAAAAGACACAAGAGGATGTCCGCGCCTGCCTGGAGCGGTTCGCGTCCGGGCTGGCCGGCCAGGAAAAGGAGGCTTGATCCCATGTATACCAAGGAAATCGAGATCGTCAACGCCACCGGGCTCCACGCCCGCCCCGCTTCACAGTTCGTCGCCAAGGCGGGCTCCTTCCGCTCCCGGATCCAGATCCGGCGGGTGGGAGACGAAAAGTGGTACAACGCCAAGGCGATCGTCATGCTTATGACCCTGGGCCTGGCCCAGGGAGAGCGGGCCGAGATCTCCGCCCAGGGAGAGGATGAGCAGGAGGCGGTAGAGGCCCTGGCCGCCCTGGTGGCGGACTTGAAGGAATAAGCGGCCGGACGCCCCCCATATCCGACTTGTCAACATCCGCACGGTATGCGGAAAAAATAAAAGAAAAGGAGCAAAAAACATGAAAAAGTCAGTTAGATCAATCCTCGCCGTGACGCTTGCCCTGATCATGCTGATCGGCGCGGCGCCCCTCACCGTCTTTGCGGCCGCCTCCGGTCGCACCGTTTCCTTCGACCCCGGCCGGGGCGGCACAGGAGAGATGGAAAGTGTCACCGTGACGAACGGCGGCACCTACAAGCTGCCCGAGAACACCTTTACCGCCCCGGATGGGTGGACCTTCCTGGGCTGGCAGGTGGGCGCGTTCACCGGGCTGCGGCCGGTCGGCTATGAGATCACCGTCACGGAGGACACGGTGATCACCGCCCGCTGGAAGAGAGACATCGACTGGGTGGTCAAGTACGAGGAGAACTTCGACAAGGCCGTCGATCACGACCAGGGCGAATGGGTCCGGGACGATTTCACCCTCGAGTCCGACATCTACTGGGGCGACAACGGCTACGGCACTATTGCCCGCGCCAATCAGGGCCGTATGAGCGCCGAGACCTTCTATGAGCAGCTGAACGCGATCGAGGCCTGGCGCAAGTCCTACACCCTCGGCACCGACGGCTGGCTGACCGTCAACACCTACGGCGTGGGCGAGAACGGCGAGCCGCCCAAGGACGGCGCCAAGTTCGTCATCAACGGCGACGGCAAGGCCGTGCTGGTGGTCCCCAAGCACAACGACGCCGTGGTGATGGCCTCCACCAACCCCCTGCCCGATACCTACCGCATCGAGGTCACCATCTCTGATATCGACTTCGGCGGCCTGAACTGGGACGAGGAAGCGGGCCAGGAGCTGAAGATGGACGGCACCTGGACGCCGTGGACCAGCGACTGGCAGTCCGATTACACCAAAAAGTACATCGACTATGAGGGCGACCGGATCAACGGCTACTTCGCTGACAGCGTGGCCGGCGCCGGCAATGCCGGGCCCTGGCTCGGCGGCGCCGAGGCGGCCACGCAGAACGGGTTCTACTTCCTGTCCATCGTGGACTACGGCACCCCCATGCCCCACAACAACACCTTCATCCACCACCACCGCAAGGTGGCCATGGACACCGACAACAACGGCCTGAACCCCTGGTCCAATGTCCATCAGGCCGACGGTTCGAATCCGGCGGACGGTTCCAAATACGTCTCCATGCTGTGGATGTATGACCGGGACCAGAGCCTCAACAGCGGCAACACCTTCTACGCCCACTCCTCGTTCGGCAACATGAGCGGCAGCAACATGGTGGACAAGTACATCCCCGGTGAGAGCTACACCTTCGCCGTCGAGCGCACCCCCACCGACTACACCCTGGAGGTCACCGGCAAGTTCCAGGTCGGCGGCGAGACCACCTACCGCTGGACCAAGGCCAACCTGCCCGACGCCACCACCGGCGATCCCATGGATGACCACTATACCTTCCACTTCAACCAGACGCTGGAGGAGCTGCAGAATGCTCTGCCCGACTGGGCCAACGACACCTATTCCGACGGCTTCCAGTATTTCGAGAACACCCAGATGGGCCCGGACGGCGACTTCCCCCACACCTACTGGAGCGAGACCGAGGGCTATCCCGACTACTTCTACATGGGCGTCCCCCATATCAACTGGTATGCCGGCACCGCTGTGTACAGCAGCCTGAAGCTCCTGGTCCCCGCGGACGATGTGGATGACCCCGCCATCTACGGCGTTGAGACCTATTCCTACATCAGCCAGGAGACCGGCGCCACCGGCATCGTCGAGCGCAGCGTCAAGCAGGCCCACGCGGGCGAGACGGTCACCCTCACCCCTGTTGCCGGCACCATGTACAGGCCCACCGGCGTGACGGTGACGACCGGCGACGGAAAGGACGTGGCGGTCACTGACAACGGCGACGGCACCTACAGCTTCACCATGCCCGCCAGCAAGGTCATCACGACCGGCAAGTTCGCTCACATCAGCGACTACTACGAGGACGTGGGCGCGAGCAGCTGGTATCTTGACGCCGTCGGCTACGCGGTGGCGAAGGACCTGATGAAGGGCACCGGCGAGCACATGTTCAGCCCGGCGGACACCATCGACCGCGCCCAGGTCATGACCATCCTGGCCCGCAGGGCGGGGGTGGATACCGACAGCGGGGACCCCGATCCCTGGTATGCGAAGGGCCTGGCCTGGGCCGTTGAGCAGGGCATATCCGACGGTGCGGAACCGGAAACGCTCATCACCCGCGAGCAGTTGGTCACATTGCTGTACCGGCTGGAGGGCAGACCAGAGGCGGACCTCTCCGTGCTGGAGAACTACTCCGACGCCTCTGATATCCACGATTGGGAGGACTTCCCGGCGGCCATGGCCTGGGCCGTGCAGAGCGGCATCCTCCAGGGCGACGGCACGGGCAGACTGATCCCCCTCAGAAACGCCACACGCGCTGAGGCCGCGCAGCTCCTCATGATGTATTGCAGGGACATCCACAAATAAGGGGGCCTGCCTGCGGGCTCTGCGCTGTCTCTGATCGCATCGGACACAATAAATCAAACGAACGGGGCGGCCTCATAGAGGCCGCCCCGTTCGTTTCCGTGCAATTCAAGTCAAGTTGGTATACCCCATCAGGAACTCGTCCACCTCACGGGCGGCGCCCCGCCCCTCGGCGATGGCCCACACCACCAGGGACTGGCCCCGCCGCATATCGCCGGCGGCAAATACCTTGGGGACGCTGGCGGCGTAGCCGCCGGGGGCGGTGGCCACGTTGGAGCGGCCGTCCCGGCTGAGGCCGAAGGCGTCGGGCACCTCATCCTCCGGGCCCAGGAACCCGGCGGCGATGAGCAGCAGCTGGCAGGGCAGCTCCACCTCCGAGCCGGGGATCTCCGTCATGACGGTCCTGTTGCCCTCGGTCCTCGGCTCCAGGCTTACGGCCACAACAGATGTCAAGGCCCCTTCCTTGTTTTCGTTGCATTTTTTCAGGGTCATCTGGTACCGGCGGGGGTCCGCGCCGAACCGTGCAATGGCCTCCTCCTGGCCATAGTCGGTCTTGCACACCCGGGGCCACTGGGGCCAGGGGTTGTTGTCCGTCCGGCTGTCGGGCAGCTTGGGCATCATCTCCAGCTGGGTCACGGACTTGCACCCCTGCCGGATGGCGGTGCCCACGCAGTCGTTGCCCGTGTCGCCGCCCCCTACAACGATGACGTCCTTCCCCGCGGCGTCCATGCAACCGTCCACCGGTTTTCCGTCCAAAAGGGCTCTGGTGGCGGCGGTGAGGTAGTCCACCGCAAAGTGAGTTGCCTTGCCGCCCGCGCCCCCCAGATCCATGCTTCTGGGCTTCTTGGCCCCGCAGCACAGGAGAACGGCGTCATATTTTTCCAGCAGCTCCCCGGCGGAGATATCCTTCCCCACCTCGCAGGAGGTGATGAACTCCACCCCCTCGGCGGTCATCAAATCGACGCGGCGCTTCACGATCTCCTTTTGCAGCTTCATGTTGGGGATGCCGTACATGAGCAGGCCGCCGACGCGGTCCTCCCGCTCGTACACGGTGACGGAATGGCCCCGGCGGTTGAGCTGGTCGGCGGCGGCAAGGCCCGCCGGGCCGGAGCCCACCACCGCCACCCGCTTGCCGGTGCGGACCTTGGGGGGCCGGGGCTTCACCGCCCCGGAGGCGAACCCCTCCTCGATGACGGCCAGCTCGTTCTCCTTCACCGTCACCGGGTCCCCGTGGAGGCCGCAGGTGCAGGCCGC
>CANRFT010000026.1 GCA_947629955.1 uncultured Oscillospiraceae bacterium
CGCACCCGCGCCCGCAAGGCCCGTGAGGCCCTGGGCGATCTGGGCTGGGCCGGCGTGGAGTTCGGCAAGGACGTGCCTGAGACCCAGTTCATGGGCTACGACCACACCGCCCTGGACAACGCCAGGGTCGTCGCCCTCGTCGTGGAGAACGAGCAGGCCGAGGAGCTCATGCCCGGCGTGGAGGGCATCGTGGTGCTGGACAAGACCCCATTCTACGCGGAGATGGGCGGCCAGGTAGCCGACCACGGCGTCATCACCGCCGGGGACGCCTCCTTCACCGTCACCGATGTGCAGAAGAACAAGGGCGGCAAGTATATGCACTACGGCAAGCTGACCTCCGGCGTGCTGAAGCTGGGGGACCCCGTCAGCGCCGCCATCGACTCAGACCGCCGGAAGGCCATCGCCCGGGCCCACTCCGCCACCCATCTGCTGGACGCCGCCCTCCGCAAGGTGCTGGGCGACCACGTCCACCAGGCCGGCTCACTGGTGGAGCCCGACCGCATCCGCTTCGACTTCACCCACTTCTCCGCCATGACCGCCCAGGAGCTGTCCCAGGTGTCCGCCCTGGTCAACGAGGCCATCCTGGCCGGGTACGACGTGGTCACCGACGTGCTGCCCATCGAGGAGGCCAAAAAGCGGGGGGCCATCGCCCTGTTCGGCGAGAAGTACGGCGACACCGTCCGGGTGGTGGACATGGGCCACGGGTTCTCTGTGGAGTTCTGCGGCGGCACCCACCTGGACAACACCGCCAAGGCCGGCGTGTTCCACATCGCCAGCGAGTTCTCCGTTGCCTCCGGCGTCCGCCGGATCGAGGCCACCACCGGCCGGGCCTCCCTGGAGGTCATGAACCGCAACCAGCAGGTGCTGTTCGAGGCCGCCGCCATCCTGAAGGCCAAGCCCGCCGAGCTCCGGGCCAAGGCCGAGCAGAGCGTGGAGGAGCTGCGGGAGCTCCGCCGCCAGGTGGAGAAGTTCAAGGCCAAAGAGGCCGCCGGTGAGGCCGACCGCATCCTGTTCGGCGGCCACGACGTGGGCGGGCTCAAGGTGCTCACCGCCGTGGTGCCCGACGCCGACGCCGCCCGTCTCCGCCAGATGGGCGACACCCTCAAGGCCAAGAGCGACGCCGTGGTGGCGGTGCTGGCCTGCGTCAACGGCGCCAAGATCACCCTCCAGGCCGTCTGCGGCAAAGACGCCGTCGCCAGAGGCGTGAAGGCCGGGGACATCATCAGGGCCATCGCCCCCATCTGCGGCGGCAAGGGCGGCGGCAAGCCCGACTCCGCCATGGGCGGCGGCAGCGACGTGATGAAGCTGGACGATGCCCTGGCCGCCCTGGACGACTTCGTGGCGTCCAAGGTGAGCGGCTGAGCGGAATAAAAGACAGAGGCCCCCGCCGGAGATCTCCGGCGGGGGCCTTTCGCGATATTACTTGAACATGCGCTGGCGGATGCGCTTGAACACCACCATGGACTTCTTGTAGAGGTAGCGGAGCTTGGTCAGCTTCTGGGCGGCGGCGTAGTCCCGCTCGATCTCCTTTTGATAGGCCATGGGATCCTTCTCATATTTCAGGCAGCGCTTACGGTAGAAGGGGAACTGCCAGATATAGATGAGATCGTACCACATCTGGCTCTCCCGGCTGTTCCGCTGCTTCCAGAACACGCTGAACTGTTCGGACATGGGGGCGAACATGATCTTCTGCATCTCTTCCTCGGTGTAGTACCCGGCCTCGATGGCCATGGGGACGATGTCGGTGCCGGGGAGGAAGTTCAGGCCGTGGAGCTGGAGCTCATACTTGCCGGACATGCCCTTGGCCAGCTCATAGGACGCCTTGATGTCCTCAATCTCCTCAAAGGGGTGCTGGAGCATGAAGTCGAAGGTGGCCCAGAACACGCCGGACTCGTGGATCAGCCGCACCGCCCGCAGCACGTCCTCGTTGGTCTCGTACCGGTGGAACACGTCCCGGCGGATGTGCTCGGAGCCGGTCTGGATGCCCATGATGACCTCCACCAGGCCCACCTTGACCAGCTTCTTCATCACGTCCAGGTCCACCATCTTGGGGTGGGTCCAGATGGAGAAGGGCAGGTTGATGTGCTTTTTGTATTCCACCACGAACTCATCCACCCAGCCGGGCAGATTGGGGAAGATCTCGTCGTAAAAGTGGATGAACACGATGGATTTGCAGGCCTTGATGGCCTCCTTCAGCTCGGCGATGACGCTCTGCACCGACCGAGTGCGGACGCCATTGATCCCCTTGGGGTACAGCCGGTGCAGGTTGACGCAGCAGCAATAGGAGCAGGTGAAAGGACAGCCCCGGGAGGCGATGACCTCGTAGCTGAGCGTGTTGCGCTGGGGGTCGCCGGGGGTGATGGTGTTCTTATCGATGAACCAGCCGTCGGGGCAGGAGACGGTGGGGATGCCGTAACCGTCCACATCCGCCAGCATTCCGCCGATGGGGTTGAGAACGTTTTTCCCGTCCTCCCGGTAGCCCAGAGAGGGGATGGAGTGCCAGTCCGCTCCGGTGCGCAGGGCGTCGGCCAGGGCGGTGAGGGGGATCTCGCCGTCCAGCCGGGTGACGAAAGGCACACCCTTGTCCAGGAAATACTCGGGGAACATGGAGACAAAGGCGCCGCCGCAGGAGATGGGACCGATGTTTTCCTTTTGCAGGGCGTCCACGACCTGGTCGATGACCTCCAGATACATGGAGCTCATGACGGACAGCCCCACCAGCACGGGGGAGTACTCCCTGATCTTATCGCACAGCAGCTTCAGCTCTGTCTTCGAGGCCAGCTCGGGGTTGGCGCTGTTGAAGTTCTTGAAGAAAATGGTCACTACCCGGTAGCCGGCCTTCCGCAGGGCCGTCTCCAGATATCGGACGCCCAGGGCCTTGACGTTGTAGAAGGCTACCAGCACCACTGTGCCGACATATTTGTTTTCCATAGGGACCTCCCGTGTTGTTTCTTGAGATATCGCAACCAAATAATATACACAAAAAAGCGGTTTTGTCAATATTCAACCGCGAGAATCTCCGCCCGGCGGAAAAAACGCATGACAACGGGGCCGGAGTATGATATAATAGCCGCAAAGCGGACAGAACACCCGCGGTTTGCGCGTATGCCGCGGCGCGCTTTCCGCCGGCGAAAGGAGAGACACGCCAATGAAGCTCGAAAACATCCCCATGACCGAGATCCCCCACTTCAAGGGCGGGGAGAAGTTCATCCGCGCCCAAATGTTCACCGACGATCTGAACCGCATCCTCACCCGCGCCGTGCTGGTCCCCGGCGCCACCGTGGGTTGCCACGTCCACGACGGGAGCAGCGAGATCATCTATGTTCTCTCCGGGCACGGCAAGGCCCTGTACGACGGTACCGAGGAGCGGCTGGGCCCCGGCGACTGCCACTACTGCCCCAAGGGCCATGGACACAGCGTGATCAACGACGGGGAAGAGGACCTGGAGTTCTTCGCCGTGGTGCCGAACCAATGAGAACAGGGGAGGAGAGCTGATATGATCCCCCAGGACCCCGCCATCCTGCTGAGCTTCGTGAACACCAAGCTCCGGGACGAGTACCCCGGCCTGGACGAGCTGTGCGCCGCCCTGGGCGAGGACCGCGCCCGGATCGAGGCCGCCCTGGCGGCCATCGACTACCGCTACGACCCCGATCGGAACAAATTCGTGTAAGGAGGCTTTTCCATGTGCAAAGACGACTGCCTGTTCTGTAAGATCGTGAAGGGGGACATCCCCAGCAACAAGGTGTACGAGGACGACCTGTGCTACGCCTTTTACGACATCGCCCCCGCCGCCCCCACCCACTTCCTGGTCATCCCCAAGGACCACATCGGCTCCTGCGGGGAGATCGACCCCTCCAACTCCGCTGTGGTGGCCCACATCTTCGAGGTCATCTCCAAGGTGACGAAGGACCTGGGCATCACCGACTTCCGGGTGGTATCCAACTGCGGGGAGCAGGCGGGCCAGAGCGTCCGCCACCTGCACTTCCACGTGCTGGCCGGAAGAGATATGACCTGGCCTCCGGGCTGATTTTTTCTCTTGACATCTGCCCGCCGAACCGATATACTGTCTGACAGAGTGCAGGCCAAATGCCGCGCGAAGGGGCACACCACCTCGGGTGTGATCTTTTCGCGCGGCTTTTTTGCGAGAGGAGGCGTTTGTATGGTGACCATCAACGGGGAGAAGCTGCCCCTGGACGGCGCGAACCTGCTGGACTGGCTGACCGCCCACGGCTACGACCCCAGGCGCATCGCCGTGGAGCGCAACGAGGAGATCGTGCCCAAGGCGGAGTACGGTGAAACAGTCCTCAAGGACGGCGATGTAGTAGAAATCGTCAACTTTGTCGGGGGCGGCTGAGATGTATCCCACACGAGAGGAATTTTACGCCGCCCTGGTGGAGCGCCACGGGGCGGAGCGTCAGGCAAAATTCCAGGCGGCCAAAGTCGCAATTTGCGGCCTGGGCGGGCTGGGCTCCAACATCGCGGTGATGCTGGCCAGGGCCGGGGTGGGGGAGCTGTTCCTCCTGGACTTCGACCAGGTGGACATGAGCAACCTGAACCGGCAGCAGTATTTTGTGGAGCAGCTGGGGATGCTCAAGACCGAGGCCCTGCCCGAGACCCTGGCCCGCATCAATCCCTACTGCAAGGTGTCCCCCCGGACGCTGAAGATCACCGAGGGCGACATCCCCGGCCTGTTCGACGGCGTTGACGTGGTCTGTGAGGCGTTCGACAAGCCGGAGGCCAAGGCCATGCTGGTCCAGGGAGTGCTGGAGAACTACCCGAACACCCCCCTGGTGTCCGGCGTGGGGATGGCGGGGCTGGACAGCGCCAACCTGATCCGCACCCGGCGGGTGGGGAGGACCCTCTACCTCTGCGGCGACGGGGTCAGCGAGGTGGCCGACGGCCTGCCCCTCATCAGCAGCCGGGTGGCGGTGTGCGCCGCACACGAGGCCAACATGGTCCTCCGCCTCCTGGCGGGGGAGCGGGAGGCGTAACAGAGCGGCCCGATAAATCAGGATTTGACGGTATAAGAGATTTTTAGAAAAGCGGTGCGTGTATGGAAATAAGGCAAGAACGAGCAAACGATTATAATACAGTCTTTCAGGTCATAACAGAAGCATTTTCTCATGCTGAACATAGCGATGGAAACGAGCAGGAACTTGTGACCCTGTTGAGGGCCACTTCATCCTTTATTCCAGAACTTTCCCTTGTGGCTGTGGAAGATGGCAAAATCGTGGGTCATATCCTTTTTACCAAAATTACCATAGGGGAAAGCATTGAACTTGCTCTCGCACCCCTTTCTGTTCTTCCAGCATATCAGCGGAGAGGAATCGGGCTGGCGCTTATCCGTGAGGGTCATCGTATTGCCAAGAAGTTGGGGTATAACTACTCGGTGGTACTAGGTTCCCCGACATATTATCCGCGTTCTGGCTATATTCCAGCGAGCTTATACGGAATAGAAGCGCCATTTGAAGTTCAGAGCGAATATTTCATGGCGTTCAAATTACAAGACGACGCGCCTCAAGTTAAAGGCATTGTCAAGTATGACCCAGCCTTTGGAATTACTTGATAAATTCCAGTTTGTCGGAAGAACAGCCAGACAAGAACAGACAATTGACAGAAAGGAAGAAACCACATGGAAAACGACAAGCTGATTTTAGGCGGGAGGGAGTTCACCTCCCGGTTCATCCTGGGCTCGGGGAAGTATTCTCTGCGCCTTATCGAGGCCGCGGTGAAGGACGCCGGGGCCCAGATCATCACCTTGGCGGTGCGCCGGGCCAACACCAAGGAGCACGAGAGCATCCTGGACTACATTCCCAAGGGCGTCACCCTGCTGCCCAACACCTCCGGCGCCCGGGACGCCAAAGAGGCGGTGCGCATCGCCCGGCTGGCCCGGGAGCTGGGCTGCGGCGACTTCGTGAAGATCGAGATCATGCGGGACAGCAAGTACCTCCTGCCCGACAACCAGGAGACCATCAAAGCCACCGAGACCCTGGCCAAGGAGGGCTTCGTGGTGCTGCCCTACATGTACCCCGACCTGTACGCCGCCCGGGATCTGGTCAACGCCGGGGCCGCCGCTGTCATGCCCCTGGCCGCCCCCATCGGCTCCAACAAGGGGCTGGCCGCCAAAGAGTTCATTCAGATCCTGATCGACGAGATCGACCTGCCCATCATCGTAGACGCGGGCATCGGCCGGCCCTCCCAGGCCTGCGAGGCCATGGAGATGGGCGCCGCCGCCGTCATGGCCAACACGGCCCTGGCCACCGCCGGGGACCTGCCCCTGATGGCGGGGGCGTTCAAAAACGCCATCGAGGCGGGCCGGGCCGCCTACCTGTCCGGCCTGGGCCGGGTGCTGACCCGTGGGGCCGACGCCTCCGACCCGCTGACAGGGTTTTTGAGGTGATCCCATGGATAATCAGTACTTTGTAGACTCTGACGCCCTCTCCCAGGCGGCGCTGGAGAAGAAGCACCGCCTGGAGAACGACCCCTCCAGCCGCACCGACCACATGGCCTATCTGCCGGGGATGGAGCGCATCCAGTCCGACATCATGGACAAGGTGATCGGTCAGATGAAGGGGTACGACCCCTCCAAATACACCGCGCGGGACGTGCGCGCCGCCCTGGAGCATGAGACCTGCACCATCGAGGACTTCAAGGCCCTGCTGTCCCCGGCGGCGGAGCCGTTTCTGGAGCGGATGGCGGAGAAGGCCCGGCTGGAGACCCGGAAGCACTTCGGCAACACGGTGTACCTGTTCACGCCGCTGTACATCGCCAACTACTGCGAGAACTACTGCGTCTACTGCGGCTTCAACTGCTACAACCACATCCGCCGCATGAAGCTGGACCTGGAGCAGATCGAGCACGAGATGGAGGTCATCGCCCGGTCCGGCATGGAGGAGATCCTGATCCTCACCGGCGAGAGCCGCGCCCAGAGCGACGTGCAGTACATCGGCGAGGCCTGCAAGCTGGCCCGGAAGTATTTCCGCATGGCGGGATTGGAGATCTACCCCGTCAACACCGACGAGTACGCCTATCTGCATGAATGCGGGGCGGACTACGTGACCGTGTTTCAGGAGACCTACGACTCCGACCGCTATGAGCAGCTCCACCTCATGGGCCACAAGCGGGTGTGGCCCTACCGGTTTGAGGCCCAGGAGCGGGCCCTCCGGGGCGGGATGCGGGGTGTGGCCTTCTCGGCCCTGCTGGGGCTGGCCGACTTCCGGAAGGACGCCCTGGCCACCGCCCTCCACGTCTACTATTTGCAGCGGAAGTACCCCCACGCGGAGATGTCCCTGTCCTGCCCCCGCCTGCGGCCCATCGTCAACAACGACAAGATCAACCCCCAGGACGTGGGGGAGCGGCAGCTGTGCCAGGTGCTGTGCGCCTACCGCATCTTCCTGCCCTTCGCGGGGATCACCGTGTCCTCAAGGGAGAGCGCCCGGTTTAGGAACGGCATCGTGAAGATCGCCGCTACCAAGGTGTCCGCCGGGGTGTCCACCGGCGTGGGGGACCATGAGAGCAAATACTCCGGCCAGGACACCGGCGGCGAGCAGGGGGACGAGCAGTTCGAGATCGACGACGGCCGCAGCTTCGATAAGATGTATAAGGACATGGAGGGCCAGGGCCTCCAGCCGGTGCTGAACGACTACCTGTATGTTTGACATCATCTGTGTCACTGACCGCAAGCGATGTAAAGGGAACTTCCTTGTACAGCTTGAACGGATAGCGGCCGCTCACCCTGCCGCCGTCATCCTCCGGGAGAAGGGCCTGACGCCGGGGAAGTACGCCGGATTGCTGGGGCAGGTCATGGCCCTCTGCCGGTCCCATAACGTGGACTGTATCGCCCACAGCTTTCCCCAGGCGGCATTGGCGACAAGCTGTAACGCTTTACACATGCCGCTGCACATGCTGAAAGCGCTGCCAGAAGGGGAGCGGCGGGCGCTTCAAACGCTGGGGGCATCCTGCCACAGCGTGGAGGACGCGGTGCTGGCGCAGAGATTGGGCTGCACCTACATCACGGCGGGACACATCTTCGCCACCGCCTGCAAGCCGGGTCTGGCGCCCCGCGGGCTGGGGTTCCTGCGGGAGGTCTGCGCCGCCGTGGATATCCCCGTGTACGCCATCGGCGGTATTTCCCCGGAAAACATCGCCTCGGCGCGGGACGCCGGTGCGGCGGGGGCCTGCGTCATGGGCGGATTCATGGCGGCGGAGGACCCGGCGGCGCTGCTGGCGCGGCTGCTGAACGCCGCAGTCTCTGACCTGCTGGAATAACCGAATCTATTAGGAAACGCCGCCTGACAGCGTCAGGCGGCGTTTCTGTGTCATAATGTCGTTATCGCTCCGGCGTTCCGCCGCAGCCCGCCGCCCGGTCTCCCGGTACGGTGTCAAGGTGCAGGCTCGACAGGCAGTAGGGGCAGTGGTTCCTGTATTCGCTGCCCGCCCCCTCCGGCGGGACTGTTCTGCCGCACACCTTGCAGACGAACGCCTCACGGCTTGGATGTATTTTGCGGTGACTGTCCCCAAATGATTTTTTTCTGTTTTCCCGTTCCATGGTGGGAAGCCCTCCTAAAAGCAAAATCATAAACCTTTTGGGAGGCCTGTAAGGTCCGCAACAAGCCTCCCGGCTATGCTGCAAGGGCCCTCTCTTTCATGCGATTCTTCAAACGATTTCCTCCTTTATGGATATATCATTGGATTTAACAGCTTCAGGCGCTTTTTTTGCGCGCTTGAATGGGGTTCAAGCGTCCCTCAGTCGGTGACGATGCTCAGCGCGTCCCCCTCGGCGGTGACGCGGATGGTCCGCACGGGGTCGGCGTACCGCTCGATGAGCTTCGCGGCGATGGGGTCCTCCAGGTCCCGCTGGATCTGCCGGCGCAGGTTCCGGGCGCCGTAGACGGAGGAGTAGGACTTCCTCACCAGGTAGTCCAGCACGCTCTCGTCGTAGGAGAAGTCGATGTTCTTGTCCCTCATCACCGCGTCCAGCTCGGCCAGCATGATCCTGGCGATGCCCTTGAAGTTGTCCTCGGTGAGTTGGTTGAAGTAGACGATCTCGTCCACCCGGTTGATGAACTCGGGCCGCAGGAAGGACTCCAGCCCCTTCATGGCCTTCTCTTTGCCCAGCTGGTTGGCGGTGCGGTCGAAGCCCAGGGAGCCGCCCTTGATGTTGCTGCCGGCGTTGGAGGTCATGACGATGACGGTGTTCTCGAAGTTGACCACCTTGCCGTGGGCGTCGGAGATGTGGCCGTCGTCCAGGATCTGAAGGAGGACGTTGAGCACGTCGGGGTGGGCCTTCTCGATCTCGTCGAACAGGATGACGGAGTAGGGCTTGCGCCGGATCTTCTCGGTGAGCTGGCCGGCGTCGTCATACCCCACGTAGCCGGGCGGGGAGCCGATGATCCGGGACACGGCGTGCTTCTCCATGAACTCGGACATATCCAGCCGGATCAGGGACTCGGGGGAGGAGAACAGGTCGGCGGCCAGCTGTTTGACCAGCTCGGTCTTGCCCACGCCGGTGGAGCCCACGAAGATGAAGGACACGGGCTTGTGCTTGGCGGAGATGCCCACCCGGCCCCGGCGGATGGCGTTGGCCACGGCGGCCACGGCCTCGTCCTGGCCCACGATGTGCTGCTTGAGCCGGTCCTCCAGTTTGGCCAGCCGCTCGAACTCCTGCTCCTGAATCTGGGAGGCGGGGATCTTGGTCCACAGCTCGATGACCCTTGCCAGGTGGGCCGCCGTCAGCGGGGGGTCCCCCTTGGCGGCCAGGGCGGCCATCTCGTCGTTGAGGCGGGCCTGACGGCTGTGCAGCTCGGCCAGCCGCTGATAGGCCTTATTGTTGGCGGCGGTCTGGACCTCCGTTTTTTGGGCGTTCAGGTCGTTCAGCTTGCCGGTCAGCTCGGCGATCTGGCCGCGGCGGTTGTTCTGCCGCTCCTGGAAGGCGGGGTCGCTGCGGTTGGGGGCCTCGGCCTCGTCCCGGCTGACGGCCATCTCCAGGGTGTCCCGCTGCCGCTGGAGCCGCTGGACCTGCTTCTGGAGCTCCTGGAGCTGGGGGTCGTCCTGCCCGCCGGTGGAGGCCAGCACGATGTCGCACTCCTTCTCGTAGTCGGCCAGCTCCCGGTCGATCTCGGCCATCCGGGCCAGGTCCTTGTTGTGGAGGTTCACGTCGGAGGAGGCCTCGTCGATCAGGTCGATGGCCTTGTCGGGCAGGTACCGGTCGGTGATGTACCGCTCGCTCATGGTGACGGCCATCCGGCACATATCCGGGCTGATGGACACGTGGTGGAATTTCTCGTAATAGGGGGCGATGCCCTTGATGATCTCCACCGACTCCTCGATGGAGGGCTCCTCCACCATGACGGGCTGGAAGCGGCGCTCCAGGGCGGAGTCCTTTTCGATGTACTTGCGGTACTCGGTGAGGGTGGTGGCGCCCACCACCTGGATCTCGCCCCGGCTGAGGGCGGGCTTGAGGATGTTGGCGGCGTTCATGGAGCCCTCCGCGTCCCCGGCGCCCACGATGGAGTGTACCTCGTCGATGACCAGGATGATGTTCCCCAGCCGCTTGATCTCGTCGATGAGGCCCTTCATGCGGCTCTCGAACTGGCCCCGGAACTGGGTGCCCGCCACCAGGGCGGTCAGGTCCAGCAGGTAGACCTCCTTGTCCAGCAGCTTATAGGGCACGTCCCGGTCGCAGATGCGCTGGGCCAGCCCCTCGGCGATGGCGGTCTTGCCCACGCCGGGCTCACCGATCAGGCAGGGGTTGTTCTTCTGCCGCCGGTTCAGGATCTGGATGGTCCGCTCGATCTCGTTCTCCCGGCCCACGATCCTATCCAGCCTGCCCTCCTGGGCCCGCCGGGTCAGGGACATGCAGTAGCTCTCCAGGAACTTGCGCTTCTGGGCCCGGTCCCCGTTCTTGGGGGCGTCCTTGGCGGGGGCGCCGCCCCGCTGGGGGGTCTGGTCGCCGCCGGAGGGGCCCTGATCCTGGTTCTGGCCGCCGAACAGCTTGTTCAGGAAGGGGAAGGTGGCCGTCCGGCCCTCGTCGTCCTCGTCCTCGCCCCGGTCCTCGCCGTCGGAGAGGCCCTCCGCGCCCTCGGCGCCGCCGAAGGCGGACATCATCTCGTTGGAGATGGACTCCAGGTCGTCGTCGGAAATGCCCATCTTCTTCATCATGTCGTCCACCGGCTTGATGCCCAGCTCCCGGGCGCACTTGAGGCACAGCCCCTCGTTTTTGGTCTGGCTGCCCTCGATTTTGGTAATGAAGATCACCGCCACGTTCTTGTGGCAGCGGGTGCACAATGTAGGCTGCATAGCTTGCTCCTTTCGCAGGAAGAGTGGACTCTTGGGGACACCATAGCAGATAAATGTGAACGTGTTGTGAATAACCGCGTGGAAATATCCGAACAAAATGGCGTGCCCCGGAGGGGTTGGCACGGGCTGCCGGTCAGCTCGGGACGCTCTCCCACAGCTGCCACAGGCCGTCGGAGGTGAACAGCTTCAGCAGGGGAGACTCCGGGGACTCCGGCACCCAGCCGATCACCTGGCCCAGCCACACCAGCACGAAGATGATCAGCGCCGCCTCCGCGATGCCGATGAGGATGCCGCCGATCAGGTTGAGCTGGGACAGGATGGGCAGCTTGAAGGCCAGGTCCAGGGCGTGGCTCAGGAGGAACCAGCCAACCACCACCGCCATGTAGGTCAGGCCGAACAGCGCCGTGCGGGCGAAGCCGGTGGCCAGATAGGCCGCCAGGGCGTCCACCGGGGACTGGGAGGGGGCCTGACGGACCTTGCCGGTGTCCACCGCGTGCCGGAGGGAGCTGTAGATCCCCTTGAACAGGCCCGCCTCCCTGATGTCGCCCATCACCTGCTCTATGGTGTAGACGGGGGCCTGGGGCTCCGCCTTGCCATCCTCGCCGGAGGGCTCGGCGGTCTCGGGGTCCTGGCTGGCTACGGGGTCTTCGGTGGCCGCCGGGGCGTCATTGGGGGAGTCAGAGCCGTTCAGCAGCTCCTGCACCGAGTCCGGCAGGGCCTCGGTGATGGTCTGGGCGATCACCGGCCGGATGATGCCGGCCACCGGCTCGCAGAAGGTGTTGGACAGGAATTGGGCGCCGAAGTAGGCCACGAAGACGGCGGCCAGGCCGCACAGGGTCAGGAACAGCCCTCGCTTGGCGCCCTGCCAGACGAACAGCGCCAGGATGGCGATGATGATCACATCGTAGATATAAGCCGGCATAGTGGGAACCTCCTGTATCGGTCGTATCAGAGTCCGGGTGTCAGGGCACGTAGAAGCTGGCGGCGTCAGCCGTCAGGAGGATGGCGGAGCCGTTCTCCAGCATCAGCGCGTTCCGGGCCCCCTGGGTGCCTTCCAGGGAGCTGTAGAGTTCCAGGGAGCTGGTGTAGATGTCCAGCCGGTCGGCGGTGAGCACCGCCACGTACCGGCCCGCCGCGGAGATGGCCAGCACCTGCTCGTTGACGGACAGGCTGGCGGTCTCGCCCTTCTCGTTGACGATGAGCAGCTCCGCCTGGCTGCCCGCCCTGTGGCGGCTCACCAGCACGGCGGCGAAGCCGTCCCCGTCCAGGGTGTACTGCCGCAGGTAGCGGCTGGCCCAGCTGGCGGTGCTGACGCCGCCCGCGTGATCCGCCACGGCCAGCCCCTGCTCCTCCAGGCACCACACGGAGGAGGCGGTGTGCTTCATATCCAGGACCACCGCGCCGCCCAGGGAGCAGGTCAGATCGGGGGTGAACTCCCCGGCGGAAAAAGTCATGGCGTAGAACTCCAGCGTGGCGGCGAAGGCGCCGTTCTCCTGCCCCGCGGTGAGGATGGCCAGGGTCCTGCCATCGTCGGACAGGGCGGCGTCCATGGCCAGGGAGGAGGACAGGTTGACGGTCATCACCGGCTCATAGGAGGCGTCGTACACCGTCACCGCGCTGCGGTAGCCGCTGGGCTGGGTGACCACGGTGAGCTGTCCGCTCCTGTTGAGCCGGGCGGACAGGATGGTCTCCAGATCGTCCGCCGACCAGATCAGGGAGCGCTCTCCCAGCACGTAGAGGGAGGAGCCGCCGGCGTCGTAGGCCACGGCCAGGGTGCCGTTGGTGTTCACCACCGGGTGCTCCATGGCGGCGGACTGGCTGATGTACCGGGTGCCGCTGCCGGAGTAGAGGGAGATGGCGTTGCCGGAGCAGACCAGCAGGTCGTGGTCCAGGGCGGCGAAGGCGTCCTCGATGTTGCCGTCGTACAGGAAGGACTCGGCCTGGCCGCTGTCGTTGCGGAGCAGGGTGCGGTACTCGAACCACCGGCGGATGCTGTCGATGTTCAGCCGGTCCCGGAAGACCACCGCCAGCACCGCGCCCACGGCCACCGCCGCCACCAGCAGGAACACCAGCAGCCGCCGGAGGAGGCCGGGCTTTTGCTTATTCTGTTCGGGCTGCTGAGGGGCCTGTTCCGCCATGGAGCGCCCTCCTCTCACTGTAAAATCGGGGGGTCAAAGCACGTCCTCCCCGTACCACAGGTTGGTCATATAGAGCCCGTCCGGCGGGGCGGTGGGCCCGGCCAGAGTCCTGTTCCGGGAGGACAGGATCTCCGGGATGTCCGCCGGGTCCAGCTTGCCCTCGGCGGCGTAGACGCAGGTGCCCACCATGGCCCGGACCATGTTGTAGAGGAACCCGTCGGCGCACACCCGGCAGTCGATGATCTTTCCGTGCCGCTCCACGTCGAAGTAGTGGACGGTGCGGACGGTGGTCTTGGTCTCGGTGCCCACGGACCGGACGGCGGCGAAGTCGTGGGTGCCAACGAACTGCTTTGCGGCCTCCGCCATGATACGCTCATCCAGGGGCTTGGGATAGAACCACACCCGGTTCACATAGAAGGGATCCCGGATGCGGGAGTTGTAGATGCGGTAGGTGTACTCCTTTTTCAGGCAGGAGCCGATGGCGTTGAAGGAGTCGGGCACCACGGTGGCCTTGTATACCGAGATGTCGTCGGGCAGGCGGGTGTTCACCGCCAGGGGCAGCCGGTCCACCGGGATGCCGGAGGTGGTGTGGAAGTTGGCCACGTACACCTGGGCGTGGACCCCCGCGTCGGTGCGACCGGCGCCGGTGACCCGTACCGGGTGCTCCACCACCGAGGACAGGGCCTTCTCCAGGGTCTCCGCCACGGAGGAGGCGTTTTTCTGCACCTGCCAGCCGTGATAGGCGGTGCCGGTATAGCTGAGCCGCAGTGCGATATTGCGCTGTTCCATCGGTCCGCCGCCTTTCAGAGAATTTACAGCCCAAACCGCCCCATCACGCCGATGACCACCGCCAGGGCCAAAGACCCGATGATGAAGGCCACGTCGCCGCCGTGGAAGTGGAGCTGGTTCATGCGGGTGCGGCCCTCGCCGCCGTGGTAGCAGCGGCACTCCATGGCGGTGGCCAGCTCGTCGGCCCGCCGGAAGGCGGAGATGAACAGGGGCACCAGCAAGGGGATCAGGGCCTTGGCCCGCTCGATGATATTGCCGTTGTCGAAGTCGGCGCCCCGGGCCCGCTGGGCGGACATGATCTTGTCGGTCTCCTCGATGAGGGTGGGGATGAACCGCAGGGCGATGGACATGATCATGGACAGCTCATGGACGGGCACATGGAGCTTTTTCAGGGGGGAGAGCAGGCTCTCCAGCCCGTCGGTGAGGGCCAGGGGAGAGGTGGTGTAGGTGAGCAGGAAGGTGCAGGAGATGAGCATCATGATGCGCACCACCATGAAGAAGGCGTGGAGCAGCCCCTCCTTGGTGACGGTGAAGATCCAGAGGGTAAAGATGGGGGTGCCGGGGGTGTAGAAGGCGTTGAGCACGGCGGTGAACACCAGCAGGAAGATCACCGGCTTCATGCCCTTGAGCAGGGACTTCACCTTCACGGTGGACACCTTGACCACGATGGCCAGCACGACAAGCAAAATGGCGTAGGTGACGAACCACTGGGCCAGGAACAGGGCCACGATGTAGACCACCAGCCCCACGATCTTGGCCCTGGGGTCCAGCCGGTGGATGGGGGAGGAGCCGGGGAAGAACTGGCCCAGGGTGATGTCTTTCAAGGCCATTACCGTCCGCCTCCC
The DNA here is from genome assembly GCA_947629955.1 of uncultured Oscillospiraceae bacterium. Taxonomy (GTDB): domain Bacteria; phylum Bacillota; class Clostridia; order Oscillospirales; family Oscillospiraceae; genus Enterenecus. Next base: position 15,071 of record CANRFT010000026.1, read on the forward strand.
TTCCTGGAAAGGGCGGAGAGGACCGCGTCCCGGGCCTGCTCCACCGTGTAGACGGAGGCGGGCACGTCCACGCCCAGGGCCCGCAGCCGGGCGAACACCCGCGTCATGGCGGGGACGCCCAGGCCCATCTTCTCCAGTTCTGGGCCGTGGGCGAACACGTCCGCCGGCGGGCCGGAGAAGGGGACGCGCCCGTGGTCGATGACCACCAGCCGCTGGGCCTCCCGCGCCACCTCCTCCATGGAGTGGGACACCAGGATGACGCAGGCGTTCTTCTCCTGATGATAGGTGCGGATGTTCTCCAGCAGATGGGCCGCGCCGGAGGGGTCCAGCCCCGCGGTGGGCTCGTCCAGGATGAGCACCTGGGGCTCCATGGCGATGACCCCGGCGATGGCCACCCGGCGCTTCTGCCCGCCGGACAGGTCGAAGGGGGACTTGTCCAGCACGCCGTCGTTTAGTCCCACGAACCGGGCGGCCTGGCGCACCCGCCGGTCGATCTCATCGTGATCCAGACCCATGTTCTTGGGGCCGAAGGAGATGTCCTGATAGACGGTCTCCTCAAAGAGCTGGTACTCCGGGTACTGGAACACCAGCCCCACCTGGAACCGGACCTGGTGGGTGCGCTTTTTGTCGGCCCAGATGTCCTCGCCGTTGAACAGCACCTCGCCGGAGGTGGGCTTCAGAAGGCCGTTCAGGTGCTGGATCAGGGTGGATTTGCCCGACCCGGTGCGCCCGATGACGGCGATGTATTCCCCCGGCATGGCGGCGAAGTCCACCCCCTCCAGCGCCACATGGCGGAACGGGGTGCCCTCGCTGTATACATGGGTCAGTTGTCTCGTCTCGATGATGGGGTCCAAGAGCTTCAGTCCTTACGATAGCAATTTGGAGAGGGCGGCGGCGCACTCGTCCACGTCCAGGGTGTCCAGGGGGACGTCCACGCCGCTTTGACGGAGGGCGTACATCAGCGCCACCGGCTGGGGGACCTCCAGGCCCATGGAGCGCAGGCCCTCCACGTCCCGGAAGACCTCTTTCGGGGTGCCGTCCCGGGCGATCTTCCCGTCGTGCATGACGATGAGCCGGTCCGCCTGGGCGGCCTCGTCCATGTGGTGGGTGATGAGGACCACGGTGACCCCCCGCTCCCGGTTCAGCTTCTTCACCGTGGCGAGGACCTCGGACCGGCCCACCGGGTCCAGCATGGCGGTGGGTTCGTCCAGCACGATGCACCGGGGCCGCATGGCGAGGACTCCCGCGATGGCCACCCGCTGCTTCTGCCCGCCGGACAGCAGATGGGGGGCGTGGCGGGCGAACTGATCCATGCCCACGGTCTTCAGGGCGTCGTCCACCAGCTTCCTGATCTCGGCGGAGGGCACCCCCAGGTTCTCGGGCGCGAAGGCCACGTCCTCCTCCACCACCGAGGCCACGATCTGGTTGTCCGGGTTCTGGAACACCATGCCGATCTGCCGGCGGATGTCCAGCAGGCGGCTCTCGTCCACGGTGTCCATGCCGTCCACATACACCTTGCCGCCGGAGGGCAGCAGGATGGCGTTGAAGTGCTTCGCCAGGGTGGACTTGCCGGAGCCGTTGTGCCCCAGCACCGCCACGAAGGAGCCGGCCTCGATGGACAGAGACAGGTCGTCCAGCACGGTGGGGGCCACCCCCTCCTCGGTGGTGTAGCGGAAGGTGAGATGATCGGTTTTGATGATGGATTCGGACATGGGGTTACCTCTTTTGCCACCGGCCCGTAGCCCCGCAGGGGAGGGCCAGGCCGGTCTTGGTGACGGGCAGGCCCAGCTCGTCGGAGACGGTATGGCCGCCGAATTTGCCGCCGATGACGGTCTGTAAGATATAGGTCAGCACCGACGGGGCCAGCCCCGTGGTGTAGGAGTTCAGGATGACGAACAGGGGATCGTCGGACAGCACGCCCGACACCAGCTCCACGAAGGGGTAGAGGTTTTCCTCCAACTTCCACACCTCGCCGGAGGGCCCCCGGCCGTAGGAGGGCGGGTCCATGATGACGGCGTCGTACCGCCGGCCGCGCCTGATCTCCCGCTCCACGAACTTGGCGCAGTCGTCCACGATCCAGCGAATGGGGGCCTCCGCCAGCCCGGAGAGCCGGGCGTTCTCCCGGGCCCACTGGACCATGCCCTTGGCCGCGTCCACGTGGCAGACCGACGCTCCCGCCGCCGCGCAGGCCACGGTGGCCCCGCCGGTGTAGGCGAACAGGTTCAGCACCGAGATGAGCCGGCCCGCCTGTTCGATCTGCTCCCTTGCCCAGTCCCAGTTGGCGGCCTGCTCCGGGAAGACCCCGGTGTGCTTGAAGTTCATCAGCCCCACCTGGAAGGTCAGGTCCTTGTAGTGCAGCTGCCACCTGCCGGCATCGCCGCCGGAGGCCCACTGGCCGCCGCCGGTGCTGGAGCGGGCGTACCGGGCGTCGGGCTTTTTCCAGCCAAGATGGGTCCGGGGGGTGTCCCAGATGGCCTGGGGGTCGGGCCGCACCAGCAGCCTGTTCCCCCAGCGCTCCAGCTTTTCGCCCCGGCCGCAGTCGATGAGCTCGTACTCGGTCCAGTCAGACGCCAGCCACAAGGAAAGCCCTCCTTCCAGGAATCGCGCGGCGGATGCAGCGGATATAGAATCAAGGTATTATACTACAACCGCGCCGAATAGTCAAACAGAAAGAATGGGCGGACCGGCGGGGGAGAGAGGGCCCGGCGGGCTGTCCCCCGATTGGGGACAGTTTTCCTGTCCGGCAAATCAAAAACGGCCCGCCGCCGCCCCCGAAAATTCGTGATTTTTTTCAAAACCAAAAATATTGACAAGGGGGGTCAAAACGTCTATAGTGTATTCGCTATCCGTGAAAACCCGGGCCGGGCCCCTCCGGGGCCGGTTGTCCGCGAGAGACGGACACCTGCCGGGTGAATAGATCGAGGGAGCTGAAACTGTCAATCATTCGTAGAAAAGGTGATGTATCATGTCCAAGGAACTGATCCGTCTGTCCGACTGCGTCATGGCCTATGACGACGACGTGGTGCTGGATCACATCGATCTCTCCATCCGGGATAAGGAATTTCTCACGCTGCTGGGCCCCAGCGGGTGCGGCAAGACGACCACGCTTAGGATCATAGGCGGGTTTCTTACGCCGACCTCTGGGGACGTTTTGTTTGACGGCAAGCGCATCAACGACGTGCCGCCCCACAAGCGCATGGTGAACACCGTGTTCCAGCGGTACGCTTTGTTCCCCCATCTCAACGTGTTCGAGAACGTGGCCTTCGGCCTGCGCATGGGCCAGACCGTGGTGGAGCAGGAGAGCGGCCAGGAGGTCCGCCGGAAGGTGAAGATCCCCGAGCAGGAGATCCGCAGCCGCGTCATGGAGATGCTGGAGATCGTGAACCTGAAGGGCTTCGAGCGGCGGCCCATCACCGCCCTGTCCGGCGGCCAGCAGCAGCGGGTGGCCATCGCCCGGGCGCTGGTGAACCGGCCCAAGGTGCTGCTGCTGGACGAGCCCCTGGGCGCGCTGGATATGCGGCTCCGCAAGGATATGCAGCAGGAGCTCAAGCGCATCCAGCAGGAGATGGAGATCACCTTTATCTATGTGACCCACGACCAGGAGGAGGCCCTGGCCATGTCCGACACGGTGGTGGTCATGGACGGGGGCCGCATCCAGCAGGTGGGCACCCCCGAGGACATCTACAACGAGCCGAAAAACGCCTTTGTGGCCGACTTCATCGGCGAGTCCAACATCATCGACGGCATCATGCGCGCCGACGGAGTGGTGGAGATCTTCAACAGGAGGTTCCAGTGCCTGGACAAGGGCTTTGACAAGGACGAGCCGGTGGACGTGGTCATCCGCCCCGAGGACGTGGACATCGTGTCCGAGGCGGAGGGCCAGCTGAAGGGCACCGTCACCTCGGTCACCTTCAAGGGGGTCCACTACGACACCATCGTGGACTTCTACGGCTTCAAGTGGCTGATCCAGACCACCGACTTCTGCCCCGTGGACAGCCATATCGGCATCAAGATCGACCCCGACGGCATCCACGTGATGAAAAAGAGCCAGTACTCCGGCATGTTCGGCGACTACTCCTCCTACTCCGAGGAGTACGACGAGATCAACGACCCCACCCTCCTGGACGAGGAAGAGGAGGGAGCGGACGATGAAGAATAAGCGCTCTCTCTTCGCCGTCCCCTATGTGATCTGGATGGCGCTGTTCGTGGTCATCCCCATCGTCATCATGCTGGTGTACTCCCTCACCGTCACGGTGACCTCTGAGGCGGGGGAGGCCCTCCAGTTCTCCCTGGAGAACTTCACCGGCATGGGGCTCTATGTGAGCGTGTTCGCCCGGTCCTTCTGGCTGGCCATCGTCGCCACGGTGGTGTGCCTGGTCATCGGCTACCCGGTGTCCTACTGGATGGCCAAGGAGGGCCCCGGCTTCCAGCGGGTGGCCATGGCCCTGATCATGCTGCCCATGTGGATGAACTTCCTGCTGCGCACCTACTCCTGGATGTCCATCCTGGAGAACAACGGGCTTCTGAACCAGCTGTTCCAGAAGATCGGACTCATCGCCCTCTATAACAGCGTCACGGGGCAGAACATCGAGTACTTCCAGATGATCCGCACCCCCGGCGCGGTGGTGCTGGGCATGGTGTACAACTACCTGCCCTTCATGATCCTGCCCATCTACTCGGTGCTGTCCAAGATGGACCAGAGCCTCATCGAGGCGGCCCAGGACCTGGGAGCCGGCACGGCGGACGTGTTCCGCCGGGTGACCCTGCCCCTGTCCCTGCCCGGGGTGCTGTCCGGGGTGACCATGGTGTTCGTCCCCTCGGTGTCCACCTTCGCCATCTCCCGGCTGCTGGGGGGCGGCACCAACATGATGCTGGGCGACCTCATTGAAAATCAGTTCCTGGGCGGGGCCTACAATCCCCACCTGGGGGCGGCCATCTCCATGGTGATGATGGTCATCGTGGTGGTCTGCATGCTGGTCATGAACCACTTCGGTGAGGGCGAAGAACAGGCGGTGATGCTATGAGACGGCGCAGCGGTATCGGCGGCCGCCTGGGCATCGGCCTGGTGTTCCTGTTCCTCTATCTGCCCATCATTTTGCTGATCGTCTTCTCCTTCAACGCCGGGGACTCCTCCGCCGTGTGGCAGGGCTTCTCCCTCCAGTGGTATCAGTCCCTGTTCCACAACCGGCTGGTGATGGAGAGCGTGGCCACCACGCTCCTGGTGTCCCTGCTGGCCACCGCCATCTCCACCGCGGCGGGCACCTTCGCCGCCATCGGCATCTACAGCCTGACCCGGAAATGGCGGGACCCCATCCTGACGGTCAACAACATCCCCATGATGAACGCGGACATCGTCACCGGCGTGTCCCTGTGTCTGTTCTTCGTGGCCTTTTTCAACGGCTGGCGGGGCTTCGCCGAGTGGGTCAACTCGGTGCAGTCCGTGGTGGCGCTGCCCGAGCGGCTCCACCTGGGCATGGTCACCCTGGTGCTGGCCCACGTGTGCTTCAACATCCCCTATGTGATCCTGAACGTGGCCCCCCGCCTCCGCCAAATGGACAAGAACCTGGTGGACGCGGCCCAGGACCTGGGCTGCACCTGGATGCAGGCCTTCTTCAAGGTCATCCTGCCGGAGATCAAGCCGGGCATCGTGTCCGGGGCGCTGATCGCCTTCACCATGAGCGTGGACGACTTCGTCATCTCCTACTTCACCGCCGGCTCCTCCACCCAGACGTTGGCAATGGCCATCTACGGCATGACCAAGAAGCGGGTGACCCCGGTGGTCAACGCCGTGTCCACCCTGATGTTCCTGGCGGTGCTGGTGATCCTCATCATCAACAACATCCGGGAGATGCAGCAGGAGAAGATGGCCGAAAAGCGGGCCTCCTTCGAGCCTGTAAAGCCGAATCCCTTTATCGAGTCCGTCCGGGAAAAGCTGGCCACCCCCGGCGGAAAATGGTTCAAGCGTGTCGTCGCCGCGGCCCTGTGCGTGGTCTTTGTGGTCAGCGTGGGGCTCCTGGCCGCCTTCACCGGCAGCCAGCCGGTGGTCAACGTGTGCTCCTGGGGCGAGTATATCGACGAGGACCTCATCACCGAGTTCGAGGAGAAGTACGGCATCCGGGTGAACTACCAGACCGCCGAGTCCAACGAGGCCATGTACTCCCTCATCAAGAACGGCGGCGCCGACTATGACGTGATCGTCCCCTCCGACTATATGATCTCCCAGCTCATCGAGGAGGGGATGCTGGAGGAGCTGGACTATTCCCAGATCCCCAACTTCGAGCTCATCGACCAGCGGTTCCGCAACCTGCCCTATGACCCGGAGAACAAATACACCGTCCCCTACACCTGGGGCACCGTGGGGATCATCTACAACACGACCATGGTGGACGGGGAGATCGACAGCTGGTCCTGCCTGTACGACGACGAGTACGCCGGCCAGGTGCTGCTCATCAACAACTCCCGGGACGCCCTGGGCATCGCCCTGAAATACCTGGGCTATTCCATGAACACCACCGACGAGAGCCAGATCCGGGAGGCCTACCAGCTCATCGAGGACGCCGCCCGCCGGGGCGTCTTCCAGGGCAAGGTGATGGACGAGGTGTTCCAGACCATGGAGGGGGGCAACGCCGCCATCGCCACCTACTACGCCGGCGACTACCTGACCATGCTGGAGAACAACGAGGACCTGGCCTTCGTGGTGCCCAAAGAGGGCTCCAACTGGTTCGTGGACGCCATGTGCGTGCTGAAGGAGGCCCCCCACTACGACAACGCCATGAAGTGGATCAACTTCATCGCCTCCACCGACGCCAACCTGCGGAACATGGACTACATCTGGTACGCCAGCCCCAATCGGGAGGCCCTGGAGCAGTACCCCGCCTGGTACGAGGAGCAGTACGGGGAGGAGCTGGACCCGGAGATCTACGAGATCATGGCCGCCCCCGACGAGGTGCTGGACCGCTGCGAGATGTATGTGTGCCTGCCCCAGGAGACCCGCACCCTCTACAACGACCTGTGGATCAGGCTGGGCACCTGAAATTTTCCGAAAAAACAGCAGAAAAGGTTTGACAAGCCGGTAAGGATTTGGTACAATACCATCCGTGCCATTATGCGAGGTGTGTCATGAAGCTGGATCTCAAGCAGTTCGCCCAGGAGCCGGGCGCGGTTTTGCCGTTCGCGTTCACCATGGACCTGTCCGATGTGGAGTGGAACGGCGCGCGGCCCGTCACGCGGCCTGTCGCTGTGGAGGGCAGGGTGCGGAACATGGCCGGGGCCATGGTGCTTGAGGCAAAGCTGGACACAGTTCTGTCGCTGGTCTGCGACCGGTGCGCCAAGCCCTTTGAACGGGAGAAGACGGTGGAGTACGAGACCCTGCTGGCCCTGGAGCTGGAGAACGGGGAGAACGACGACATCGTCCTGCTGGACAAGGACGGGACGCTGGAGCTGGACGAGCTCATGCGGGAGACTTTCCTGCTGGAGATGGACACAAAGAACCTCTGTTCCGAGGACTGCAAGGGCATCTGCCCGGACTGCGGCGCCGATCTGAACACAGAGAAGTGCCGCTGCAAAAAAGAGGTGGACCCCCGGCTGGCCAAGCTGGCCCAGCTTCTGGAACAGGACCCTGACGACGTATAAAGTATGTCTTTTGGACATAGACCGACAAGGAGGTGTCAAAATGGCCGTCCCTAAGAGTAAAGTATCCAAGCAGCGTCGGAACAAGCGCCGCAGCTCCGTCTGGAAGCTGGCGACTCCCTCTGTCAATACCTGCCCCAAGTGCGGCGCCGTGTGCCTGCCCCACCGCATCTGCAGGAGCTGCATGACCTACAATGGCCGCGAGCTGGCTCCCGCCGCCGACAAGAAGTGAGTGACCAAGTCAAAAAGCTGCCGCGGCCCCGCGGCGGCTTTTTCTTTGCCTTTTTGCAGAAAGGACTATCTTTTTGCCGCGTTCTGTGGTATACTACCATGAAGATTTTACCGGGCCGCCCGGCCCGAGAAGATACAAGGAGTGATTTCCATGGCGAAGCCCCTGGTGGCCATCGTTGGCCGCCCCAACGTGGGGAAGTCCATGCTGTTCAATAAGCTCACCGGCAAGCGTCTGTCCATCGTGGAGGACACCCCCGGCGTCACCCGGGACCGGCTGTACGCCGAGGCCGAGTGGCGGGGGAGGACCTTCCAGATCGTGGACACCGGCGGCATCGAGCCGGGGACCGACGACCAGATCCTGGCCTTTATGCGGGAGCAGGCGGAGATCGCCATCCAGTCCGCCGACGTGATCATCTTCGTGTGCGACATCCGCACCGGCATGACCGCCGCCGACCAGGAGGTGGCCGGGATGCTCCAGCGGGCGGGGAAGCCCGTCATCCTGGCGGTGAACAAGATGGACTCCACCGGCCCCACCGACCCGGACATCTACGAGTTCTACAACTTAGGCCTGGGGGACCCGTACCCCCTCTCCGCCGTCCACGGCCACGGCACCGGCGACCTGCTGGACGCCTGCTTTGAGCACTTCCCCCCGGAGGAGGACGAGCCGGAGGAGGACGACGTGACCAAGGTGGCCGTCATCGGCAAGCCCAACGTGGGCAAGTCCTCCCTGGTGAACCGTATCCTGGGCCAGGAGCGGGTCATCGTGTCCGACGTGGCCGGCACCACCCGGGACGCGGTGGACAGCTACTTTGAGAACGAGCGGGGCAAATACCTCATCATCGACACCGCCGGGATGCGGAAGAAGTCCAAAGTGGACGACCGGGTGGAGAAGTTCTCCGTCCTCCGGGCGGCCATGGCCATCGAGCGCAGCGACGTGTGCGTCATCATGATCGACGCCAGGGAGGGGGTCACCGAGCAGGACACCAAGGTGGCCGGCATGGCCCACGACGCGGGCAAGGCCAGCGTCATCGCGGTGAACAAGTGGGACCTGGTGGAGAAGGACGGCAAGACCATGCGGCGCATGGAGGAGGACATCCGCCGGGACCTGTCCTACATGACCTACGCCCCCATCCTGTTCCTCTCCGCCCTCACCGGCCAGCGGGTGGGCAAGCTGTTCGACTATATCGACGGGGCGGCGGCAAAGGCGGCCCTCCGCATCCCCACGGGGATGCTCAACCAGGTGCTGGCCGACGCCCAGGCCCGGGTCCAGCCCCCCACCGACAAGGGCCGGCGGCTGAAGATCTACTATATGACCCAGATCGGCGTCAAGCCGCCCCACTTCGTGTTCTTCTGCAACGACGCCAAGCTGTTCCACTTCTCCTATCAGCGCTATCTGGAGAACCAGATCAGAAGCACCTTCGATCTGACCGGAACCCCGGTGCGGATCACCATCCGCCAGCGGGGCGACAAGGAGGACTGACCCATGCTCACCCACATCTTCGAGAACGCCAACGTGCCCCCGCTGTGGCTGGCCGTCGCCGCCCTGGGGGTGGCGGTGGTGGCCTATATCCTGGGCTGCTTCAACGGCTCGGTGGTGGTGTCCAAATACATCCTCCGGGACGACGTCCGCGCCCACGGCAGCGGCAACGCCGGCCTCACCAACTTCTACCGCACCTTCGGCGGCCCCCTGACGCTCGCCGTCATCCTGTCCGATGTGCTCAAGGCGGTGCTGGCGGTGCTGTTCGGGGCCTTCATCGCCGGGAAGCTGTCCCCGGAGCTGGTGGTGCTGTCCAAGTACTGGGCGGGCACCTTCTGCCTGCTGGGCCACATGTACCCCTGCACCTTCCAGTTCCGGGGGGGCAAGGGCATCCTGTCCGGCGGGACCATCGTGTGGATGATCGACTGGCGGGTGGGCCTGACGGCCTGGGTGCTGTTCCTGGTGCTGGTCATCCTGACCCGGTATGTGTCCCTGGGCTCCATCGCGGCGGCGGCCTCGTTTCCCGTCACCTCCGCCGTCATCTACCGGGACGGGCTCATCACCCTGTTCGGCGTGTTCCTGGGGGGGCTGGTGATCTGGAAGCACCGGGCCAACATCGTCCGGCTGGTGAAGGGCACCGAGTCCAAATTCACCCTGCACAAGAAAAAGCCCGCCGAGGCCTCCGCTGAGACGCCGGTGGACGAGCCCCCGGAGGAGCCCGCCGAGGCCGCCCCGGAGGAGCCCGCTGAGACTGCCTCTGAGGAGCCCGAGGAAGCTCCGGCGGACGCTCCCGCCCCGGAGGAGCCGGAGGACGCTCCCGCGGGAGAGGAAAAGGAGGACGGGCAATGAGGACCGCCGTCATCGGAAGCGGCGCCTGGGGCACCGCCCTGGCGCTGGTGTTGATGGAGAACGGCCACGAGGCCGCCCTCTGGAGCTATACGAAGGAGGAGAGCGGCGCCATCGCCGCCCATCGGGAGAACCCCATGCTCCCCGGCGTGCCCCTGCCGGAGGCGCTGGAATTGACCACCGACCTCTCCTGCGTGAAGGGGAGGGACCTGGTGGTGCTGGCCACCCCCTCCTTCGCGGTGCGCTCCACCGCCAGGGCGCTGAAAGAGGTCATCGACCCCGGCGTCCCCGTGGTGCTGGTGTCCAAGGGCATCGAGAAGGGCACCTCTCTGTTGCTCCACCAGGCGGCGGAGCAGGAGCTGGGGGAGAGCACCCCCATCGTGGTGCTGTCCGGCCCCTCCCACGCGGAGGAGGTGGGCCGGGGGGTGCCCACGGCGGTGGTGGTGGCCTCCGAGAGCCGGCAGGCCGCCGAACTGGTCCAGGACCTGTTCATGAACCGGCGGTTCCGCATCTACACCTCCCCGGACATCATCGGGGTGGAGATCGGCGCGGCCCTGAAAAACGTCATCGCCCTGTGCGCCGGCTGCTGCGACGGCATGGGCCTGGGGGACAACACCAAGGCCATGCTCATGACCCGGGGCCTCACCGAGATCGCCCGCTTAGGGGTGGCCATGGGGGCCCGGAAGGAGACCTTCGCGGGCCTCGCCGGGGTGGGGGACCTGATCGTCACCTGCACCTCCATGCACTCCCGGAACCGCCGGGCGGGCATCCTGCTGGGGAAGGGCAAGACCATAGAGCAAGCCATGGCCGAGATGGGCGGCGCGGTGGTGGAGGGCTACTACGCCGCCGCCAGCGCGAAGGAGCTGGCCGAGAAGGCCGGGGTGGAGATGCCCATCACCACCGGGGCCTACGAGACCCTCTACCACGGCAAGGACCCGCGGCTGGTGCTCACCCAGCTCATGAGCCGGGAGAAGCGGGGCGAGCTGGAGGAGGAAGAGTCCTGGATCTGAGCCGGCAGGGGAGAGAGGATACAAAAGGAGCGCCCATACGGGCGCTCCTTTTCGCGTCAGCAAGGATCAGATGCCGCGGGCGGACAGCCTCCTGCCCCACCAGGAATACACCGACTGGCCCACCGCCCAGATGACGCAGACGGCCAGCACCGGCAGAAAGCCCGTGCCCAGGAACATCCCCGCCAGGGTGAATACCAGCCACAGGGCGATGCAGGCATTGTTCACCGCCCGGTAGGCCCGGTAGGAGCACTGGCCGATGGCGGCCCGCTCCGCCTCGTCGCACTGGGAGAACCACTCCTTCTGGAACCTCATGTCGTATACCGACGCCTTTTTCTCCGGGTACAGCCGCTTGGTCATATCCACATACTGCTGCTGGAACCGGATGGAGATCACCCACGCCGCCAAAAACAGGATCGTGGTGCCGAAGAACCGCGCCGCGCTGCCGGTGCTGACGGCAAATCCCACGCTGTAGAACGCGGCGAACAGGAACATGGACAGGGTCACAAGGATGCTGCTGATCCACATGGCAGTGGACAGAACCCGGTCCGCACGGTCGGAGACGGTCTCGTCCTCTCCGTCCCAGGTCGCCAGGATGGCTTTGACTTTGGCGGTGAACGCCAGCCCGCAGAGGAGCTGGGCGGCAACACAGGCCGCCAGCAGCCAGGGGGCCACGCCCACGGCGAACACCGTCCCGGCCCTGGCCAGGGCGGCGGTAGCGTTCTCCTCCCCCACGGACAGCAGGGCCATGATCCCCACAAAGCCGATCACGCCGCCCGCAATCAGGGCGATCACCTCAATGAGCAGAAATTTGGGCAGGGCTTTTTTGTTGGCCTGTTTGATCTCGTCACTGTTGTTCATGTCCATCCTCCTCTAAGATAAAGATGTCCTCCACCGTCACGCCGCAGATCTTGGCCAGCGTGAGGGCCAGCGTCACCGAAGGGGAGTAGTCCCCCCGCTCGATGAGGCTGATGGTCTGCCGGGACACCCCGGCCATGCGCCCCAGCTCCTGCTGGTTGACGCCCAGGGCGGCCCGACGCTCTTTCAGACGGTTGCGCAGTCCCATGCCGCGCCTCCTTTCTGACAAACTGGTTTGTCGTAATGACCGGTTCCTTTGTCAAAATGACAACTATCTTTGTCAAACATAAAATAGCACAGCCGGACCGCGCTGTCAAGAGGAAAGTGGAAAAAATCTGAAAAAAGCGCAAAAGAAAAGCGCCCGTTTCGGGGGACACTCCATAAGGAAGTGTCCCCCGTGGCGGCTCCTGTAAGTGAAAATTATCTGATTAGAGGCGGTGTAGTTATATGGGCTACGCCGTCTTTTTTCTGCGCTTCTGCATGGCTTTGTAGTGGGTCAGAAATTGCTGCTCCAATTTCTCGGCGTCGGGTACGGTCCACAGGCCGATGGTGTTGTAGTAGATGTCCACAGTCTGATGGCGCTTGCCGTCTATTCTTTCCGGGCTGTGTACCACGATTTTTTCGATGAACTCATGGACGATTTCAGGCGTCAACTCTGTCAGCCGGGTCACCTGTCTGGCCCGCTCAATGAACCGCTGAAGGTCAGCGGTCTTATCCATAGTAGTTTCCAGGCTGGCATCCATCTCTGGAATCATTGCCTTCAACTTCTTCTGCTCGGTTTCCAGCGATAACGTCAGCGTAGCGAAGCGTTCCTCGGACAGCAGGCCCCTGGACATATCCTCGTAGCTTTTCTGGACGAGCCGGTCGATCTCCAATACCCGCTGTTTGGCCCGGTCCAACTCCCGCCGCTTGGCCGCCAGTTCTTTCTTCTCCTGCAGGCCAAACCGCTCCATCTGATCCTTGGCAAACACAGGCTCAAAAACTTGGACGTACCACAATAGCCGCTGCAAGCCCTCCAATACCAACCGCTCCACCGTGCGTTCCCGAATAAAGTGGGCGGTGCATACGCCGGGGGTCTTGCGGTAGCTGGAGCAAAAGAAGTTAGCCTGCTCCCGCTTGTAATTTCCCAAGGCACTGTAATATAGCTTTTCTCCGCAGTCAGCGCAGTACAGCAATCCTGAGAACATACTGACAATACCGCTTTTCGTGGGCCTGCGACGGTGCTGGCGGAGTTCCCGGACAAGGTCGAAGGTCTCCCGGTCAATGACAGCCGGGTGGGTGTCGGGGAACACTTTCCACTCCTCCTGGGGCTTGTCCAGCCGTTTCTTCTGCTTGAAGGACTGGCTGAAGGAGCGGAAATTTACGGTGTCCCCGGTGTACTCCTGCCGGTCCAGAATGCCCGCTACGGTAGCGGAACACCAGTTGTGCGGATACGTCGGCAGCTTTGTGGGACATTTGATGCCAATGCTGTGCAGATACTCGCTGGGGGTCATCACACCGTCCGAGCGCAGCTTCTTGGCGATTTGCGTTGGCCCCAGGCCGCTCACGGACATCTGGAAAATGCGCCGGACCACCTCGGCCGCCGGCTCGTCCACCAGCCACTTGTTTTTATCCTCCGGGTCCTTTTTGTACCCGAAGGGCGGGTTGGTGGTGAGCGGTATCCCGGCATTCCCCCGGCTCTGCATGACCCGGCGCACTTTGTCGCTGGTGTTTTTCGCGTGCCACTCGTTGAAAAGGTCCTGCATGGGAACAATGTCGCTGACGCCGTTGGCCGTGTCGATGTTGTCCATGATGGCGATATACCGCACGTTCAAACGGACAAAATCTTCCTCCAGCAGTTGGCCCACCACCAGCCGGTTCCGTCCCAGCCGGGAGTGATCCTTTACCACCAGATTGGCCACAAGGCCCTGCTCGGCCAGCTCCATGATCTCCATGAAGGCCGGCCTTGTGAACGTGACTCCTGAGTAACCGTCATCGTAAAAGAATCGGGGGTTAGGCAGGTGGTTGTCGGCGGCGTATTTCTCCAAGATGGCCCGCTGGTTCTGGATGCTGCCCGAAATACCATCCTTTTCATCGTCGCGGGACAGTCTGGCATATAGCGCCGTGATCCTCTGTTGTTCTGGCTGCTTTTTCTTCAAAAGTTACTCCTTTCCGCAGCCGAATGTGATATGGATTGCAAGGTACTGTCATCATACCACATCCGGCGCAAAACTTCAACACTTTAATGTGCGATATTTCAGTCGAGGATACGCATGACTTTCCCCTCGACGGTCTCGGTATTTTTGTCACTGAAATGGGCGTTGACGGAATAAACGGTACCGTCGATCTCCCGCTCAAAGCTGATCGGGTGGTAAAACTGATGCGTTCTCAGCCAGTTCAGACGTTCCTCATGGGACAGGCCGGCAAGATATTCCGCTGTGTTGTCCAGCCGCTCCAGTACCTCATCGACGATCTCCCGCTCTTTTTCTGTCAACTCTAAAACGATACTCATCTGGTGTCATCCCTCCTTTCCCGTGTTTTGCTTTTCCCATACATGATGGACCGGCTCTGTTCTTCCCTTTGTCTGCGGACCGGGGCCAGAATACTGTCCAGAAATTCCTTCACCTTTTCCGGCATGACCCTGACCGCTTCCAGATAAGGCCGGCACCGTTCCACCAACTCATCGAACTGCCTTTCCAACCGGTTCAAGCTGCTTTGCAGACTCCAGACCCTGGCCTGGAGCTGACGGTTTTCCTCCTTCAGCCGGTCGAGCTGCCCCCGCTCAGAAACGCCTTCTTTGGCAAGCTGTGTGAGGGCATCGTAGTCTGCCTGGGACACCGTGACCTTGCCGGTCAGCGTTTTCCTGCCCATGTCGTCGATTTCCGCATGGGTCTTGTGGACAGAATGAACGACCGCGTACTCGGCTTCCTCCGCTCTGATCTTCTCCCGTATCGCTTCCAAGCGTTCCGTGTCCTTCTTGATCTGATATTGCAGGCAGGAGAGATTGTCCTCCGTGCTGCCCCGTTCCCCTCGGATGAAATCGGTGAATCCGGCCTCCTTCATGTGATCACAGAACTCGTCCTGCAAAACGCTGTAGGACGGAAGCAGCTTGGGCCTGCCTTTATCATCAAAGGCGGGCTTGCCATTCTCGTCCAAAGCCCGCTGGGACTTCCACTTCTTTGAATGACTGACCTGCTGGACGGTCTCTTTGACCGTGCCGACCAGCGCCTTATCCCTGCACCGCTTGGACCACAGCACTTGCTTTTCCACCACCGGGAGTGCTACAATGTGAAGGTGGTAATGGTAGACAGGGTATCCGTACCGCTCCGTCAGGGCCAGGTTGATCTCGTCGGCGTGCATGACAGCGGAGAGGATGTTCTGTTCTCCGTACAGCTTACAGGCGAAACGGTACGCCTCCCCATAGAACCGCTGGGCAAAGTCGTAGCCCCCGTGCCGCTCAAAGTAGTCCGTATTCACATCCAGGATCATCTCGTCATACACCCTGGCGTCGGCCTTCAGGCCCCGGAGGGATACCTCCCCGGCGGCCACCAGCCTGTCCAATGTCTCATTGTAGGTCGCGCCGCCGCAGTCCTTGAAGTGGATATTCATAGGGGTGCGCCCCAGATCCACGTTCATGTTGCCGTAATTTTCATTTTTTCGCTCGTTGTGGCGTTCGCACTTAGCCACACCCTCTCTCGTGTGGGTGACGACTCTTGCCACGGTGAAATTTGTTTTCCCCATTTATAACCTCCTTTCCACGCTGACCTGCGTCTCTCTTGTTAGATACTTTTTCAAAGTATCTAACCCACTATGACACTTTCAGCCTTACGGCTGCAAAGATGTCAGTGGGGTCCTCGCGGACCGCGCCCCTTTTGTCGCTGCGCGACATTTCCCCCTGTGGGGGAATCTGCCCCTCGGGGGAATGGGGGCGCTGCCCCCGCGATCTGCGGATCGCTCCCCCGGCAGGGCCGCCCTTTGAAAAGGGCACCCTGCACCCCGCCGAAACTTTTGCCGTTTTGCCTGAACACCGTTCCTGCCCCGGAATCTCACCGCGGCGTTTTGTTCTCCCGGTACGCTCTTTCCTTTCGGAAGGTCACGACGTACTTCACCAAAAACATATCCTGTTCAGCCGGTCATTCAGTTGTGACCGGCGTTTTTTGGCAACAAAAAAGCCGGCACACCAATGTGTACCGACCCGCAAAGGGATAAACTACCCCCTTTGTGTTGCTGAAGTCGTTTTTCACATTGATGTAACCGGCTTTGAGATACAAAGTCGAGACTGTCTTTCCGACCTCCAACTGCCGACAGTCCAAAGCAGTTTCGGAGGCGGAGAGGTGATCCTCTCTTATATGTAATTGTGGCTCTCCTATGGAGAGTATTTTATATTACAACATAGAACGTATGTTTGTCAAGGGTTTTTGTCGAAATTTTTTAGTTTTTTTGATATGTTCAATTTAGGTTGCCTTCCAGTAATGGCTATGGTATTATTCTGTTAAAATGCAGACTGACAAATTTCGGTTTTTCTACCTAATAGATGCCATATAGAAAAAGTATTGATAAAAGCGGGACAATAGATGGAACTAAGCCCAAGTCAAATGCGCAAAGCCTTTGAGAAGTTAAATTGATTTTGAAAAAGAGGTGTTACTGTGCGGTTTTACACAAAAGAATGGTACGAGTTGATGCAGCGTCAGGACTACACATTATGTACGAGGCAGATTCCCGATAAGGAGTACTCCGCAAAAGAGATCAGGGCGTTTTTTGAGAAAAAACTCAAATCGGAAATCGCTCGGGATAGACGGGAATACAACACGCCGCCGTGTTTTCTGGACGTGTCCGACCAGTTGAAGCCGGAAAACTTTGACCCAGAGGGCTGGCTTTTGTTTCCCAATGGAGAGGAAGGGGAGCCAAGACATCCGACCTCCCCGGAGGAAGTGTCTGAGCAATTAGAGAGGGAGAAAAAAGAGGCGGAAGACGCCTTTGCCAACCGTCCTCCATTTGATTCAAGCGAGTCGGAGAAAGTATTCAGAGAGGGCTATATGGCCCGGTTACGTTATTGCGACCGAAGTTTTCCGGCATGGGTCTGCCGCCAGGTGGACCGACGTCTGTTGGCCCTGGACCTTCTTCCCAAAAGCGTTTATCAGAGATTAAAAATTGAGGAAAAAGAGAATAGAAAAGCCTTTCGGAAAATTGAGAGGGCAGCGAAAAAAGAACTGGACCGGCAACATATCCCGGAGCAAATTGCAGAAGTGTTCAGTTTCCATGACAGTTCCCTCCTGTCTTTAAGAAAACAGGGACGAAACTATGAGATGCTCCTGCGGAAAGACGGCGGTTGGTTTGGAGATGGGGATGGGGTCACACCCTATATCAAAGTGATTTTTACAGATGCTGTTCTGATAGAGCGGGAGAAGGGGTTAAAGCCACGGACGCGGACGGATGCGGACGGGGCCTTATGTTCCAAATGTGTCTTTTTGTATCATGAGATATATTCTGTGGAGAATGGTTATGAGGTTCATATGCTGTTTGCTGTAGACGGGTGGAGTAACTTGGCGTATCTGACAGTTCGTTGCAGTGAAATTGGCTTTGAGGATAATATTGTGCT
>CANRFT010000027.1 GCA_947629955.1 uncultured Oscillospiraceae bacterium
GCGGTGGCCACGCCGGCGTTGAGGGCGGCGGCGATCTGGACCCCGTCGGCCTCGTCCAGCTCCTTCAGGGTCTTGGCGAAGCCCCGGAACAGCAGGGACAGGATGACGCCGGAGTTCCCCCGGGCCCCCCGCAGCAGGGCAGAGGCGTTGGTGGAAGCCGCCTGTCCGATGGACTTTGAGGGCTTCTTCAGCGCCTCGGCTGCGGCGGTGCCGATGGAGAGGGACATATTGGTGCCGGTGTCCCCGTCGGGCACCGGGAACACATTCAGGTCGTTGATCCCCTGCTTCTGGGCGTTGATGGAGGCGGACGCGTGGATCACCATGCGCTGAAAGACAGCGCCGTCTATCTTGTTCATGTTCGGAAGTTTCCTTTCTGTCTGGGCGGGCGTGTCAGCCAACCACCATAGAATCGACGCAGACGTTGACGCCGCGCACCTCCACCCCGGTCAGGCGGTGGACGTTGTACTTGACCTCGTTCTGGATGGAGCGGCCCACAGCCACAAGGTTCACCCCGTTGTCCACGATGATGTGCAGCTCGATGGTGATGGACTGGTCGTCGTGATGGATGATCCTCACGCCCTTGGCCATGGACTCCTTGCGGAGCAGATGGACCAGGCCGTCGGTCTTGGAGCGGAAGGCCATGCCCTTGACTCCGTAGCAGCTGGTGGCCACCGCGCCGGTCAGATTGGTGTACACGTCGTTGCTCAGCTTGATGCGGCCCTTCTCGGTTTGTATCTTCATGGAATCTCCTTCCTTTCTTGCGGATCAGTCAGGCTTGGCGCAGGTTTTTCTTATTGTATTCTATTTCTCCGCAAATTACAAGTGCGATTTGCGCGGCGGGGCAGGATATTGTCCCGCCGCGGGAAATTTCGGAAATCTGCCCGGAATTTTTCAATTTCCCATTGTAATTTTTCCCGCAATCGTGTAAACTAAAGGCAGCCACCCATTACATCAAGGAGGAACGTATCATGAAACAAGCCGGATTCGTTATGAGTATCGCCGCCCTGGCGGTGGCCGTGGGCGCTCTGGTCTGCGCCATCATCGCCCTCGCCTCCCGCTCCCACGACTGATTTCCCCGGAGGAGGCACGTCTCAACATGGAAAAAAACCATTGGCTGCTCAAGCTGATCGGCGCCGTCCTGCTCTTGGGCGCAGCCGCCTGCGCCGTCACCGTCTACTGGGAGAAGCTGGTTGATCTGTTCTACACGCTCTGTGACACGATAGAGGAGCGCCTGGCCAACCGGGCCGCCGTCCCCAGCGAGTACGACGACTACGACGACAGCGCCCTGATGGACGAGTGACCACGCCTGTGGAAATCCCCTCGACAAAACGTCGAGGGGATTTTTGCGCTTATCGGATCCTTCTGGCCTCCAGATAAAACCGCTTGTCGTGGGCCTCCCCCATGGAGAAGGTCTTTCTGGGGAGCACCCCGTCGTGGATGACGGCGGGGAACAGCCCCTCTTTAGCCATAGGAGGCAGCAGGAAGGCGATATTGCCGGGCCGGGCGGCGAACTCCCGGGCTACATCCTCGCCGTGGATGTAGTCCACCCGTCCCCCATGGCCTGTCAGCCAGTCGTCCAGAAAACTCTGGAGGGCGGCCACCGGCAGCTGGGCGGTGTCGAAGGGGACGGTCACGGCCCCCTCTCCCCCGGCGGTCACATAGGGGAGCACATGACCCTGGCCGGGATGGGCCCCCGGCTCCGCGCCGGGATACCGGGCGAGGAGGGCCTGCAGCAGCTCCTCCGGCCTGGTGTTGAACACCACCCGGTGGATGGGCTCGAACTCCAGGGAATCGTCGTGGAGATTCACCAGCTCGCACAGGGCGAACCGGGCGGGCAGGGAATCCCACCGCTCCGGGGGCGTCAGCCGCTTCTGCCGCTCATAGCACTCCTTGGCGGTGGCCAGGGAGTGGTTCCCGTCCCCCACCGCGAAGAGCATGACGGGCTGGCCCTCGGCGTGATAGCGCTTCCCAAAGGCCTCCGGGTCGGCCAGGGCGGACAGGGCGGCGGCCACATGGGCCAGCTGCTCCTCCACCAGCTTCCACCCGGCGATGTGCCCGCCCCGCTCCATCAGATCGAAGTCGTAGAGCTTCTCCATCTTTCCCTTCTGGGCGGTGAGGGGCTCGATGACGTTGCGTTCGGGGTCGTCGGTGAGCACCATGACGTGGGGCAGCTCGATGGGGGCGTTCTTCCGCACCGCCACTCTCGGCGGGATGCGGGAGAGGACCACCCCCTCGGTGGCCCGGACAGCGGCCCCGGAGCCGGGCTCGTAGTCATACTGCTCCAGATCCACCATGCCCATCAGCCCCCGGCGGACCCTGCCGCTGTCCAGGGTGCGCTCCACATAGATCATGGCGGCGGGCAGCTCGTGGAACATACCGTCCCGCAGATACCGGCTCATGGTGTGGTTGATGTCCATGATGTCGGTCTCCACATGGGGGCCGTCCAGGCTGCTCTCGGGCAGGATCAGCCGCAGGGCGGAGGGGGCGCGGCCCACCCGCTCCTCCACCCTCTGCCAGTATTCCGGCTGGGAGGTGTACTGGTCGCAGGCCACCACGCTCCAGAGGGACAGGTCGCAGTCCTTCGGAAGCAGGATGTCGGCGGGACGGAAGGGCAGCTTGTCAAACAGTTCTGCCATGGTGTCTCCTCCTCAAAAAGTCGGCGCTGTCAGATCAAAGGGCGGCCTTGATGGCGGCCAGCAGGTCGGGGAACTCCTCGTAGGCGGGCAACTCCGGGTGGGCTGCCTTGATGGCGTCGGTGGACTTGAACAGGAAACCCGCCTTGCTGGCCTGGATCATGGCCAGGTCGTTGAAGCTGTCCCCGGCGGCGATGGTCTCGAACCCGCAGGACTGGAGGGCCCTCACCGTGGTGAGCTTGGACTTCTCGCACCGCATCTGATAGCCGGTGATCTCGCCGTTTTCCCCCACCTTCAGGGTGTTGCAGAAAATGGAGGGCCAATTCAGCTTCTCCATCAGGGGCTTGGCGAACTGCTCAAAGGTGTCGCTGAGGATGACCACCTGGGTGATGGTGCGCAGCTCGTCCAAAAACTCCTTTGCCCCGGGCATGGGATCGATCTTCGCGATGGTGGCCTGGATCTCCTTCAGGCCCAGACCGTGCTCCTTCAAGATGGCCAGGCGGTACTCCATCAGCTTGTTGTAGTCGGGCTCGTCCCTTGTGGTGCGGCGCAGCTCGGGGATGCCGCTGGTCTCGGCAAAGGCGATCCAGATCTCGGGCACCAGGACGCCCTCCATATCCAGACATACGATGTTCATAGGGTGATCTCCTTTGTATTATAGAGTTTTCAGAAAACGCTCCAGCCGTCTCAGCGCCTCGTCCAGGTCCTTCATGGAGGCGGCGTAGCAGGCCCGGACAAAGCCCTCTCCGCCGGGGCCGAAGGCGGAGCCGGGGATGACCGCCACCTTCTCCGCCTCCAAAAACCGGTCGCAGAACTCCATCGAGGTGAGGCCGGTGGACTTGATACAGGGGAAGGTGTAGAAAGCCCCCCTGGGCTCGAAGCAGTCCAGCCCCAGAGAGCGGAAGCCGTCCACCAGGAAGCGGCGGCGGCCGTCGTACTCGTCCCGCATGGCCTCGATGTCCCCGTCGCCGTTGTTCATGGCCTCGATGGCGGCGTACTGGCTGGTGGTGGGGGCGGACATGATGCCGTACTGGTGGAGCTTGGTCATGGCGGCGATGAACGGCTTCGGCCCGCACACATAGCCCAGCCGCCAGCCGGTCATGGAGTATGCCTTGGAGAAGCCGTTGACCACCACGGTGCGCTCGTACATACCGGGGATGGAGGCGATGGACACATGCCGCTGGCCATAAGTCAATTCCGCGTAGATCTCATCGGAGATGACCAGGATGTTGGTGCCCCGCAGCACCTCCGCGACGGCCTCCAGATCCTCCCTGGCCATGATGCCGCCGGTGGGGTTGCAGGGGAAGGGCAGCACCAGCGCCTTGGTCTTCGGCGTGATGGCGGCCCTCAGCTCCTCCGCGGTGAGGCGGAACTCGTTCTCCGCCTTGGTCTCCACGTACACCGGCACTCCGTGGTACATAGAGGTCAGCGGCCCGTAGCACACGAAAGAGGGGGTGGGGATGATGACCTCGTCCCCCGGCTCGATGATGCAGCGGAGGGTCAGGTCCAGCCCCTCGCTGCCCCCCACGGTGAGCAAAACCTGGCCAATGGGGGCGTACTCCAGGCCGAACCGCCGTTTCATATAGGCGGAGACGGACCGCCGCAGGTCGGACAGGCCGGCGTTGGGGGTGTATTTGGTGAAGCCCTTCTCCAACGAGTAGATGCCCGCGTCCCGGATGTGCCAGGGGGTGGGAAAGTCCGGCTCGCCGATCCCCAGGGAGATGCCCCCCTCCATGCCCTGGAGCAGGTCGAAATATTTGCGGATGCCGGAGGGGGGGATGGCCTTTACCCGGCCGCACAAAAGCGCGTCGTAATTCATTCCAGAACGAACCTCTCCTCCTGCTCCTCCTGGGCGGGGAAGATCAGGTGCTTCTCTTTGTATTTCTTCAAAATGAAGTGGGTGGCGGTGCCGGTCACATCCTCCAGGGTGGACAGCTTCTGGGTCACAAAGGTGGCCACCTCCTTCAGCGTCCGCCCGGAGATGATGACGGTCAGGTCAAAGGCCCCGCTCATCAGGTAGACCGATTCCACCTCGTCGTACTGGTAGATGCGCTCGGCCACCCGGTCGAAGCCGTTGCCCCGCTGTGGGGTCACCTTCACCTCGATCAGCGCGGTGACCGACTCCCGCTGGGTGCGGTCCCAGTCCACGATGGCCTTGTAGCCCAGGATGATCTGATCCTTCTCATATCGGGCGACGGCGTCCCGAACCTCCTCCTCGCTCATGCCGGCCAGGGCGGCCAGCTGGGGGGTGGTCAGGGTGGCGTCGTCCTCTAAAAGCTGAAGCAGCTGTTTCATACGGTTTCCTCCCACGCCCCGGCAGACAAAATCGCCGCTGCCGGAGCTGAAATTCTTAATCATATATTATACAGAAATACCGGCGAAATAGCAACCCCATTTTCGCCCGGTTTATGGGCCGGATAATCCCCGTCCCGCGGGGCATACTGTCCCCGACTACGCGAAGGGCGGTACCGGCATGGGCAAGCGGATACGACAGGCAAAACTCTACATTCTGGCCACAGCGCTGCTGCTGCTCATCGAACAGCCAGTGCTGTGGGACCTGTACCGCCCGGCGGCGACCGCCAACGCCCCCCTGCCGACGGGCCCCTTCGTGGCCCTCACCTTTGACGACGGCCCCAAGGCGGAGACCACCTCCCGCCTGCTGGACGGCCTCTCCCAGCGGGGGGTCCGCTGCACCTTTTTCGTGCTGGGCGTCCAGTTGGAGGGCAACGAGGACCTGCTCCGCCGCATGGCGAACGAGGGCCACCAGATCGGCCTGCACACCGCCCACCACAAGGCCCTGGCCGGCCTGGGCCCCGCCGACTTCTCCGCCGAGGTGGATGAACTTCGATTTGCCCTCACCGCCCTGCTGGGCCCGGAGGACTATATGCTCCGCCCGCCCTACGGCATGATCAGCCGCGCCGTGGAGGATCGCGCCGCCGCCCCCATCGTCCTGTGGTCGGTGGACCCGGAGGACTGGTCGGACCACGACGCCGCCCGCATCGCCGCCCACATCATCGACAACGCGAAAGACGGGGACATCATCCTGCTCCACGACATCTACGACGCCAGCGTGGACGCCGCCCTGGAGGCGGTGGACGCCCTCATGGCAAAGGGTTACACCTTCGTCACCGTGGAGGAGCTGTTCGCCCTTCGGGGGGTGGAGCCGGAGAACGGAAAGGTGTACCGAAAGCTGCCGCCGGCATAGCAGAGGCCCCGCTCGGTTCGAGCGGGGCCTGCGATAAACTGGAATTTGCAGATCACAACCGTTTCAGCATCATATACTCATTTACAAAAGTGCCGTCTTTCAACCGTATCGCATCCGGTTTAATTCCCGTAATACGAAACCCCATCTTCTCATACAGCCTTCTCGCCCTGGTGTTTCCCTCTATGAAATCCAGTTCGATTTGGCGGACACCATCGCGTTTTTCTGCAATTTGAATCATTTCCTCAAACATCTTTGTTCCAATTCCAAGGTTCCAATACTCTTGCAGGATTGCAATCGCGACAGAGGCTCTATGGCGGTCTTTCATTCTGGTACGAAAAGAAATCTGACAATTCCCGGCTACCTTTCCGTTCACAAAGCAAGCAATCATCATCTCATTCTGATTGCAGCAATTCTTATTTATGAAAGACGTTTCCTGCTCCAGAGTGAAATCCGCAAATTCTTCCGGGTACATATTCAGATAATCCGTCTCACCAGACGCTCTGATGATATACTGCAACATTTGCTCCGCATCCTTTTCGCAAGGGCTCCGAAGCAATGCCTCCCGGCCATCTTTTAATTCAAACTTTGTTTCTTTGAAAACCACTAACTTTCACCTCGGTAAATCCCGCTTTATCACACCGCTGGCCGGCAACAGGCGTTCAATCCAATTTCAGATCTCCCTCTTTGATCCACCCGATCTTCCGCAGGGCCAGGCAGAACACCCAGGACAGCAAGGCGGGCAGGATGAAACACACCAGGGCCATCCCCAGCCAGTCGAACCCGGTGGGGGCGATGGCGGCGGCCCCTTTGGCCAGGGCCTCCTCCCCGGGGGCCAGCCAGCCCGTCCACACCCCGATGGGCCCGCAGAGGCCGCAGGTACCCATGCCGGAGTTGATGGGGGCCCCGTTCATCTGGAGCTTGAACACGCAGGTGGCGATGGGCCCCGTGATGGCGGAGGCCAGGGTGGGCGGGATCCAGATCCGAGGGTTTTTGATGATGTTGGGCATTTGCAGCATGGAGGTGCCCAGGCCCTGACTCACCAGCCCGCCCCACCGGTTCTCCTTGAAGGACATGACGGCGAAGCCCACCATCTGGGCGCAGCACCCCGCCACCGCCGCCCCGCCGGCAAGGCCCGTCAGGGCCAGCACCTGGCAGATGGCGGCGGAGGAGATGGGCAGCGTCAGGGCCACGCCCACCAGCACCGACACGGCGATGCCCATCCAGAAAGGCTGGAGCTTGGTGGCGTTGTCGATGACCGTGCCGAAGGCGCTTGCCGCCGTGCCGATGGGGGGCGCGATGAGCTTTGCCAGGGCCACGCCCACCAGGATGGTGACGGCGGGGGTGACCAGGATGTCCACCTTGGTCTCCTTGCTCACGGCCTTGCCGCACTCAGCGGCCACGATGGCGATGACCAACACCGCCAGCGGCCCGCCGGCCCCGCCCTCGGCGTTGGCGGAGGCCCCCACGGCGGCCAGGGAGAACAGCACCATGGGGTCGGCCTTCAGGGCGTAGCCGATGGCCACCGCCATGGCCGGGCCGGAGACACCCATGGCATAGGTGCCGATGTCGGTGAGGAACTGCGCCCCCAGTTGGGTCCCCAGGGTCTTGATGATGGTGCCGATGAGCAGTGAGCAGAACAGGCCCTGGGCCATTGCCCCCAGGGCGTCGATTCCATAGCGCTTCGCGGAGAACACGATGTTCTTCCGCTTCAAAAACGCCTTTACTTTTTCCATAGCGAATCCCGCCTTTCAACGCGCAAAAAAACAGTCCGCAGCAGAGAGATCTCTGTTGCGGACTATTATAGTCATCGCGGCGGATTTGTCAATCGTCATTTCGACCACGTCGGTACAGCCAGACCGCCAACGCGATCCCGACAATCAGGACCACCACCCCGGCCACGAGGATGGCGGTGGCAAAGCCCTGGAACAGCCGTCCCATATCGCTGACCACACTCACGCCGCCAAGGCTGCCTGTGCCGCCGCCCAGTTCTCCGATGATCTGATCTACCACCTCCGGCGGCAGGTTCTCCGCCCCCTCGATGGTGACGCCGCCCATGCCGCCGAAACCGCCCATGCCGTTGAAGGCGTCCAGAGAGATCCGGAACATCCGCCCGAACAGGAACCGGGCCAGCCCTCCCACAAAGGCGAGCCCCAGCCCGGACAGGGCCACATACACCCCCGCCAGCCAGCCGTACCGCCGGATCAGGCGGATCAGAAAGCCGGGCAGCCGGTCCAGCGCGTCAGACGGGGCGCCGCCCCCCTGCCCGTAAGAATAGGGCTGGGGTCCCTCCGTCCGGGGCTCCTGTTCCGGCTCCGGGCCGGATTGAGACGGCTCCTCCTCGCTGAGCAGCTCGTCGGCTGTGACGCCGAAGGCCCGCGCCAGGGCCAGCAGCTTATCCACCTCCGGGGTCGCGTCGCCAAGCTCCCACTTGCTCACCGCCTGGCGGCTGACGCCCACGGCGGCGGCCAGCTCCTCCTGGGACAGCTTCGCCCGCCTGCGGTAGTATAAGATCTTCTCGTTCAGCTTCATGGGATCCGCTCCTCTCTGTCAGTAATCTCCTGACAGGTATAAGATAGCAGAAAACCCGGTTGCGGTCTACCAGCCGGGGCTGGAAGTTTTCGCAACCGTCGGTTGCGAAAGCCGTTTCGCGGGAAATTCGAGCCTTCACCGCTCCCAGAGTATACCATCCCGCCGGATCTGTCAACCCGCCCTTCCCTTTCGCCGGAAAGTGTGCTATCATAGAGGAAATCGCTTGAAAGGGGCCCTTCCCATGACCGACCGTGAGCTCGTCGACCTGGCCTTCACCATGCTGGACCGCGCCTATGTGCCCTACTCCAGATTCCCCGTGGGGGCCGCCCTGGAGACGGCGGACGGCTCGGTGTTCACCGGCTGTAATGTGGAGAACGCCGCCTACGGCTCCACCATCTGCGCCGAGCGGTGCGCCCTGCTGAAGGCGGTGAGCGAGGGACACCGAGACCCGGCGCGGATCGCCATCGCCGGCATGGGGGAGGACTACTGCTGGCCCTGCGGCGCCTGCCGGCAGATGCTCTACGAGTTCAACCCGGACATGACCGTGCTGTGCGCCGATCGGGACCGGGATTTCGTGAAAATCACCCTTCGGGAGTTGATGCCCCACGGATTTGGCCCCGCTTCCCTCTGTTAAAGCAAAAAAGGCTTGCAATTTTCCGCCGTCCGCTATATGCTGTGACCGGCAAAATCCATCTGGAAGGGATGTTTTACTATGGTAATCGTCATGAAGCCCGGCACCAGCCAGGCGAAGATCCGGGCCCTGGTGGCCCGTCTGGAGAAGGACCACGGGGTCAAGGTGGGCATCACCAACGGCGTGGACTGCTCCATTCTGGGTCTCGTAGGGGACACCACCCACATCGACATGGACAAGCTGTCCATGAACGAGGATGTGGAGCGGGTCATGCGGGTGCAGGAGCCCTATAAAAAGGCCAACCGCAAATTCCACCCGGAGGACACCGTAGTGGATGTCAACGGCGTCAAGGTGGGAGGCGGCGCCTTCACCGTCATCGCCGGGCCCTGCTCGGTGGAGAGCGAGGAGCAGATCGTGGGCATCGCCCGGAATGTGATGGCCTCCGGTGCCTCCATGCTCCGGGGCGGCGCCTTCAAGCCCCGCACCTCCCCCTACTCCTTCCAGGGCATGGGGGCCCCCGGCCTGGACCTGCTGCTGGAGGCCAAGGCGGCCACCGGCCTGCCCATCGTCACTGAGCTCATGAGCCCCAAATACTGCGAGCTGTTCGAAAGCGAAGTTGACCTGGTCCAGATCGGCGCCCGGAACATGCAGAACTTCGACCTGCTGAAAGAGGTGGGCAAGATGTCCAAGCCCATCCTGCTGAAGCGGGGCCTGTCCAACACCTATGAGGAGTGGATCATGTCGGCGGAGTACATCATGGCCTCCGGCAATGAGAACGTGATCCTCTGCGAGCGGGGGGTCCGCACCTTCGAGACCTACACCCGGAACACCCTGGACCTGTCCGCCATCCCGGCCATCCGGCGGATGAGCCACCTGCCCATCATCGTGGACCCCTCCCACGCCGCCGGCATGTACTGGATGGTGGAGCCCCTGTCCATGGCCGCCGCCGCCGTGGGGGCGGACGGCATCATGGTGGAGGTCCACAACGACCCGCCCCACGCCAAGTGCGACGGGCAGCAGTCCCTGACCCCTGAGTCCTTCCAGCACCTGATGGACAAGGTAAAGCCCCTGGTCTCCCTGGTGGGCAAGACGCTGGCGTGACGCGATGAAAACCTTGACTGTGGCCCTTCCGGGCCGGGAATATGACATCCTCATCCAGCGGGGCCTGCTGGACGCCGCCGGCGAGCGCGTCCGGGCCGTCTGCCCCAGAGCCCGGCGGCTGTTCATCGTCACCGACGACAACGTGGCCCCCCTGTATCTGGACTGGGTGGAGGCCAGCCTGCGCGGGGCGGGCTTTGAGACCGCCGCCGCCGTCCTCCCCGCCGGGGAGGAGACCAAGTGCGGCTCCATGCTGCTGGAGCTGTGGGAACGAATGATGGACTTCGGCCTCACCCGCACCGACGCCGTGGTGGCGTTGGGCGGTGGGGTCGTAGGGGACCTGGCGGGCTTTGCCGCCGCCACCATCCTCCGGGGGGTGGACTTTGTGCAGATCCCCACCACCCTGCTGGCCCAGGTGGACTCCTCCGTGGGCGGCAAGGTGGCCGTGGACCTGGAGCACGGCAAGAACCTGGCCGGGGCCTTTTGGCAGCCCAGGCTGGTGCTCATGGACCCGGACGTGCTGGATACCCTGCCCCTGCCGGTGTTCATGGCGGGGATGGCAGAGGTGCTGAAATACGGCTGCATCCGGGACGGGGACTTCTTCGATTTCCTGGCCGCCCGGCCAAGCCGGGAGGCGCTGATGGCCGATATTGAGCACATTTTGTATACCTGCTGCGATATTAAACGGCAGGTGGTCATGGAGGACGAGCGGGACACCGGCCTGCGGATGATCCTGAACTTCGGCCACACGGTGGGCCACGCCTTTGAGAAGGCGGGCCGCTATGTGGAGTGGAGCCACGGGGAGGCAGTGGCCGCCGGCATGTGCGTGGCCGCAAAGCTGGGCGTGGCCCTGGGCGTCACCCCGGCCGATGTGCCCGCGAAGATCGAGGGCGCCGCGGCCGCCCTGGGTCTGCCCACTCACATCTCCTGCGGCTGGAACGACATCGTGGAGGCCGTCGGACTGGACAAAAAGAGCGCCGGCAGCCAGATCAGCCTCATTCTGCTGGAGAAAATGGGCCATGCCGTGGCCGTGAAGATGGAAAAAGACGCGGTCCTCCGCACGCTGAAGGCCGTTTACGAGGGGTGAGCGAATGAACATCACCATCACGCCCGCGAAACTGGCCGGAACGGTCACGCCCCCGGCCTCCAAGTCCCAGGCCCACCGGGCGGTGCTGGCCCTGGCCCTGTCCGGCGGGGAGGGCATCCTGACCAACCTGTCCCCCTCTCAGGACATCGAGGCAACCCAGAACTGCGTGTCCGCTCTGCTGGCCCCCTCTGACGGCCTGCCACTGCTGGACTGCGGGGAGAGCGGTTCCACCCTGCGGTTCCTGATCCCCGTGGCCCTGGCCCTCCGGGGCGGGGCCCGGTTCATCGGCCGCGGGCGGCTCATGGAGCGGCCCCAGGGGCCCTATTTTGAGATTTTCGAGGAAAAAGGCATCTTTTATGAACAGAAGGACGGTATCTTGACCGTCCGGGGGACCCTGCCCGCCGGGGAATACCGCCTCCAGGGAGACGTGTCCTCCCAGTTCGTCACCGGGCTGCTGTACGCCCTGCCCCTGGTGGAGGGGGACAGTGAGATCGTCCTCACCACCCCGCTGGAGAGCCGGGGTTATGTGGATATGACCCTGGACGTGCTGGACCGGTTCGGCGTGGCGGTGGAGAACGGCAGCTATCAGCGGTTCCGCGTCCCCGGCGGCCAGAGGTTCCGCCCCCGGGACTTCATCATCGAGGCCGACTGGTCCCAGGCCGGCTTCTGGTACGCCGCGTACGTCCTGGGCAATGCGGTCAAAGCCGTGGGTCTGGACCTTCGCTCCACCCAGGGGGACAAGGTGGTGGCCGCCCAGGCCGAACTGCTGTCAAGGCCGGGGGACGTGGAGCTGGACGTGTCCCAGTGCCCCGACCTGGTGCCCCCTCTGGCGGCCATGGCCGCCGTCCGGGAGGGGACCACCCGGATCGTCAACGCCGCCCGTCTCCGCATGAAGGAGAGCGACCGGCTCTCCGCCGTGACTGAGGTGCTCACCGCCCTGGGGGCTAACGTGGAGGAGCACCCGGACAGCCTCACCATCGTGGGGAGGCCCGCTCTGACCGGCGGCGTCACCGTGGACAGCCACAACGACCACCGCATCGCCATGATGGCGGCCATCGCCGCCACAAGGTGCGAACGGCCCGTCACGATCACCGGAGCGGAGTGCGTGGCGAAATCCTACCCCACCTTCTGGGTGGACTATGAGAAGCTGGGCGGGCGGCTCATAAAGGAGTAGAGACATATGGGACCGTGGCACGACGTACAAAATCAAAATGACATCGACGCCCTGCTGTCCGCCTTCGGCGGGTTCCACGACAGCTGTCTGGTAAAAGCGGACTATCAGGCGGGGGCCCATGTGGACCAGCGGAACGCCATGGGCCAGGGTGCCCCTGGCGACTACCAGCTGCGGCTGCTGTTCCACAGCCAGTGGGCGAGGCCCCTGGAGCTGTGCTTCACTGGCGTCCGGTCGTTCCACATCGTGGGCTGGCAGGAGCGGTACTTCTGCGACATTTTCGACTGTTACCTTAACATCCGCACCGATCTGGTCCCCGGCCGGGACGACCCCGTGGTGGTCTGGGCCGACGGGAACTGCTTCGACCCGAAAAATCTCACCACCCAGGATATCCTGAACGAGGGCGGATACAGCTATGTGGCCGCCCAGGGTCTCCGGTGGCGCTGGTACACGGAGGAAACGGAGGAAACACCATGAAATACACCATTTTCGGTGAGTCCCACGGCCCCGCCATCGGCGTGGTGCTGGAGGGGATCCCCGCCGGTTTGGCGCTGGATATGGACGCCGTCCGGTTCGACCTGGCCCGCCGGGCCCCCGGCAAGAGCGCCCTCTCCACCGCCCGGAAGGAGGGGGACGAGCCCCACATCCTCTCCGGCGTGTTCGAGGGCAGGACCACCGGCGCGCCCCTGTGCGCCGTCATCCAGAACACCGACACCCGCTCGGGGGACTATGAGAAGACGAAAGACCTGGCCCGTCCCGGCCATGCCGACTACGCCGCCCACGTCCGCTATGAGGGCTTCAACGACTACCGGGGAGGCGGCCATTTCTCCGGGCGGCTCACCGCGCCCCTGGTATTCGCGGGGGCGGTGGCCAAGCAAATATTAGCCCGGCGCGGGGTGACCGCGGCCGCCCACATCAGCTCGGTGTACGGCATCAACGACGACCCGCTGGAGGATCTGGGTCCCCTGCTGGCCGCCCAGCGGAAGGACTTCCCAGTGCTGAACGACGGGGCGGGAGAGCGAATGCGGGAGGCCATCATGGACGCCAAGCGGGACCTGGACAGCGTGGGCGGAGCCATCGAGTGCGGGGTGTTCGGCCTGCCCGCCGGCCTGGGCGGCCCCGACTTCGGCCAGAACGCCGAGGGTGTCTTCTCCCAATACCTGTTCGCCGTCCCCGCGGTCAAGGCGGTGGGCTTCGGGGCCGGAGCGGCCTTCTCCCTCATGCGGGGGTCCGAGGCCAACGACCCCCTCTATGTGGACGACGACGGTTCGGTGAAGGCCGAGCAGAACTGCGCTGGGGGGATCAACGGCGGCATCACCAACGGTATGCCGGTGGTCTTCGAGGTCACCATGCGGCCCACCCCGTCCATCGCCCGGCCCCAGTTCACCGTGGACATGGCCAGGAACGAGAACGCGGTGCTGGAGCTCCAGGGCCGCCACGACCCCTGCGTGGTCCACCGGGCGGTGCCGGTCATCGAGGCCGCCGCCGCTCTGGCCGCCTGTGAACTGCTGCGCGTCTGAGGAGTGATGAGCATGGAACGCACGGAATTGGAAGATTACCGCACCCAGATCGACGCCATCGACCGGAAGTTGATGGAGCTGTTCCGCCGCCGGATGGAGGTCACCCGGCAGGTGGGAGAGTACAAAAAGGCCAACGGCCTCCCCGTGCTGGACGAGGCGCGGGAGCGGCAGGTGCTCCAAAACAAGGGAGAGCTGGCGGGCCCCGCCCTCCGCCCCGCCGCCATCACCCTGTTCCAGACCATCCTGTCCCTGTCCCGCCGGCAGCAGCGGGACCTGATGGGGGCGGAGGATTCCAACCCCGGCCTGGCCCGCTACGGAGAGGCCCGCATCCGGGTCCGCCGGCCCATCGAGCACCCCAGGGTGGTCTACCAGGGGGTCCCCGGCGCGTACAGTGAGCAGGCCGCCGTCAACTTCTTCGGGGACGGGGTGGACTCCACCGGCCTGGAGCAGTTTGAGGACTGCTTCGCCGCCGTGAGGGAGGGCCGGGCCGACTACGCCGTGCTGCCCATCGAGAACTCCTCCACCGGGGCCATCCGGCAAATTTACGATCTGATGACCCAGTACGAGTGCTTCATCGTGGGGGAGACCACGGTGAAGGTGGAGCACTGCCTTATGGCCCTCCCCGGGGCCACGTTGGAGGGCATCACCCACGTCTACTCCCACGAGCAGGGTTTGTTCCAGTGTGAGCGGTACCTGAACGCCCACCCGGACTGGAAGCAGGTGCCCCAGGCGGACACCGCCGGCTCCGCCCAGATGGTGGCCTCCAGCGGCGATCTCACCAAGGCGGCCATCTGCTCGGAGCGGGCCGCCGCCATCTACGGGCTGGAGATTTTGGCCCACGCCATCAACCACAACACCCAGAACACCACCCGCTTTGTAGTGGTCTCCCCCCGGATGGAGCTGCGAGCCGGCGCGGACAAGATCAGCACCGTGTTCGTCATCCCCCACGAGGCCGGGTCCCTCCACGAGATCCTGTCCACCTTCGCCGTCCACGGTCTGAACATGGTGAAGCTGGAGTCCCGGCCCCTGCCCGAGCGGAACTGGGAGTACATGTTCTTCCTGGAGTTCACCGGCGCGCTGGACGACCCCGAGGCCGCCGACGCCCTGCTGGAGCTGGCCCAGACCACCGGGGACTTCCGGGTGTTGGGGAACTTCAAGAGCAATCTGAACTGAGGGAGGGAACTCCATGCCCCGCAAAAACCTGGTTTTGATCGGTATGCCCGGCTCCGGCAAGACCTCCGTCAGCGCCGTTTTATCCGAACTGCTGTCCATGCCCGCCGCGGACACCGACGTCCTGGTGGAGGAGGCCGCCGGCCGCTCCATCCCGGACATCTTCGCCACGGACGGAGAGGACGCTTTCCGGGCCATGGAGACCGCCGCCGCGAAGCAGGCCGCCGCTCTGGACGGCGCCGTCATCGCCACCGGGGGCGGAATCGTCCTCCGCCCCGAGAACATGGAGGCCCTGTCGGCCACAGGGACCGTCTTCTTCCTGGACCGGGACCCCGCCGCCATCGCGGGGGAGGACCACTCGGGCCGGCCCCTCATCGGGTCGGACAGGGAGCGGGTGTGGCGGCTGTACGAGCAACGCCTGCCCCTCTATCGGAAATACGCCCGCCACACCGTGCCCAACGCCGGAACGGTGGAGGAGGCCGCCAAGACCATCGCCGAGCTGTACGGAAAGGAGTGCGGACAATGAGATTTCTCATCATCAACGGGCCCAACCTGAACCTACTGGGCAAGCGGGAGCCGGGCATCTATGGGGATCAGAGCTACGACGCCCTGTGTACCCTTATCAGGGACTACGCCGCCGCCCACGATTCTACCGCCGACTGCTTCCAGTCCAACCACGAGGGGACCATCATCGACGCCATCCACGCCGCCGATGGGAAATACGACGCCATCGTCATCAACCCCGGGGCCTACACCCACTACAGCTACGCCATCCTGGACGCGCTGAAGGCGGTGGACGTGCCCGCCTATGAGGTCCACATCAGCCACATTGACCGGCGGGAGCCCTTCCGGGCGGTGTCCGTCACCGCCCCCGCCTGCGTGGGGCAGATCTACGGTCTGGGCTTTGACGGCTACCTCCGGGCCATGGACCACTTCCTGGAGGGCGGCCAATGAGCGCCTTGCAGGTCATCGGCGACCCGGTGCTCCACTCCAAGTCCCCCCTGCTCCACGGCGGGATGCTGCGGGCGCTGGGGCTGGACGTCCCCTACACCGCCCATGTGGTGAAAAAGGGGGAGCTGCCCGCCTATCTGGCCTGGGCGGCAGACAACGGGATCACCGGCTTCAACGCCACCATGCCCCACAAGGAGGACCTGCTGCCCCTGCTGGACGGACTGGACGACAGCGCCGCCCGGTGCGGGGCCGCCAACACCGTGGCCCGCCGGAAGGGGAAGTGGATTGGCTTCAACACCGACGGCCCCGGCTGTCTGGAGGCCCTGAAAGAGGCCGGGATGGACCCGGCGGGCAGGACCGTGCTGGTCCTGGGGGCCGGCGGGGCCGCCAGGGCGGTGGGCCCGGCGCTGGCCGCCGGCGGCGCGGATCAGGTGTTGGTGGCCAATCGGAACCTGGCCCGCGCCCAGGCCCTCTGCGGCGATGATCCCCGCCTCTCCCCCGCACCCTTCGATTTGGATACCCTGCGCCGTCTGGCCGGGCAGAGCGGCCTCATCGTGAACTGCACCAGCTTAGGGATGGCGGACACCCCCTCCCAGTTCGGCAGCTTCAACTTTCTGGACACCCTGCCCCATGGAGCCGGGGTGTTCGACCTGATCTACCACCCGGCGGAGACCGAACTGCTGCGGCAGGCCCGCCTCCGGGGACATCCCGCCGCCAACGGCCTGGGGATGCTCGTCTGGCAGGCGGTGCTGGCGTTGGAAATTTTCTTAAACCAGCCCCTGGACCGGCCCCGGATGGCCGCCGCCGCCCGTGCCGCCCTCAACTGACAAAGGAGGCCCCATGGAACTCTCCGCCTGT
This sequence comes from uncultured Oscillospiraceae bacterium, assembly GCA_947629955.1. Lineage (GTDB taxonomy): Bacteria > Bacillota > Clostridia > Oscillospirales > Oscillospiraceae > Enterenecus. Next base: position 16,854 of record CANRFT010000027.1, read on the forward strand.
GCCAAGATCAATCTGACCCTGGACATCCTCCGCAAGCGGGAGGACGGCTACCACGACCTCCAAATGGTCATGCAGACGGTGACGCTGGCCGACGCCCTCACCGTGGAACCGGCGGAGGGCCGGGAGGGGGCTATGGCCTCCGATCTGCGCTACCTCCCCGCCGACGGGCGCAACCTGGCCCAGATGGCGGCGGCCGCTTTTCGGGAGGCCGTGGGAAAAGGGCCCCAAGTCGACATCACGATTCAAAAGCATATCCCCGTGTGCGCCGGCCTGGCCGGGGGCAGCGCCGACGCCGCCGCCGTCCTCAAAGCCATGAACGAGCTGACCGGCGCGGGGCTGTCCGCCCAGGAGCTGGCCGCCATCGGAGAAAAGGTGGGGTCCGACGTGCCCTACTGCGTGCTGGGAGGCACCGCCCTGGCGGAGGGCCGGGGGGAACTGCTCACCCCCCTGCCGCCCCTGCCGAACTGCCATGTGGTCCTGTGCAAGCCCCCCTTCCCCATCTCCACCCCTCAACTGTTCGCCAAGGTGAATGTGCGCAAGATCGTCTGCCGGCCGGACACCCCCGGTGTGCTGGCGGCCCTGGAGGCGGGGGACCTGGCCGGGGTGGCCCGCCGCCTCTATAACGTGTTCGAGGACGTGCTGGAGCCCCGGCGAAAGAGCGAGATCGACGCCGTCAAGGCCGCCCTCATCGACTGCGGGGCCCTGGGGGCCTCCATGTCGGGCAGCGGCCCCACCGTTTTCGGCCTATTCGACGACGACCGCGCCGCCCGGGCCGCCTTTGAGCGGCTGAAGGAGAATTACCAGCAGGTTTTCCTCTGCGAGACGCTGAACTGAGGTATAAAACGCAAAAACACCGTCCAAACTGTAGTTACACGCTACATAGGACGGTGTTTTTCATGTTCAAGACCTCCAACCGGCTCCACCTGTGGGAGTCCGCCCTGCTCATCGCTTTCGCCCTGACCCTGACGGCGGGCTGCTGGGCCTCCGCCGCCGAGAGCACCCTGGCGTCCCGGGTGCTGCGGCTCCACGTCATCGCCAACTCGGACACGGAGGAGGACCAGGCATTGAAGCTCACCGTGCGGGACGCGGTGCTGGAACAGGCGGCCCCCTGGCTGGAGGGCGCCGCCTCCCAGGCGGATGCCGAGGCCGCGCTGACTCCCCATCTGGACGAGTTGGCACAAACGGCGGCGGACACCCTGGCCGCCCAGGGCCGCGGCGACCCGGTGAAGGTGTCCATGGAAAGCGCCTGGTTCCCCACCAAGGTTTACGACGGGTTCTCCCTGCCGGCGGGCCGCTACCGGGCCCTGCGGGTGGTCATCGGGGAGGGGGCCGGCCGCAACTGGTGGTGCGTGGTGTTCCCGCCCCTGTGCCTGGGCTCCATCACTGAGGAGGCCGCCGAGACCGCCCTGGAGGGCGGCCTGTCGGAGGACCAGGTGTCCCTGATCACCGGGCGGGACGGGGGCTATGTGCTGAAATTCAAAATCGTCGAGTGGTGGGGCCAGTTGATGGAAAAGCTGGGCCTGTGAGAAGGGAAGCGCCTTTCCAAACACGGAAAGGCGCTTTTTACGGCACGTACCATCTCAGCACCTCGGTGGTGCCGGTCCGCCGGAGGGCGGCAGAGGACACCAGGGCGTCGCACACCAGCAGGATGGCCGCCGGCGGGCCCAGCCCATCCGGAATGGCGGAGGCTAGCGCCGCCGCCACTGGGTGGACCCAGTACACCAGGGCCAGGGCCAGCAGCCCCCACACGGCGGCGAACTGGGGGCACACCAGCCCCGCCGCGTTGCCGGGGAAGTCCGAGTAGTCCCAGAACTCCACCCCCACGGCGTACCGGTAGAACAGCCCCATGAGCAGCTCCGCTCCCGTGGCCGCCAGCCCCCCGGCAAGAAACACCCACGCCGGGCCGTATCCCGGCCGGGCGATCCACAGGATCAGCAGCGCCCCCAGGCCGTACACCGGGCACAGGGGCAGCAGCAGAAAGCACTTCCTGTCCCGCTTGGGGTGGCCGATGAGGTGGGCGAAGGTGATCTCCAGCAGAAAGCCCAGGGCGCTGTAGATGATGAAATACCAAAGCCAGCGCAAAAACATCCCCCCGTTTTTCATCCTTTGAATTAGGATGGGAAAACAGGGGGATGTCCATGCCAGACAAATTTTACATTACGCGTTCGGTTTGTTTTTCCGCTTTAGGAAGGAGATCCCCAGGCCCGACAGGCCCAGGGCGGCCAGCGCCGCGCCTACGGCCAAGACCGCGGCGGACAGGGTGAACAGGACCGGCATGGGCATTTCGGAGGCGTACTGTATCGGCTCGGGCAAAAACCCCGCGCCCAGGCTGACCGCCGACTCGATCGACGCATAGCAGATGGGATACAGGGCCAGGTAGCATCCCATCAGCATCAGCGCGCCCACAACCGCCACAATACAGCCCATGGTAAACACCCGCTTCATAAAGTTCAGCCGCGCCGCCGCCTTCAAAGCGCCGCTGTCCGGTGCGGGGACGGGCGCCGCCGGTCCCCCGGACCCCTCCGCCGGGGCGGGGCCGTTCCCGGTGCCCAGCAGCTCGTCGGCGGACAGGTGGAACAGGCCGCAGAGCTTTGTCAGCTTGTCCACGTCGGGGCAGCTCTGGTCCATCTCCCACTTGCTCACCGCCTGCCGGGACACATCCAGCGCCGCCGCCAGCTCGTCCTGGGACAGCCCGGCGATCCTCCTGGCCTGCCGCAGATTCTCACCAAATGACATATGCGTCACTCCTTTCTATGGCCGTATCCTACCATATTTTGCGGTGGCGTTCCACCTCTTTCGGCTGGAATTTCCGCAACTCAGAGTTGCGCAAGCGGTCCAAGGCCCATTTTGAGGTTTTGTGTGAATTTCCCTGTTGTCCCGCCGGGAAAAGTGTGTTACAATAGATCGATTGCAGGGGAGGGACGGCATATGCGCCATCTGATCGACTTTGGGGACCTGACCCGCCGGGAGTGGGATGAGCTCTACGCCCGGGCGGACAAGATCATCGACGCGCCGGAGAAGTTCATCGACGTGTGCCGGGGAAAGGTGATGGCCTCCCTGTTCTATGAGCCCTCCACCCGCACCAACTTCTCCTTCCAGACCGCCATGCTCCGGCTGGGCGGCTCGGTATTCGGCTTCGCCGACCCCCGCTCCTCCTCTGTAGCCAAGGGAGAGACCCTGAAAGACACCATCAAAATGGTCTCAGGCTACGCCGACGTGATCGTCATGCGCACCCCCTGGGAGGGGGCCGCCCGGGCCGCCTCCCTCTACTCCGACGTGCCCGTGGTCAACGCGGGAGACGGCGGACATATGCACCCCACCCAGACCACCGCAGACCTGACCACCATCACCCGGCTGCGGGGCTCGGTGGACGGCCTGTCCATCGGCCTCTGCGGCGATCTGAAATACGGCCGCACCGTCCACTCCCTCATCAAGGCCCTGGCCAAATTCAAGGACATCCGCTTCTTTCTCATCGCCCCCAGGGACCTGGCCATCCCCGACTACCTGCGGCAGTTCATGCGGGAAAACGGCATGCCCTTTGTGGAGGTCACCGGCCTGGAGCCGGTCATCCCCCAGCTGGACGTGCTGTATATGACCCGCATCCAGCGGGAGCGGTTCGTTGACCCGCTGGAGTACGAGCGGAACAAGGGCATCTACATCCTCACCCGCTCCAAGCTGGCCCGTGCCAGGGAGAACCTGCTGGTGATGCACCCCCTGCCCCGGGTGGACGAGATCGCCGTGGACGTGGACGACGATCCCCGGGCCGTCTACTTCCGGCAGGCCCGGTTCGGCATGTTCGCCCGGATGGCCCTGCTGTCCGACCTGGCCAATCAGCCCAGAAAAACCCCGGAACCGGTGGAGATCGGCAAAGGGCCCATCTGCCATAACCCCATTTGCATCACTCAGACGGAGCACTATCTGCCTCCCCTCATCAGATATAACGGCGGAGTGAAATGCTGCGCTTTCTGCGACACCCCTCTGTAACCGATTTGTAACTTTTTGATTTTGGGATTGCATTGTGGGGAAAAGTCTGCTATAATAGCTTTTGTTTTCTGCGGATCCCCTCCGATTTGCGGAGAGGAACGGTCTCCCGGCGGCGCTGTGCGCCCCGTCCCGGCCGCTCAGAGGGCGGCCCTCTGTCAGTTGAGATACAAAGGAATGGTGTTAGGATATGATGGATAAAGGCAAGCGGGAGCGGCGCCGCAGCGATGAGGACGCGGTGTTCAACCGGATGCTCATCTGGCTGGCCATTGCGTTGGCGGTAGAACTGCTTATCTTTCTGCTGCGGCGGCTCTATGTCGACATGGCGTTCGGCGTGGATCTGGTCCTCGTCCTCAACGGGTTCTTCTCTGTGTTCAGTTTCCTGGGTCTTGCGCTGACCGCGGCCGGAGTCGTCTGGCTGGCCGTCAGCGCCCGTCAGGGCCGGCTTTTGACGCTCCCCGCCGCCGTCACCGGCGCGGTCGCGGTGCTGTGGGTCATCTCCGTCCTGCTGTATTATTTCTTCGATACCGGCCTGCAGGTACTGCTGTATCTTCCCCCCGCGGCGGCGGTGCTCATCCTGATCTGGTTCCTCTATCAGCGCATCTTCTTTTTCAGCGCTCTCGTCACCGGCTGCGGCGCCGCCGCCCTGTGGCTGTGCCGGCTGTATTACGACGGACACCCCGCCCGTGTGCGGATCATCTTCGCCGTGGGATTCGTCCTGCTGGGCCTGGCCATGCTGGCGGCTGTCAAGGTAAAATCGGCGGGCGGAAAGATCGGCCCCGTGCGCGTCCTGCCCTCGGACTCCCTTTACCCGGTGTTCTACCTGACCTGCGCCGTCACCGCGGTGACCATGGCGCTGGCCCTGCTGCTGGGCGCCGCCGCCGCCTTCTACCTGATGTTCGTCCTTATCGGCTGGCTGTTCGTCCAGGCGGTCTACTTCACCGTCAAGCTCATGTAAAATCATTCGCATCAAAAATCCCCGCTGGATTCGCTCCAGCGGGGATTTCTTCATGCTTCGGTTCAGCCCAGCTTCTCGCAATACCGCTGGATCATGACCGCCACTTCCTTCCGGGTGGCGGTGCCCAGGGGCAGCAGCTTTCCATCGTCGGTGCCGTTGATGATGCCGTTCTCCACGCACCAGGCCATGGCAGAGGTAGCCTCACTGCCGGGGATAGAGGACGCATCCGGCCACTTGTTCATCTGGCTGGTGCTCACCGCGGGGCTGTTGGCGCAGCGGTACAGCAGGGTGGCAAGCTCCGCCCGGGTGATCGTCTCCTCGGGCTTCTCGCCGTCGGACACGCCCTTCTCCTTGGCCCACTCCACGCCCTTTGTGTACCAAGTGGCCCCGCCCTCGGTGTCCACCCCCGCCTGACGGGCCAGAAGGGTCAGGATCTGGCCCCGGGTGAAGATACCGTCGGGGTCAAATTTGCCGCCGGGGATGCCCTGCATCAGGCCGTGCTCCACGGCATATTCCACCTCGGCGGCGTACCACGCGTTGGCGGGCACATCGGTGAAGCCGGTCTCAGGGTCGGGGATGGCGCTGTTGTAGTGAATGGTGGCGTTGAGCAAGGCATCGTTGAGGCCGTTTTCGTTATCAATCTTAATCGCTTTCCACTGAGCCTGAGAGCCGCCGTAGTATACGTCCGTCAGGCTATCGCACAGCAATGTTGCTCCGTAGCCAATCGTGGTCACACTGGCTGGGATAGTGAGACTGGTCAGGCCGAGGCAATGGGAAAACATTAACTTGCCAATGGAAGTCACGCCATTGGGAATCGCAACGCTGGTCAGGCTGGGGCAGTCCTCAAGCGCACGTTCATCAATGGTGGTAACACTGCCTGGGATGGTTATACTGGTCAACTGTTCGCAGGCGCTGAACGCTGCTATGCCGATTGTCTTGACCGGTACGCCATTGATAGCGTTGGGGATGACCGCTTTGGTAACAGCCTGTTGGCAAGTGATGATTGTCCCCGTGGTGAGGTCGAACAGCAGGCTGCCGCCCTCCAGAGGATACCAAGCCTGCCCCTCTTCGGCAGGTGGTGTGGTCGGGTTGGACGGTTTGCCGGTGGACTTGCGGATCGTCACATGGTAGGACGCGGTCGGGGCCGGGCTGTGATTCCAGTAGTAGGCGGTGCCGCTGTCAAGCTGTACGGTAAAGGTATTGCCGTCCCAGGTCCCCGGACACTTGGTGTCGGCGTTGTAGTCATACAAGGCGAATTGATCCGTAGCAGGGGGCATTGGGGAGATGGTGATGGTAAATGTGCCGCTGCTGAAGCAGAAGAACATATACTCGCTGTTCATGTCCTGCCTTGTGGTGTAGGAAAACTCCAAGCTGTCAATCAAATCCTCACCGTCCGCATATGCCACCGTGACCAGCGACGCGGCAAGGCAGATCAACAAAAGAATGGATAAGACACGTCTCTTCATACAAGTTCCTCCTCTTTTTAAAAAAGTGTAGTTTTACAAACTCTTTCTTTGACAGAAATTCGGTCCAATAAAATGCTTGATTTTTCCGCTTTACGGTGTTACACTGGACCTGTCAAATTTCTACATGGAGATTTGCGAAACTACACTTTTTTAAACTTTTCGTGGGCCTTCGACGTCCACAGCTCAAATGATCGCCCCGCATGAAAAAAACCTCTGCCACTCGGCAGAGGTTTTTTCACGTTTATTCATTTCAGTGCTCCAGTCCCAGCACCAGGGCCAGTCCGGCGGCAAAGCCCAGCACCGTGGCCAGGATGGTCCATTTGGACTTCCACTGATCGGCGGCCTCGGGCAGCAGCTCGAAGAACACCACGTAGAGCATGGCCCCTCCGGCCAGGCCCATGGCCCCGGCCAGCGCCGCGGAGGCCTGTCTGCCCACGAAATATCCCGCCAGCGCCCCCAGCACCGTGGGCGCCCCGCTGAGGGCCGCCACCGCGATGGCGGAGACGGCTCTGGAGCCGTCATGGATCAGCGGGATGGCGATGGACATGCCCTCGGGCAGGTTGTGCAGGCCGATGGTGACGGCGGCCAGCGCCGCCCCCCAGCAGATCCCCTCCACCGCCACCGTGGCCCCCACCGCCATGCCCACCGGCACGTTGTGGAGGGCCACCGCCGCCGCCAGCACGATGCCGGCGGTGTGCAGATCATGGCGGCCGCAGGCGCAGTGATGGGGGTCGCCCTCCACCTCGTGGTGGGCGCTCTTGTCGATCCAGCAGTTCAGCAGCCAGGTGACGGCAAAGCCGATCACCAGAAATACCGGCACCAGCCAGAGCATGCCCTCCGCCGCCTCCACGGCCTCCGGCACCATATCCACAGATACGATGCACAGCATCAGCCCCCCGGTGAAGGACAGGAGCAGGGCCTCCCCCCGGTGGGACTGCCGCTTCATCAGCGCGGCCAGGCATCCGCCCAGGGCCAGCCCGCCCACCCCGGTGGCGGCGGTGAGCGCAATGACGAACAGGACTTCTCCCATATCGAAAAACCTCTGAAAAAAACCGTCTTACAGCCGCGTCCCGTCCTCCGGCGGCACCTGCAGATCCCGGATGGTCCGCACGTCATAGGGCGTGGTCTGGTATACGAAATAGTTGAGCCAGTTGGAGTAGAGCAGATGGGCGCTGGACCGCCAGGTGCAGGGAGGCGTCCGCGTGTCATCGTCGTCCGGGAAGTAGTTGACGGGGACATGGATGGGCAGACCTGCGTCCTTGTCCCGGCGGTACTCCAGGGCAAGGGTCTCCGCGTCGTACTCCGAGTGGCCGGTGATGAAGATCTGCCTGCCCCCGTTGGTGGACACGGCGTACACCCCCGCCGCGTCGCTCTCCGCCAGGATCTTCAGCTCGGGCACGGCGGCCACGTCCTCCCGGCGGACGGTGGTGTGCCGGGAGTGGGGCACCAGGAACTCGTCGTCGAACCCCCGGAACAGGATGGAGCCCTTGTGGGTGACCCGGTGTTTGAACACGCCGAACAGCTTCTCTGGCAGGGGGACCTTTTCGATCCCGTAGTGGTAATAGAGGGCGGCCTGGGCCCCCCAGCAGATGTGGAAGGTGGAGTGGACGTGGCTCTTGCTCCACTCCATGATGCGGCACAGCTCGTCCCAGTACTCCACCTCCTCAAAGGAGAGGTGCTCCACCGGCGCGCCGGTGATGACCATGCCGTCGAAATACTGATCCCGCACCTGGTCGAAGGTCTTGTAAAAGGTGAGCATATGCTCCTCCGGCGTGTGCCTGGGCACCCGGCCCTCCACCTTTAACAGCTCCATCTCGATCTGGAGCGGGGTGTTGCCCAGCAGGCGGGCCAGCTGGGTCTCTGTGGTGATCTTGGTGGGCATCAGGTTCAGGATGAGCAGCCGCAGGGGGCGGATGTCCTGGGATACCGCGCGCCCCTCGGTCATGACGAAGATGTTCTCCCGCTCCAGGGTCTTTGCGGCGGGTAAACTGGCCGGTATTTTGATGGGCATGGAAAGCTCTCCCTCCTGATAAAGAAAGAACCGCAGGGTCCTCCGCGGCTCGCGTCTGACTATACCACAGGGCCGGGGCGGTTGTCAACAAGGTTTTGACCGGCGGGGCCGGGCTGTTCATAAAAATTTCATACTCTCCCGGTGAAAAAGACTGTTGACAAAAAACACGGAAAGGATTACAATAGTTACAAATCAGTTACAAATTTCCCTATCCCCAAAAGGAGGCCCCCATGGCAGACAAGAACGGCACCCTGATCTACAAAGGCCATCCCCTGCGCCGGAAAGGCAACCTGGTGTACTACGGTTCGATGGCCGACAAATACATCGTGATGATCCAGGTGATGAGCTCCGAGAAGGAGGGCGATCTGGATGTGGCCAACAAGGTACACCTCCAGCTCCAGCTCACCGACCCCGATCTGAAGAGCCGGGACCGTGTCGTGAAAAAGAGCGACCTGCCCGACCTGTTCTCCGCCATCGACATGGGCTCCATCTGGCTCATGCGCGCGCTGGCCGGCAAGTGACCTGTCCTTTACTAATGATCAGAGAGTTGGAGTGATTTCCTATGACCATGAGAGAAAAGCTGGTCCGGGGTCTGGTGGCCGGCGGGCTGGCAGTCGTACTCACCGCCGGGACGGCCTTTGCCTCCATCGGCACCGGCACTGTCACCGCGGGCAGCTCCCTCCGTCTCCGGGCGGAGCCCAACACCTCCTCCGCCACCCTGGCCGTCGCCCCCAAGAACGCCCAGGTGGATGTGCTGGAGGATGCCGGCAGCGGCTGGTACAAAGTATCCTATAAGGGCGTTGAGGGCTATATGTCAGGCCAGTGGCTGTCCGTCGTCCCGAACGGCGACGCGGCGGACGCCGCCGATCCGGCCGATGATGCCGCCGACGCCGGGACGAACGAGACCGACGAAGCCCCGGCTCCCGCCGAGACCTCTGAGGCCGCCTATGTGAACGCCGGTCCCCTGAACGTCCGCTCCGGCCCCGGCACCGGCTACAGCCGGGTGGGCTCTCTGAGCACGGGCTCCTCCGTCACCGTGGTGGAGACGCTGGACGGCTGGTACAAGGTCACCAGCGGCAATGTCACCGGCTACGTCTCCGCCCGCTACATAACCTTGGGCACGGCCCCCCAGCCCGCCGCCGAGGTGCGGGGCAGCACGGCCCCCGATCCCCAGAAGGGCTATGTCAGCACCAGCGCGCTGAACGTCCGCTCCGGCCCCGGCACCGACCATGATAAGATCGGTTCCCTGGGCTACGGCGACACCGTCACCATCGTGGGCGAGGAAGACGGCTGGTATCAGATCACCAGCGGCAGCCTCGCCGGCTATGTGTCCAAGGAATACATCTCCTCCTCGCCGGTGTCCGTTGCCGACGCCAGCAGTCTGGGCGCCAAGGCGGCCGCGCTGGCAAAGAAGCAGGTGGGCAAGCGGTATGTCTACGGCGCTACCGGTCCCAACTCCTTCGACTGCTCCGGTCTGGTCTATTACGTGTACCGCTCTCTGGGTGTCAATATGTCTCGCGGCGCCTCCGGCCAGTATTACAACAACGGACGGTTCATCTCCAAATCTCAGTCCGCGATGCAGCCCGGCGATCTGGTGTTCTTCTTCAACCGGAAGAACGACTCCTCCGGCGGCCGCCTGCCTGTGACCCACGTGGGCATCTACGTCGGCGACAACAAGTTCGTCCACGCCTCCAGCCCCTCCACCGGCGTCGAGATCGAGACCCTGTTCGGCGGCTATCACAGTCAGTATCTGGTCGCTGTCAAGCGGATCGGCTGAACCCTCTTCCATACATATCGCCCGTCCGGTGTTGCCGGGCGGGCTTTTTGTGTCCCGAACATTTGTTACAGTTTCATTAATTTTTCACTTCTCCCCTTTACATTTTTATGATTGTGGTCTAAAATAAGTCTATCTTTTTCAGGGGAGGTGCGCCCAGTGAGCGAGATGGATTATACCCGTAAATTCAGCGTAAATCTTGATAAAGACCAGGAGATCAGGACTATTTTGACCTCGGTCTACAATGCCCTTCGGGAGAAGGGATATAACCCCATCAATCAGATCGTGGGCTATATCCTCAGTGAGGATCCCACTTACATTACAAACCACAACAACGCCCGCACGCTGATCCGCCAATTGGACCGGGACGAACTGTTGCAGGTGCTGCTGAAAAGCTACCTCACAGGGAAATGAATACCGGCGCCGGAGGGGTCTCCCTCCGGCGTTTTTTTGAATATTTACAGTTTATCTATGGTTTCTCCCTCCGCGGCGCGGTATACTTTTCAAAACCGTAAGCGAGGTGTCCCGATATGAAGCGGATCGTCTCCATCCTTTTGCTGCTGGCCATGGCCCTGTCCCTCTGCGCCTGCGAACAAAGCGCTCCGGCGGAGAGCGGACCGCCCTCCGCCGCCCCTACGGCCTCCCCCGCCCTCACCGCGGACGGGCTGGCCCGGGCTGCCGTGTCCGCCTCCGGCAGGGACCCGGACGAACTGGAAAAGCTGAACGACAGGCTGGAGAGCGACGCCCTGGCGGAATATATCGCCAGCTATTACGGCATTGAGGCGTGGGAGGACTGCGCCGTCTACCGGGCCGGCGGGGCCGAGGTCTATGAGGTCGCCGTGCTGGAACTGGCGGACGCCGTCTCCAACAGCGACGCTCTCTCCGGCCTGGAGCAGTACATCCATGACCGGGAGGGAGACTTCACCGGCTACGCCCCCCAGCAGGCGGACATCGCCGCCCACGGTCTCACCGCCGTCCGGGAGCGGGACGGGAAGCGCTTCGCCGCCCTGCTGCTGTGTGAAGATCCCGAGGCCGCCCGGGACGCCTTCTTCGGCGATCCCCGGCCGGACGCGTCTGCCGCCCCATCTCCGGCGCCGGCCGTCTCCGCCCCTCCGTCCGCCCCGGACCCCACCCCTGCACCCACTCCGGGACCCACTCCCAGCGGTCCGGTAACCTATCCTGGCCGCACCCCCTTCACCGATCCCAACATCGACGATATGACGGTGTACGACACCTCCGCCATCCTGTCCGCCTGGGAGGAGCGGGACCCCTCCGGCCTGTCCGACTACGACAGGGCCATCTATGATGCGGCGGAGGCGGTCATCGACAGCCAGATCGGTCCGGATATGACCGACCTGGAGAAGGAGTATGCCCTGTACCTGTGGACCATCACCCACATGGAGTACGATTACGACCATCAGGACCCCACCGTCACGGTGAGTCGGGATTCCTTCACCCCCTATGGCGGCCTCATCAAGGGCAAGGGGGTGTGCCTGGGGTTCTCCTCAGTGTTCCAGCTGCTGATGGATATGGCGGGCGTAGAGTGCATCACGGTGGTTGGCGCGGCCTACAACAGTGAAGACGACCACGCCTGGAACATGGTCCGCCTGGACGGGGAATGGTACTGCGTAGATGCCACCTGGGACTGGACCTATTACAACGACATGGGCTATATGCGCTATTTCAACGTGACCAGCGACTTCATGGCGGAAGAACACCAGTGGGACTACAACAATGTGCCCGAGGCGGATTCTCCCTCTCCCTGGACCCCGCCCCGCAACCCTGATTTCAACGGCTTCTGGCCCTGGTAGCACCGCAGTTTGCCCTCCCGCGCCAACGCATCGACGCGGGAGGGCCGCTCAAGTTCCCGCTTGAAATTTTCCGTGTTTTCCTCTTTACAAATCATTTTTTTCTGATATAATATCTTTCGTTGCCGCGTCCAGCGAGTTGCTATGGGCCCGTAGCTCAGTTGGGAGAGCGCTGCGTTCGCAAGCATACGAATCCCCATCCTACACCCCATTTCCCCATCAATCCGGCCAAAATTTTTCGCCACTCCCTGCCGAAAAATTTTGGTTCGGCGGCAAAGCCGCCGCCAATTTTCGTCACCTGCTCCTCTTTTCCCCTCTTCCCCTCCTCTTCCCCCCTCCTTCCTCCGCCGTCACAATCTTCTATTATTATATATAAAAACACCCTAATTCCCCCGTTTTGTCTCATAAATACAAAGAAAAATACCCATGTCCCCCTTAACACCTCACATAACGGTGAGATTAATATGGGCCTGTAGCTCAGTTGGGAGAGCGTTCGGTTCGCATGCATACGAATCCCCATCCTACACCCCATTTCTCCATCAATCCGGCCAAAATTTTTCGCCACTCCCTGCCGAAAAATTTTGGTTCGGCGGCAAAGCCGCCGCCAATTTTCGTCACCTGCTCCTCTTTTCCCCTCTTCCCCTCCTCTTCCCCCCTCCTTCCTCCGCCGTCACAATCTTCTATTATTATATATAAAAACACCCTAATTCCCCCGTTTTGTCTCATAAATACAAAGAAAAATACCCATGTCCCCCTTAACACCTCACATAACGGTGAGATTAATATGGGCCTGTAGCTCAGTTGGGAGAGCGTTCGGTTCGCATCCGAGAGGTCGAGAGTTCGAGTCTCTTCAGGTCCACCAAACGGAAACCACCGCGGATCATTCCGCGGTGGTTTTTCGTTTGACCACAGGAATACCACAGAGAGGGTTCAGTTTATTTTCATTTCCCCCCTGGCCTGGGCGATCTCCGCTTTCATCTCCAGGATCAATTTTTTCAGCTTTTCCTCGCACTCGGCCTCGGTTTTGGCATAAATATTTCGGGAATGTTTTTTGCCGTCAGGCCAGACCGGGGAGTACCTTCCCTCCCACAGATGGGGCCTCAGCTGGCTGACGCAGCCCGTTCCGGGCCGTCGGCGGGGCGTCTTGTACGGGATGAACTCCGGCGCAGGAGCCGTCTCCTCCGCGTTCTGTGCCCCTTCCAGCGCCTCCGCGCCGGCGATGCCTTGGTCTATCTTTGCCGCCGCGCTCTGCCGCATCTCGTCGGTGATGTGGGCGTAGACGTTCAGCGTGGTAGTGCTGGACACATGGCCGATGATGGCCGAGAGGGTCTTTACATCCATGCCGTGTTCCAGGGCCATGGTGGCGAAGGTATGTCTCAAATCCACCTATGTCAAGCACAGACTAAGGGAATTTTGTAAATAAAATGTGAATTGAGTCAAATCGTGGTGCCTTGTGTCGAATTATGGCGTTAATCCATTGTCAGACAATATCTCGCACTCTCACAGTCAGGCCATTCATAGATACCCTCATGTTCCCGACCAGATAATAGTCAAACCCGTCATACTCCACGCGGGTCAAAGTCCAGTAAGGGCCATCGTGATATTCATCGGTCACAAGAGCCTCAATGCGGCTCCCGCAACAGTAGTAATGACCACCGACCGTCTCATACTTGCCGAGCTCATTTCTATGAAGGTTACTGACCTCCAGGACAGGGCTGTTCAAGTAGGAGATCACATCGTCCACGTCAGCCAGCTTTTCCATTGCCAGCCGCAGTTCATCTCTTAGCAAAACCTGCTCTGGATCAGAGAGGTCTACGTCAAGTCCGCTCAGGTCTTCATTGTCATTGTAGGTAGACAGTTTGAGAAGCCGCCGAATACTTAGGTTCAGCTTGTTTGTTTCCTCGTATACCCTCTGCAAGGTTAGCATAACTACCGCCTTTCTTGTTCATTCCCGCTCTGAAGCTGTGATGCCGCTGTAACACGTTGCTAAGCCCCCATAAAGCCGTTTGGCTGCCAAGAGGCAAGCCTCAATCCCATCCGCGCTTTCAGAAACAAAGAGCAGCTTTTTTTCGCGCATTTTGAGAGCTTCCCAAAACTCCAAGCAGGTAAGGGAATCACGGCTGACACGGGCAGGGTTAAAGACGAGAACAGCATCGAAAAGGTCCGAGTCAGCCAGCTGAAGGATCGCATCGAGGGAAGACGTATTGGCCAAACCTGAGATTCCACAGTCCTCTATTACAGCGGTAACTTTATGGCCCCCGTCAGCGGCGTATTCCTTTAGCCGTTGTGCCTGGATTTGGAGAGCCAACTGTTCCTTTCTGTCAACTCGGGCATAAATACATACATTCATTGTTCATTCCCCTATTATAATTCATTTTGCGCTGAGGCTCCATGAACCTGACCAAGCGTGCTTGCAATATCATCGAGGTAGTTCAGCGATATTTCCACCCTGCCGTCCTGCCAAATCGTTATACGGTCAAGCAGGTCGGCAGCGATCTCCGTTGTCAGCTTGTCCAGTTCAGCATACCCCTGATACTTTGCAACAAAGTCAGGGCTGGGAGTACTGATTTCCAACACCTTTGATTTTGCTTCAGCTTCCGACCGACGGAGGGCGTCACGTTGGTCCAAGATGACGGCTTTGCGCTGTGCGTAGGTATCCCGCGATATAGTTCCCGCGATAAATTCCTCATACAGCTTTTGAGTCTGCTCCGCTGCTTGGGCCAGCTGCTCATGGATCTGTCTGAGTTCCTGTTGAAGCGAACGGGCCGTGTTCTCCTGCTCGGCACGAAAACGATCAGCGATATGCTTCAGCTCTATCGCGTATCTGGCCTGCGCCCGGATCGCCTCGACCACCATCTCCATGAGATCCTTCTCAAAGATCTTCTCCTGGCAGCAGGTCAGGCCGGGAACCGTCCGAGGTTTGCCGCAGCGGTAATACTTATTCTTAGAACCGCGACGGACGATTGCATAGTGGCAGACGCCGCAGTAAACCTTTCTGCTCAGGGGATTGTCGATTCTTCTTTGACAAATCTGCTTATATCCACCTCCAAGCTGTTCCTGAGCCATCTGAAACAGATTTTTCGATACCAGCGGTTCATGGCAGTCATCTACCACGATCCAGTCCTCCAGCCTCGCGGTCAAAGTCCGCCTGACGCCGATCTGCCTGCGGGTCCGTTTCCCAAAAACATTGCTCCCAATGTACTGGCGGTCACGCAGGATATAATACACGTTATTTTTCGACCAGTATTCATTGGACCA
>CANRFT010000028.1 GCA_947629955.1 uncultured Oscillospiraceae bacterium
TATTTAGGTAAACGTTTCATTTTTATATCCTTTCTTCTAAATAATAAAAGTTTGTTTTTCTGTATTTTTGATTACAAACTCGTTATCCTCCCGCGCTGTGTCAACTCCGTCGTTGATCGCGATATAGCGTACTCCGTTTTCGGGAAATACAATCTCTATGAGTTCGCCCGTTTTCAGATAGTTTCTGCCAAGACGGGAAAGGTCTTTGGTAATGACCGTCGCCACTCGTCCGGCTTCCACTTCCTGCAACATCGCTTGCAGCCCCTCGCGCTCAAAACTCACGCCGGAAAATCCGTCGTCCACAAAAAACTTTGTGTTCAAAAAATGGTGTTCGTCCGCATAGCGTTGCACTCGATTTTGGCGCATAATTCTTGCGCCAAATTATAGTAGCGACAAAATTTGACCTACCAAACACGCTATCACACAGGATTTTAAGATAGTGACACTCTTCATCATCTATGCTAATCCACAGACTTCCATTAAAGGCAAGAAGAGAACGAAGTAGCTCGATTCTTGGCTTCATAAGATTAAGCCATTGTGAATGCTCAATATTGTCATCATATTGCCCTGCTGCTGCATTAACATTATACGGTGGATCAATATAGATGCACTTCAACTGTCCGGCATACTTGCTCTCCAACGCTTTCAGCGCCAGCAGGTTATCTCCATGAATGAGCATATTCCTGGTATCCGGGTCGGCGGCGGTGTTTGACAACTCCGGCCGCTCAATCAGTAGCCGCGGCTCGATGCGAATAGGCTCGTCCTTGCCGACCCAGGTGAGTTCAAGTTTGTTGGCCATGATTGCACCCCCGCTCCGGATGGTTTCTTGCTTCTTTAATAGTTTCCTCTCGTGTTAAAGAAGGTTCCGCCAGCTTACCTGTTACTGCAAGTAAGTCGTCTTTTAGCGACTTCTGAGCCAAAATATTTAGCTCGTCAAAAGCGGCTACCTGTCTGCCGTCTAAATAATTTGCAGTTCTGACGTTCGCCCTCGCAATGCTTCCGAGAGAGGACTCAATGCTTCGAGTGTCCATATTGACGTCGGCTACTATTTTTTCAGCGTAGGAACTTTGGTACGTTACTGTCCTCGAATAAGTGCAGAGTTTTTTGCTTGTTCCATTGTTATATGTAACGTTAACTGTGATTTGCGGGAATGTCTCTTGCTCTATACTTTTCCCTTGTAAAGCAACCTTGCCTTGTACGCTTTCATCTGGATATAGCTCAAATTCACTATTGAACAATCCGTCTGGCCATAATTCATTATTACAGCCGTTATTATGAATGCTCACCAACGAGATTCTTACATTCTTTGCAGGTAGTTTTCCTGTGTTTTTGATATTCAAATATAGCCATGGACTATATTCAACAAGCTCCATACTAAGCTGAGGCTGAATGCTTTCTTTATATTGCAGCCTGTTTTGCCAATTAGCACAGAATGCTGCAATAGCAGATAACGCTGCAATTAAGGCCGAAATTACTGCTACAAAAAGTGCAACAGTGTTTGAATTCTGATTAATCCATTCAATCATTCTTTGTAACCTCATTTCGATTTTTATCACTCTTGATTCTTGCATCCTTGGGCTTTACTGCATTTGCGGGAACCGCCCAAGTGTTTGCAATCCGCATTGCCCCTGGAATACGCCCCTGTCCACAAAGGATCTGAATGCGGCGAGTGGAAATACCCCATTTCTCGGATAATTGGCGAATTGATATATATTCCATCTTTCTCCACCCCTTAAATTACATTATAAACATTATAGTCGAAAACCCGAACAAAGGCAAGTAGAGTGTGAACTTTAAGGCTGTTTTTTTCAAACCTAATAGTATTTCCACCTTCTCAAAAAATTATTCAGAAATTTTTGAAAAAACTCTTGACAAACATCTGTTCCATGTGCTATTCTACAATACTCGCCCTCCATTTGAGGGTTCCAGTCGGGAGGGCGGGAGGACACTCTTTCTGTCCTCCGATACCATCCAAAACCGAATGATCGGCTGAACAGGATATGACTTTGCGATGACATGAGCAAGGCGACGCCGCGGTGAGACTCCGGGGCAGGAACGGGGTTCAGGCAGACCGGCGCTACATATAATTCCGAGCCAACGTATCAGCTTCCCATGGCCTTTTTCCGCAAAGATGATCGACAAATTTCGCTCCGAAACAGCACAGTTATACATACCCGCCTCTGTTTCCCTGAAAAGGCGGGCCATTATTTTTCGGAGGTGATAGGAAATGTCGGGCATCATACAAGAGCGGAAAGGAGGCAGCAGAGATGGACGAATTGGAGATCGTCCGGGGGAGCGACGTACCGGTTCGGGAGGTTGAATGGCTGTGGTATCCGTATATCCCATACGGGAAGATCACGCTGGTCCAGGGCGACCCCGGAGACGGGAAAAGCACCTTTGTCCTGAACCTCGCCGCGATCCTCACCAGCGGAAGACAGTTGCCATTCACAGATGTAGCGCCGGAGCCTATGAACGTGATCTATCAGAATACGGAGGACGACGCGGAGGACACAGTCCTGCCCAGGTTCCTCCAGGCGGGCGGTGACCCGAAACGGCTGTGCTTTATCCGGGAGGACCGGAAGGCACTGACTTTTTCGGATGACCGCCTTTTTCGTGCCATCCGGCAGGTTGACGCAAAAGTATTGATCCTGGACCCGCTTTCGTCGTATATCGGCGGGGACGTATCACTGAATATGGCCAACGAGGTCCGGGCACAGTTCAACCCGCTGATCCAGACAGCGAAGGAGACCGGCTGCGCCGTTATTGTAGTGGGGCACATGAACAAACAGCGCGGCACGAAGGCGTTGTACCGCGCCATCGGCTCTATCGACATCGTAGGCGCGGCCCGGAGCGCCCTGCTGATCGCCAGGACAGGCAAGGACAAACCGGATGAGCGCGTCATGGCGATCCAGAAGTGCAATCTGGCCCCGCCAGGGCCAGCCGTCGTCTTTTCAGTCAGTGACAGGATCGAATGGATCGGGCAGACGGACCAGACAGCGGACGACATCCTGAGCGGCATCCCCGCACCACCTGGCAGGCCGGCGGCCAAGGCGCAGGAGGCAGAAGCATTACTGCAAGCCCTGCTTGCCAGTGGACCGAAGCCAGCTTTGGAAGTGTCCAATGCGCTGAAAGAACAGGGGATCAGCCAGAGGACTATGGAGAGCGTCAAGGCGGCCATGGGCGTCAGGTCGGACAAGCGGGGCGGAGCCTGGTTCTGGTCAATGCCGCAAGACCGCAATAAATCCGCGTGACTGGCCTTTGCGGTGTTGATGGCCCTGAGTCAGTTGTATTTCTTGCGGTCTTGCGTGGTTCAAGCCCCGTCTGTTGGCATCAAGTTGATGCCAACAATCAAATTCCTGCCCAGGGATGGCATCACTTTGATGCCAGAGTCAAGACGGGAAAAATAACAATGAGGGACCTCTCAGATGACGGCAAATCTGCCGTCAATTTTTTTGCCCAAAACTTGCTCCGTGACGGCAAATTTGCCGTCAAATTCCGGGAGCGGAGGGAATTTCCCCGGACCGCAGAACGCCGCAAATCAACTCTGGCCCCAAGGCTGTGCATGGTCCTCTGACACAGGGAAAACGAAGTAGTTATGTCTTAACAAGCAACGCGGCGTGGGCCCACGCCGCCGCTTGACAGGGGCTTCGCCCCTATGACCCCAGTTGAAGAAAGGAGTTTTATGAGTAAAAAACATGAGATCAAAGTCCGGCTGACGGACGCAGAATTTTCTAATCTTACAGCGAAAGTCAACCAGTGCGGATATTCCCGTGAGGAGTATATCCGGCGAGTGTTGAAGGGGACAACTGTTATGGAGCGGCCTCCGGCAGATGTACCGAAACTTGTTATGGAGGTCCGCAGAGTAGGTATCAACATCAACGAGATATTGAAACGGGCTAACATGAGCGGGCTGCTTGATGTTCCTATGCTGCGGAGAGCATTAGAAGAAAACAGGGCAGTTGAAAAAATGATTGTTGACGCCTATACGAAAGGGCATTGAAGAAAAATCAGCAGAAAGGAGTTATGAGCGTTGAAAATAACAGATATTCCCATCACTAAACTTCACCCCTTTGAGGGTCACCCCTACAAGGTCCTGGACGACGGGGAGATGGACGACCTGACCGGAAGCATCCGAGAGAACGGCGTCCTGTCTCCGCTGATTGTAAGGCCGCTGGAGGGCACAGACGAATACGAGGTGATCTCCGGCCACCGGAGACTTCACGCCGCGGAGAGGGCGGGGATGCAGAGCGTCCCCGCCTTTATCTATGAGATCGACCGGGACGAGGCGGCGGTCCTGCTGGTGGACAGCAATCTCCACCGGGAACACATCCTGCCCAGCGAGAAGGCGTTTGCCTACAAGTTGAAAATGGATGCCTTGACCCACCGGGGCAAGACCTCTCGCCAAGTTGGCGAGAAGTGGAGCGTGGCGCAGGTCAGCGAGGCGGCGAATGAGAGCCAGCGTCAAGTCCATCGGTATATCCGCCTCACAAAGCTTATCCCGGACCTATTGCAGATGATGGACGAGGGCCGTATTGCTTTCTCTGTGGGTGTAGAGTTGTCCTTCCTGAATGAGCGCCAGCAGCGCGATGTGCTGGACGCCATCGATTTGAACGACTGCACCCCGTCCTATTCTCAGGCTTGCCGGATGCACCGGGAGGCGGCCACCATCACCGCCGAGAGGATCTCGGAGATCATGGCCGAGGAAAAGCCCAACCAGCGGGAGCAGATCAGGCTTCGCCGGGAGGACTTCCGAAAGTATTTCCCCGCAAATTATACAGACCAGCAAATCGCAAGGGACATCATGTGCGGGCTGGACCTGCTGAAACGGCAGCGCAGCCGCGACCGAGACGCCAGATAAGGAGGATCAAAATGGACAATTTTATCGTCGGCTTTGGCCAGGACGTGAACGAGTATGTGATCAACGGCGTCCGATATATCGTGGAGAGCCGGTATGAGCCGGCTGATCTCCGGCACCTGGACCAAAACACCCGCATCGACCACAGGCTGGAACACTATATCACCGGCGATTTTGCAGATTTCCCAACCGCGCCGGAGGCTGATACAATGGAGCCTGGATATGTGTGTTCGGCTGCCGGAAAGGAGGATTAAATGCAGCCGAAAAAGAAAAAAGAACAGGCCGGGATCACGGCCTTATACTGCCGCCTGTCCCGCGACGACGGGATGGATGGGGACAGCAACTCCGTGGCCAACCAGAAGAAACTGCTGACCCAGAAGGCAAAAGAAATGGGTCTGACCAACACCCGCTACTATGTGGACGACGGCTACACGGGAACAAACTTCAACCGCCCAGGGTTTCAGCAGTTGTTGTCCGACATCGAGATGGGCTACGTCTCCGCCGTGATGGTGAAGGACCTGTCCCGCCTGGGGAGAGATTACGTCTCCGTTGGAAATTATACGGACACCTACTTCCCGGACCACGGCATCCGCTTCATCGCCGTGAACGACGGCATCGACAGCGAGGAAGGCGAGAGTGAGATCGCTCCTTTTAAGAACATTCTCAACGAGATGTACGCACGGGATATTTCCAAGAAGGTGCGTTCCTCCCACCGCTTGCGGGGAAACGCGGGTGAACCCTTGTCCCAGCCGCCCTACGGGTACAGGAAGAACCCGCAGGATAAGAAGAAATGGATCATCGACCCGGAGGCGGCAGAGGTGGTCAAGAGCATCTTCAGGATGTGCCTGGATGGAAAGGGCAACGAAGCCATTGCAAAAGCCCTTCAGGAACAGCAAGTATTAGTCCCTATGGCGTATTGGCAAAGCAAAGGGCTGCCGCGGGGCGGTAAAACGCAGACAAATCCGTATCGGTGGAGCAATACCAGCATCCAGCAGATTCTGTCTCAACAGGAGTATTGCGGGGACGTCATCAACTTCAAGACCTACTCCAAGTCCTTCAAGAACAAGCGGAGGCTGAAAAATGACCCGCAGAACTGGGTGATATTCAAGGACGTTCATGAGCCGATCATCGACCGGGACACTTTTGATCGGGTGCAGGCCCTTGTGGCAAAAACAAAACGCCGTGCGCCCAAGAAGGAGAACGGCCCCAAAAGTATCTTCTTTGACCTTCTGTACTGCGGGGACTGCCACAAAAAGATGCACTACCACACGAACACCAAAAATAAGGACATCCACTACTTTGCCTGTTCCGATAACACCGTGGATCACCGTGGGGCTTGTCCTGGCCGCCACTATATCCGGGCGGACGCCATTGAGCAGGTGGTGACGCTGGAACTTCGGCGGATGGCCGAGATGCTGCGGAACGACGAGGCCGCCTTTGCCGAGATGCTGGCTCAAAAGACCGATCAGGAACTCCAAAAGGAGCGGAAGCGGGACGAAGAGGAACTTCAAAAGTCTATCGTCCGCAACGACACCGTTTCCAGGCTCTATGAAAAGCTCTACGAAGACAACGCCACGGGCAAGGTGAGCGATGAGTGGTTTATGCAACTCAGCCACAAGTACGAGGTGGAGCGGATGGAACTGAAGAACAAGATTTCCGCTCTGCGCAGGAAGCTGGCGGAATCGGGCCAGCACCAGCGGGAGCGGGACAGCTTCATCAAGGCCATACGCCAATTCATGCGGATGGACCGCCTGACCTCGCCGCTGCTGCGGGAGCTCATAGACCACATCGACGTGTTCGAGACGGAGGGCACAGGCAAGAACCGTACCCAACGGGTCGTGATCTATTACCGCTTCGTGGGGTATATCGAGTGGCCGGGGCGGGCAGGCGGCCAGAACTACAAGGCTGACACCCGCAAGGGCGTGGCGGTGGAATACCTCACCAATCCCATCCCAGCATAAAAAACGAGCAGGCGTCACGCCTGCTCTACTTAGAAAAAGACATCGAGTGTTCATAAGGTGAAATCCCTTATGAACACTCGATGTGGCGGAGATGGAGGGATTTGAACCCCCGCGCGTTTTTTAGACGCCTACCGCATTTCGAGTGCGGACCCTTCAACCACTTGGGTACATCTCCGTGTTTTAGCTTGCTTTTTCATTTGGGCAGAACTACAGGGCAGAACTGCGGGGTGGTGCTCATTCGGGACAATTTGCCCCGCATGGTGGAAAATGCCCGGGGACAGGACGGCCTCCAAATTCTTACATTTCGAGTCAGGGCCGTTATAACCACTTCGATACCGCTGCGTATTTCGTTTTTTACCCCACAGGGCCCCATTAGGATACCCCATTTGGCGGGAGATGTCAATCCCTCGGGGCCCTGTCACTTCAGATAGGCCAGCACCTCATCGGTACGAGCGCGGGCATGGTCCAGCCCCTGCTGCCACAGGGCCCGGATCTTGTCCGTATCCGTCTCCACACGGGAGAAGCCCTTGGTGCTGTCCGGGCAGAACAGGAGGACGTCGCCTTTCTTCTCGGCGGCGAACAGCTCCTCCCGGCAGCGGTTGTAGTCCTCCGCCCGGCGCTTCATCACGTCGATGAATTTAGGGTACTTGTGATAATAGACCTTCATCACCGGAAGCAGGCCGTCCGGCTTGCGCACGTAACTCCGCTCCCGGGTGAGGACCACCACCACCCGGTCACAGCCCTTCTCCAGGGCCCGTTTCCAGGGGATGCCGTCGGACGCGCCGCCGTCCAGGCACTTCACGCCCCGATACTCGATGACGGGGAACAGCACAGGCATGGCGCAGGTGGCCTTCATGAGGGTGAACCTGGGGTCGGCCTCGGTGGCGGGAAAATACCGGGGCCGGCCCGCCACGATGTCGGTGACCCCGGCCTCTGCCTCTCCCGGCCAGCGCTCCAGGGAGGCAAAGTCATAGGGCACCAGCTCGGCGGGGATGCGCTCGAAGGAGAACTCCAGCCCGAAGTAGCTGCGGTTGCGGGGGTCGAGGAGATTGCGCTTGCCCATGTAGCGCTTGTCGCCCGCGAACCGGGTGAGGATCTCCAGGTTGCGGCCGTACTGCCGGGAGAGGAAGCTCATTCCGTAGGCGATGCCGGCGGAGACGCCCACCACGTAGTCGAAATCCAGCCCGGCCTCCAAAAAGCCGTCCTGTACGCCGCTGGAGTAGATGGTGCGCAGCGCGCCGCCCTCCAGCACCAGTCCCGTTTTCATACCGGCGCCCCCCTTGTTTTGAAATATTATACGCCCCTTTTCGGGAATTGGCAAGACCTGCGTTTTTCCTGAAGCTTCCTGAACCCCTGACGTTCTGACCCCTTTATCCGGCTTTCGCCGCATGGACGCCGCGATTTTGGCCTCTTTTGCCCGCTCTCCGCCTTGACTTTGCACACCCGCTACGGTATAATATGGTTACGCAATTATGCCTCCCGCGCGGGGAGGGATAGGAGGTACGTATGAAAAAAACCGATGAGTTCAATGAGGCGTTGGACCGATTCAGCCGGGGGATCAGCACCGACGCCTACAAGATCATGGGCTCGCACAGGGAAAACAGGGACGGACAGGATGGCTTCGTCTTCCGGGTATGGGCCCCCCACGCCAGGAGCGTCCGGGTGACCGGCTCCTTCAACGGCTGGGCCACCGACGGCCCCGTGATGGAGCCGCTGGACGGCGGCGTGTGGGAGAGCTTCATGCCCGGCCTTCAGGACTATGACGACTACAAGTACTATATCGAGAAGCCGGACGGTTCTTTCGTCTTCCGGGGCGATCCCTACGCCTATCATTGGGCCACCCGGCCTGCCAACTCCTCCAAGGTGTACGACCTGAGCGGCTTTGAGTGGACTGATGGCGCCTACCTGAAGGCCCGGGCCAAAAAGAAGCTGCTGAACAGCCCGGTGAACATCTACGAGATGCACCTGGGCTCCTGGCGGATGCACGACGACGGCAACCCCTATAACTACGCGGACCTGGCGCGTCAGGTGGCGGAATACGTCACCGAGATGGGCTACACCCACGTGGAGCTGCTGCCGGTGAGCGAGTACCCCTACGACCCCTCCTGGGGCTATCAGGTGACAGGATACTATGCCCCCACCTCCCGGTACGGCACCCCCAAGGACTTCATGAAGTTCGTGGACATCCTCCACAATGCCGGCGTCGGCGTCATCATCGACTGGGTGCCCGCCCACTTTCCCCGGGACGAGCAGGGCCTGTTCGAGTACGACGGGGACTGCTGCTACGAGCCCGCCGACCCCGTCATGCGGGACCACCCCGACTGGGGTACCCGGGTGTTCGACTACAGCCGGTACGAGGTCCGCTCCTTCCTGATCTCCAACGCCATGTACTGGCTGGAGGAGTATCACATCGACGGCATCCGGGTGGACGCGGTGGCCTCCATGCTCTACTTGGACTACGGCCGCCGGGACCGGGAGTGGCACCCCAACAGGGACGGCGGCAACATCAACCTGGACGCCGTCCAGTTCCTGCGGGACGTGAACGCCGCCGCCCTCAGCCACGACCCCAACGTGCTGATGATTGCCGAGGAGTCCACCGCCTTTCCCATGGTCACCAAGCCGGGGTATGACGGGGGGCTGGGCTTCAACTTCAAGTGGAACATGGGCTGGATGCACGATATGGTGGACTATATGTCCGCCGACCCCCTGTTCCGCAAGGGGATCCACAACAACATCACCTTTTCCCTGACCTACGCCTTCTCGGAGAACTTCATCCTGCCCCTGTCCCACGACGAGGTGGTCCACGGCAAGTGCTCCCTCATCAACAAGATGCCCGGGGAGTACGACGACAAGTTCCAGAACCTGCGCACCTTCTACAGCTACATGATGACCCACCCCGGCAAGAAGCTGTTGTTCATGGGCGGCGAGTTCGGCCAGTTCATCGAGTGGGACGAGAAGCGGCCCCTGGACTGGTTCCTGCTGGACTATGACAAGCACCGCCAGCTCCAGCAGTATGTGAAGGACCTGAACCGCTTCTATCTGGGCCATCCCGCCCTGTGGGCCAACGACACCGACTGGCAGGGGTTCCAGTGGATCGCCTGCGACGACGCGGACCAGAGCGTCATCTCCTTCCGCCGCATCGACCCCAAAGGGAAAGAGGTCATCGTAGTGTGCAACTTCTGCCCGGTGGAGCGGGACGGCTACGTCATCGGTGTCCCCAAGGCGGGCACCTACGTGCCGGTGCTGTCCAGCGACGACGAGAAGTACGGCGGCCACGGCACGAAGCTCACCCCCGTCAGCGCCAAAAAGGCGCCGCAGCACGGGCTTCCCTGGTCCGTCGAGTTGACCCTGCCCGCCATGTCCGCCGTGTTCTATGAGCGGAAGGTCATCCGGCATGAAAAGGCCGACGATAAGGCGGAAGCCCCCAAGGCCGAGCCCGCCAAGCCGGCCGCCAAACGGGGCCGCAAGCCCAAGGCGGAGGCTCCCAGGGCCAACGCCGTGAAAGCAGAGAAAAAGCCCAGCGTCAGCAAGACCCGCAAGACCGCCGCGAAGCCCAAAACAGTCAAATCCAAAGCCACAAAATAATCAGAGGGGGACGATAATCGTGATCGAACGTAAAAAAGAGTGCATCGCCATGCTGCTGGCCGGCGGCCAGGGCAGCCGGCTGTACGTGCTGACGGAGGACACCGCCAAACCCGCGGTGCCGTTCGGCGGCAAGTACCGCATCATCGACTTTTCCCTGTCCAACTGCGTCAACTCCGGCATCGACACCGTGGGCATCCTGACCCAGTATCAGCCGCTGGAGCTGAACGACTACATCGGCAACGGCCAGCCCTGGGACCTGAACCGGAACTTCGGCGGCGCCCACGTGCTGCCGCCCTACACCCGGGCCAAGCACAGTGACTGGTACAAGGGCACCGCCAGCGCCATCTACCAGAACATCACCTTTGTGGACCGGTACAACCCCAAGTATGTGGTGCTGCTCTCCGGCGACCACATCTATAAGATGGACTATCACAAGATGCTGGAGTTCCACAAGGAGAAGGGCTCTGAGTGCACCATCGCCGTCATCGATGTCAGCGACGCCGAGGCCACCCGCATGGGCATCATGTCCACCGACGACAACATGGCCATCACCGACTTCGAGGAGAAGCCCAAGCACCCCAAGAGCAACCACGCCTCCATGGGCGTGTACGTGTTCACCTGGGAGGTCCTGCGCCAGTACCTGATCGCCGACGAGGAGGACCCCAACTCCGAAAACGACTTCGGCAAGAACATCATCCCCGCCATGCTGAAGGACGGCCGGGCCATGTACGCCTATCCCTTCCAGGGCTACTGGAAGGACGTGGGGACCCTGGACAGCCTGTGGCAGGGCAACATGGACCTGCTGGATCCCAGCGATCCCCTGAACATCCATGACCCCAATTGGAAGATCTACGCCCGGAACTACGCCAGCCCCTCCACCCGCATCGATCCCGCCGCCAGGGTGTCCAACTCCCTGATCTCCGAGGGCTGCATCATCCGGGGCAAGGTGGAACACTCCGTGATCTACACCGGCTGCATCGTGGAGGAGGGCGCGGCGGTCACCGGCGCGGTGATCATGCCCAACACCATCGTCAGGAAGGGCGCCGACGTGAACTACGCCATCATCGGCGAGCGGTGCGTCATCGAGGAGAACGCCACCGTGGGCGAGAAGCCGCCCGCCGGCAGCGATCCCTTCGCCCACAACGGCATCGCCGTGGTCGGCCACAGAAAGACCATCGCTTCCGGCACGGTGGTCAAAGCCAAGGAAATCATTTGAGGGGGTGCGGCACAATGAATATGACCGGTATCATTTTCTCTGAGATGTACGGCGAGGACCTGGGCGTCTTCACCCATGACCGCAACCTGGCGGCCATTCCCTTCGGCGGCCGGTACCGCCTGGTGGACTTCGTGCTGTCCAACATGGTCAACTCCGGCATCAACAACGTGGGCGTGCTGGCCAAGCAGCACTACCACTCCCTGATGGACCATCTGGCCAACAACCAGGAATGGGATCTGAACCGCAAGAACGGCGGCCTGCTGCTGCTGCCCCCCTTTGCCTCCGAGGCGGTGAACCACAACAACCGGGGTAAGCTGGACGAGCTGCGCAACGCCCTGAACTACCTGGAGAACGCCTCCACGCCCTATGTGCTGCTGGCCGACGCCTATGTGGTCTACAACATGGACTACCGTCCCATGCTCCAGGCCCACATCGACAGCGGGGCCGACGTGACCATCGCCGCCACCCGGGTGGAGGACAGTCCCGCGGCCGCCTTCCCCTCCGTGCTCCAGGCGGGCCGCAGCGGCCGGGTGACCTCCTACGCCCTGAACTGCACCGCCCGCTCCGGCGACTTTGCCGGCATGGGCTGCCTCATCATCTCCCGGCAGCTGCTCACCAGCGCCATCCGGGAGTACACCGCCCGGGGCATCTATCACCTGGAGCGGGACTTCATCCAGCACCAGTTCAACCGGGGCCAGCTGTCCCTGAACCTGTATGAGTTCAAGGGCGTGTGCCTGCGCATCCGGAACGTGGACGAATACTTCAACAGCAGTCTGGCCATCATCAACGAGGAGGTCGGCGGGCCTCTGTTCCGGGGCGACCGGCCCATCTACACCCGCGTCACCGACGAGGTGCCCACCTATTACGGTCCCGAGTGCTCCGTCGCCGCCTGTGTCATCGCCGACGGCTGCTCCATCGAGGGCGAGGCCGACAACTGCGTGTTCTCCCGCGGCGTGCGCATCTGCAAGGGCGCCAAGGTGAAGAACTGCGTCATCATGGAGGGCAGCGTGGTCGGCGAGAACGTGGAGCTGGAGAACGTCATTGTGGACAAGTGGGCCAACATCACCGCCGGAGCCGAGCTGAAGGGCCTGCCCACCAACCCGGTGATCATCCGGAAAGGAGCCACCGTATGAAGATCCTCTTTGCCTCCGGCGAGTGCGCCCCGTTTATCAAGACGGGCGGACTGGGCGATGTGGCCGCGGCCCTGCCCAAGGCCCTCAGCGAGGCTCCGGGGTCCGAGATCGCGGTGTTCATCCCTTACTATAAGTCCCTGAAGGACAATCCGGAGCTCCAGGTGGAGCTGGTGGCGGAGTTCACCGTCGCCCTGTCCTGGCGCAACGCGTACGCCGGCGTGTTTCGCCTGGTGAGCCGCAAAAAGAAGCTCCAGTACTACTTCATCGACAACGAGTACTACTTCTACCGGGACGGCTCCATCTACGGCCATATGGACGACGGGGAGCGCTTCGCCTTCTTCTCCAAGGCCATCCTGGAGGCCCTGCGGTATCTGAACTGGTACCCCGATATCATCCACTGCAACGACTGGCAGACCGCCCTGATCCCCGTGTTCCTCAACGCCTGGTACAAGGCGGATGAGGCGTACCAGGATATCCACACCGTCTACACCATCCATAACATCGAGTACCAAGGCTGGGCCGGCCACGACTTTTTGGGCGAGGTCATGGGCCTGGGCGAGGAGTGGCGCGGCGTAGTGGACATGAGCGGCGCCGTCAACTTCATGAAGGCCGCCATCGTCGCCGCCGACCGGGTCACCACCGTGTCCCGCACCTATGCCCGCGAGATCCAGGAGAGCTACTTCGCCCACGGGCTGGACGGCGTCCTCCGGGAGAACAGCGGAAAACTCACCGGCGTGGTCAACGGCATCGACACCGAGGAGTGGAACGCCGCCGTCGACCCGCTGATCTACGCCAACTTCGGCCCCGACACCCTGGAGAAAAAGGCGGAGAACAAGCGCTTCCTCCAGGAGCGGCTGGGTCTGGCCGTCCGGGATGACGTGCCCATCGTCATCATGATCACCCGTCTGGCCGGCCACAAGGGCGTGGACCTGATCCAGGCCGTCATGGACGATCTGGTCTGGGACGAGATGCAGCTGGTGGTCATCGGCACCGGCGAGGCACAGTACGAGGATATGTTCCGGGGCTACGCCTACGCCTTCCCCCACAAGATCTCTGCCAACATCGTGTTCGACAATACTCTGGCCCACCAGACCTACGCCGGCGGCGACCTGGTGCTCATGCCCTCCAAGCAGGAGCCCTGCGGCCTGACCCAGCTCATCGCCATGCGGTACGGCACGGTGCCCATCGTCCGGGAGACCGGCGGCCTGTTCGACACGGTGCCCGCCTACGACCCCGAGACCGGCGAGGGCCGGGGCTTCACCTTCAAGACCTACAACGCCCACGATATGCTGGACGCCATCCGCCGGGGCTGCGCCCTGTTCCATGACAAGGAGGCCTGGACCGCCCTGCAGAAGAACGATATGCGGGTGGACAGTTCCTGGAAGGCCTCCGTAGAGGATTACTGGAAGATCTACCGCTCCTTCTGAAAAAAACCTTGCAAATCACATGTAATGTGGTATAATAACCGCGCTCACAGCCCGGGTCGCCGGGCTGTGAGCGCCCGTGATGTTCCGACGGGGCGGCAGGCCCCGGAAAACGGTTTTCAGCCCGTCCAAGAAATGCCGGCAGCCGCCGGCGGTAAGGAGTTTCGCGCATGGATCAGAAACAGATCATTTCAGAGTTGAACAATACGCTGCTGGTGCGCTATGGCTGCCAGATGGAAAACGCCTCCCCCCAGCAGATTTACCGTGCCCTTTGCTATAATGTGAACCGTATGCTGGCCACTAAGAGCGCCGCCTACTATCGCAAGCAGGAGGCAGAGCACAATAAAAAGGTCTACTACATGTCCATGGAGTTCCTGGTAGGCACCTCTCTGCGCAACAACCTCTACAATCTGGGGATGCAGGACGTGTTCACCAAGGCCCTGGCCAAATTCGGCATCGACATCCAGGACCTGTATGAGCTGGAGCCCGACGCAGGGCTGGGCAACGGCGGCCTGGGCCGCCTGGCCTCCTGCTATATGGACTCTGCCGCCAGCCTGGGCCTGCCCATGACCGGCTATTCCATCCGCTATGAGTTCGGCATCTTCAAGCAGAAGATCATCGACGGCTGGCAGATGGAGTTCCCCGACGACTGGCTGTCTATGGGCGACGTGTGGCTGGTCCCCCACGAGAGCGAAGCCATCGAGGTCAAGTTCGGCGGCCAGATCCACTCTTGGGACGACAACGGCAAGTTCCGGGTGGCCCACCTGAACTACCAGTCCGTCATGGCTGTGCCCAACGAGATGTTCATCACCGGCTATGAGAGCGACGCGGTGAGCCCCCTGGTGCTGTGGAGCGCCAAGTCCCCCAACAGCTTCGATATGTCCGCTTTCTCCCGGGGCGACTACGCCAAGGCCCTGGAGGGCGACACCATGGCCGAGGTCATCTCCAAGGTGCTCTACCCCGCCGACGACCACATCGCCGGCAAGCGGCTGCGCCTGCGCCAGCAGTACCTGCTGGTGTCCGCCTCGGTGCAGACCATCCTGAAGAAGCATCTGCGGGAGTACAAGTCCCTGGACAACCTGCCCGACAAGGTGTCCATCCACATCAACGACACCCATCCCGCCCTGTGCGTACCCGAACTGATGCGCCTGCTCATCGACGAGTACGACTACAGCTGGGACAAGGCGTGGGACATCACCTGCCGCACCCTGTCCTACACCAATCACACCGTCATGAGCGAGGCCCTGGAGCGCTGGAGCGAGGACCTGTTCTCCGAGCAGCTGCCCCGCATCTATCAGATCGTGTGCGAGATCAACCGCCGGCTGTATATCGACCTGCAGGCCTTTTACGGCAACGACTGGGCCAAGCTGGACTATATGGCCGTCGTCGCCAGGGGCGAGATCCGCATGGCCAATCTGTGTCTGGCCTGCTGCCACAAGGTCAACGGCGTGTCCAAGCTCCACTCCGAGATCCTGAAGGACAGCATCTTCCACGACTACTACGTGATGGAGCCCGACAAGTTCACCAACGTGACCAACGGCATCGCCTACCGCCGGTGGCTGTGCCAGTCCAACCCGGAGTTGAGGGACCTGCTCAACGAGCTCATCGGCCCCGGCTACACCACCGACAGCACCCAGCTGGAAAAGCTGATGAAGTATTATGACGATCCCGCCGTCCTCCAGCGGCTGCGGGAGATCAAGCTGGCCAACAAGGTGCGCCTGTCCAACCTGATCCTCAAGCGCAACGGCCTGTACGTGGACCCCAACTCCCTGTTCGACGTGCAGATCAAGCGCCTCCACGAGTACAAGCGCCAGCTGCTGAACGTGCTCCAGATCCTCCACATGTATCTGGAGATCAAGGCCAACCCCAACGCCCCCTTCCAGCCCCGGGCCTTCATCTTCGCGGCCAAGGCGTCCGCCGGCTATATCATGGCAAAGCAGATCATCCAGCTCATCGTGTCCCTGTCCAAGATGACCAACAACGACCCCGATACCCGGGATAAGCTGAAGGTGGTCTTCATGGAGGACTACAATGTGTCCCTCGCCGAGATCATCTGCCCCGCCGCCGAGATCTCCGAGCAGATCTCCATCGCCGGCAAGGAGGCCAGCGGCACCGGCAACATGAAGCTGATGATCAACGGCGCGGTGACCCTGGGCACCCTGGACGGCGCCAACGTGGAGATCCACGAGCAGGTGGGCGATGACAACATCTTCCTCTTCGGCCTGAAGACCGAGGAGGTCAACGAGTTGTGGCAGAAGGGCTATCATCCCCTGGACTATGTCCGCGGCGACCCGGAGCTGAAAGCGGTCATGGACGTGCTCATGGGCGGCATCGGCGGCATGCACTTCGATGATATCGTCCGCTCCCTGACCACCAACAGCAAGGGCACCGCCGACCCCTATATGTGCCTGGCCGACTTCCACGACTATGTGCGTGCCCAGCGGGAGGTGTCCAAGGTGTACGCCGACCAGCGGAAGTTCACCAATATGTCTCTGGTGAACACCGCCAAGGCGGGCTTCTTCTCCGCCGACCGGGCCGTGAAGGAGTATATGGACAACATCTGGTACACCAAGGTCAGCCGCTGACCCGCACCGGACCCCCGCGGCAGAAAAACACAGGTAGGAGGATTTGTTATGCGTCAAGTGTGCTTTGGCATCGACGTGGGCGGCACCACCGTCAAAATGGGCCTGGTGGCCCAGGACGGAGAGCTGCTGGAAAAGCAGGAGTTCGTCTCCGCCCACGATGTGGAGGAGATGTTCGACAATATCGCCGTTCACATGAGCGAGGTCATGAGCCACTTCCCGGACTGTGAGTGCGTGGGCGCGGGCATCGGCGTGCCCGGCCCCGTGGTGAACGAGCGGCTGGTCCGGGGCTGCGCCAACCTGGGCTGGGGCGAGGTGGATGTGGCCGCCGAGCTGGGCCGCACCGGTCTGCCCGTCAAGGCCGCCAATGACGCCAATCTGGCCGCTCTGGGCGAGATGTGGCAGGGCGCCGGCCGGGGCTGCAAGGATCTGGTGCTGCTCACCGTGGGCACCGGCATCGGCGGCGGGCTCATCAGCGGCGGCCGTATGATCACCGGCTTTTCCGGCGGCGGCGGCGAGGTAGGGCATATCCCCACCTCCTTCCACCCGGACTGGCAGTGCGGCTGCGGCAAATACGGCTGTCTGGAGGTCACCGCCTCCGCCACCGGCATCATCCGGGCCGCCCGGCAGTTCTCCCCCTTCAGCGAGATGCGGCGCGTCACCGCCAAGGACGTGTTCGACGCCGCCAAGGACGGCGATGAGAACGCCCGGCGGGTGGTGACTGAGGCGGGCCACGCCCTTGGCCACTGCGCCGCCATCCTGGCCTGTGTCCTCAATCCCGAGCTGATCCTCATCGGCGGCGGCGTGTCCGCGGCGGGCCGTCCCCTGATGAAACCCATCGAGGAGACCTTCCGGCAGGAGGTCTTCGGCCCCTGCTCCAATGTGCGCTTTGCCCGGACCATGCTGGGCAACGACGCCGGCATCCTGGGCGGCGCGGCCATGTTCTTCTGCGAATGATACATAACCGTCGGGCCGGCGTCTCCGCCGGCCCGGCCTGATAAGGAGATGTTTTATAATGCTGAAACTCGATCTTTCCAATCTGGAGGGCGCTGTCTCTCAGGAGCAGCTGAGCGCCATGGCGGCCGAGGTAGCCGCCGCCCACGATAAGCTGTACGACCCCGCCGCCCCCGGTTCCGACTACGTGGGCTGGGTCCGCCTGCCCGAGAACTACGACAAGGAGGAGTTCGCCCGCATCCAGAAGGCGGCGGCCAAGATCCGCTCCGACTCCGACGTGCTGGTGGTCATCGGCATCGGCGGCTCCTATCTGGGGGCCCGTGCCACCCTGGAGGTGTTCCCCGCCCAAGGCATTGAGATCTGCTTCGCCGGCTGTTCCCTCAGCCCCAACGAGCTGAACAAGGTACTCAACAAGGTAAAGGGAAAAAACTGGTCCATCAATGTGATCTCCAAGTCCGGCGGCACCACCGAGCCCGCCGTGGCCTTCCGGGTGTTCCGGGACGCCCTGGTGAAGCAGTACGGCGCCGAGGCCAACGGCCGCATCTACGCCACCACCGACAAGGCCAAGGGCGCTCTGAAGGGCGTGGCCGACGCCAACGGCTGGGAGACCTTCGTGGTACCCGACGATGTGGGCGGCCGCTACTCCGTGCTGTCCGCGGTGGGCCTGCTGCCCATCGCCGCCGCCGGCATCGACATCACCGAGCTCATGGGCGGCGCCCACGACGCCATGACCGCTTTCGACAAGCGGGACATGAGCAACCCCGTGTGGCAGTATGCCGCCGCTCGGAACCTGCTCTACCGCCAGGGCAAGAAGATCGAGTTGTTCTGCACCTACGAGCCCTCCTACAGCTTTGTGGGCGAGTGGCTCAAGCAGCTGTTCGGTGAGTCCGAGGGCAAGGA
Source organism: uncultured Oscillospiraceae bacterium (assembly GCA_947629955.1). GTDB lineage: Bacteria > Bacillota > Clostridia > Oscillospirales > Oscillospiraceae > Enterenecus. The sequence goes on from CANRFT010000028.1 coordinate 18,611, forward strand.
CGGCAAGGGCCTGTTCCCCGCCTCCGCCCAGTTCACCACCGACCTCCACTCCCTGGGCCAGTACATCCAGGACGGCGAGCGCCACCTGTTCGAGACGGTCATCTACGTGGACGACACCGGCTGCGACGTGGCCGTCCCCTACAGCGACGACAACGGCGACAACCTGAACTACCTGGCCGGCAAGCCCCTAAGCTTCGTCCGGGAGATGGCCTTCCGGGGCACCCTGGCCGCCCACAAGGACGGCGGCGCCCCTTCCGTGGTCATCCGCATGGACAAGATGGACACCCGTGCCCTGGGAGAGCTGTTCTACTTCTTCGAGCTGTCCTGCGGCATCAGCGGCCACATCCTGGGCGTCAATCCCTTTAACCAGCCCGGCGTGGAGGCCTACAAGAAGAACATGTTCGCCCTGTTAGGCCGTCCCTGAGCCCCAAAACAGGCGCAAAAGACAAGCGTCCATCCCCCGGGATGGACGCCTGTTTGTGTCAATACTGCCCATTTCAGCGGTCGGCAGCGCCCTCACAGATCCACTGCTTATAGGCCCATTGGCGGCGGGTGTTATCCACCGTGTCGGCGCTGATGGGCGTGCCGCACTCCTGGTAAACATAGATGCTGGAGTCGCTGTCGCTGGTGTAGTACTCGCAGCCCTTCAGGCCCGTGTCATTTGCCTCCCGCGCGGTCAGCTCTCCCGCGAGCGCATAGCCCTCCGGCAGTTCCTTCACCGGCATATAGGGGTCGATATAGCAGTTGCCCGATATAATGAGGCTGGGCCGGTCCACCCACTGCGCCGTGCAGCCCGCCAGGGCTAAAAGCATACACGCCGCCAAAAGAAATGTCAGCGCCCGTTTCATCTCATCCGTCCCCCTTTTGTTTTCTTACTGTTTTCAGTTTATCATATCGATTACTCTCTGTCAAGTTCCGGCATATTTGCCTCCGTCAGTGGTAAAATTCAGCCGGGGGCTTGACAAGCGCGGTTTTCTCCGCTAAAATGAGCGTACTGAAAAGGCGCAGATGGGAAGAAGACGCGGTCATCCCCTCCCACAGAGAGCCGGCGGATGGTGCGAGCCGGCGGAGAGGCCCGCGTGGATACTGGCCCCGGAGCCGCCGCCCCCAACCGGACACGCAGTAGGGGCGGACGGGAGACCCCGTTACAGGTCAAGGCCTTGTTGGAGGCCGAGAGCGCGCACCGGGTGACCGTGCGCGGAAGTAGGGTGGTACCGCGTGATCATTCACGCCCCTGACGAACTGTCGGGGGCGTTTTTTATCCCCCGAAAATTCCAAAGGAGGAATTTGCTATGAACCTCAAGCCCGGATTTGCGAAGTACATTCCCTTTACGCCCCAGCTCATCGAGCACCGCACCTGGCCGGACAAGGTCCTCACGCAGGCGCCCGTCTGGTGCTCCGTAGACCTGCGGGACGGCAACCAGGCCCTCATCGACCCCATGAACCTCCAGGAGAAGCTGGATTATTTCCACACCCTGGTGGATATCGGCGTGAAGGAGATCGAGATCGGCTTTCCCTCCGCCAGCGAGACCGAATACGAGATCTGCCGGGAGCTCATCGACGGCGGCCACATCCCCGACGACGTGACCATCCAGGTGCTGGTCCAGGCCCGGGAGCACCTGATCAAAAAGACCTTCGAGGCCATCAAGGGCGCCAAGCACGTGATCTTCCACTTCTACAACTCCACCTCCACCCTCCAGCGCAAAGTGGTGTTCCACACCGACGTGGAGGGTGTGAAGAAGATCGCCGTGGACGCCGCCAAACTGATCTACGATCTGTCTCAGGACGCCATCGCGGAGGGGATGGATCTGCGCTATGAGTACTCCCCTGAGTCCTTCATGGGCACCGAGATGGACTACGCCGTGGACATCTGTCAGGCGGTGGTGGAGGCCATCCACGCCACGCCGGAGAAGAAGATCATCCTGAATCTGCCCACCACCGTGGAGAACTGCATGCCCAACCAGTTCGCGGACATGCTGGAGTACTTCATCCGCAAGCTGCCCGGCCGGGACAGGGCCATCATCTCCCTCCACCCCCACAATGACCGGGGCACTGGCGTGGCCACCACCGAGCTGGGCCTGCTGGCCGGGGCCGAGCGGGTGGAGGCCACCCTGTTCGGCAACGGCGAGCGCACCGGCAACGTGGACATGGTCACCCTGGCCATGAACATGTACACCCAGGGAGTGGACCCCCACCTGGACTTCTCTCACATCAACAGGGTCCGGGATATGTACGAGCGCTGCACCAAGATGAAGGTGCCCGAGCGGCAGCCCTATGTGGGCGAGCTGGTGTTCACCGCCTTCTCCGGCTCCCACCAGGACGCCATCAACAAGGGCTTCGACTACACCGAGAAGTCCGGCACCGGCATGTGGGAGGTCCCCTATCTGCCCATCGACCCCACCGACCTGGGCCGGGAGTATGAACCCGTGCGGATCAACTCCCAGTCCGGCAAGGGCGGCGCCGCCTTCATCATGCACCACAAGTTCGGCTATGATATGCCCAAGGCCATGCACGCCGACTTCGGCGCCATCGTGCAGAAGGAGTCCGACCGGGTGGGCAAGGAGCTCAAGCCGGAGCAGCTCTTTGAGCTGTTCGACAAAGAGTACCTGTCCGCCCCCAAGACCTATCAGCTGGAGCGCCACTCCTTCCAGGAGGACGCTCGCCACGGCCAGGCCAGCCGGGTCACCTTCGACGGCGAGGTGGGCTACAAGGGCCATGTGATGGCCGCCCGCGGCGAGGGCACCGGCCCCATCGACGCCTTCTTCAACGCCCTCCACGACCTGCCCGAGGGGGCCATCGAGGGCTACCAGTTCGTGGATTACAAGGAGCACGCCATGTCCTCCGGCTCCGACACCCAGGCGGTGTGCTATATCCAGTTGAAGGACCCCAAGGGCCGGGACGTGTTCGGCGTGGGCAAGAGCCACAACATCAACCGGGCCTCCCTGCGGGCCATCCTCAACGCCATCAACCGTTCCCTGCTGAACTGAAACGAAAGCGGGTGTTTACCATGAAAAAAGCCGCGTTCATCGGCACAGGCAATATGGGCGGAGCGCTGGCGCGGGCCGCCGTCCGGGCCCTGGGGCCGGACCAGGTGATCCTGTCCAACCGCACCGCCGCCAAGGCGGAGGCCCTGGCAAGTGAATTGGGCTGCGCCGCGGCGGATAACGTGGAGGCCGTCCGGGAGGCGGAGTATGTCTTCCTGGGGGTGAAGCCCCATCTGATGGGAGCCCTGCTGGAGGAGCTGGTCCCGGTGCTGGCGGCCTGCCACGCCGCCGGGGAGGACAAAGTCCTCGTCTCCATGGCCGCCGGGAAACAAATCGCCGATCTGAAACCCCACCTGGCGGGGGCGGGATATGACGTGCCCCTGCTGCGCATCATGCCCAACACCTGCGCCGCCATCGGCAAGGGGATGACCGCCCTGTGCGCCGCCCCCGGCACCGACGAGGCCCACCTGGCGGCGGTGAGGGAGATCCTGTCCGCCTCCGGCCGGGTGGAGGTCATCGACGAGGGGCAGATGGACGCCTTCTCCGCCGTGGCGGGCTGTGGCCCGGCCTTTGTGTATCCCTATATCGAGGCCCTGGCCGACGGAGGGGTGATGGCCGGCCTGCCCCGGCAGAAGGCCCTGGAATACGCCGCCCAGATGGTGCTGGGGGCGGCGGCCATGGTGCTGGAGACCGGTGAACACCCCGGCGCGTTGAAGGACGCGGTGTGCTCCCCCGGGGGCTCCACCATCGCGGGGGTGGCCGCCTTGGAGCGGAACGGCCTCCGCTCCGCCGCCATCGACGCGGTGATCGCCGCGTGGAGGCGGAACCAGGAGCTGGGGCGGTAGTAAACTGTCACGGCGGGTTCCGCACGAATATGCTTGCTTGATAAAAGGGGCCCGGACGCGGCTGCGTCCGGGCCCCTCGTTTTGTTCGTGGATAAGTCCATGTTTTCTAATTTCTGCTTGTCAAACCCCTTAGGCCGTGATATACTTTAGTTACCACACAAAATCCCATATTTTTGTTCTTCGCCATGCTATCCTCATGGGGAATACTAGACGTACGTTTTTGCCATGGTAAAAACGTATCCCCTTCTTGACGGGCGTCTAGTATGCACGGCGAGGGATTTTGTGTGGTAACAAAATGGGGCTATGCGTTTTTCGGTGTGTGGTTCCATTTTGGGGCCACACACTTTTTTATTTCGGGGGAATGTAAAATGAAGCGAATCACAGCATCAGCATTAGCACTTGTCTTGTTACTGATTCTATGTGCTTGCGGAGCGTCTACTCCGGCAGAAACAGCGACACCTTCCAGCGAGGTAGTAGAGACAGATGCAGTGGAAGAAGCAAAAATGACAAAAGAGGAAATGCTGGCAGGGGCAACGGCAACGACTATGGAGGACATAGACAATGCTTCGGTGGAAAATATTGCAAAGGCAAAACAGCTTTATTGTGACAAAGTCCTTCTTTTAGAAGGATCGGTATTAAGAATAGAAGAAGATTATATTATATTAGGCGATTTACTTCCTGTATACGAAATGAGAGTATATTTACCCCTTGATGATTTGGTTAATCTAACTTCTGGACAGGAGATTACGGTTGTGGTAAAGACCGAGCCAGAAATTAAAGAAGAAGTAGATGTAGTCAACGGAACCACATTTACTACAAAATGTTATGAGGCATTACAAGCATACTTAGTAAAAGATACCATAGAATGGACTTGCAAATTAGATAGTAAGAGTGAATCCTATGAAGGCGCCTATAATGTGAAAGTAGATGGAAGTTCAGTGTTAAAATTAGTGTACTTTGCCGCTGATGCAGAAATACCCGCGATGGGTACAACGGTAAAGGTGGAAGGTAAAAGAATCGCAAAGAATGTGGGAGGCGGCTTATTTGATGCACATATTATTGAGATATTGGAATGAGTGCGGAAACACAGTCCCATAAAGACAGCAGAGCAAGACGAAAAGAGCGAGTGATCGCCGCAAATAAGCGCCCCGGAAACCGTTTAAGGCTTCCGGGGCGGCTTTTATCCTTAGAATTTGGGTTCAGTTATCCCAGTTATGCCACACGTTCTGCACGTCGTCGTTGTCCTCCAGCATATCGATGAGCTTCTCCATGTTGGAGATGTCCTTCTCGTCGGTGAGGGTGACGTAGTTCTGGGGCACCATCTCCACCTTGGCGGAGAGGAAGGTATAGCCCTTGTCCTCCATGGCGGAGAGGACGGCGGGGAAGTCGTCGGGGGCGGTGTAGACGGTGAACACCTCGTCCTCCGGCTCGAAGTCGGCGGCGCCGCACTCCAGGGCGTCCATCATCACGGTGTCCTCGTCCAGGTCCTCCTTCTCGATGACCAGCACGCCCTTCTGGTCGAAGGACCAGGAGACGCAGCCGGTGGCGCCCAGGTTGCCGCCGAACTTGTCGAAGTAGTGGCGCACGTCGGAGGCGGTGCGGTTGCGGTTGTCGGTCAGCGCCTCCACAATGACGGCCACGCCGGAGGGGCCGTAGCCCTCGTAGTTGATGGCCTCGTAGTTATCCGCGTTGCCGGAGCCCACGGCCTTGTCGATGGTGCGCTTGATGTTGTCGTTGGGCATGTTGGCCGCCCGGGCCTTGGCGATGACAGTGGCCAGGCGGGAGTTGTTGTTGGGGTCCCCGCTGCCGCCGGCCTTGACGGCCACGATGATCTCCCGGGCGATCTTGGTAAAGGCGGCGGAGCGCTTGGCGTCGGCCGCGCCCTTGGTCTTTTGGATGTTATGCCACTTGGAATGTCCAGACATATTGAAATCGTTCCCTTCATTTGGATACTGGCGTGTTCTCTTGGTATGATACCACAGTTGCGGCCCGTTTGCAAGTGGCGCGGCAAAAGTTATGCCTATATGCGGGAAACGTCAGGGATCGATTTACTGGTGTTCATGCGGCATCCTCTTCGGACCGATCGCCCCGGCTGAATTTTGCCTTGACATCCGGGTACGGATGTGGTATTATAACTCAGCGTCTGGCCCATCGATTGGGAGAGATGTCCGAGTGGTTTAAGGAGCCGGTCTTGAAAACCGGTGACCCGAAAGGGCCGTGGGTTCGAATCCCACTCTCTCCGCCATAAAAATTCCATCAGTTCTCTGATGTTCGGCTTGCGGAAGTACCCAAGTGGCCGAAGGGGCTCCCCTGCTAAGGGAGTAGGCGTCTAAAAGCGCGCGAGGGTTCAAATCCCTCCTTCCGCGCCACATCGAGTGTTCATAAGGGATTTCACCTTATGAACACTCGATTTTTTCTGTTTAGAGCAGGCGGTATGCCTGCTCATTTTTTATGCCGGAATGGGATCGGTGAGGTATTCCACTGCCACGCCCTTGCGGGTGTCGGCCTTGTAGTTCTGGCCGCCTGCCCGCCCCGGCCACTCGATATACCCCACGAAGCGGTAGTAGATCACGACCCGCTGGGTGCGGTTCCTGCCTGTGCCCTCCGTCTCGAACACGTCGATGTGGTCGATGAGTTCCCGCAACAACGGAGAGGTCAGGCGGTCCATCCGCTCCACCTCGTACTTGTGGCTATTCGTCGCTGACCTTGCCTGTGGCGTTGTTCTCAGATATCCAGCGCCGCGTGGTAGCCCCAATACACAGCATTGGTGATGGTGGACGCCCTGGCGGCGTCGCCGATGACCCGGACCCAGGGGGCGGTGTCATACAGCTCCTCTACCGCCTTGGCGCGGGAGCGCTGGCCCAGGGCGCAGATCACGCTGGGGCCGGCCACCAGGACCTCTTTCCCCTCGGGGTCCTCGCAGACCAAGCCCTCGACCGTGACCTTCAGGACCTTGTGGTCGGTGAGGATGATGAGATCGTCCTTCAACTCCTCCATCCGCTTGAGCATCAGAAGGCGGTGCCGGACGTTGGCGTCCGGCACCGCCTTCTCGCACAGGATGACCTGGTGGCCCCGCTTGGCAGCGGTATAGGCCACGTACAGGCCGTCGGGGCCGCCCATTGGGGCGGAGAACATGCGGTTGCGGAAGGTGGTGCGGCCCAGGGTGATGGGCGCGTAGAGATGGGGAAAATTACGTTCCATAGCAGTTCTCCTTTTGAAGCATTTTTCTCAGGAGAAAAGTCCGATATACCGGCACTTATTGCGCTTCCGGCCAATACACCCGAATGATCTATTTTTCCAGACGGAATGAGCCTGGTCCAGCATGAGGAACTTGGGCTGCTTCCGGTCGTTGCGGACAGGCACGCCCCGATCCTTTCCATGATGGCGGGTCTCACGGTGGTTTGCCGCCCCGGCGGCAATGCCTTTCGGGAAGAATAACATAATGTAATTGCAGCCCTTTATCGCGGAAACGATTTCAACTATAATACTGCCATATTGCACAATAATATACTCTGATTTTTGCATAAAAAATACAAAATCACAACAAATATACAATTAGTATTGAAATTTGGAAATTGCTATTTTATAATAACAACAAGTGGGATGAAAACGTTTCCGAAAACTGCCGTGGGAGGTCCGCATACGGAAAAAGCGTTTTCCTATGCTTCTGTCCGATTTCCCGTGCCGCTCAGGCAAATCAGGTCACGCGCTTCGATCATCCCGGCTCCGCGGCATCCAACCTTAGGAGGGTCAACCATGAAAAGAGTCGTCTGCATTTTGCTCGCCGCGGCAATGTCGCTGAGCTTGTCTCCGACAGTATCCGCGGTAAAACCGGCAGCGAGCAGCGGGTGTAAATCGATCTCTAAACTGAGTCCCACAGAAATCACTGAACTGCTCCATGAGAAAGACGGAAGCGTACCGTCAAAACTGTATTCTGAAGTTCCGGACCTATCTGCCTTTAAAGCGGGCATACTCTCGCAGGAGACACAGCAAACTCTGCTGGACCGTCTGAACGCCATCCGGCGTCTGGCCGGACTTCCGGCGGCCAAACTGAATGAGAGCGCGTCCGATCTGGCCCAGCACGCAGCCAGCCTGATGGCGATCACCGGGGAAGTCACCCACCGGCCGGCCCAGCCGTCAAATGTTCCCGACAGCTTTTTTCTCAAGGCCAAAGCGGGGGCCCGCAGTAACATGAGCGGCGGGCGGCAGCTCTCAGAGGCTATCGACGTCCTTACGAACGACTCCGGACTCAACAACCTCACCACTGTCGGTCACCGGCGCTGGCAGCTGTCCGCCGAGCTTGGAACAGTCGGTTTCGGCTACGCAGAATCCAACACACGGTACCGAAGGTATACAGCGGTAAACAGCCGCGATCAAAGCAACCCGGTCAGCGATTACGACTTTATTGCGTGGCCTGCCTCCGGGTATTTCCCGGCTGACCACAATTTCTTCACCACAAAGACTCCGTGGACCGTCTCTCTGAACTACTATAGGTATATGACTCCGGACATCTCCAAAGTCAAAGTCACACTGATCAGAGGCAACGACGGGAAAAAGTGGACGTTCTCCGGTGGAAACTACCAAGTCACGGAAACTGGCGCGTATTTCAACATCGATACCCACAACTATGGCGACGCCGGCGCGATCATTTTCCGGCCTGACGGCATCAGCGAATATGAGGGAACATACACCGTGAGGATCGACGGGTTACAAAAACGCACCGCGAACGGCAAATCAGGCGAGGCCAAAGTGAGCATCGAGTATCAGGTCACATTCTTCAATACCACTGAATGTGAGAAAGAAATCACCGCCCGCTTGGGACAGGCCTTCAAGGATGTGCCGCCTACGGCCTGGTACTATCCATATGTTCAAAGAATGTGTGAACCCGGATAGGGACAAAAATGTTATGTAAGGCGGCAGGAGATGGATTTCCTGCCGTTTTGCCTGATATCAGGCGGTTTTTCTGCCGTGCTTTCCGGCATACTGTTTTAGTTCTTCGTCCGTGGGAATGTCGATGATACCCACATAGGAATAGTAAATGTCAATAGCCTGCGTCCGCTTGCCGTCTTTCTTGACCGCTTCGTGGACAACGATCTTGTCCACCAATGCGTTCAGAATTTCCGGCGTCAACTGGTCCACACGGGTATATTTACGAGTGACGGCAATCAGCTTCTCCACATTGTGTACCGTTGTGTCGGCCTGACTGATCTCCTCGGTGAGCTTGGCGATTTCCGTTCGGATTTCCTCCTGCTCCGTTTCGTACCCTTCGGACAACCGGTAGAATTGCTCGTCGGAGAGCTTTCCCGTGGCGTTGTCCTCATAGGTCTTGCGGAACAGATAGTCGATCTCCCGTAAACGCTTTTCATGCTGTTCCGTAAGCGCCTGCTTTTGCCGAATCTCGTACTCCTTGTCCGCCATTTGGCAGTCGATCTGTTGCTTAACAAAGACACGCTCAAACTGCTGCAAATAGGACAGAAACTGCCTAAGCTGCTTTTGCACCAACTGCTCCAGCACCGATTCCCGGATATAGTGAATGCTGCAAGCATTCATCCGGCTGTTTCGCTTGTACCCGCCGCAGCGGAAATACTTGTACCCGTTCGATACGTTCAGCGAGAGCTTTGCGCCGCAGTCGGCGCAGTAGAGCAGTCCCGAAAAGATACTGGTCGCTCCCGTTTTGGTTGGGCGGCGCTTGTTCGCCCGCAAAAGCTGCACCTTGTCCCAAATTGGTCTGTCAATGATCGGCTCGTGAGCGTCCTCTACAACGACACGCCGCTCCTTGGGGGACGGTACTCGCTTTTTGCTCTTGAAGCTGAGCCGCAATGATTTCAACCCCTCTGTCACGCCGATATAGGCAGCGTTGTCGAGGATAGCGCCAACCGCCGAGCTTTCCCAGCAATAGGGGTCTTCGGAGCATTTCGATACGCCGATCCCTTTGGATGCTTTATAGGCGGACGGGGTGAGTACCTTATCCCGCCATAACGCCGTTGCGATGGCGGAGCAACCAAATCCGTCCAGCGCCATCTGGAAGATTCGCCGCACGATTGCCGCCGCTTCCTCGTCCACGAGCCACCGCTTGGGGTCATCCGGATTTTTCAGATATCCGAACGGCGCTGCGCCGAGGTGCTCGCCGTTCATCGCCTTGGAGCGTTTGACCTGCTTTACCTTTTTGCTGGTAGTTTTGGGATACCACTCGTTAAACAGATTGGTAAAGGCGGCAAACTCATTGCTGCTTTCGCTTTGCGTGTCCACATTGTCCAGTATGGCGATAAAGCGGATGCCGGCTTCGGGATAGAGAATTTCCTGATACCGGCCTACGCCGATATGCTCCCGTCCGAAGCGGCTCAGATCTTTGACGATGACCGTTTTGACCAATCCCTTTTTACAGTCCTCGTTCATGCGGATGAAATCGGGGCGGTCGAAATTTGTGCCCGTATAACCGTCGTCCACATAGAACTGCGGATTGGGAAAATGATTCCGTTTGGCGTAATCCAGCAGATAGCTTTTTTGATTGGCTATGGAATTGCTGTCGCCTTCCCGTCCGTCGTCTTGTGAGAATCGGCAGTACAGGGCGGTGATTTCTTTTTGCTGTCTGTTCATTCAAACTCCTTTCCGACAGCGAATATGGTGTTTTGAAGTGTATCTATAGTATATCATATTCGCTGTCACAATTCAACGCTTTAAAGTGATGATTCAAACTTTATTCCGAATCGTAATAGAGATTTGGTTCCACGCCGTCCTTGAGAAGCAATTCGCACAGATAACCGAGCAAGTCCCGACCGTCCTCTCGGAAATGCGCGTTCAAGGTATATTCCGTATTCCCGATCTTCTCGGTCAATGCGGTTTGCTCCGGGATGCGGAGCAAAGGAGACGATTCTCCGGCGGGCGGCAAGCCGTCGTACTCAAAGCTGCGGTAATCGATCCCGTTGTATTGCTCCGCAATACGCTGCGCTTCCAAAGCCTTATCGTTTTCTGTCATAAAATCATCTCCCTTCATTTCCAATTAAGATCGCTTTTCACCGGCAGCAGAAATGTCTGCTCGATCTCCAGTTGAAACTGCGCCAGCTTTTTCGTAAGCTCGGTGATGGCATTCGCATTGACGAAGCCGGACGTGTTCGCTCTTCTTGCAAGCTGGTTCAGATTATTGCTCATGGCGTAAAACTGCCGCATCGCTTCATAGAAGCGTTCATCGGGCGCTTCTCTCGGCTCGTAATTGGTCAAGAGCATTCGGATCACCGTGGACTTCGGCAGCTTCGCCATCGCCGCCTTGCGGTTCAGCTCGGCGCTCTCTTTTTCGTTGAGCCACACCCGGAGCTGAATGTCTCTTGTTCGTTTTGCTTTCTTCATGTTCATCAATCCTTTCTGAATTTTGTTTCGGTCTTTGCAGAGGGTTTGGGATTCATCCCAACGAGTTTACCGTTTGTCACCCCTTTGGGGGCACAAACGGTCTGCTCGCTAAGATTGCGCAGGCTCTTGTATCTCGTTTTGAAAGACTGTCACAAAACCGTCATTGACAGGGTAAATCGCTTCGTAAAGTAATGATCCTTTTTCGGCCGGTACGGGAAAAACAAATCCTGATACAGTGTTCTTCGTATAATTTCAAACTGTATTTACGGAGCAACTTCGCAGCGGTATTGGGCGGGGTATAGGTATCCCGCAGCTCCCATAACAGATCCGTTGCCGTTCCGTTCCACTCGGTTTTTGATTTCATAAAGGCAGTCACCTTCCGAAGAAAAGGATGCTGTTCGGTCAACACGGGATACCCGTAAGCCGGAATATCTCCCATCATTTCCGCAACCAATCGCTCGCCTTTGGTCATTTGCATTCCGATCACGTCCTCCCTTTTCCATACGATTATTCAATCCCCGTACTTCAGTTTTTGCTCCTTTCTCTGATAATTTGGACATTCGATAACCGTCGCCCGAAAGCTCTGCTTGCAGTCGTGCCGACACTTTCGGCAAAGCAGATTGTAAGTGATACGGTTGCGGTCGTTTAGAAACAGCGCCCATTCCTGTTTCCGCTTTTTACTCATTCGTGGCACTTGCACCACCTCCCATAATTTCTACCCGCACCGCATGATGCAGGTATGTATGCGCCGTTTTTCCCGACTGTCGTTTTTGTATTCCTGCACCGGAGTCTCACCGCAGCGTTGCTGTGCTCGCTTCCTTTCGGAAGGTCGTCGCACGGTCATATCCCAGTCGGACGGCTATTCAGTTTTCAAAGGTCACGAGAGAAACTTCCCCTCACAGATTTGGAAAAGGAAGCGGTTTTGCACCCCTTATTCGGAAAAAGTCCTTTCACTTGTTTGGACTGGGGGAGGTGTTTCCAACCCCCTCGGGAATGTAATTTTTTGAACCCTCTCACTTGTTCCGACTGGGAAGGGTCAAAACTAACCCCCCTGCGGAAAATTTTTTCAAAAAGTTCTCTCACTTATTTGGACAAAGGGTACCGAAATGGACACCCATTTTTGCGGTCGTGAGAAAAGTCCCTCCACTTGTCCCGACTGGGAGAGCCCATTTTCCAACCCTCCTTGCAAAAAAATTTTGCCTCCCACTAATTCGCACTGGGAAAGGGTCAACCACAAGTCATTTTTGAAAAATTTCTCTCATTATGTCTGGACAACGGACGGCACTTTTTAAGTCTGACGGCGAATTTTTCTGGATTTTGGCAAAAAAATAGAGCGCCCGATGTTACTCGGACGCTCTGGAAGAAGTAGCTTTTCGGGGCGATTTTGAAGCATTTGTCGCTCTGTAATCGCCTTTGAAAGCAAGGGCTATGTATTCGGTATTCAGTTGTATCCATACGCCTAAATGGAGCGTTTGGGGAAGAAAAAAGACCGCTGACTTTTCACCGGGAAGCCGGTGTGTGGGCGGTCTGTTTCTCGTATTTCGCTGTTGAATCTATGCGTAGGGAACTGAGAACAGCTTATATCCTCATTTCCTTAA
>CANRFT010000029.1 GCA_947629955.1 uncultured Oscillospiraceae bacterium
CCTCTTAACTATATTGACATCTATTCTCGAATGCAAATTGAAAATCTGATTAGAGAATTTTCTCCTACCATGATCTTTGTAGAACATGATCTTGCTTTTAGGAATAACATGGCGACCAAAAGCATTCGTCTGGCTACCGAATAGCAAAGCCACAAAATGGCTTCCCGCCCATTTCAATTTTGCAAGGGAGAACGCTCCCAAATTAAAAAGAGTGCGGCCAAGCACTTTGAGGGATTGGCCGCCTTGTCTGCCCGTTCAGCGGGACGGAGGGCGGCAGTCAAGGCCGGATGTAAACCCGTTCATTTCAGCCTTGACGGTTGCCCTCTGTCCTGCTACTTTTCCGGGAGTGTGGCCACAATTTCGGGACATTTTGTCCACAAGTCGAAGCGTAGGACGAGGGACGGGGCTTTCATATACCTGCCGCCGTTCTCTGAACCCAGCCCGATTTTTTTTCATTCCCATTCACAAAAATTCAGCCTGTTTTCCTGCCGGAGCAAACGGGGCGCAAAAATCACCGCACTCCGTTTCCCCTGTCAGCCACGCCAGCAGGTATAACACACTACACTTTGCTTCGCAAAGTCGTGTGCCAAATGGGGGCTTTGCCCCCTTTGGAAACCCCCACAAGAAAAGGCGGTACGCTACCCCTCCACGGGGCGCATACCGCCTTTTCTTGTTATCCAGCCCTCCGGCTGTATCGGTTGAGCAAAAGTCAGCGTGGGATTGGTGTGGTATCTTTAACTATGTGAAACTCCCCGTTCCCATTTGCTGACGGCCTGAAAGGTGATACCAAGGCGTTCGCCCAAATCCGCCTGCGTCATTCTCTTGGCCCGGCGCAGATCAGCGATTTGACGCCCTACCGCATTCATATCCATGTATTTACCTCCAAAATGATTCAAAAGGCCCTTTGTAGTTTAACCATACAACCGCGTCAGGCCTTTTTCAATAACTTGTTTCTTTATGAATTTAGCGGCGGCTCAACTTCTGGTTGAAAGGCGAGGCAAATCGTCCGCTCCACCGAGGGGAACTTAAACACCCGGAGCCAGTTTTTCATGCTGTCCTCCAGCTTAGCCTTGGACTCGTCGGAGGCGGTGAGTTGGTGCTTGAAGTCCGCGATGTACTCGGTGATCTTGGCCTTCACCTCCGGCTTGGAGGTTCCGCAGAAGGATTTTCGCTTCCGTTCCCCTTGCTCATCCAGGTACCAGACTACGCCGTTCCAGCGGCCATCGGTGCGCTTGAACACATTGCCGTTGGTTAATAACTTCTTTTGCACTGTGGGTCGCCTCCGTTTCTTTTCCTCGCCTGTTCTTCGTTTTCACCATCGAAGGAGTAGGGCGGGATCTCACTCAGCTCCTGTTCGATCCCTCTGGCCAGACGGATACCGGAGAGGAAGCTGTCCAGCGAGGTCTGGTCCCGCAGGTCGTCCTCCAGATCCAGCAGGTGGAGCAGCAGGACCCGTTGGGACTTGCCCAGTTGTCCGCGCAGGCGGGCGAGGATCTTGTCCCGCTCACGCTGTATTCTTGCCGCATCGGGAGACGCTGTGGTGAACCGTTCGTGCAGGGCTCTCAGGTATTCGGGCATGGCAGTCGCCTCCTTTTCCAGCGACACACAATACCAGCAAACAGAGAGAATAGCCAGGGCTTTTGACCACAGTTATCAAACTGTTATCATTTATTTGTGGATGACCGATGTGCCATTTTTTCATTGACTGATGGAAGCGATCATTGTCCCCGATGGACAGCGCATCCAGGATGGACGCAATCTCTGAGACGATATCGTCGACGGTTATCTCCGGGTCATAATATCGGCGGTCCTCCAGATAATCACACCCGCCCATCTCGAAGTATGCTCGGCATGGATCCGCTGAATTTCTTCTTTCACCTCTGCATACTTGTCCGGCCTCTCTTGCCGCTTGAGTTGGTAATAAAATGTGGCTCTGGGGAGCTGAGCGACAGACAGCAGTACGTTCAGAGGGAACGTTTGTCGCAGTTCTTGGATCGCCTGCGTTTTTTGCGCTGGCGTCGCTCGTCTGCCAAAACCAAGGCCCGCCATTTTTTAGATACGTGTTTTCAGCTCTCAGCCGTTGTACTTCCGCAAGAAGCTCTTTCTCCTTGTCCGGATTAACTCTCCTTAGTGGCCCGTTCCGGCCGGCATGCCCGCGCCGTTCAATTCTAATCCCTCTGGTCCCTCTGCCAGATAGATACGCTCCCAAATCTGCAATAGCGTATGGGACGTGATCCCAAAACGTCTGGAGGCCTCATATAGTTTAGCAAAAGGCCATGCTTTGCCACCTTACGAAGACGAAAGAAGCATGCCTTGCGTTATTTGGTTGCAGTTTAAGAAAAATGGAAGCAGCCCGACATTTTAATATGTAAAGGATGTTGTAGACAAAAGAAGGTTTTTCCCTTGCATTTGAATGTGGATTTCTATATACTAAAACCATGCTAAACTAGGGAGAAGACTTCGTGTGTGGTGGCCGGAAAGATTCAGGTGCCTTAAATTACAATGTGGGGAAACAGGTTGTTGTGAGATTGACGGCTGAAACGGATCGGTATACAGGTATTGCCACAAGCGAAGTCCGGAGCCAAGTAATATTACTGACTCCCGAAAACATGATGTTTACCCCTAAGATTGCGTTCTCTTTCCAGTGGCATCGGGTAAGCGCCATATTCCCGGCTGCGGCTGTAGTAATCCGCTCCTCCGTTTTTCAAGTAATTCTTTCCGCTAGAGCGCAATTCAGGAGAACCAGGTCGAAAAAACGGTGCATATCTCTTCCCGGTCAGGCCTGAACTGCTCGCAGTTTCTGTTAAAAAGGGGCATACCATGAGTATTGAAGAAAACGCATCCTCCGTTTATAGCGGAGGGGAGTATTTCAGCCGCATTCAAGAAAATTATTCCACCCTTACCAAGGCGCAGAAGCGGATCGAGAAGTATGTCCGCGAACACCCTTCTTTGGTGACGGAAATGTCCATCACCCAACTAGCCAAGAAAACCAATACCAGCAGTACTGCCGTCACCCTTTTCTGTCAGGCGTTAAAATATTCCGGCTTCAGCGAATTTAAGGTATATTTACGGCAGGCCGCCCCGCCTTTGGCAACCACTATCGAGTTGATTAATCAGGAGGACGACTTTGCCACAATCAGCGCCAAACTGAACCGCGCAGCCCAGATTGCTCTGGCTGAGACCTATCGGATGATGGATGAGAAAACCATTGTCGCTGTGGCCAAATGCATTGCCCATGCGGGGAAGGTTCATCTCTACGGTGTGGGCGGTCCCACGGAGACCGTACAAATCGCCAGCCGTATGTTCATGCAGGCGGGTGTAATTAGCAATTTTTTTCTGGACACCGGCTCCATGACAGCCGCGCCTCTGTGTCTGAACAAAAGCGATGTGGCTGTGGGCATCAGCTACAGCGGACGTACCATTGCCGTCCTAGACGCTCTTCAGGCGGCTAAGCGCCACGGAGCAAAGACCATCGCCATTTCAGGGACACCCAATTCCCCCATCTCCCGTGCTGTGGACTGGTTTCTGCTGTACTGCCACAGCATACCGGACGATTTTAAATACCTGCACATTGCGCGCATGTGCGAGATCGCCATCATCAGCCGGATCCAAACGCATATTATCTCCAGTGGCGTCACGGATAAGTTGATGTACGAAATGCGCGACGCGATCCTGGCCGGCCGAAAATAGTTAAGGCACAAAATATCGGGGTTACGCCTAGAAACAAAACTTCCCTCTCGCAGGCGCGAGAGGGAAGTTTTGTTTCTAGGCGTGAATAAAAGCGTTCCGGATGACAGAAATACTTTGCTTTTGGCGCCAATCATGAGACGAAATGAAAATATTTTCAAAAATTTTTCTATGTGCCAAAAAACTCTTGCAAGTATTTTTATTTTTTCTTTACTTTTCTTCGCGCAGGGGCTTAAAATAAAGCTGTAAAAATGGATGTGGCAAGCAGCCTCATCTCATTGGGAATCGAAAATAAAAAATGGAGGTAATCAAAATGAAAAAAATCCCGTCCCTGTTCCTCGCAATTTGCCTGCTGTTCAGTCTGGCGGCCTGCGGGCCGAGTGCGACTCACACAGAGACTCTACCTCCGGCAGAGTCGTCCTCTCCCGTGCCCGCCGTGCCGAATTCCTCCACCCCCACAGAAGCACCCGTGGGAGAGAAAATTGAGATCAAACTTACCACCTCAGATGCGGCCAGTACCATCTGGATCCAGCAATGCCAAGCCGCCTGTGATAAGGTCTATGAGCGGACGGACGGAATGGTGGAGATTCAAATCTATCCCAACGGCGAGATGTTGGTAGGCTCTGCAGGCATGGAGGCGGTACTCAGCGACGCTCCTGTGATGTGGTTTACGGACATCAGTTATTTTGCCGACTATGTTCCGGAATTAGCCACCATCTATTCCCCATACCTGTACGAAAGCTATCAGGAACTGGAGGACTTCCTGCGCACGGACGTTGCCTTTGACATCATTAACCAGGCCAAGGCGAAAAATCTTCACCCCGTAGGCGATACCTTTTTTATTGTCGGCTACCGCAATGTTTTGTCCAGTTTCCCCATCACCTCTTTGGAGGACATGAAAAAACTGACGACCCGAATTCCCAACCAGACTGCCTACTCTAAGATCTTTGAGGCGTTCGGCTCAAACTATGTAAACATGGATAACTCCCAGTCCTATAACGCTCTGGAGACCGGTATGATCAATGGTGTGGAGAATACTCCCTGCAACTTGGCGGCCAATAGCATGGACGAGGCCATAAAAACGCCCTATTATTCGCTGACCAAGCATTTGCTGTGCACGCCTGGTCTGTTCTGCGGCGAGGGCTTCTGGAACAGCTTGCCTGCAACTTATCAGACGATTATTACCGAGGAGTTTTCCAACGCCATTTTTACCAGCAACCAGATGGTGGATGAGATGACTGAGGACTTCTATGCGACCCTGGAGAGCCGGGGCGTCACCATCGTTGAGATTGAAGACCTGGAGCCCTTCCGCCAGGCTGTTCAGGATTATTGCCAGTCCTTAGCCGGCTACGATAAGATCCTTGCTGCGATTGAGGAACTGCGGGCTCAGGCGTGAGTCACACTGATTTCCGAGCTGCTTTGTCGTCGATTTAGAGATCACAACCAAGTCCCCTTGAAAGGAGCTGTTTGACAGGTTGATAAATTCTAAGCTTGATCGCGCTGTGAACGCCATTGGAGGCGCTGTGCTGGCGCTGTTGATTCTGTCCACCACGCTCAACATTATCGGCTATTGGATCACTGGACGACGCAGTGGTCAGGTTGACGACTTAGTGCTGAGCCTGTTCGTATGGGTAGTCTATATTGGGGTTGGCTCTTTGTACGCCGGCAACGGTCATATCAGCGTTTCCTTTTTGGTGGAGCTTTTGCCGAAAGGGCTGCAAAAAGCCGTCCGCCTGTTCGACGACCTGGTGATGCTGGTTGCCTCCTGTGCTTTTGCCTACTACGCTCTGAAGCTGTCCCTGCGAGGGCTGACCCTGCTTACGCCAGTACTGAAGCTGCCCTTCTTTTATATCGACATCTCCCTTGTATTGGGTTTTGGTTATGTGATCATCGATATTGGCTGGAAATCGGTGAAATTCATCCGAAAGCTTTTTCTCACGCTGAAACAGGGATCAGATTTGCCCGACGGACCACATGAATAAACCGGCCGTCACGAAAGAACGGAGAATTCTATGCTACTGAAATTTATCCCTTTTATTATTACTTTTGTCCTGATTTTTCTCAATGTGCCCGTTGCGATTAGTATGATTGCCGGCAGTTTTCTCTACTTCACTTTTATTGACACCAGTTTCGGCCTGACCAATGTGATACAGGGGCTTGTGTCGGCTAACATGTCCAACGAGCTTTTGACGATCCCATACTTCATTATTGTCGGTGTGGTTATGAACTACGCCGGAATCACTAAGCGGCTGATGCATTTCTGTGAGACGTTGGTAGGGCACCGGTCCGGAGGACTGGCACAAGTCAACGTGCTTTTGAGCACTTTGAACGGCGGTATTTGCGGCTCATCCATAGCGGATGCTGCCATGCAATGCAAAATCCTCGTCCCTGAAATGGAGAAGAATGGCTATTCCACCGAGTTCAGCGCTGCCGTCACGGCAGCCAGTGGTCTCATCTCGCCGATGATTCCACCTGGCAACAACATGATTCTGTACGCTGTCATGACCGGCTGCTCGGTGACGCAAATGTTTTTCTGCGGCTATCTCCCCGGTCTGCTCATGTGTGTGGCAGAAATGCTCCTAGTGAGCATCATCTCCCACCGCCGGGGATACCGTCCTTCCCGGGCCACGCGGGCAGGACTGGTCGAAGTCCTGACTGCGTTTCTCCACAGCGCTTGGGCAATTCTGATTGCAAGCGTGTTGATCATCGGAGTGCGCTTTGGCTTGTTCACTATTACGGAGGGTGCTGTGGTAATAATTTGGATGGGAATTGCCGTAGGCTGCCTAGTCTATCACGAGTTTTCCATCCGGGATCTGCCCCGCCTTTTCATGGATGCTTTCCGGGAAACCTCATCCATTATGCTGATGACGGTGGGGGCACTGAGCTTTGGCATGTACCTGAGCTGGGCCAGGATTCCCCAGACCATTGCCGCCGCCATCATGACCATCGTGAGCAGCCCCACTCAATTTCTGATCCTTGCAATGCTGCTGGTGTTGCTGTTCGGGATGCTTCTCAACGGCGCTTCCCTTCTATTGATTTTTACACCGCTACTCTGGCCCATCGCCCAAGCTTACGGTATCAACGTCTACGTTTTTGGCATCCTCATGGTCCTCAATGCCTCCATCGGCGCTTTGACGCCGCCGGTAGGCGGGGTCATGTATGTTTGTTTAAAGCTGACGAATACCAGTATGGCTCGCTTTACCCGGGAGATTCTCCCATTTATCTTTGTCTTGGCTTTGCTCCTCATCTTTTTCATGGTTTTTCCAGAGAGTATTTTGTGGCTCCCTAGACTGATTGGTTGACATTTTATTTTAAGAAGGGAAAAAACAATGAATATCACCAACTGGCGTCAGGTTTCTCCTACCATTGTCCACGACTATGGCATCGATTATAAATTGCTGAAAGGTCAGGCCAATTTTGACCCGGCAGTACCAAATTTCTGCATGAAAGGGATGCTCTATGTAGCCTATGCCATGCTTCAGGCTGGCAAGGCATATCAGTCCCACGCCCATGGCGACCACGAAGAAGTCTATTATATCATCTCTGGGCACGGCAGCATCACTGTCAACGGAGAGACCCGGACTGTTCGGGATGGCGACGCCATCTACATTCCTGCCGGCGATAGCCATTCCATTGCCAACACTGGGGACGAATTTCTGGTCTTTCTGGCGTTTTCCGCGCAGGTCTAACCGAAAATGTGCGTTTTAAAAAGGAAGAAACTACTGTCTATATGAAAATTGTAGAAGTTAAAACCATCCTTACCTCTCCCCGCCAGAACTATCTGTTTGTCAAAATCTTTACAGACTCCGGCTTATATGGGGTCGGGGATGCCTCATTGAACGGGCGGGAACAGACAGTGGCCGACTACATCAATACCTATTTGACGCCCATGCTCCTGGGCCGCGACCCTTCTTATATTGAGGACTTCTGGCAACTTGCCTATCGCGGCTCCTATTGGCGGGGCGGGAATATCGCTATGAGTGCTCTGTGCGGGATCGATATGGCCCTCTGGGATATTTTGGGGAAGGCGTGTGGCAAGCCGCTCTATGCCCTGTTCGGTGGAAAGCTTCGAGAAAAGGTCCTCTGCTACGCCCATCTTCAGGGTCAGACCCAGGAAGAGCGGATTGAGCAGGCGGCGGAAGTGGTGGCCGCCCGAAATCTCAAAGTCGTCAGAGTCAGAGCGGGGCTGCCCGCAGCCAGCGGTACGCTGGGCTTCGGCGCGCAACAGTTTTCACCAAAGGTAGAACTCTGGTCCTCCCGGGAAGAAATCCACAATACAGTAGAGTTTTTCATCCGCCTGCGGGAAAAGTTAGGACGAGATGTGGGCCTTATCTATGATCTGCACGAGCGCTTTAGTCCCGATGAGGCCATCTATATTATGAACCGTTTGGAACCATACTCCCCCTTTTTTATTGAAGATCCCGTGGCACCGGATTGTCCGGACAGCCTGCGCAGTGTGCGGGAAAAAACCAAGGTCCCCATCGCGTTCGGTGAATTATACAAAAGCCGCTGGGAATGTCTTCCCGCCGTGGCCAACCGCTGGATTGATTACCTCCGCTGTGACGTGATTAGAATCGGCGGAATCACCGAGGCGCGGAAAATCGCGGCTTTGGCGGAGACCTACGATGTTAAGCTTTCCTGGCATGGTCCCAATGACGTTTCTCCCATTACTCACGCCGTAAACTGGCACCTAAATGTATCGGAGTATAATTTTGGCATTCAGGAGGACGGCACCGCGGATGAACTTGTCCGCGAAGTGGTCAGCGGCGGGCCTGTTTATCAGGACGGCTATCTGATCATGGACAGTCGCCCCGGCATTGGATGTGACATAGACGAAGAGGCCGCAGCGAATTATCCCTTCCGCCGAGCCTATATTCCGATTTGCCGCAGCGAGGACGGTAGCCTGTGCACTTGGTAAGAGAAAGGAGCACTCAATGGACATTTATGTTGGGACTTACGCCGGAGAGCGGGAAGAGGGTATCCTCCGCTTCTCGCTTACTGGCAGATGTCTGAAAAAGACGGGCGGTTGGCCAGGGTTTTCCCGCCCGTCCTATCTATTGGCCGACGCAGAACGGGGCGTTCTCTATGCGGTAGAGGAACTGTCCCCCCAAGGGAATGTCGTTGCCTGCCGTTTGAAGAACGGCACTCTGGATCCGGTCTGCCGCATGCCCACCGGCGGTGCCAACCCCTGCCACCTGTCCGAAGACGACCGAAAAGAGTTCATCTTCGTAGCAAATTACACTAGCGGCTCCCTGGCTGTGTTCCGCCTAGGACCGGATGGAATACCTCTTGAGCGCACACAATTGCTGTGCCACGAGGGCCACGGCCCAAATCCTCTTCGCCAGGAGGGACCGCACATTCATTTCTCTCAATTTCTGCACGAATCCCTTTGGGCGGTGGACTTGGGCCTGGACAAGATATGCCGCTACACACTCGACCGGCAGGCGGGCAGGCTTCTGCACACCGGAGGAGATCTGCTTCTGCCGTCAGGCAGTGGGCCCCGGCATTTCGCTGTGTCTCCGGTCCGGCGTGAATTTATGTATGTTCTGGGTGAATTGAGCAACTGCGTTTATGTGATAGACACCACGGAAAGCTGCTGGCCGCTCCAGTGTCTGTCTCTGCTTCCGGGCGATTTTTCCGGATCGAACAAGGCTGCGGCCATCAAGATCAGTCCTGACGGTCGCCTCCTGTATGCATCCAACCGAGGGCACAACAGCGTGGCGGTGTTCACCATCAGGTCGGACGGGCGCCTGGAGCCAGTATGTCATAGGGACAGCGGTGGCAAAAGCCCGCGGGATATTGGTTTATTTGACCAGTGCCTGCTGGCGGCCAATCAGGATTCGGATTTTCTCTCCCTGCTACCGCTGGATGCTTCCGGCCTGCCCGGTTCGCCAGCCCAAATTTCAGAAAGAATCGCCTGCCCCGTCTGCCTCTGTGCTTGTCCCTGAACTGCCCAAAGGCAGAGCCTCCAGCTACGGAAGCTAGACCACAATGTGGTGCTAGTTTTCGTCACTAATCTGGCCCAGTACGCCTTCAACGGCTACGAGGTCAGCGCAGTGGACTCGTAGTCAAACCGGTGAGCTACGCCAAATTCGCTTTCAAGCTGGAGCAGGCACTTAAGCTACACCCCGGCCCATGGTGCTTATCAGGGCAGAGAAAGGCATCGGGCCGTCCAGCAAGAGAACATTACCCATGTGGAGGTCTAGGGCCACAACCTGTTCTATGATATGCTCCCCCTATGGAAGGCAGTGAAAAACAAGACTGTCTTTCATGGGGGAACTTCTATGCCAAGGAAAGGGAAGATCAGTCTAGAAAAGAAGGTGGAAATTATACAGCGCTATTTGCTCGGTAAAGGGGTCAAGGGGGTGCCGCAGCCTTTGTTGGAGTTGGGCTGAGAACACTATGGGGTTGGCTAAAATATATCAAGTGGAGGGAGCGGTTGGTTTTATAACAACAAGAATAACACGGATAGCAGGCAAATCAAAGCTACTAAAGCGTCATGCTTGTCCTTCGAGGTATCGATACCAACAAAAACCATATCATTTGTTTGCAGATGACCGCCATTTTTTCATTGGCTGGTGGCCGCAGTGTCACGCTTTAGGGTCCCGCAGCCCTTGATCCTCTAAGGCCCAAAACCGCGAAACAAGAGGAGCTTGTGTATTTATCTTACCGCCCTGAAAAACGGACTTACAAGCGTGACATGGTTTTCCTGCTTTCTACGCATTTCGGGGCTTCGCGGTCCTTGATTCTCTAAGGCTCAAAACTGCGAAACATGAGGAGCCTGTGTAGTTACCTTACCACCCCTCGAAAACAGTTTCTATATGCGTAGAAAACTCTTTTTCCAAAAGGCGAACCGCTCCATTTCACGGATGGAGCGGCTCCCGATTTCTTGCGAGGTCAGGTCACATAGACCCGGTACTCGGTGTGGTTATACACCCCGTCCTTGTAGAGATCCCACGCCTCCACGCTGTACGCTCCCGGCGGGCAGGAGTTGAACAGCTTGCTCAGTTCACTGTCCCGCCACGGCCAGAAGGACCAGGCTCCGGCGCTGTCCGGGATGGTCAGGCTGATGCGGACGTAGGGCGTGCCCTTGGAGCCGTAGCGCAGTTTGCCCCCGCTGCTGGTCTCAGGGTTTGTCCCAGCCAGATTCATCAGCGTGTACTGCATCCGGCGGGTCTCGTAGAGGTTGCGGACGTAGAGGTAGTCCCCGCTGGCCTTCTGGTAGTGCCTCACCTCCAGAGCGGGCAGTTCCACGGCGGGGAAGCTGCTCCAGTCGCAGGTCGGCGTGGGCAGAGGTGGCAGTGGTCCCTCGGAGAACATGTTGGCGTCCCAGCGACTCACATCCTTGACGGTGTATGTAGTTCCATCATCGCAGGGGATCACGTCGCCTACCTTGGGGATGTACTGGCTGCCGTCTGTCGGCAGGGACACTGTGCCGTTGGGCTTGGACTCCGCCGGCGCCACGCCTGTATAGGGCTTGCCCGTCTCGATCTGGACGGTGCCGTCCCAGTACACATTGAAGTCCACTTTGGCGCCGATGTCCCGGAGCCGGACATAGTTCTCGTCGTTGATCATGTAGGCGGTAAGTTCCGTCCGCTGGCCGTCGATGTAGACGGCACAGTTGCTCCGGGTGGCGGTGAGGTAACTCGTGGCGGCGTGAGTGGCGCTGGTGAGCGTCACCCCGGTGAGGACGCCGGCCAGTACGAGCAGCAGATTTTTGATGCGGTTTTTCATAAGAGTGGCCTCCTTCTGGTATTGTTTTGGCGCTTTCGCAACGCAAACACTACCAGCAATCAGAGAGAATAGCCAGAGCTTTTCGGCGGAGTTATCACTTTATTAACAGTTGAAATTCTCATGCCGCCGGAGCGTTTACCACATCATCGTCATCCCAAAGCCGTGCTGCTGCTCGTATTCCTCATCGTCATCCACCACGTACTGGGCGTGTTCCAACTTGTGGCCCATGGCCAGCAGCTTCTCGATCTCCGCGTCGCTGTGGTGGATCGTCTCCAGATGGAAGCGATCGTTGTCCCCGATGGACAGCGCGTCCAGGATGGACGCGATCTCTGAGACGATATCGTCGACGGTGATCTCCGGGTCGTAGTATCGGCGTTCCAGATAATCACATCCGCCCATCTCGAAGTAGTGCTCCATGTTTTCCCGAAGTAGCGTGTCATCGAAGAGTTTGTTGTCCCGGCAGCGGAAATTTTCCGGCGTGGTGTAGGTGATATATTTTTGATTGGGTTCCCACTTCACACCGTAGCCCCAGGCGTTCATCGTCTCGATAAATTCCTCCGGCGTCCGAGTCTGCTTCATCGCCTCGCGGATCACGAAGCGGAGGTCCTTTTTCCACTTCGGGATGCGCTTGCGGTCCGCCTTCGTCTCGGTGATGGACAATCCATACTCCAGACACAGCTGATTTGAGTACTCCTTGACCATCTGCATCTCCCTGGCGCTCTGGTGATACTTCTTGCCGTTCTCGAAGTTCACCAGTTAACCCCCGCGAGACAGCAATGAATTTAACGCTTGCCATGTGTTTCGGTACACCTCCAGGAAGGGTTTGAGGTCCACGAAGGAGATCTGTCCCTGCCGAGCCAGTACCACCAACTGGTTGAGGTTGTTCCCCTGACGACGCAGCTCGGTGGTGAGTTCACGGAGCGGCGCCGTCTCGATGACGGTCTGGCCCAGGGCGGCCTTGCGGACGAATTCGCTGGTGGTCTTCCCGCCCTCCGCGCTCGTCGCTCGATTTGTTCCTTTTCCCAGGGAGCCACCCGCAGGTGGATGTATTCGGATTTAGACACAGTTGATCACCTGCCAAATCTTTTGTCTCCCTCGGAGAGCAGGGGGTTCCTCAAAGGGGGACTGGTCCCCCTTTGAAGCCGCGCCGCCGGAGGCGGTACCAGCACTTCCGCAGAAGTGCTCGCGGCGGGAAGGGATGCGGGCTTGCCCGCTTCTGCGTCGGGGCGGGGCGGCGGGCCTTAAATCGGCTCGCGGGGGCCTTTTCTCGTAGCGGCATATAATACCACCCCTGGCTGTTTTCAGCCAGGGGTGTCAGGCAGAGCCGTTAAATTAGACACAGTTTTAGAAACGGCGCTGGGAAGCATACTTCTCAAGAAAGTGACGGAAAATATGACTTGCATTGAAATTACATATCCAATTTTATGCCATAGTCTGCGGCGATATCGAGTTCCAAATCTTGTGATTGGTTGTCAATTTGATATGCCTGCTCATGCGCAAGTTCTATCAAATGCTTGGCGCGTAAGCCGGCCGAAGCACAAATGGCGGCTTTTCTGACCGGTTCTATATATTCACCCGCCTGATCGAGTATGCCGCGTATTTCATCCTCGAGTCCATACAGACAGTCGGGATCGACCCAGTCAAAAGAGGTCACCAGTTTTAACTGCTCCTCATGGGTACGCTTGAAAGGTTTGCACTCCACTCCTTTGCCGGCAAGGATCGCGCTGGAGAGCTTATCGTAACCAAGGGATGAACCGCTGTCAAAAATCGGGGCGGCGCCCAGCCATTCCAGTGTGTTTGCATCCCGAACCAACCCAAAGTTGTTTTGGTGACGATCCTCATTTGCGATCAAATAATCCAGCACGATCATCTGGTCAAGGCTGCGGACTATATCCGGGATGCCCAGCGCGTTACAGCAGTTCACATAATGCCGGTAGAGGGAGGTGCTGTTATCTCGTTTCATCGTCTGCATGACCCGCCAGGCGCTGACCAACTCTGTATCGGGCGTAATAAAATCTTCGCAGACACTGTAAGGTATATCTTCGTCCCATATCAGCGTGTAGGGGACATGAGGGATCCCAAGCCGCCGGGCCACAGCCGACGCGATTACTTCATTAAACGGCTGCTGCATATATGGCGCGCTTCCCGCTTTTAAGAGACATCGCTTTCCGTTAACGATTTTCCACCTCTTTTTCAGGAATCCATCGGAGGTGTTATCAGGAGAGCGGAAATCAAAGCCATCCATCCTTGCCGCTTTTCCCAACAGAACGTCACCGATGTCTTCTGAGAACGGGTTGGTGAAAAAGTTGACCTGTTTCCATTGAAGATCGCTGCCTTTCGGCTTGACCCAATACTGATCCGAAAGACTCAGGCCGAAACACCTGGTGAGCAGCATTTGTGTATTATCCAGTTTTAATACTTCCAGCGCTCTTTGAACACCAGAACGGCTGGCAGGAATGGAGCGATCGATCCACCATGCGTTCAGAGCGGCTCGATCTGCGATGCTGCCTTTTTTTACTGAAATCCCAACGGGGAGATGTTCCAAGCGGAAGACAGCGCCCACCTTTTGTATCGCTCCGGTCGCCTCATCCAGTGTCATTTCGATTACTGGGATCTCTTTGTGCATCAGAATGTAATCCACTACGGTCACCCCCCCGGTCTGTGTCTGTCAGTATATCATGATTCCAGGTAAGAAATCAATCAGTTTATGCGGCGCATTGCTATAATCGCAAAAGTTAAGACACAAAACGATACCGTCCGGCGGCCGTCGGTGCGCTTGAATATGCTGCCGTTGGATTGAAAAAAGCGATACTCCATGCTACAATTCGCTTGGAATTGAGGTGACGGAGTGTGGACTGGGAATCCCGATGCAGAAAGCTGCAGCAGCGCATCTTGGAACTGGAAAAGGAGAACCGGGAACTCCGGGAAAAGCTGGGGCTGGCTGGCAGGGGGCATTTGCCCGCCGCAAAGCCTATGACATCAGAGGCGGCGGATCATGTCCTGACCTCCGCCGTCCCAGGTATCAATCAGCACAGCGGGACGGATGACAAGGTCCGGCTGTTTCGCTCCATCTTCCGGGGGCGGGAGGACGCCTATGCCCGGCGGTGGTATAGCGTCAAAAGCGGAAAGAGCGGTTATTCCCCTGTATGCGCCAACGAGTGGAAGGAGGGCGTGTGCCCCAAGCCACGTGCTTCCTGCGCACAGTGTGATCAGCGGGTCCTGGTACCGCTCAGTGACAAGGCGATCTATGACCATCTCAGCGGCAGGGACGGATATGGCAGGGATGTGGCAGGCATCTATCCCATCCTGGAGGATGAAACCTGTTGGTTCTTGGCAATCGATTTGGATGACGCGGGTTGGCAGGAGAGTGTGTCGTCTTTGCGAAGTGTTTGCCAAGAGTGGTCCGTACCTTGCGGTGTGGAGCGCTCCCGGAGCGGAGAGGGCGCCCATCTCTGGATACTTTTCGCGGAGCCGATCTCATGCGCGACGGCCCGAAAGTTAGGGGCCCTGCTGTTGACGGCGGCCATGGAGCGGGATGGGAAGCTGAAGCTGGAAGCGTATGACAGAATGTTTCCCTGCCAGGACACCCTGCCCAAGGGCGGTTTTGGCAATCTGATCGCGCTTCCGCTCCAGGGACTGGCGCGCAGGAGCGGAAACAGCGTGTTTGTGGATGATGCGTGTTCCCCCTATCCCGATCAGTGGGCATATCTGGCGGGGATGGAAAGGATGACTGCCCAATCGTTGGACAACCTGCTTCGGATCCACAGCAGGGATGCGGTGCTGGGTGAGTTGTATGAGAGCGAAGCGGAACCGGAACGCAAACCCTGGGAGAAACGCAAACGGCGGCCGATAACCGCCATAGATTTCTGCGGCGTTCAGCAGATCACGAGGGCAAACATGCTGTTTCTTCCGCTGCCGGGTTTTTCTCCACGGGTCCGAAATCGCCTCATGCGGCTGGCCGCATTCCAGAACCCGGAGTTCTACCGGGCACAGGCCATGCGTCTGCCAGTTTATAATAAGCCCCGGATCGTGAGTACGGCGGAGGAGCGGAACGGCTACCTGGCACTGCCGCGAGGCTGTGAGTCCAAGCTGCGGGAACTGCTGGACGGGATCGGCGTTGCCTATGAGATCACGGACAGGACTTTTTCCGGGAAACCCCTGCACGCCCGTTTCTTAGGTGAATTGCGGGAGAATCAACAGCCGGCGGCGGACGCGCTGCTGGAACACGACACGGGCGTACTCTCTGCTACCACTGCGTTCGGCAAGACCGTGGTGGCTGCCTATCTGATTGCACAGCGAAAAGTCAACACGCTGATCCTGGTCCATACTCAATCCCTGCTGGACCAGTGGAAGCGGGCGCTGGCACAGTTCCTCGCCATTGACGAGGTGTTGCCCGAATTGCCCAAAAAACGCGGCAGGAAACGGCAGCGATCCGTTATTGGACAGTTGGGTGGAACGAAAAACAGCCTGGAAGGGTTTGTGGACGTGGCCATCATGCAGTCCCTGATTTCAGGCGGCGAGGTGCGGGAGTTGGTCAAGGACTACGGCATGGTCATCGCGGACGAGTGCCACCATGTGTCCGCAGTGAGTTTCGAGCGCATTCTGAAAGAGGTGAACGCCCGGTATGTCTATGGCCTGACGGCCACGCCCACCAGGAAGGATGGACACCACCCCATCATCTATCTCCAGTGCGGACCCATTCGATATCGGGTGGACGCCAAGGTGCAGGCGGAGAAGCGGAGCTTTTCCCATGCGGTGGTCCCACGATTCACCACATTTACCCGGCCTTTGACAGAAGATAAGCCATGGACCATCACCGACGCCTACCGGGCGATGCAGACGAATAAGGCGCGGAACGCGCAAATTGTCGCGGACGTGACAGCGGCTGTGGCCACTGGGCGGACGCCGCTGGTACTGACGGAGCGGTACGACCACGCGAAGCTGCTCCACGCAATGCTCGCGGAACAGGGAAGACGGGTAGTGCTGCTGTCAGGACACGGCACCGCCAGGGAGAAGCGGGAACTGCTGGCAGAACTGGCGCAGATCCCGCCGGAGGAGCCGCTGGTCCTGGTGGCCACCGGGCGGTATGTGGGAGAGGGCTTCGACCTGCCCAGGCTGGATACGCTGATGTTGACCATGCCCATCTCCTGGAAGGGCACTCTGGCTCAGTACGCTGGTCGGCTCCACCGGGAGTACGCCGGGAAACGGGAAGTGCTTATCTACGACTATGTGGACCTGCGGGTCCCCATGCTGGAGCGGATGTATCAGAGGCGGCTCTCGGGATACGCCGCCATCGGCTACAGCGTCCGCGGAAATGCGGACAGGCCGGTGGAGGGCAATCGGATTTTCAGCCAGGAGGACTATCTGCCTGCCTTCGCGGAGGACGTACGGCAGGCGGAGAAAAGTGTTGTGGTGGTTAGTCCCTACTTACAGGTGGGCCAAGTGAAGCGTTTCCTCTCTTGGCTGCCTCAAGGCATTGAGGTCCAGGTTGTCACGGGGGATGAGAGCTGCTTCAAGCCAGAGACAGAGCGGAAGGTCCGGGCGGCAGCATCCCTGTTGGAGGAGCGGGGCGTGCTGGTGCGCCGCGTCCCCAAACAGTACCAGCGTTTCGCTGTGATCGACCGGCAGACACTGTGGTACGGAGGGATCAACTTTCTTGGCTTTGAGCGTGGCGGCAATGGTTCTATGCGGTTGTGCAGTCCGGAGCTGGCGAGAGAGTTGCTAAGGATGTTGAATGAGAACAGCAGGAATGCAGATTGAGGCAGAGGACACAAGGGCATCAATTTATCTTGGCTCTTTGAATCCGACCATCTCTTACGCCGTGCGCAAACCTGCGGGCGGCGTGGGTTTGCAGGGTGGCTGACCACCTATTACAGCACAGGAGACCGAAAACCGACCACCTTTTGCATGTTCCCCGACCAGCGTTGCGGGGCGGTGTTGAGCGGCAGGTGGGCGCCAAAGCGACCACCTGCTTTTATCCCGCTTTCGTCCCCTCTGCATTGCCCTTGTTTGGTGAAAACGCCGGAGGAAATCGGGGCGTGAGTGGCCGCGAAAAAAGGGTGCGTTTCGGGGCGAATCGCCAGGGATGGGCACGGGTGCCACCCCGCCGATAGGCGGGCCTCAAATCGGCTCAACGGGGCAAACAGGGGGTGAAGTGGAGGGGGCCCCCCACAGAATTGAGGGGCGGCAAATCCAGTCGGGGCAGACCGGGGGAAATCACGCGGCGAACCGTTGACTTTCCCCCGTCCCCAAGTTATCATAAAACCATCTGCGACAGGGGGCGATGGCATGAGCCGCATCCTCGTCATTGACGATGACGTACACATCGGAAATATCCTGGAAGAGCTGCTGACACGGGAGGGCCACGCCGTCTCGCGGGCCTATTCGGGCACCGAGGCCCTGCTGGCCCTGGACGCCGCCCGGCCCGACCTGGTGCTGCTGGATCTGATGCTGCCCGGTCTGTCCGGGGAACAGGTGCTGCCCAAGATCCAGGGTATCCCTGTCATCGTCCTGTCCGCCAAGGCCGACGTGGACAGCAAGGTGTCCCTGCTGCTGTCCGGGGCGGCGGACTACGTCACCAAGCCCTTCAACAGCCGGGAGCTGCTGGCCCGCGTCGCCGCCGCTCTGCGGAAGTCCGCCCCGGCGGGGGACGCCCCTTTGACCTGGGGCCCCATCCGCCTGGACCCCGCCGCCCGGCAGGTTTCCGTGGAGAGGACGGAACTGCGCCTCACCCGCACCGAGTACGCCATCCTCCGCCTGCTCATGCAGAATCCCTCTCAGGTAGTCACCAAGTCCCTGTTGGTGGAGCGGGTGGCCGCCGACACCCCCGACTGCACCGAGAGTTCCCTCAAGACCCACATGAGCAATCTGCGGAAAAAACTCCGGGACGCCGGGGCGGGAGACCCCATTGAGGCAGTATGGGGTATCGGCTTCAAGTTAAGAGAAAATTAAAAATCTTGACTAAATCTGAACTGTTTTCTTAACCGTTTTCTTAACTGTTTCCTGTTATCATGGGACCATCCGAGCAAAGGAGGTCCAAACTATGACGCCTGTATTGACTGCCAACGGCCTGACCAAGCGGTATGGGAAGTTCACCGCCCTGGACGGCCTCACCATGACCGTGCCCAGAGGGGCCATCTACGGCTTCGTGGGGCGCAACGGCGCGGGCAAGACCACCCTCATCCGGGTGATCTGCGGTCTGCAAGCCCCCACCTCCGGCGAATACGCCATCTACGGCGTGGACAGCCGGGACCGGAAGATCGCCAAGTCCCGCCGGCGGATGGGCGCGGTGGTGGAGACCCCGTCCATTTACCTGGATATGTCCGCCGAGGATAATCTGAAACAGCAGTACCGCATCCTGGGCCTACCCGACTTCACCGGTGTGCCGGAGCTGTTGGAGCTGGTGGGCCTGGGGGACACGGGGAAGAAAAAGGCCCGCAACTTCTCCCTGGGCATGAAACAGCGGCTGGGCATCGCCGTGGCCCTGGCCGGGGACCCGGATTTCCTGGTGCTGGACGAGCCCATCAACGGCCTGGACCCCCAGGGCATCATCGAAATTCGGGAACTGATCCTGAAACTCAACCGGGAGCGGCAGATCACCGTGCTGATCTCCAGCCACATCCTGGACGAGCTTTCCAGACTGGCCACCCACTACGGCTTCATCGACCACGGCCGCATGGTGCGGGAGATGAGTGCGGAGGAGCTGGAGGCCGCCGCCCGGAAGTGTATGCGGATCACCGTGTCCGACACGGCGGCCCTGGCCCTGGTGCTGGACGGCCTGGGGGCGGAGTACAAGATCTTGTCCGACAACCGGGCCGACGTGTACGCCAAGCTGAACGTGACCCAGCTGACCCTGGCCCTGGCGGAGAAGGGCTGCGAGGTGCGGTCCATCGAGGAGCGGGACGAGAGCCTGGAGAGCTTCTTCGTCAACCTGGTGGGAGGTGGCCGGGATGCGTAATCTGCTGAGCGCCAACTTCGCCCGGCTGTGGAAGAACCGGCCCTTTCTCTGCTGCTGGGCCGGAATGGTGCTGTTTGGGCTGTTTCTTGTGGCGGAGGAATATCTTGAGCCATATACCGTCACCCTGGACCGGATGGTGTTTCTGCCTTTGAGCCTGTACGGCATCGTGGCGGGGGCATTTACCGGTATGTTCCTGGGGCAGGAGTACACCGAGGGAACCATTCGGAACAAACTGATCGCGGGCTGCGGGAAAGCGCAGGTCTACCTGTCCGGATTTTTCACTGCGGCGGGAGCTGCGCTGATCTTCTATGTTTCTGCTGTCGCGGCGACGGCGTCGATAGGTAGCCTGCTGTTCAGCACCGCCAAACCGCTGAGCGCATTTCTGACCTTCGGTCTGCTGGGGGCGCTGTGCTGCCTGAGCTATGTGGCCATTTTCTGCCTGATTGCCATGCTCCGCCGCAGCCGCTCCGTATCGGTGGCGCTGTGTATGCTGCTGGCGGTGGTGCTGCTGCTCATGTCAATGTATATTAATTTGCAGCTCACCCAAGAGGAGTACATCAACCAGCTCAATATCACCACGCAGTCGGACGATGTGTCGGTGTCCATCACCGGGGAAAACACCGAAACGGAAGTGACCATGGTGCCGAACCCCCACTATCTGACCGGCATCAGGCGGCAGATTGCCCTGTTCCTCCAGGACCTGAACCCCACGGGCCAAGCGGTCCAGATCTGCGCGATGAACTGCGCGAACCCGGTGCGGGTCGTGCTGTGTAATGTGCTTACGATCCTGCTGGCCTGCCTGACGGGCATCATCCTGTTCCGGCGGAAGGACCTGAAATAGGGGAGGCGCCAGGATGAATCGACTGTTGTGGGCCAACGCCTCCCGCCTCATTCAAGACAGGATGTTCTGGCTCTGCCTGGGCTTCATGGGACTGGTTGTGCCCGTGTTCAATGGGATCTTCGGCAATTTCTTCTACGCACTCTCCGCCGCGGCCATCCCCGCCGCGTTTTGCCCCTTGTTTCTCGGCGCGGAGTACAGCGACGGCACCATGCACAGCAAGATCGCCGTGGGGCACCGCCGCCGGAGCGTCTACCTCTCCGATTTGACGGTCTGCGCTGTGGCAGGGCTCCTTTTCAATACCGCATGGCTGACCGGCAGCCTGCTGTTTCATCGGGACAGAGGATTGCCCGCAGACCCTCTTCGGTTCCTGCTCTGCGCCGGAGGCGTCTGCCTTTCCTGGACCGCCGTGTTTACGCTGATCTCTCTGCTGGTCCAGAGCAAGGCCCACGCGGCTGTGGTCTGCCTGCTGACCGCTGTGGTCACGTTTCTGCTGGGCGTACAGCGCACCATTATGATC
Source organism: uncultured Oscillospiraceae bacterium (assembly GCA_947629955.1). Taxonomy (GTDB): domain Bacteria; phylum Bacillota; class Clostridia; order Oscillospirales; family Oscillospiraceae; genus Enterenecus. The sequence goes on from CANRFT010000029.1 coordinate 20,737, forward strand.
AACGCCGCCTCCGGCAAACCTGCTGTCGGGACGCAGGCTTCCCTGAAGTTGCTGCGGGACCTGCTTCCCGGCGGGCAGGCCTATCTGCTGGCCATCGGGGACATCATCACCGCTGAACAGCTGACGCGGTTCCCCCTCTACTCGCTGGGATTGGCGGTGGTCGTTACCGTCGCCGGCCTGCTCCTGTTTCGCCGTAAGGATTTGAAATAAGGCGCAAAAAGCCGCCCCGGTCAGGGGCGGCAAATGCGCTTTATTTGGACAGTTTATAGAGCATATACTAGTTCAGGCTCACGCCCTCCAGTTTTGCGGCCTCCTTCAGCGATTTGTGGAGGCTGCGGGGGATGCGCAGGACCATGCGCCCGCTGTATTCCTCCAACTGCCGTTTGTATTCCTCCAGAGTGGCGGTGGAACCGTCGTCCATTGCCTCCGCCTCGGCCAAAGAAGCCTCCTCCTCTGGTGTAAGCACCTCTGGCTCCTGAGCGTTGATTTCCGCAAATCTGCGCTCGATTTCCTCGGGTGTCAACTCCCGTTTCATAGTGTACCTCCTCAATACTTGATGTTTGTGCGTGTATTGATTTCAATGACCGTGATGACGATTGCTTTGCTAATGTAGTATCATATCAGTACTGCCTGTCAATCGTTTTTGAGGTGATCTTATGCTCCCCTGGCTGCTCTGTCTGGCGCTGCTGGCCGCGGTGATCGCCCTATGGGTGAAAACGCGGCTGCTCCAGCGCGCCTTCGACGAGATCGCAGAGGGTCTGGCGGCGCGGCTGGACGAGGACACCAATACCCTGCTGTCCCTCTCCACGCGGGACCCCTACGCCCGGCGGCTGGCCTCTGAACTGAACCGGCAGCTCCGGCAGCTCCGGGCCCAGCGGCGGCGGTATCAGAACGGGGATCGGGAACTGAAAGAGGCAGTCACCAACATCTCTCACGATCTGCGGACGCCCCTCACCGCCATCCGGGGCTATTTGGACCTGCTGGAGCGAGAGGATCTGTCCCCGGCGGCTCAGCGGTATTTGGAGCTGATCGGTGACCGGGCAGAGGCCATGACCCGTCTCACCGAGGAACTGTTCCGCTACTCGGTGATCCAGTCGGCGGAGGGAGTCACGCTGGAGCCGGTGGACCTCCGCGCCGCGGTGGAGGAGGCCGTCGCCGGGTTCTACGCCGCCCTGACGGGCCGGGGCATCCAGCCGGTCATCACCCTGCCGGAGACGCCGGTGGTGCGGCAGGCAGACCGGGCGGCCCTGGCGCGGGTGCTTGGGAACATCCTGAACAACGCCCTGAAATACAGCGCCGGGGACCTGGAGATCGTTCTGACGGAGGACGGCGAGGTGCGCTTCACCAACACCGCCCCCGGTTTGGACGAGGTGGCGGTGGGCCGGCTGTTTGACCGGTTCTTCACCGTGGAGGCCGCCCACGGCTCCACTGGGTTGGGCCTCGCCATCGCCAAGGCGCTGGTGGAGCAGATGGGCGGGGCCATCGGCGCGGAGTATAACGGCGGGCGGCTCACGGTGTGGGCGCGGTTTATGGCGGAGTAAGTGGTTTTTAATCCAGAATATGCCCGCATTTGTATTGACATTGTACGCATCCTACTCTATAATGAAATAGAAGGAGTGTGATCCTATGGCAAGCGTCAATGTGAGCATCCGCATGGACCCGGACTTGAAGGCACAGGCGGAGCAGGTTCTCGCCCAACTGGGCATGAATATGAATGGGACCATCAATATGTTTTTACAGCAGATCGTTCGGGACCGGGCGGTGCCGCTTTCCCTTTCCCTGAGTTCCGAGCAGTCTCTTTACGCCGATCTACTCCGGGCCAGAACGGAGCGGGCACAGGGGCTTGAAGGGGCTTCGGCGGAAAAGCTGCTGGCGGACATGGATTGGATCATCGCAGAGGCGGAGCGCAGTGAGCAGTTATAAGGTCATCGCCGCGCCCTACCTGAACGGGATGCTTTTGGAGCATGTCCGGTTCATCTCCCGCGTCAGCGTCCCTGCGGCCAAGCGATTCCGCAAAGAGTTTGCGGAGCTGACGGAGCGGCTGGCGGAAAACCCCTATCAGTTCCCGGTTTTGGAGGATCCGAACCTTCCCAGGGACACCTATCGGAAGGCGCTGTTCGCCAAATGGTACCGGGTGGTGTTTTTTGTTGAGGGGGACTGTGTCTACATCGACGCGGTAGTGGACTGCCGGAGAGATCCGGGCGCGCAAGAGCGGCTATAGCATCAAAAAAGCATCAAAAACGGAGAGACAAAATGGGTGGAACCCTGCAATCGCCTGAACCGAGCGGGAAGTCCTGCGCCTCAGGTATTTTCCAACAGCCACTCCAAAACCGAGTGCCGAGGGGCGGTGCCCGCCGGCGGCGGGCGACTACCGCGCGACCGAGCCGACAGGCGAGACTGAATCCTTCTGCCCCTGCCACCGGAACCCCCGGAGTTCTAAGGCTCCGGGGGTTTTTTATTGGCGCTTTAGCGTCAATAAACCCCCAGTTCAACTGGGGGTCGATAAAAATGCTTTAGCGAAAGCCAAGAACCCGCCGCATTACAAGAAAGTGCGGCGGGTTCTTGAAAAGCACAGGGGACAACAAAAGGGTGAGAATCAGAGAATATAGTCCCCGAGCAGGGGACTTGCAGTGCAAAAAGTGTGATTGATGCTCTTTTTCAGTGCCCCCTTCAGGGGGCTACCACAGGAGATAGGCCCTTATAGGGTCTGTTCAAACCACCGGTTCAACCGGTGGTTTTGATATCCGGTTGACCCTTACGCTGACCCTTATGAAATATTTTACAGCCCCTCGATGTACTTCTGCATGCGGTTCGCGCTGTCCTCTTTCATGCGCTCCGAGACGTGTCCATAGACATCCAGCGTGAAGGACGCTGTAGCGTGACCCAGGTTGCCCTGGACCGTCTTCACGTCGTCGCCGTTTTGCAGGGACAGCACGGCGTAGGTATGCCGGAGGTCATGCACTCTGGCGTCGGGCGCGCCGACCTGCGCGGCAAATTCCTTGAAGTGGTCGTAAGTAGTCCGGGGGCAGAGATGGGTCCCTATGGCGGTGGTGAACACAAAAGCGGTCTGACGCTCCTGTTCATTCTTCCAGCCTTTCCACTCCCAGCCGGCTTTCAGACGTTCCTCCGCCTGCTTTTGCCGCCAGGCCTTCAGCACATCAAGTACGAATGGGGCGGGGGCAATGACGCGGGTGCGATCATTTTTCAGCGAGGAAAAAGTGTACCCGCCCTCATCCATCTTCCGAGCCTGAAGCTGCCGCTTGATTATCAGCCGCCGCTTGTCGAAGTCCACACAGTCCCAGGTAAGGCCGATGGCCTCCGCCATACGAAGACCCGTGAACAGCACCACCTTGATATGCTGTTCCGCAACGTCAAGGGCCACCCCGGCGCGTCGGTGGCCATCGGCGTGCTGGCCAGCCGGGCCAGGGTGGCCGACCTGTTCGGCTGCAAAAAGGAGGAGCTGGGCTGGCTGGTGAAGTCCTGCGCCGAGCATCCCGTCCAGCCGGTGGTGGTGGACGGCCCCGCTCCCTGCCAGGAGGTGGTCCATCTGGCCGGCGACCCGGACTTCGACCTGAACAGGCTCATCCCCGCCCCCACCAACACGCCGGTGGACGCGGGACCCTACATCACCCTGGGCATGTGCTACGCTACCCACCCGGACACCGGCCTCTCCGACGTCACCATCCACCGGATGTGTATCCAGTCGAAAGACGAGCTGTCCATCTTCCTCCAGCCCGGCTCCCGGCACATCGGAGCCATGGCCGAGCGGGCCACCGAGTTGGGGCAGCCTCTGCCCATCTCCGTGTCCATCGGCGTGGACCCGGCCATCGAGGTGCTGTCCTGCTTCGAGCCGCCCACGACCCCGCTGGGCTTCAACGAGCTGTCCATCGCCGGGGCCCTGCGCCAGCGGCCAGTGGAGCTGGTGAAGTGCGTTTCGATAAACGAGCACGCCATCGCCAACGCGGAGTACGTCATCGAGGGAGAAATTTTACCCGGCAGCAACCATGTGGTGGAGGACCAGAACTCCCATACCGGCTACGCCATGCCTGAGTTCCCCGGCTATAACGGCCCCGCCTCCCACGAGTGCTGGCTGCTGAAAGTCAAAGCGGTCACTCACCGTAGAAATCCTATCATGCAGACCTGCATCGGCCCCAGCGAGGAGCACGTCAATATGGCCGGCATCCCCACCGAGGCCAGCATCCTCACCATGATCGACAAGGCCCTTCCGGGGAAGGTGGTCAACTGCTATTCCCACCGGGCCGGCGGCGGCAAGTATATGGCAGTCCTCCAATGCCGTAAGACCGTCCACACCGACGAGGGCAAGCAGCGGCAGGCGGCGCTCCTGGCCTTCTCCGCCTTCCCGGAGCTGAAACACGTCATCCTGGTGGACGAGGACGTGGACATCTTCGACACCAACGACATGCTGTGGGCCATGAATACCCGCTTCCAGGGGGACCGGGACATCATCACCATCCCCGGCGTGCGGTGCCACCCTCTGGACCCCAGCTCCAGCCCGGACTACTCGCCCTCCATCCCTGATGTAGGCGTCTCCTGCAAGACCATCTTCGACTGCACGGTGCCCTTCCATCTGAAGGACCGCTTCAAGCGGGCGCCCTTCCTGGACGTGGACCCGGAGAGATGGCTCCATGGGTGAGCGGCTGATCGTGGGGGTCAGCGGGGCCTCCGGCGCGCCGCTGGCGGTGGAGCTGCTGAAGCAGCTCCATGAGAGCCACCCGGAGATCGAGACCCATCTGGTGGTCACCCGCGGCGGGGAGATGACCCTGGAGCAGGAGACCGGCCTGACGCTGGCGGATCTTAAAAAGCTTGCCTCTGTCTGCTATGACAACGACAGCATCGGAGCGGCCATCGCCAGCGGCAGCTTCAGGACTATGGGGATGATCGTGGTCCCGTGCAGCATGAAGACGGCGGCGGGGATCGTCACCGGGTACAGCGACAACCTTCTGCTCCGGGCCGCCGACGTGTGCCTGAAGGAGCGGCGGAAGCTGGTGCTGGTGGCTCGTGAGTCGCCCCTGTCCACCGTCCACCTGAGGAATCTGTACGAGGCCAGCAGGCTGGGCGCTGTGATCCTGCCGCCCATGCCGGCGTACTACAACCACCCCAAAACCATTGAGGATGTGACAAGGCAGACCGTCCGCCGCATCCTGTCCCAGTTCGGGCTGGACGAGCCGGAGGAGTGGGCGGGGCTATGAGGCAGTTTGAGTTTCGCCGCACCTGGCGCGGCAGGGACATCATCGCTCGTGTGCTGGTGCTGGACGAGGGCGTCCACGTCTCCCTCTATGGCGGCGATAAGGCCCACATCGGCGCGGTGGGGAGCATCGACCCGGACGGGAACCGCACTGTCACCCAGTTCCCAGGCCACAAGGAGGGCGTGGTGTGCGAGCGCTGGCTGGACGCCCTGGCCGCGGCAGACGTGAAGCCCGCCGTGGTGGAGGCGGGCGTCCATTACGACAGGCTGGACAGAGAGGGCATCAGTGAGGTGTTGAGCGTGTTGGAAGAACTGCTGGGGGACCTGCTGAGGATGTTAAATGAAGCATTGGTTGGGAAAGTCAATATGAAAACAATTTGAAAACTGTTTCGCCTGTCCCTTGCTTTATCAGCGCAAAGCAGTTATACTAAACGTATATTTTCTTTTCCGTCAATGCCTGTAAAGATACAAAGGGCGCGGCGCTGAACTGCGCTCTTGTTCTTTTCGCAAAACCGGCGTTCGTACACACCCACAGGGAAAGGAGTCTTCAATGCCGCAGGGGAAAAAGATCATCAGTTGTGATCAGACGTACGTGATTGGGCTGCCCAAGGGAGGCAGCACCGCCGACAGCACCGTTCAGAAACATTGGGATCGATATTCGGAGTTGTTGAGAAACGCCTCGCCGTCTCACGCCCATCGGGGACACTTCTGGTGCAGGGAGGCATCCAAGGAAGTGCCGGCCGCCCGGATCGCCCGGTCGTTGGGCGAGGAAGGTTCCTGGCGGCAGTATTATTCTGCCCTTCGCAGCAAAGACGTGGGGTTTCGGCCTGTGATGAAACTGCCTGAAGGACATGGGTTCCAGACGGGCGATACTCTCCGGCGCTTTACCCTGACCATGGACGGCCGCATTACTTATTTTAACGCCGGCCAGAAACGCGCGCCAAAGCACTATCACCACGGCGGCAAGCTCCATTTCGTGGACAGCTATACGGACAATCGCCTGCTGATCCCCTGGGTGGTAGTAGGTGACTACGCTATCGCTGCTGAGAACCTGCTGGTCGATATCAGCTGGGACGATCTCTGCTCACAGGGGTTCGTTTCTGAATCCTCTGTATGAGAACCTTGCGGCCCGGATCACATTTTGGATCAGCGCCTAAGGTGCGGGACCCCGCAAGCGGTTGACAAGGAACGATTGCAATATGCGCCAATTTGGTGTATCATATAGGAAACGGGACAGAGAGGTTCGTGCTTCTCTGCCCCGCTTTGTTTTTTCACCGTACTTTTGACGAAAAGGGGGACTGAACGTGGCGGCCTTTGACCCGATCCTGAGCGGCTGTCCCGGCATGGACCAGATCCTGGATCACATCCGGCTGGGGGACAATGTGGTCTGGCAGGTATCCAGCATCGACGAGTTCCGGCTGTTCGCCGAGCCCTTCGCCCGGCAGGCGGTGGCCGACGGGCGGAACATCGTCTACATCCGCTTCGCCCAGCATGAGCCGGTCCTCACCGACCTCACCGGCATCGACGTGCGCCGGTTCGACCCGGAGGAGGGCTTTGAGACCTTCACCGTCAAGCTCCACGACGAGATCACCCGCCGGGGGCGGGACGCCTTCTACGTGTTCGACTGCCTGTCCGAGCTCCAGTCGGCCTGGTACACCGATCTGATGATGGGCAACTTCTTCCGGGTCACCTGCCCCTACCTGTTTGAGCTGGACACGGTGGCCTACTTTCCCCTGATCCGGGGCCGCCACTCTTTCGACGCGGTGGCCCGCATCCGGGACACCACCCAGCTCCTGCTGGACGTGTGCTCCGCCGGGCGGTACGTCTATCTCCACCCCCTCAAGGTGTGGAACCGGTACTCCGACCGGATGTTCCTGCCCCACTGCTTCGACACCCGGACCGGGGCGTTCTCCACCGTCCGGGACGGGGTGGGCACCAGCCGCTACTATCAGGCCCTCCAGCGGATGGAGGCGGCGAATCAGGACCAGAACTATGACAGCTACGACCGGTTTTTCAGCGCCGCCCGCGTGGAATACACTCAAGACGGCGGCCTGAGCGCCGGGACCGAGGGCCAGCTCATCGCCAGCATGATGACCAGGGACGATCATCTGCGGGAGCTGGTGCGCCGCTATTTCCACCCGAGGGACTACTTTGCCCTCCGGGACCGGATGATCGGCAGCGGGGCGGTGGGCGGCAAGTCCTGCGGGATGCTGCTGGCAAGGAAGATCGCCGAGACCGAGCTGCCGGTCGACATGGAGGCCCACAGCGAACCCCACGACTCCTGGTACATCGGCTCCGACGTGTACTACACCTATATCGTGTCCAACGACTGCTGGCGGCTGCGCATCCGCCAGCGCACTGGGGCGGAGTATTTCACCGCGGCGGAGGAGCTGAAGCGGCACCTGCTTACCGGCACCTTTCCGGCCAAGATCCGGGAGCAGTTCCTGACCATGCTGGAGTATTTCGGCCAGAGCCCCATCATCGTGCGCTCCTCAAGCTTCCTGGAGGACGGCTTCCACAACGCCTTCGCGGGGAAGTACGAGTCGGTGTTCTGCGTCAACCAGGGCGGGCCCCAGGAGCGGCTGGAGGCCTTCGAGCAGGCGGTGCGCCGGGTGTACGCCAGCACCATGGACGTATCCGCCCTGGAGTACCGCCGCCTGCGGGAGCTGGAGGACAAGGACGAGCAGATGGCCATTCTGGTCCAGCGGGTGTCCGGCTCCTGGTACGGGCGGTACTTCATGCCCGGCGCGGCGGGGGTGGGGTACAGCCACAGCGCCTACAAGTGGTACCGGGACATGGACCCGGCGGCGGGGATGCTGCGGCTGGTGATGGGCCTGGGCACCCGTGCGGTGGACCGCACCCGGGAGGACTACCCGCGCCTGGCCAATCTGGACCGGCCGGCGGCCACCATCTACACCACCTCCGCCCAGAAGCACCGGTTCTCCCAGCACTGGGTGGACGCTCTGGACCGGGAGACCGATCAGATCCGGGAGATGCCGGCGGACCTGCTGCTGCCCGACCTGCCCCGGTGGTATCTCAATCAGGTGATGGAGCACGACTGGGAGGCGGAGGGCCTGCTGCGCCAGCGGGGCTCCAATCAGGACGTGTGGTTCGTCAACTGCCAGCGGCTGCTGGAGAACAGAGACTTCACCGGCATGATGCGCCGCCTGCTGAAGACCTTGGAGCGGGTCTACCAGAGCCCGGTGGACATCGAGTACGCCGTGAACCTGGACGAGGGCGGGGACTTCGTGGTCAACCTGCTCCAGTGCCGCCCCCTCTACCTGGGCCGGGAGGGGGAACAGGTGGACATCGGGCGTCTGCGCCTCCGGGAGACTTTGTTCGACCTTGCGGACTCCTCCATGGGCCCCTCTGGGGTGCGGGACATCGATGCGGTGGCGCTGGTGGACCCGGAGATGTACTACCGCTACCCCTACGCCCGGAAGTACGACGCGGCGGCGGCCGTGGGCCGGGTGAACCACTACTTCAAGGAGAAGGGCAAAAAAGTGCTGCTTCTCACGCCGGGGCGGATCGGGACCTCCTCCCCGGAGCTGGGGGTGCCGGTGAGCTTCGCGGAGATCGTGGGCTGCACCGCCGTGTGCGAGGTATCTGACGCCCGGGCGGGCTATCAGCCCGAGCTGAGTTACGGCAGCCATATGTTCCAGGACCTGGTGGAGGCCGAGATCTTATACGGCGCGGTGTGGAACAACGAGAAGACGCTGGTCTACCGGCCGGAGGCGCTGAACGATCTGCCGGACCTGTTCCAAACGATCTGCCCCGACGCCCCGGCGCTCGCCGGGATGATCCGGGCGGTGGAGACCCCCGGCCTGCGGCTGTGGCAGGATGCGGTGTCCGGCCGGGCGGTGTGCGGCTGGGAGTGAGGGATCGGCGGGAAGATACTGAAATATGCCCAGTTGCTTCTTCAATCAGAGTACAGCGCGAGGGGACGGCATTGCCGTCCCCTCGCCTTATGAGATGACCGGTAATTCCACGAGAAACGTGTTCACCCCGCCGCCGCTCTCGGCCCAGATCCTTCCGTGATGCTCCTGGACGACGCGCTGGGCGATGGACAGCCCCAATCCGTAGCTGTGATCCATCCGCCGGACCTGGTCCACCCGGTAGAATCGCTTGAAGATGTTGGTCAGGTCCTCCCGGCTGATGGCCGCGCCGGGACCGGATACCGACAGCCGGCAGCGCCGCCCCTCCCGCCTCAGCGCCACCGACACCCTGCCGGGGGCGTCGGAGTATTTCAGGGCGTTGTCCAGCAGGATCTCCGCCACCTGCCGCAAATGGGCCTCGCTGCCGTGGACCGTCACGCCCGTCTCAAGCTCGTTCTCCAGTTCCAGTCCCCGCTCGAAGTATGGCGCCTCAAAGGGCAGGAGCGCGTCGGAGACCAGCAGGCTGAGATCGACGGAGGTCATGGCGGCCCGGATCGCGCCGTTGTCCACCCGCGCCAGCTCCAGCAGCTCCTCCACCAGCCCCCGCATCTGCCGGGACATGGCGAGGATGCTGTCCGCGGACCGGGCGCGCCTCTCCCTGTCGCAGTCCGGGGACTGCAAAAGCTCCGCGTTGGTGAGGATCACCGTCAGCGGCGTTTTCAGCTCGTGGGAGGCGTCG